>CAIMUX010000067.1 GCA_903844735.1 Candidatus Eiseniibacteriota bacterium
ACCTCGGGCTTGCAGCCCTGTAACTGCGGGTGGTCCCAACTGCCCAGTTGCCCGGCCAGCCGGTAGAGCAGGCCGTAGGAGCCCTCCGCGCCGACGTCCAGCACCACCAGGTGGCCGCCCGGCCTCAGCACCCGCTGCGCCTCACGGAACGCGGGCGCCAGCTCGCTCAGGTAGCTCGGCACGCCGTTCATGAGCACCGTGTCGAAGGTGCCGTCCGGGAATGTCAACCGCTCGGCCGGTGCGATCAGGACCTGCATGCCGCGCTGCCGGGCGATGTGGGCCATCGCCGCAGAGGGCTCAGCCCCGTTGCGGATGTCGAGCGTGAAGCGGCTGCGCAGGATCTGCTCGAACAGCCCGCTGCCGCAGCCGACGCTCAGGGTCTCGCCGCACTCCCGCAGGGCGTGCCGGACGAGCAGCACCTCGGACAGCAGCACGTTCTCGTTCTGCATGAACCAGCGGTCGTACGCGTCAGCGAACTCGTCGAAGAGCCATGTCTCCATCATTCCCTCCGGATCTCGATACGAATCTCGCTTCCCAGCCTCCGGCGGGCTTGCCGGAATCAACTCGCAGCATTGCAGTTGAAAGCGCCAGAGCTCGCCTCCCTCGCCGTGGCGCAGGCCGCGGGCCAGGACTGCAGCGTCCAGCTCGTCTCGAAGAAGAGCAGCTCGTAGCGGCATCCCAGGGCGTAGAGTCCGGCCCAGCGCAAGCACTCCGCCGGGTCGGCGACCACTGCCGCCCGGTCGAGCCGCGCGGCCAGCCAGGCGGCCCACTCCTGCATGGCCGGAGATGCATAGGCCTCGATCCAGGCACGGCAGCGGGGGTCCTCGGGCAGCCCCCGGGCTGTGAGTTGGGTCGCGGCCTCCGCGTAGATCTGCGTGCAGGGCAGCAACACCGCGAGCAGGTCGGGTAGCGTGCCCTCGTATCCGGTGCGGATCAACAGGTCGGTGTAGGCTCGGGTAACGAGGGAGGGCTCGGCCGCGCGCAGCTCCTCATCGGTGAGCCCCAGCTCCGCCGCGGTCCGGCGTTGCAGCCTCACCTCCTCCTCCACGGTGAACTGCAGCAACCGGGCCAGCCTGGCGCGGTCCTCCATGTCGGGCGCCCGGGCCGCGGCCAGGGCGAGCACACGGGTGTAGTCCTCGAGGTAGAACCGGTCATGGATCAGGTAGAAGCGGTGCTGCTCGGGCCGCAGCGTCCCCTCGCCCAGCGCCGCGACGAAGGGGTGGCGCAGCGCGGCGGAAAAGGCCGCGGCGTGCTGCTGCCGCAGGGTCGCGCTGAAGCCCTCAGCCTCGTTCGAGAGAACAGGGCGCGCTCCCGGAGCACATGGTTCGCTCATGTAAAGACCTTGCGCTTTTGTGGTGGCAACAGCAACCACCTGATCGGCCGGTTCGACGGCACGACGTTCACAAGGCCTTCTGCCAGGCGCCGAGCGACCTGATCCTTCGCGGGGCTTGGCTGCGAGCCTTGATCTGTCCGGCGTTTGCGCCGGGGTCGTACGCCAGGACGAAACGCGCTGGCTCGGTTCAGCTCGGTTCTTCCCTTTCCAGCAGCCACCTCCACGCAGGAACGATCCGAATGATCCCGGCGTCCGTCTTCACCGACCCCTCTTCGCGAAGAGTAACGATCTCGCCCCGGTCGAGTCCCGTCTCGGCCATCGCTTCGACCAGGGCGCGCACCTCGCGCTCGCGGGCCTACATCGAATCCTGAATCTTCCTCTGCGCCTTCCGATCCCCCGCCGCCCCGATCTTCAGGATCATCCGGTACTTCGTCACCGTCCGCCGGCTGATAGCCGTGCCGCGCTGCTTGAGTTTCTCGGAAAGCTCGGAATCGCTCCAGGGACTTTCGGGATTCTCTTCCTCGTTAATGAGCCGGGAGAGGACGTCCATGATCGACTTGTTGGAGACCTTCTCGCCGCGCCGGTTGGTGAGGGAGCGGGAGAAGAAGGCGGAGAGCGGGATCAGTCCCCGTGGCGTGAGGATGAACTTGTCCTTGAGGATCCGCGAGACGGTGGCTTCGTTGAGGCCGAGCTTTTCCGCGAGCTCCTTCTGGAGGAGCGGCTTCAGTGCCTCCTCGCCGCGCTCGACGAACTCCGACTGCTCGCGCACCAGAGTGGCACCGATCTCGAAGAGAGTGCGATCGCGATACTCGGTGGCCCGGACCAGCATCCTGGCATCCTGCCGCATGGTACGCAACCGTTGCAGCGTCTCGGCCGGATCGTCGGTGGGTTCCACCAGCTCCTTTTCGAGGACGTTCTTCCGCGGGATCTTTGTCTCGCGGTAGCGATACCGCCCGGAGAGCGGGTGGCTGAGGTTGACCTGCCACTCGTTGTCGATCTTGTCCACGGTGAGGTCGGGGTAGCGTGTGGGCTCCAAGGACTGGTCAAGGAGCGAGAGTGGGCTGCGGTAGAGGCGGTG
This sequence comes from Candidatus Eiseniibacteriota bacterium, assembly GCA_903844735.1. Lineage (GTDB taxonomy): Bacteria > Eisenbacteria > RBG-16-71-46 > CAIMUX01 > CAIMUX01 > CAIMUX01. Next base: position 2,412 of record CAIMUX010000067.1, read on the forward strand.
CAGGTCTTCGAGCGCTTTGTGTAACTCGGCGGTGGTGACATCGAGCTTGCGGGCTACTTGGTCGAGGTTGCGCGGTTTGATGTCGGCGAGGACGTCCTCGCGGATGAGCCGGGCCGCCAGCGAGTCCTGCTTGCCCTGCCGTTCCAACTGGATGAGGAACGAGTGGGACTGGTTGTAGGCGGCGACGCCGGGCGGATCGAGCTGAAAGCGGAGAACCTGCAGCACCTCATCCAGCAGGGGCCGGTCCTCGGGTTTGAGCTCGAGGGGGCCGAGGAGCCAGGCGTCGGGATCCAGCTTCAGCCGGGCTCGCCACTCGTCGATCGGGAGAAGACCCAAGACCTCGAAATCGCGCTCTTCCTCGGGCGGTGGCAGGAAGCCATGTGAGTCGAGGCTCTGCAGGAGTTTGAGCGCCAACTCCATGATCGGCCGCTTTATATCTAGCTCTCGGACCTGCGTCTCAAGCTGCTCGTACGGTGAAACCTGTGCCACCGCGATTACGCCGGTGGTCTCGTCGGCGGGGAACTCTTCGTGCGTCCAGGGCGAGGCGGCCACCGGGTCGAGCCACGCCTCGGACTCCTGGAAATCGGCCTCCTGGCGGGCGGTCCGTGTGGTGGCGGCGACGACGTCGGCGTCGCGGACGAAGCGCGGGTCGGTGGCCTGCTCGTTGCGCTCCAGCCACGGGTTCACCATGACTTGCTGCTCGAGCTGTTGCACCGCCTCGAGAATGGGTGCCTGGATCAGTTCCAGGTTCATCCGCATCTGCGGGGTCAGCGTCTGGGTCAGCGACATCCGCTGTCCCATGTGCAGGCCTTGTCTCATGCTCATAAGTTCCCTCGTTGGCTTTCCATGAGCGGATGATAGGCGCTCGCAAGCACCTTCTCAAGCGCCGCGCGCCGCCTCGCGGGGATGGCTCGCGCCCCTTCCATAGTTTGCGGGAGATCCGGCCCGGACCTGAACCGCGATCTGTGGTTACGAAATGGGTTAGGATCAGCCGGCTTTCGCGCCCCACTCCCGGCCCAGGATTGCGAACAAGAACTCGCTGCTCCAACGCCCCTTGAACCAGGCGTTCTCGATGAACTGTCCCTCGCGGCGAAACCCCACTCTCTCCAGGACCCGCGCGGAGGCGGGGTTCTCGACATCACAGATGGCGCGCACGCGGTGGAGTTGGAGCGTGCCGAAGAGATGAACGAGGAGCCCCCCGACCGCCTCGGTGGCATAGCCGTGTCCCTGGTGGGGACGGGCCAGGGTGAAGCCGATCTCGGCCTGTTTCGGTTCATCCGGGAGTACGCGGAAGGCGCAATCGCCGACCTGTTCGCCCGTGACACGGAGGCAGATCGCCAACTGGTACCACGCACCCGGGGTGCCGGGCACCACCTGCTCCATGCTTGCGATGAAGGCCCGCGCCTGCGGAAGGCTGAACGGCGCCTCCCATCCTTGGTATCGCGCGACGTCGGGATCGGAGCGATATCCAGCGAATGTCGCCGCATCGGACGGTAGGAAGGGGCGGAGAAGCAGACGCGTGGTTTGCAGGTTCAGCGCGGCGGGGCGGTTTTCGGGCGAAGACTGGACCTCCGGGCCGAGGCAATCCAGCGTGTCCACCTGCACCATGAGAGCGGTCATGCTCGTGTCGCTCCCCTTGGCGTGCCGCTCCCCTTGCTCGAAGAAGGCGCCTTGTCCCGCGGCGATGTCCGCTTTGCGGCCGTCCCCGCCCATGACCCAACCCTCGCCTTGGACCACCAGAAACAACTGGGCGGACCCGGTGGGATGTTCGCCTATCTGTCCGGCCGGTTCGAAACGGAGACAATGGACGCGGGTATCTCCTTTTCCGACGGCAACCATCGTGCTGGCAGCTCCCGTGCTCTGGAACCGTGTGATCGGTTCCATCTTCTGGGGTGAGAATTCGATGATCCGCATGGTGGTACCTCCCGAGTCCGGACTATTCACGAAATCCTGCTACGGCATCGGATCTGCCCGCATCTGCTGCGTTGCGCCTGGACCCTGCCGGTGCAGAGAGAACTCCCCCGGTGGCTCTGCATCTACCGGCATCTTGATGGGTTATCCTGCACCGCCCGCAACTGGGCGTCGAGGGGGATCCTCTGCACCCCGGTCTTCATCACGACCATCCTGCCGAGGCTGCGAACCCGTCGCGTGCGAACTCGCCGCCAGCCTTGCCCGCGCTGCGTTCCGCTGGTACCGTAGCGCCCAGCACCATCGGATCCAACCAAGGGAGGGATTCCCGATGATATCGAGAACCCAAGGTGCGCCGGGTGCGCGCCAGGTTCCGTTTTTCGCCACACTGCTTCTCGTTCTGCTCGCCGTGGTTGTTGTGGTCGTCGGCTGTGGCCAGAAGGGCGACGGCAAGGGAGACGGCAAGGACGGGGGCAAGGGCAACGGCAAGGAAAGCGCCGCCGCCATCACCGACACCACCGCGTTTGGCGATGCCCGCGCCGTTGCCGATACCACGGCCCGCCTCGCCGCCTGGGACACCTTCTTGAAGACCTACCCGACAAGCTCCTTCCGGCCCCGAGCCGTCGCGTACTACTGCGGCCTTCTCATGGCCGTCGATCCAGCAAAGGCCAGCGATTTTGTGGCGACGGCCCTACCGGTGGAAAAGGACCCAGCCACCCGCGGCCAACTCCACTATGCGGCCTACACGTACGCCCAAGAGCACGCGGCCGACCGTCTTCCCGCGGTGCTGCAGGCGATGCGGGACGATCCACTGATCGCGACCGATGCGTGTAACATGGTCGCGTGGGATCTGGTGGAGCGGAACCAGCTTCTGGACGAGGCGATCGCTCTGGCGGCGATCGGCGTGCAGAAGGCGCCGGATGATGGGTCGAGGGGCTCCATTCTTGACACGCAGGGTTGGGCGCACTTCGCGAAGGGCGAGTATCTGCGGGCCGTCGAGTTATTGGTCCAGGCCGTCGGCCTCGACAAGGAGAACACGGAGCTCCAGATGCATCTCGCCCAGGCCTACGACAAGGCCGGTCAGTCGAAGGAAGCGCTCGCCGTCTACACCGAGCTTCTGATTCCCGCCGAAGACCCGATGATTCGTGAGAGGGTGGCGGCGTTGAGCAAGGCCGCCGGCCAGTCGCCTGCCGGGCTGTTCCAGCGCATCGACCAGGCTCGGGAGGCGAACGCCAAGCCGGCGCCGGCTTTCACTCTCAAGAACTATGACGGCAAGGAGCTCGCCTTCGCCGACACCAAGGGCAAGGTCGTCCTCCTCAACTTCTGGCACCCGACCTGAGGCCCCTGCCGTGCGGAGTATCCGCACTTGCAGGAGATCTATCAGCAGTACAAGGATCGTGGCTTCACCGTGTTTTCTGTCGAGACGTCGAATCGCCCGCAGTTAGCTAAGGAGTTCACCGACAAGGTGGGCGCGACGTTCCCCATCGTGCTCGATGATGCCAAGGTCAACAAAGAACTCTTCGGCATCCCCGGCACGCCGACCAACCTGCTCATCGACCGAAGGGGCAGAGTCTACTTCACTTCGATCGGCTACAGCCCGGGTCACGAGAAGGCGCTGGCCGCGATGGTGGAGTATCTGTTGAAGCGGTCCTGACCGACGGCCCGCATAGCCAGCTTCCTTCATGAAATCCGTCGCGAGACGGCCGAAATGCCCGTAGTTGCAAGGCGCGCGACGCTTTCCCGACGAAGGCGTACTCCATGCCGTGCGTCGAGGAGGGAAAGCTAGCGCAACGCAGCAAATACGGGCAGATCCGATGTCGTAGCAGGATTTCATGAACGAAGTGGGATAGGGAGGTTTCTGTGAAGGTCTTCATCTCGGCGGACATGGAGGGGATCACCGGGATCTCCTCGCTCAAGCAGATCAGCACGGGCGGCGCGGAGTATGGTACCGCTCGTCACTGGATGACCGACGACGTGAACGCGGCGGTGACCGGTGCGCTCGAAGGAGGCGCCTCCGAGGTCGTGGTGCGCGACGCGCACGGGTCGGCGATCAACATCATGCCGGATCGGTTGCATCCGGCGGCGCGGCTGGTGGCGGGGTGGAGCCCCACGCTCGATATGCTGCAAGGCCTGGACAGCGGCTTCGGGGTGGCGTTTTTCGTCGGGTACCACCCCGGCCCGCCCGCGACCGGCGGCGTGCTCAGCCACACCTACTCCATGGCGCTCATCCGCGAAATCACGATCAACGGCATCTCCGCGGGAGAGAGCCTCATCAACGCCCTGCAAGCGGGTGTGTTCGGTGTGCCGGTCGGGCTTCTCACCGGCGAGAAGGGGTTACGCGACGAGATCGCTCCGGTCCTGGGCGAGGCGCTCTTCGTGCAGACCAAGACCGGCTTCGGGTGGCAGTCGGCGATGCTCAAGCCGATGGCGGAGTGCCGGGAGCAGATTCGGTCGGCCGCCTCGGCGACGGTGAAGCGCTGCCTGCAAGGGGTGGGGTTCCCGGTGTATCAGCCTGCGTTGCCGGTGCGCGCGCGCATCGACTACCACCGTGCGGAGGCGTGCCTGGCCTCCCGTCTCGTTCCGGGCGTGGAGACGATCGACGCCCGCTCGATCTGGCTGGTGGCCGACACGGCGGAAGAGTGGGTGCGCCGGTTCCAGCTCTTGAGCCAGGTGCTCTACGGGATGGAGACGTAGGCGTCCAGGCGGCCTCGAGGGAACTCTTGAGATGCGTGGGGAGCGTGGTTCGCCGAATGAACCGATGGAGGTGCGGCGACATGTGCCTTGCTGAGTTTCTTGCATCCATGCGCTCACGGCGCGTTCTCGAACGCTATCACCTCCGGGATCTCGTCCTCTACGGTTCATTCGCCCGCGGCGAGGCTGCCCGAGACATCGACATCCTGGTTGAAGATGATGCGGACATGGAGTCACTTCTCGAACTCAAGCAGGAGTTGGTGGACCTGAGCGGCTTGCCGGTCGATCTCGTCATGAAGCGCTACGCCAATCCCATCGTGATGGTCCGAGCCAGGCGGGACTTCGTTCATGTCGCCGGATAGACCGGGAAACCTCCTCCATTTTTTCACCATGCTCGAATCCCGGCCAAGATCAGAGGATACGCAGCGGATCTCCATTCGCTCTCAGTCGCTGAGCAGAAACCTCCAGGCGGGCTCGGCGGTGGGAAGAGTCGTCTCCACGCCCGGGACATATTCGTGATAGATAAGTCGGCCGCTGGCGCCCGGCCAGCGCGTCTTCCCTAAGGCCATCGCACCCTTTTCGCGCTGCATCGTTTCCGGTTCGGCCAGGTCCCAACATGTGTTGAAAAACACAGCCCCGTCGCCATCGCACAGATCCACCTCGCCGCCGTTGGCATAGTAGAACAGGTCCTTGCGGCGGCGGCGGAGGTGCAGGAACACCGTGGTTTCCAGCTTGTGCCCGACGTCCCTTCCCGGATACGCCTTGAAAGCCGCCACCAAGCCGGGGTCAATGACGTGCAGTTTCTTTGGGTTGTGCGCCTGCTTCCGAACGGAAGCCTCCTGCTTGGGCAGAAGAAATACGAGCAAGGCGTCCTCAAGGTAGCCGAGATACTCGAAGAGCGTGTTCTTAGAAACGGCGAGGCCCCGGGACGTGAAATCCCGGTGCAGCTTGCTGACGTTGAGCAGGCTGGCGGTGTTCCGAAACGCGTGGCGGAGCAGTTCGCGCATGAGCTTTTCGTTGCGCACCCCGTAACGCTCCACCAGATCGCGGTACAGCATGAGCGAGGCGTACTCCTCCAGGTACAGCGGGCGCAGCGCCTCGTCCGCCAGCACGATCTCGGGGAAGCCGCCCCATTGCAGGTACGTTTCGAGGGCAGCGCGCAACAGGCTCTCGTTGGCGGCGCTCGACGGGACGATCGGAATTTCCCGGAAGGCCAGGTATTCGCGAAAACTCAGCGGAAAGACCTCAAACGTGAGGCTGCGCCCCCGGAGCGCGGTGGTGAGGTCGCGAGAGAGCACGCGGGAAGAAGACCCGGTGACGAAAAGCCCCACATCCTCGGTGTCCTGAAGGCGACGCACCCAGCGCTGCCAGCCCGGCACGTTCTGGACTTCGTCGAGGAACAGGTAGATGCGTTGCCGCGAGGTCTCGGGAAACAGCTCGCGCAGGCAGCGCAGCACGAGATCAAGGTCGGCCGCCTCGATCGGCTGAAGGCGGTCATCCTCGAAGTTCAAGTAGACGAGTCGACGGCGGTCCACGCCTCGCTCGGCCAGGCGTCGGATGGCGTCGAAGAACAGAAACGTCTTACCCGACCGCCGGACTCCGGTCAGCCCGATGACCTTGCCGGTCTCCGCGGGCAGGACCAGCTCCCTGGGCCGACAAACCGGCAGTGTGCGCCCAACGAACTCTCGGAGCACATACTTGAGATTGTCGCTTCTCATGGGGGAGACTATGAAGTAATCGTCCCTTCATGTAAAGACGAATGTGGATCTATGGGGCGGCACCCTAGCGGACAGAGATGTAACCGATTATTTTGCAACGCGTTCCGCAGCCCGAGCCGGCGACCGCCTCGGCAAACTTCTCATAGTCGACCGGCTTGGTGATGTAGACGTTGCACCCCAGCTCGTAGCACCGCGTGATCTTGCGCTCGTCATCGGTGTTGGTGAGGATGGCGACGGTCTAATGAATGCCCTAGAGGTGTCGCCCCTGGACGCGAACGATGAGTTGCGGCTCGGTCCCCGCGCTGGCAAAATAGGCCACGGGAGGCAGGTGCTCATGAAATCCAAAGCGGACAATCGATCGGCGCCGGGCGCGCCTGCCCTGTCTCGCTCCGGCTTGCGGGTCGGCATCCGGGGAGCCGTTGGCAAGAATCTGGATCTGACCCGGTACCGAGTCTTCCTCTTCGGGTCCGAGGCTTCCGGCACGGCGGCTCCCGGTTCAGATGTGGATGTTGGAATCTGGGGCCCGGAGCCGATCGCCGGCGCGATCCTGGCCCGGATCCAGGAAGAGCTGGAGAATCTGCGAACGCTGCGCCTGTTTGACGTGGTGGATTTCGCCCGGACCGACGAGACGTTCCGGTCCGTGGCGCTACGGGGGAGTGAGCCGCTCAATGACCCGTGACGATATATTGTTGAGCGACTTCGCCAAGGCTGGCGAGCGGCTGGTGGAAGCCCTGTCGCAGCCGGAGACCGACCTCCTGCGGGACGCCTGCATCCAGAGATTCGAGTTTTGCTTCGAGCTGGCATGGAAAAGCATTCAGGCCGTCGGTCGCGCCTATGGCCAGGATTGCTCGTCCCCTCGCGTGGCGTTCGGGATCGCGCTGCGCAACGGCTGGATTAGCGACGAGATTCCGTGGCTTGACATGCTGACCGCGCGAAACCAGACGTCTCATACCTATCGCGAGACGCTTGCCCAGAGCGTATACGCGGAGCTGCCCGGGTTTCTGGGGCACCTTCGGGCACTATCCCAAACCCTACGGGAGCGGCTGGACGACACCCGATGAGCTAGCCCGCACTATTCATGAGCCCCCGGCCTCTTAACCCCCTCCGGCGTCTTCATCACGCAGAACAGCAGCCCGAGCCGGCGAACCGCCTCGGCAAACTTCTCATAGTCGACCGGCTTGGTGATGTAGACGTTGCACCCCAGCTCGTAGCACCGGGTGACCTCGCGCTCATCATCGGTTGTGGTGAGGATGGCGACGGGCAGGTGGCGGGTGTGCTCGTGGGAGCGGATGCGTTCCAGGACCTGGTATCCGTCCAGCACCGGCATTTTCAGATCCAGGAGGAGCAGGAGAGATTTCGACGGTTCGCTGCCGCCCTTCCGTTCCTGCTCGATGAGGAAGTCAACGACCTTCTGGCCGTTCTCGAACCACAGGATCTCATTCGAGATCCCGGCCCGACGCAGGTTCATCTCGATCAGGCGCGCGTGTCCCGGGTCATCCTCGACGACGAGAATGGTGACTAGGTCCATGTCGGGCATGGGTCCCTCCTTTTAGGAACGAGTAACCGGAAGAGCAAAGCTGAATGTGGTGCCGACGCCGGGCTCGGAATCGAACCAGATGCGTCCTCCCTGGCGCCGAACCAGCGCCTGGACGTACGCCAGACCCATGCCTTCGCCCGGCACCTCGGGGGCACCTATCCGTCGGAACGGGGCAAAGACCTTCTCTCGTTCACCCGGGGCGATGCCCCTCCCGTTGTCACGGACTTTCACGAAAAGCTCTGTCCCGGTCAGCTCCCCGGAAACCTCGATCCGGCCGGGGCGGGCCGGGTCGAGGTAGAGGACCGCGTTGGTCAGGATGTTACTCAGGATCTGCTCTAAGGATGTGCGGTCGGCGATGACCTCGGGTAGGGGGAGGATGGTGACCATAGCGCCGCTAGCCTCGACTTGCCGACCCAGGGATGCCAGGACCTCGGATACCAAGGATCCGAGGTCCACGCGCTCCAGAATCGCTTCGTGGCGCCCCAGACGGGACAGCCGGAGCAGCGCGTTGATCAGGTTGTCCATCCGGATCACCGAGGAGTCGATGAAGCCGAGCGCCTCCGGGATGTCCTGACGGAGGATCCGATCCGCGCCGGCCCGTTCGTCGTCTGTGAGTTGCTTGATGGCGGGCTGCATGAAGCGGTCCAGGTCGGCGAGTGAGCGGCGAAGTTCCGAGGCGTAGCCCCGGAAGTTGACCAAAGGTGCTCGCAGGTCGTGGGACACGACGTAGGCGAACTGTCGGACCTCTTCATTGCTCTGGCTCAGAGCTTCGGCGGTGCGCTGCAGAGCCTCTTCGGCTTGTTTGCGGGACGTGATGTCGCGGGTGATATTCAGAATGTGCGGCACACCGCTCAGCTCGATGATGGTGGCCGACATCAGGCCGTATATCTCACCATGGCGGGTCAGAAAAGGGGCCCCGTAGTCTCGGACTTCCCCTTTGGCGAGCAACTCCTCGACCACCTTCCGGCGATCCTCGGGGTCCTTCCAAACATTGATCTCCAAAGATGTCTTTCCGAGAGCCTGCTCCCGGGTATAGCCGGTAATCTGTTCGAAGCCCTGATTGACAGAGACGAACATGCCGTCCGTCAGCCTGGTAATGGCGATCGAATCCGGACTGGCAAGGAAGGCTTTGCGAAAGAGGTCCTCGCTCGCGTGCAACTGGCGAAACGCCTCATCACTCTGAGAAAGCGCGCGGGAGAGCTTGATCTTGCTGTAGCTCAGGGATGAAATCATCTCGGCGAACTTGGCATAAAACGCCATGATCGCATCAACCTTCTCCCTGCTACAGCGATGGACGCGATCGAGCGCAGCGAGGTATTCGGTCTCGTCGAATCCATACCGACGGGCCTGGCTGCGAAACAGATCGTAATCGGGGACCTCGTCCTCGTAGAAGTACTGACCGAAGAACACGTTGCCCAAGTGTCTGCCACCCAGGACGATAGGCGTCACGACGTCCCACAGGTTGTTCTTGCATCGGTACGCTTTGAAGGTTCCCTTCGCCACACCGTCGGCAAGGGAACAATCGCTTTCTTGGCAGTTCTTCAGCGTTTCCGGATGCACTCGATGGAACTTCGTGCAGACATCCTGCCAGCCCGTAGCAACCAAGGTGTTGCCCTGCACGTCAAGGATCCCGATCCCGATATGCGTGACTGCGTAGAAATCATCCATCATGGCTTGCAGTGCATCAGGATCGATGATGTCGGCCAGGGTCAGTGTGCCGATGTCTCCTTCGGGTTCTGATGACTCCATGATGGCATCGAGCTTCTTCAGGACGGTGGCATCAGCCTCCCGCAACGCTTGCCCGGTCGGCCCATCAGATGCTTGGCGCAGGGGGGGGTCCGGGTGCGGTTGGTTCATGTCGGGCATTGACTCTCCTTCAAGACCGAGTGACCGGAAGAACGAAGCTGAACGTGGTGCCGACGCCGGGTTCGGAATCGAACCAGATACGTCCGCCCTGGCGCCGAACCAGCGCTTGGACGTAGGCCAGGCCCATGCCTTCGCCGGGGATCTTCGGAGCGCCTGCTCGTCGAAACGGAGCGAAGACCTTCTCGCGGTCATCCGCTGCGATGCCCCGTCCGTTGTCGCTGATCTTCATGAAAAGCTCTGCGGTGACCAGCCGCCCGGCGATCTCGATCCGGCCGGGCCTGGCGGGGTCGAGGTAGAGGACCGCGTTGGTCAGGATGTTGCCCAGGATCTGCTCTAAGGATGTGCGGTCGGCGGTGACCTCGGGCAGGGGAAGGACGGTGACGGTCGCGCCGCGGGCCTCGATCTGGGTACCCAGAGATGCCAGGATCCCGGACACCAGGGCTTCCAGGTCTAGCCGCTCCAGGATGAGTTCATGGCGCCCCAGGCGGGACAGCCGGAGCAACGAATTGATCAAGTGATCCATCCGGATCACCGAGGCGTCGATGAACCCCACGGCGTCCGGGACATCCCGACGGAGAATCAGGTCCGCGCCGGCCCGTTCGGTCTCTCCGAGATGTTGGAGGGCCGGTTGCACGAGGAGGTTCAAGTCGGAAAGCGAGCGACTGAGTTCTGAGGTGAAACCCCGGACGTTGACCAGGGGCGCCCGCAGATCATGGGACACGATGTAGGCAAACTGCCGGACCTCCTCGTTGGTCTGGTTTAGCGCTTCAGAGGTCCGCTTCAAGGATTCTTCCACTTGCTTGCGCTCGGTGACGTCCAAGAACACGACAATAGCGGCCTTGATCTCGCCCGTCTGGCTCAGAATCGGGGCGGCATGGCCCCACACGACCCGGTCCTCGGAATCGGTGCGGCGAATGATGAACTCCCGGCTATACTCCTCGCCACGCGAGAGCGCGCGGGCCAGCGGGACCTCCTCGATCGCCAGGGGGGTTCCATCCAGGTCCAGGAGGTTCCAACTCGCGACATACTTGTCGATGTCAATACCGACCACCGCCTCGGACTCCGAGGCGCCGCGGATCAGCAATCCCGCCCGGTTGACATAGCGCAGGGCCCCGCTCGGCGCATCGGCGATGGCGATGCCTGCCTGGCTGCAGTCCATGGCCGCCCTGAGGATGGCCTGGGCTTCCTTCAGCGCATCTTCGGTCTGCTTGCGATCATCGACGTCCGTGTTCGTACCGAACCACTTCACGATCCGGCCGGCCGCGTCGCGCAGGGGCACTGCCCGCGCGTGGAACCAGCGGTACGCGCCGTCCGCGCGCCGGATGCGGAACTCCTGGACGAAGTCCCGGCCCGTCGCGACGGCTTCCTGCCAGTCATGTTGCGCGCGGGGGCGGTCGACGGGATGCACTTGCTCGGTCCAGTCATAGCCCAATTGACCCCGGGGGGGAAGGCCCGTGTACGCCACCCACTGCGGACTCAGGTAGTCACAACGCCCGTCCGGCAGACTGGTCCACACCAGTTGCGGCAGCGATTCGACCAGCGTGCGGGTCCGCCGCGCGTTCGCGCGCGTGTTGAGCCAGGAGAGTGCCAGGCCGAAGCAGAGCAGGTTGATGATCGTCCCGCCGAGCAAGACGAGCCAGACGCTGCCGTAACCAACCGCCGAGGCCGGGTCACCGAGCCGCAGGAAGCGCAGAGTCCAGCGATGCCCGGCAGTCTCGATCGGGATCAGCCGAGTAACCTGGCCCGGGGAAGTCAGGGCGTTGCCCCCGGTGCTGTGACTGTCGTAGAGCAAGGTGGATGCGGATACCACGTCGCCATCGTAGACCTGCAAGGAAATCTCCCGGTCCTTCTGCTTCACATCCCAGCCCCGCAGGGTACCGTGCATCAGGTCCGACATCCGGTACGGACTGTAGACCCAGCCCTGGATCGCCGCGCGACGTTGTTCGATTGTCTCCCGCGGTAACCCGTGACGATACACCGGGACATACATTAAGGCGCCGGCTTGCACCTCCTGGCCGGTCTCTTGCACTAAGACGACCTTCCCGGAGAGCGCCGCGACATTTTCGTCCCGCGCCCGCTCCATCGCCTCACGGCGCACGGTTTCGGAGAGCATGTCGTAGCCGAAGGCGCGCAGGTTCCGACCCGAGAACGGTTCGAGGTAGACGATGGCGGAATAGGCCTCCCGTTTGCCCGCGGGCCAAATCTGGTAGTCGGGAAAACCTTCGCGGCGAATCCCCAGGACGTGCTGGGCAAGTTGCTCGCGGGGAATCAACCTCGCAAAACCGATGCCCTGTGTGCCTGGCAGTTGCCGATCTACCTGGAGGCCCCGGGTAAAGGCCCGCCATTCGGCGCGTGTGACCGTGTCCGAGGCATCGAATAGCGCTGCGCTACTGTGCAGGATCTGGGCGTTGGCGGCGAGTCGGTCAGAGATATTGAGCCGGATCTCATTGCAGGCGAAGTCGAACTCGCGTTGCGCGGCCGCCTCCACTCCTGCCTTAACGTACAGGGAGGCGAGCACGGTGCAGATCAACCCGGCCACCAGCAAGCCCCAGGCGCCCCATCGAGCGTGCGGCGCCGCGCTCCATCGTCTCCTCATGGGCGCCCGACCGGGAGAACAAAGCTGAAAGTGGTGCCGACTCCGGGTGCGGAATCAAACCAGATACGCCCGCCCTGCCGCCGAACCAGCGCCTGGACGTAGGCCAGGCCCATGCCTTCGCCGGGGACCCCCGGGGTACCCGCTCGTCGAAATGGAGCGAAGACCTTCTCGCGATCCTCCTGGGCGATGCCCCTCCCGTTATCGCTGATCTTCATGAGGAGGTCCGTTCCCGCCAGCCTCCCGGAGACCTCGATCCGGCCGGGGCGGGCCGGGTCCAGGTAGAGGACCGCATTGGTCAGGATGTTGCCTACGATCTGCTCTAAGGAGGTGCGATCGGCGGTGACCTCGGGCAGGGGAAGGACTGTGACGGTGGCGCCGCGGGCCTCGATCTGTGTACCCAGGGAACCCAGGATCCCGGACACCAGGGCTTCCAGGTCTAGCCGCTCCAGGATGAGTTCATGGCGCCCCAGGCGGGACAGCCGGAGCAACGAATTGATCAGGTGGTCCATCCGGATCACCGAGGCGTCGATGAACCCCACGGCGTCTGGGACATCCCGACGGAGAATCAGGTCCGCGCCCGCTCGCTCGGTCTCTCCGAGATGGTGGAGAGCCGGTTGCACGAGGAGGTTTAAGTCGGCGAGCGAGCGACTGAGTTCCGAGATGAAACCACGGACGTTGACCAGGGGCGCCCGCAGGTCGTGGGACACGATGTAGGCGAACTGTCGGACCTCCTCGTTGGTCTGGTTGAGTTGTTCGGCGGTGCGCTTCAGCGTTTCTTCCGCCTGCTTGCGATCATCGACGTCCGTGTTCGTACCGAACCACTTCACGATCCGGCCGGCCGCGTCGTGCAGGGGCACAGCCCGGGTGTGAAACCATCGGTATATCCCGTCCGCCCGTCGGACGCGGAACTCCAGGGTTAGATTCGTGCCCGTCGCGACGGCTTCCTGCCAGGTTTGTTGCGCGCGGGGGCGGTCGTCCGGATGCAGTTGCTCCGCCCAGCCATAGCCGAGCTGAGCCCGCTCCGGGATGCCGGTGTAAGCAACCCACTGCGGACTCAGATAGTCACAGCGCCCGTCCGGCAGGGTGGTCCACACAAGCTGCGGCAGCGATTCGACCAGCGTGCGGAATCGTTCCGCGTTCTCCCGCTCGGTGGAAACCTGCTGTTGGAGCAACCCGGCCTCACGACGCCGCCAATGCTCGTTCATTCCCAGGGCGGCCGCGGCGAAGACGAGGAGAAGGACCACGCCCGTGACCCGATCCCGCTTGCGCAGGGGAGCGTCGATCTCCGCGAGGTCCTCCTTGGCCACCAGGAACCAGGGCGTGCCCGATATGCCACGCGCGGAGGCCAGTACCGGCGCGCCGCGGTAGTCCGCCCCGCTCACGACACCTTCCCGCCCCAGAGCGGCCATGGCGGCCGGAAGGCGCATGGTGGTGTCGAGGGGCAGTCGGAACGCGAGTGGGACGTTTTCCCGATGGCGTAATCGGTTCAAGAACACCACCTCGTTGCCCTCCCGCCGGATCAGCAGAGTCTCGGCGGTGCGGCTCTCGGAGGGCCAAGTCTGGACGAGGGGATAGAGCGACTGATCAGGGTCGATGTCCAGAAGCACCACCCCGATGGCCGGGGAATTCGAGCCGGGGGCAGTCGTGATGGGAATCCAGAGCTTGAGAGAGAATTGGTCCGGGTTCTCAAGCATGGGTTGCAGATCGGTGGTCCGGATTTCTCCGGTGTGCAAGGCGGCCAGGAAGTCCGGGTTGCCCTTGGCGGCGGGAATTGCGGATCCAGGCCGGCTCGCCGGGGCGTGCAGCCGGGGCATGCCCTGAGCGTCATAAAGGATCATCTCGCGATAGCCGTAGCGCTCGCTCGTGCTCTCCAGCCAGGTTCGGATGTCCTCGGCCGGATCTGTACCCGGGCGGGCCGAGAGGAACCGGGAGAGGCGGGCCATGACCATCGGGTTTTCGTGGATGACCCCGGCGTTGGACAGGCGCTCCGCGTACCAGCCCGAAATCTGGCGGGTCTTCAGTTCAGCGACGGAGATCAAAGTGCGCTCTGAGCTCTTGCGGAAGGCATCCGCCTGTTGCTTCAGGTAGATGGCCCCGATGATCCCGGTGGCCAAGGCCAGGAGAACGATGGCCGTGACCGGGGGTTTCACGAACTCCAAGCGGGTGGAAATCGGCGGTGGCGCTACCTTCTTCACCGGTGGCCCTGCCTTCTTCACTTCACGTTCTCCTTCGGCAGCCACATATCCAGTGCTTCTGCCAACGTCTGCGGAGCCACCGGCTTGGCGACGTAGTCATTCATACCGGCCTCCAGACAGCGCTCCCGATCTCCCTGCATGGCGTGGGCGGTCATGGCGAGGATGGGAATCCGGTGATTGAGGACGGCGGACTGGGAATCGCGGATGTGGCGAGTAGCCTCCAGCCCGTCCATTTCGGGCATCTGCACATCCATCAGCACCAGATCGTAGGGGAGCGTTTCGAGAGCCTTGACGGCTTCCGCGCCGTTGGCCACCGCATCCGCCTTGAGGCCCAGGGTCCTCAGGATGCCCAGGGCGACTTTCTGGTTGGTGATGTTGTCCTCGGCCAGCAGGATGCGCGCAGTGCGGCCCGCGAATAGTTGCTTCATCGTCTCGCGGGCGAGGTGGCGCGTGGCGATGGGGCGCGGCGTGGGCTCCGTCACGTCCCGCTCCGACAAAGCCAAGGACAGGACGGCCTGGAGTTCCTGATGCCGAATCGGCTTGGTCGCATACCCCGCGAAACCGATCGACTCGAAGTGCTTAGCGTCGCCCCGCGTTCCTATGGACGTCAGCATCACCATCCGGGTGTCGGCCAGGCGAGCGTCCGTCTTGATGGTCCGGCCCAGGGTCTCGCCATCCATGCCCGGCATCTGCATGTCGATCACGGCAATCCGAAACGGATCGTTCTCGTCCCGCGCTCGGTAAAGGGCCTGGAGTGCCCCGGGGCCGTCGGGCACGTCGGACGGACGCATGCCCCACGAGGCCAGGCGCGTGGTCAGGATTTCACGGCTCGTCGCGTTATCGTCCACGATTAGCGCCCGCACCCCGCGCAGGTCGGCGGGCGAGAGACGTTCCACCCGCGCCCCCTCGGCCTGGGACCCCTCGGCCTGGGACCCCTCGGCCTGCGACCCCTCGGCCTGCGACCCCTCGGCCCGCGACCCCTCGGCCCGCGACCCCTCGGCCTGGGACCCCTCGGCCTGGGACCCCTCGGCCTGGGTACCCAGGCGCGCGGTGAACCAGAACTCCGAGCCTTTACCCTCTTCGCTGCTCACGCCGACCTCTCCGCCCATCAGCTCGGCCAGTTGCTTCGAGATGGCCAGGCCCAGGCCGGTGCCGCCGTATTGCCGGGTGGTGGAGGCGTCCACCTGGCTGAACTTGTTGAAGAGCAGGCTGATCTTGTCTTGGGGGATGCCGATGCCGGTGTCGCGGACGGAGAAGCGCAGGAGGATCGTTGGCGTTCCACTCTTGGAGGTGGGAGATTGATACTTGGGATCCCGGGCGGACTCCCCCTGCAGATCCAAGCTCACGCAGCCATCGCCGCCAGAGTCTTGTCCCTCGAACTCAGCCCCCTTCTCCTCCACCAGCGAGACGCGGACTGCCACCTCGCCCGCATGGGTGAACTTGAGGGCGTTGCCCGCGACGTTGTTGAGGATCTGGCGCAGGCGGTCCGGATCGCCCCGCAGGAGCGTGGGGACCTCGGGATCGGCGGCGCAGAGCAGCTCGATCCCCTTTTCGTGCGTCCGGGCGGCCAGCGTGGCGGCGAAGTCATCCAGCAGGCTTGTGAGATCGAAGTCCAGCGTCTCTAAGTCGAGCTTCTTCGCCTCGATCTTCGAGAAGTCGAGGATGTCGTTGATGATGGTCATCAGCGACTCGCCGCTGTCGCGCACGACCTCGATGTAGCGCCGCTGCTCGTCGGTAAGCTCCGTGTCCAGCAACAATCCCGTCATACCGATCACACCGTTCATGGGGGTGCGGATCTCGTGGCTCATGTTGGCCAAGAACTCGCTCTTGGCGATGTTGGCCAATTCGGCCAAGGCCGCCATGTCGTTGGCCCGGACGGATGCCGTTTCGAGTTCATGGTTGGTCGCTTGGAGTTCCTCCTCCACTCGCTTCCGCTCGGTGATGTCGGTGATGAAGCCGTGCCAGAGCGTGGAGCCGTCGGCTTCCCGCTGCGGCACCGAGTTGCCGAACATCCAGCGCACCGTCCCATCGTCAGACAGTATCCGAAACTCCTTGTGCCACGGGGTCAACTCTTGGGCCGACTTCCTGATGGAGGACGTGACGCCCTCGTCGTCGTCGGGGTGATGGCGGGCAAACAGCTTGGACGCGTCGTCGCGGACCTCCTCCGGGCCGACCCGGTATATCTCGCGGAGGCCGTCGCTGGCATAGGGCATGCACGTCGTGCCATCGGGTCGCAAACGAAATTCGTAGACAACCCCGGGCAGCCGACTGGCGATCTTCTGAAGGCGAGCCAGTGTTTCGTGCTGTAACGTTTCTGCCTGCTTGCGATCGGTAATGTCCTCGGAGATGCCCAACAGAAACTTCGTGGTTCCATCGGCCCCGCGAATGCGGACCTTCCGGGTATGAAGCAGCCGCTGACCCTTCTTGGCCGTCAGGATAGGTTCTTCCGGGATGTCCAACATGCCGGCCTCTCCATCCAGCACTTCCCGGTCCTTGGCCATGAAGTGGGCCGCTTGTTCGGGAGGGAAGAGGTCCAGGTTGTTCTTGCCGAGCAATGCCGAGCGGTCATAGCCCAGAAGCTCCTCACCCGCGCGATTGAATAGGACGAAACGCAGGTCGGTCGCCTCTTTGAGGAAAATCATGAGCGGGACACTTTCCACGACCGCGTCGACGAGGGCCTTCGACTCCCTCAGCTCCTGCTCGATCTGCTTGCGCTCGGTGATGTCGGCGATGCTGGACAGAACGCACGGCCCGTGGCTGAGTTGGATCGTATGAGCGGAGAGTGAACCGGTGATGGTCGTGCCACTCTTCGTCCGGAAGCGGCATTCCCGGCCCACCACGGCCTGGCCGGCCTGAAGAGCGGACACCACGCACTGTCGATCTTCTTCGTCGACCCACAACTTCATCCCAATGGTCGAGTCGGCGAGGGCTTCCTCCCGGGTGAACCCCGCCATCGAGGTGAACGCGTCGTTGACGTCGAAGAACTTGCCGTCCTCCGCGCGGGTGATGGTGATGGCATATGGTGCTGTCTGAAAAGCCTTGGCGAACGTTTCCTCGCTCCTCTGCAGCTCATATTCGGCCCGCTTGCGATCGGTGATGTCGGTGCCGGTGCCCACCAGGAAGGGGTGGCCATCGATAACCATCCGTCGGCCCGTCATCAGGAGCCATCTGGAAGCCGGTCCGCCGCGCAAGAGAACCCGCCCCTCCACGGTTTCGACCGCGCCGTTCCCCAATACATTCTCGATTTTCGATTGGACGAGCACGCGGTCGTCAGGGTGGATGGTGTCGATCGCGTTCGTGTCGGAGACTTGACCTTCCGGTTTGCCCACGATTTCATCGCGCTGATAGCCGTTCCAGCGCACGTAGCGGCCGTCTTCATCGAGCACGTAGAAGGCGCCGGGAAGGCTCTCGATGATCGCGTTGTTGAGGACTTGCTCCTCCTTCCCCGCCTGTTCCGCCCGCTTGCGCTCGGTGATGTCGGTCAGCATGTTGAGCGTGGCAGGTCTGTTGATCCACTCGACCAGAATCGCGCGTAGTTCGACAGAGAGGATCTTTCCGCTCCTACTGATGATTCTGAAATCATAGGCTTCGGGCAAGGCCTCGCCGGCCATCCGCCGGCGGTGCCGGTCCACCACCAGCGCCCGATCATCAGGGTGGATGAAGTCCGCAAATGGCTTTCCGACCAGATCCCCGTCCAGCATCTCCAGCATCTCGCGTGTCTTCGGATTCGCATACCCGAATAACCCATCCTGTGCGATGAAGATGCCCTCGTTCGCCCGTTCAATCAGCGTCCGATACTTCTCCTCACTCTCCGTGAGCGCCCGAGATGCCTGCTCCGCGCGATCCCCGGCGGCCACCGATTCTTCCATCAGGTGGAGAAAGGCACCATGTGCCTGGTTGGCGGCTTCGTTGCTTTGCCTCAATTCCTCGGCCTGAAGTTGCAGCGAGCGGGTCAGGTGAAGGATGCGCACGTAGGACTCGACCCGGGCGAGCAGCTCGCGGTCGGAGATCGGACGGACGATGTCGCCGTCCGCGCCTGCCTCGTGAGCCCCCGCTTGAGTTTCGCTAGCCGGGTACGAGTCCGTGACGAGAGTCACGAAGGTAGCCGCCAGGCTTGGGTCCTGCTTGATCCTGCGGCAGACCTCAAGGCCATCGATGCCCGGCCGATCGCGAGCCAACAGCAGCAGGTCCGGCCGGTGGTCGCGGACAGCTTGCAGTGACTCCTCGCCGCTGGATACCTTGTCCACGGAGTAGCCCGCCCTTTCCAGCAGCGCCGCGGTGCCGTCTAGGCTGTCGGGACTGTCGGGACCATCGTCGCTTTCGGGACTGGCGTGACTTTCGGGACTGGCGTCTACGATCAGGATGCGAACGGGAGAATTCACGGTTGCTTCCTCCTCATGGATGAACGACCGGAAGAACAAAGCTGAAGGTCGTGCCGACGCCGGGCTCGGAATCGAACCAGATGCGCCCGCCCTGGTGGCGAATCATCGCCTGGACGCAAGCGAGCCCCATTCCTTCGCCCGGCACGTCGGCAGCCCCGACCCGGCGCAGTGGAGCAAAGACCTTTTCGCGCTCCTGTGGCGCGATGCCTCTCCCGTTGTCACTGATCTTCACGAGAAGGTCCGTTCCGGTCATCGCCCCAACGATTTCGATCCGGCCGGGGCGGGCCGGGTCAAGGTAGAGAACGGCATTGGTCAGGATGTTGCTCAAGATGAGCTCCATGGAGATGCGGTCGGCCGTGACCTCGGGCAGGGGTAGGACGGTGACCACCGCGCCTCGGGCCTCGATCTGTGGGCCCAGGGACGCCAGGATTTCGGACACCAAAAGCCTCAGATCCAACCTCTGGGGGACCGGTTCATGGCGTCCAAGCTGAGACAGCCGGAGCAGCGAGTTGATCAGATGGCCCATGCGGATCGCGGAGGTGTCGATGAACCTCAGCGCGTCCGGGACCTCAGAACGGAGAATTCGATCCGCGCTGGCCCGTTCTGTCTCTGTGAACTGATCGATGGCCGGCTGCACGAGACTGCCCAGCTCGGCGAGCGAGTGGCGAAGTTCCGAGACGAAGCCCCGGAAGTTGACCAGAGGGCCCCGCAGGTCGTGGGATGCGATGTAGGTGAACTGCCGGACTTCCTCGTTGCTCTGGCTTAGCACCTCGGATGTTCGCTGCAGCGCTGCTGTCGCCTGCTTGCGCTCGGTAATGTCGCTCATCACGAAGCGGAACACAGGCGCGCCCTCGGGAACCTGCGCGATGACCCCCTCCAGCCGGACCCAGAAGGGTAGCCCGCCCATCTTCACCATGCGCAGTTCGGCCGCCTGCGGCTCATCGGTTTCCAAGAGACGCTTACGGTGCCGGTAGTGAATGTCCTGATCTACGGGGAGGATGAACCGAGTGATCGGCTGCTTGACCAGGGCGCCCCGGGCCATGCCCAGCAAGGTCGCAGCGGTGAGGTTGGCTTCCCGAATCAGCCCGTCTTCGTCTACGGTGTAATAGCCCACCGGCGACAGATCATAGAAAGCGAAGTACCGCTCCCTCGCGGCGTCCAACTCCGCCCCGACTCGTCGCAGCTCCTCGTTCTGCATCTCCAGCTCGATTTGATGCAGGCGCAACTCGTGGAGCATCCGTTGGGCTTCTTCGAGCGAGGTGGCCGCGAGGGTCTCGGACGACCCCTGGAAGTCTACCCCTTCGGGTACTTCGAAGCGTCGCCCGACAGGGGACGACGGGGCAGCTTTCCCTCGGGCGACCTCTTCGGCCTGCCGACGCAGTTCGGCGGCCTGCTTGGATCGATTAGGCTTGTCGGTCACTGTGACCATCTCGCCGTCTCGGGCGGCATTGATTCCTCCTCATGGACGAACAACCGGGAGAGTGAAGGTGAATGTGGTGCCGACACCGGGTTCTGAATCGAACCAGATGCGTCCGCCCTGGCGCCGAACCAGCGCCTGGACGTAGGCCAGGCCTATGCCTTCACCCGGCACGTCGGGGGCGCCTGCCCTCCGAAATGGAGCAAAGACCGCCTCCCGGTCATCCGGAGCGATGCCCCTTCCGTTGTCACTGATCTTCATAAAAAGTTCTGTTCCGCTCAGCTCCCCGGTGACTTCGATCCGGCCCCGGCGAGTCGGGTCCAGGTAGAGAATCGCGTTGGTCAGGATGTTGCTCAGGATCTGTTCCAAGGACGTGCGGTCGGCCACAACCTCGGGGAGGGGAAGGACCCAGACGATCGCGCCGCGGGCCTCGATCTGCGTTCCAAGGGATGCCACGATCTCCGACACCAGGGACCCCAGGTCGAGCCGCTCCGGGACCAAGTCATGGTGTCCCGCGTGGGATAGCCGGAGCACCGAGTCGATCAGGTGATCCATGCGGCTCACCGAGGCGTTGATGAACCCCAGCGCCTCCGGGACATCCCGGCGGAGGATCCGGTCCGTGCTTGCCCCCTCGGTCTCTCCGAGCTGCTCGATGACAGGCTGTATGAGGCGGTCTAAGTCGGCGAGGGAGCGGCGAAGTTCCGTGGCGAAGCCCCCGATGTTGACCAGGGGCGCTCGCAGGTCGTGGGACACGATATAAGCGAACTGCCGGACCTCCTCGTTGCTCTGGCCCAACACTACGGCGGCGCGCGCCAGTGCCTCCTCCGCCTGCTTGCGCTCGGTAACGTCACGGAAGGACCACACCCGGCCCAGGAGAGTACCATCCAAGATCATCGGCAAAGAAAACCGCTCCACCATCCGGCCGTCCTTGCAGGCGAGCGTGTCCACGTCCACCGCGTCCGAGCTGTAGAGCAACTGCACCTTCTTCAGAAAGGCGTCCGGGTCGGCCAACTGATCCAACACGAATGCCAGCAGGGCCGAATCGTCGCCGAGATCCATGAGGGACTTAGGGATCCGCCACACTTCGGCGAATCGCCGACTGGCATGTATCACCTTCCCCTGGTTGTCTACGCCGAGAATGCCGTCGGCGGTGGCTTCGAGCGTAGCCCGGAGCTGTACCTCGTGCTTCCGCAGGGCCACTTCCGCCTGCTTCCGCTGGGTGATGTCGCTGATCACGACCCGGCACGTGGGCAACCCCGGGAAGGTCATCCCTTCGGACACTTCGGAACGTCGCCCGACGGGAAACTCGTCGTCCAGGTCGAAATCGCCCGCCCACGCGCCATCGGCGTCTGGCCCCGAGCCTGTCGCAAAATCTTTGGCGACGGAATCAAGACGTGCCCAGAACACCGTGCCGTCCCTTCTCACCATCCGCAACTCGAAGATCTGCGGTTCACCTGTGTCGAAGAGCCGCTTGCGGTGCAGATAGTAGAGATCCTGGTCCTCTTTGAGGATGAACGGGCTGATCGGCCGCCCGACCAGAACGCCCCGGTCCACGCCCAGGAGGGTGGTGGCTGTGAGATTGGCCTCCAGGATCAGCCCCGGCTTGCTGATGGTGACATAGCCTGTCGGCGCCAGGTCGTACAGGTCGAAGTAGCACGCCCGCGAGGCGTCCAGTTCCACCCCGGTGCGCCGCAGCTCCTCATTTTGCATCTCCAGCTCGATCTGATGCACGCGCAGCTCGTGGAGTATCTGCTGCGTTTCTTCGGGCGACGGGTCCGTGACGCGTTTCGGCGCCTGGGTGGCCGCCTCCCGGGTAATCGCTTCGGCCCTGCGGCGCAGCTCGGCGGCTTGGGGAGTTGCGGAGGCGCTGCTCTCACTCGGCTTGTTCATGTTGAACTCACTTCCCGTTTCGTCTCGCACGTTTCCCGAATGGTCGGGCCACGGGGAAACGCCTTCGACCACGGCTGCAACTCATCCGGCCCTCCGGGATCAGCGATCACTCTTCACCAGGGGAACCGATGCAAACAGCAACCGATGGACATCGGCTTCCGTGTCGCTGAACCCGAGGCCTCGGTAGAGATTTTTGGAGGTTGATCGCAGTCTGAGTGGCATCTATCCCTCCTTCCGCTCTCTGCGGACCCTCATGAGGTCAGCCAGTCTGGCTCTGGCAATCTCAGCTTCCGTCCGCGGTGTTTGCCACGTGCGCTTCTCGAAGGCGTGCCGTGATCCCGGCTCGGGGCTTGTCACGGGGTGTTTCCCTCGGGAAGAGCGGCCCGCACCACATCAGCAAGCTGCCTCGTGGTTGGCAGCTTGCCCTTCAGTTCAGCCGGCAATTTTGATTGGAGTTGGTAGGCGGCCACACCGATCGGGTTCTTCTTGGTGCGCAGCGCATACTCCACCTCCACGTCGTCCTTTTCCGCACATAGGATGATGCCAATGGAAGGCTGGTCGCCGTCACCGCGTTCCTTGTCGTTGAGCAGGTTCAGGTAGAAATCCATCTTGCCCGCGTACTCCGGTTCGAATGGCCCGACCTTCAGCTCGAACGCCACCAGCGCCCGGAGGAAACGATGATAGAAGAGCAGATCAATGAAATACTCCTTCTGTCCCAAAGCTAGCCGATGTTGGCGGCTGACGAAGCAGAAGCCGTAGCCGAGTTCGAGGAGGAACGCTTGCAGGCGGGAGATCAGCCGGTCCTCGAGTTCGCGTTCCTTGACGGCGCGCCGCAGGCCGAGGAAGTCGAGATTATAGGAGCTCTTGAGCATCTCGTCCGCTTGCTCGGCCAGATGCTCCGGCAGGGCGAGCGGAAAGTTGTGCGTCTTCTTCTCCGTCACGGCCCGTTCATACGTCCCGGCCTTGATCTGGTTGAGCAGGACGTTGCGGGACCAGCCGAATCGGGCGGTGGCCCGGAGGTAGTAGAGGCGGGCCGCGGGGTCCGTGAGCTTCCTGAGTATCAGGAGATTCTGTCCCCAAGGAACAACGATCAGCAGTTCAAGACTTGGAGTTGTCGCGCCGCTGTCGATGGAGATGCCGGCCGGACTCGTTTCTGGTGCAGCTTGTCCCGGAATTGTCGATCGATCGGTCCCCGTCTTCGCTGAGGCCATTTCTGGGACAGGCTGTCCCAGAAATGGGGAGTCGCTGTAGGCAAGGTGAAACTGCCTCATCCGCCAGACGTTATCGGACGAAAAGCCTCGGCTGCCAGGAAATGCCCGCCTGAGATCTGCGGCGACCATTTCCACCACGGACTCCCCCCACCCGAGCAACCGCTGCTTATCCACAATGCCCCTACCGATGTCCCAGTAGAGCAGGATCAAGTCCCGGCTCACGGCCCGCGCCGCCGAGAGGCGGGCGGAAACCACCCGCGCCTTCAGGTCTTCGATGAACTGCCGATATTCCGGCGAGGCCATCACGGCTGGAGCGCTTGCCTTCTTCACTATCATCCTTGTTCAGCCCTCAGCCTCTCCGTGGTCGCAATCGCATACATCTCCCCGGCCTCATTCACCAAGGCGGTGGAAGTGATCGAGACCTCCACGACGGTGCCGTTCTTGGCGAGCCGTTGGGTGCGATACGGCTCCAGAACCTCCGCCCGGCTGAGCTGCAGCACCCTGGCCATCGACTCCTCTCGCCGCTCCTGTGGGATCCGATCCCGGACGTTCATCGCCAGCGCCTCGGCCTCGCTCCACCCATAGATTCTCACCGCTCCCGGGTTCCAGGCCAGGATGCGGCCCTCCAAGTCCTGCACGGTGACGGCATCGTGCGCGTCGCGCACGACGACGGCGAGGCGAACCAGTTCATTGGCCTTCCGCAGTGCTTCTTCGATCTGCTTGCGCTCGGTGATATCCTGTATCTGTTCAACATACCCCACCAGCGAGTCGCCATGTGTCAGCGGAGTGATGGACCAATCCAACGTTATCTTTCCTGAGCGAGTGGTTTGATAAAGGCCCAGCCTCTTCACTTCCTCAAAGTCAAAGGCCGACTCAAATCTGACGGCTTCCCCGTTCGACAGCTTGGTCTTGGCCTCCGCAGGTATGTTGGGGTCTTTGAACAGATCGAAGCCGGACATTTCAGCAATCTTCACCACGCCAAACAAGTCAACGCAGGCATCATTTGCATTCACCAGGCAACCGCTGGAATCATAGAACTCAATGGCGATGGGGGATTGATCGAAAATCGTGATGTACCTGCCGGTGCTTTCTCTCAGTGCCACTTCCGTCCGCTTGATCTCCGTGATGTCCACAAACGTAATCACCACGCCCTCAATCACGTTGTCCATCGTGCGGTAGGGCATGATGCGCATCGTGAACCACGCGCCCGCCGTGGTCTGCACGTCCACTTCCTTGGGGATCCGGGTGTCCAGCACCGCCTGTGCGTCCGCCACCAGCCGGTCGTAGCCGACCAGGTTGGAGACGATGTGGCCCACGGGCCGCCCCACGTCGGCCGGGATCAGGTTGATGATCCGGGTGGCGGTGGGGGTGAAGCGCAGAATGTGCAGCCGGTGATCCACGAAGACGGTGCCGATGCCGGTGCCGGCCAAAAGGTTGTTCATGTCGTTGTTGGCTCGCGACAGATCCGCCACCTTGGTGGACAGCTCGGCGTTGACCGTGGCCAGCTCCTCGTTGACCGATTGCAGCTCCTCCTTGGAAGTCTCCAGCTCCTCGTTGGTGGACTGCAGTTCTTCGTTCACCGACTGCATTTCCTCGTTGGAGGACTTGAGCTCTTCGTTGGAGGTTTCCAGTTCCTCGTTGGCGGTCTGGAGGTACTCCTCCTTGGATCGCAATTCCTGCTTGAGCGCCGCAATGTGCACGTCGGCCTCTGTGCCCGCGCCGAGCTCTGTCGAAGTGGCGATGCCATCCGCGCCTGCCGTGGATGCCATGTCGGCCTGCCGCGCCTGTGGGTGGTCGAGCGGTGCGGCTTCCTCCAGGATGACTAGGTACATGGGCGGATTGGAATTGGACTTCGCGGCGGGGCGCGAGGACACCGGACGGATGGTCAGGTTGACCGTAGTGAAGGCGCCGTTGGTTTTGACGGACAGGCCGGGGCAGCGCACGATCTCTTTGGTTCCATCGGCTCTGTGCAGGGCCGTCGTCAGGTCGCGCCGCAATCCTTCCCGGGCCATCTTCAGAATGTTGTTGACGCCGGCCTCGCCCGGTGCCGGCTCCAAGTACAGGCCGGTGCGACCGTGGAGGTAGAGAATGTCGCCCTGGCCGTTGACGAGCACGGCGGCCGGGGCGATCTGCTGCAGGAGCGCCTGTTCGGCCAGATCCCGCAGCGGCGGCTTCCCTTGACCGGGCGTCTGTTCGCGACCCCGCGGAAGCGTTGCCTCGATCGCCATCAAGGGCGGCAGAATCCGGCCGAGGACCCCGCGCGGTGCGTTGGACGCGTCCCCCTTGCGCTGATACAGCTTCAGTTTGCGGTCCAGCGTGGCAAAAAGATCGCCAAACTCGCCCACAGTCTCTGAGGTACCGAGGAACAGTATGCCGCCCGGGTTCAGGGCGTAGTGGAACAGGGGGATGAGCCTTTTCTGCAAGGTGCCGCCCATGTAGATCAGAAGGTTGCGGCAACTGATGAGGTCAAGTTTGGGAAAAGGCGGGTCTTTGATCACATTCTGCTCGGAAAAGACCAGCAGGTCGCGGATGGATTTGTGAATGCGGTAGGCACTCGGAACCTTTTCCGCCCTCTCCGGTTCGGCCGCGAAGAAACGCGCCAGCCGCTCCGGGGAGATGTCCGCGGCGATGCTGGCCGGATAGAGGCCCGCGCGGGCCGTGGCGATCGCCTGACCGTCGATGTCGGTGGCGAAAAGCTGGATCCTGAAGCCCTGCTTGATCGCCTCCTGACGTTCGGCGAGCAGGATGGCGATGGAATAGGCTTCCTCGCCGGTGGAACAGCCCGGCGACCAGACGCGGATTACATCTCCCCCGGGCCTGCCGACAAAGAGCTTCGGGATAACCTGTTCCTCCAGCGCCTTGAAAGCCTCCGGATCGCGGAAGAAGCTGGTCACGCCGATCAACAGGTCGCGAAACAGCGCCTCCACCTCCGCGGGCGTCTGCTGCAGATACCTGACGTAGCCATCCATCGATTCGACCTGGTGGACGGCCATGCGTCGCTCGATGCGGCGGTTGATGGTGCTCGGCTTGTACTGGGAAAAGTCGTGGCCGGTCTGGGAGCGCAGCAGGATGAAGATCTTCTTCAGCGCGTTCTCGGTCCTGGGCTCCGGGACGGCTGCGGTCCGGGGGGGCCGGCCGAAGGCATGGGCCACATAGGCTATGAGCTGGGCGGGCATCTCGGCGGGCGGCATCTCGTAATCCACCAGGCCGGTGCCGATGGCGCTGCGCGGCATGCCGTCGTACTCGGTGGAGGCGGGGTTCTGGGCCATGACCATGCCGCCCTCGCCCTTGATGGCCCGCACCCCCAGGGTGCCGTCGCTGCCGGTGCCCGACAGCACAATGCAGATGGCCCGCTCGCGCTGGTCTAAGGCCAGGGACCGAAAGAAGAAGTCGATCGGCAGACGTTGGCCGCGGGGGGCGGATGGTTCCATCAACTGGAGCGCGCCGTTCAGAAACGCCATATCGCGATTGGGGGGAATGATGTACGCGCAGTTAGGCTGCACAGCCATCCCGTCCTCGACCTCGAAGACCTGCATGCGGGTGTAGCGCCGGATGAGGTCGGTGAGGATGCTTTTGTGGTCCGGGGCGAGATGCTGCACCAGCACAAAGGCCATGCCGGGATCGATGTCGGCGGGCATGCCGGAGAAGAAGGCCTCGAACGCCGCCAGCCCTCCGGCCGAGGCGCCGATGCCGACGATGGGGAAACCTCGCACGGCACTGTCGACCGCCTCCTGCGCCTCAACAGCACTTTCGGCGAGCTGTGGCGCTCTGATGGTCTTGGCATCGTCCGGCACTTTCGGGGTGGTCGCCATGCTCTTCTTCTTTTCTGTCATGATCGCCTCGTGGTTTCTTCGCCCTTCAGGGCGACGCTCCCCCCTCCGGTCCGTCGATCCCCGCTTCATCCCGTCGAGGATCACCCGGGCGGCCACCTCCGGGTCTTGCGCCTTTGGCCGGGTCGAGGCTCTGCGTTCGGATGGCGGCGGGACGGGGACATGGTAGGACCGGGTTGTTCTTTTGGCAAGATGGGGGGTGCGCAAGGGAATGGAGGGAGCGGGGGCACGAAATGAGCTTGGGGTCTCCAGGCGACGCAGTGCTGACGGCAGAGACAGGTCCTGCCGGCACCCGGCGGCAACGAGGCGAGGACCCCCATCACCCAGCCGACCGAGGATTCATGAGCAACTACCGGTTCACGTGGTACTTCGTGTTTCGGGTCCAGCCCAAACGGCCGCAACTCCGCCCACAGTGGTGCATCCGGGTCGTAGAGGACCCGATCCGCAAAGAGGTCCAAGCGGACGGACGGCTGCGATTCTGGGGTTTCGTCCCCGAACTTGGAGGTCGGCCCCTGCGCGTGATAACCTTGGCGGACGGAGAGACGATTCACAATGCGTTCCCGGATCGGAGCTTCAAGCCATGAAGATCACCTACTTCGCGGACACCGACACCCTGGCGATCGATCTCGCCGACGGTTTGAGCGCCGGTACGGACGAGATCGCCGACGGCGTGACGGTCGACTACGACGCCCAGGGCCGGGTCATCGGGATCGACATTGAGCATGCCGCGGCTCGGCTCGACATGGGCAAGCTGCTCCTGACCGGGTTCCCGGGGGAAGTTCAGCGGGAGTCCGCGTAGATCGTCATTCCCCCAACCGTTCCTCTTTGCTGCAAGCCGCCGCGCACAGATCGCCCGCGCATCGCACTGCCGACACCGGTCCCCCTCTGGCCGCGGCGAATCCGCGGAGACGACGGTCAAGACTCGGGCCAAACGCCGGGATCGTGGTTCGCCCAGCAGCAAAAGACCCGACTTCAGCCGCGCTCCCCGGGCGGCTCCGTGCCGGAAAGTGAAAAGCGGTGGTGTTCCCCCGGCGGCTCGGGCCAAGAATGTGAAGATCAGTCGTGTTCCCCCTCGGGCGCGTTCCGTTCCGGACGAGATCAGTCGTGCACCCCAGCGGTCAGCATCTGTCCCGGGCGAGAGCAGCATGGAGCTTCGCGCCGTGGGTCAGCCGTGCGCGGTATTCGCCAAGCAATCGTCGCCCCCCTTCTTCTTGCGGCCGTGAAACCCTTCACGATGTACTCGCGCAGCCGCTGGGTAGCCCAGATTCGAAACTGCGTGCCGCAAAGCGACTTGACCCGGTAGCCAAGAAAGACGATCACGTCGAGGCTGTAGTGCTGGGTCTCGTACTGCTCGCTTACGGTGCGGACGTCCTTCTGGAAGAGCTCGGCCATTTGTTTCTGTGTCAGCCAGACAGTCTCGTGCTCCACGCGGACCTCAACCCGGGTCCGCCCATCCTCGGTCTGGTAGATCAGGATCTCGCCGGGTTTGCCGGGAATCAACTCACCCGCCATCCGGCCCGGGCGAAAAACCGAAACGTGAAATTCCATCCGCCGTGGAGCAGGTCGACGTTCTTCACTGACGAAAGGGATCCGCCGGCGGCTCGTACAGCGTTTTGTACCGGCGCCCAGGATCCGCCGGAGCCTCGTACAGCGTTGTGTACTGCCGCCCAGGAATCCCCGGAGCCTCGTACAGCGTTCTGTACTGGCGCCCAGGATTACCCGGAACCTCGTACAGCATTCTGTACCGGCGTCCGATTTTTCCCGGAGGGTTGTGCAACGTTCTGCACCGGCGGTTGGTGCCGGAAATGGGTCGTACAGCGTTCTGTACCGGCGTTGGAGATTGGCCGGAGGGTCGGTCAGCGTTCTGTACCGGCGGATTCCGCGCACCGAAGGCCGGTACAAAACGCTGCACCGGCCGCCGGTGTTTCCCGTGCGGCCGTACGGAGATTTGAAACGCGCGTCGGGATTCAGCGGCGGCTCGTACGGACTTGTGAACTCGCGTGGGAACTCTTAGGGAAGCCGGTTCGGATCTCTGCACCGGGTCCGGGCGGCCGAAGTCGGGGGTGGGGCGCTGTGACCTGGTGTTTTCCGGGCGGAATCTCACATTTCAGATCTGTGAACTGGTTGGCGGCGAAAATGGGCTGGCTGTTGGGCGATCTTGCCGGTGAGCGGCGCGGCGCCGGCTCCCGGGACGGTGGGCGGTGTTGGACCGGGGGCGCGCGGGAGAGCGGGTCGTGCGTCAAGAGCCAGCCGAGCCGAACTGGCGGGCACGCAGCCGGTTATCGGCGGCCATGCGCTCGGCGACCATGCGCGTGGTCTTCAGTCCATTTCCGTGCCGGGTGATGTAGGCCTCGCCCATCCGCGCTCTTCCTTTTCATCGGTTGAGTTTTGGCACCTTACGCCATAGTGATGAGTTGGCAACCAACTGGGCCTTGGGCCGGGCGGGACGTCCGCTCAGGCCGATTCGGCCTCTGGATTAGCGGTGGAGGATCCTCCAATGATTCCACACGTCGTAGCGGTGGAGGTCACCGGACCCCATTCCCTTCGGCTGACCTTCCGCGATGGGGTTCAGAGGCGCGTGAACCTCCTTCCCCTTCTCAAGGGTCCGATCTTTCAGCCGCTTCTCGATCCCGACATCTTCGGCCAGGTCCTGCTCGATCCAGTTGCCGGGACCATCGTCTGGCCCAATGGAGCCGATGTGGCGCCGGAAACTCTCTACGCCATGCCGGAAGAGCCGGAGCTCCTCCAGCGCGTGCGGGTACCCCGGTCCAGCAGGCCGCCGCGGCGATCGGTCGGCGCGGGAAGGGTCGCTGAGAAGCCAAGAGGAAGAAGGCGCGCCGCCTGCCGTTGAGCGACCGCGCTGAGCATGGAACACCCACTGTATCGAGTCAGGTCCTTCGAGTTGCTCGGAACGCACTGCCTGCGAATCGGGTTCGACGACGGATCCGAGCAAGTCATCGATTTCCGCCCGATCCTCTTCGGAGAGATCTTCCGGCCCTTGCGAGATCCAGCGGTGTTCGCGCAGGTCCGCCTGGACCCCGACGCTCACACGCTGGTGTGGCCCACCGGGGCTGACTGTGATCCCGCTACGCTTCACGACTGGCCTCTGCAGATCGCCGCCCTTTCCGTCCGTGCGCGGCAATGGGAGTTGGGAGCTGAACGGTTCCCGGAGTGACCATTTCGGTCCGTTGCAGGGCGGGAACCGGGCCGGGGCGGCCGGAAACTCAACCACGCGGCCTCGGTCGGTGGCTTGGATCTCGCGGGGCTGTGGGCAGTCCATCTCCAATGATCGTGAAATCTCGAAAGATGTCCATCGGAAGCAACAACTTGTTCTGCGGTCCCTTCATCTCAGGCGCCTTTGGCACGAATGACGAGATCGACGTCGCAGTCAAGGACATGCAACAAGAACAGCATCCGATCGACGGACTTGCGGTAATTCGTCGGGTCGAGCAACCGGTAGAACTGAGCCGGGGACGTGCCGAGACGCCGGATGATCTCCCGCCTCGAGACGGCACTCTCCTCGACCCGCTTCCGCGCCTCAATGGTCAGCTTGTAGAGCAGGACATCGCGCATGTAGCGGGGATCCTGCTTGTACTCGAGAACCTGCTCAATATGGACGGACCCCTGTCGGACCTTGAACATACTGTGATGCTACCCTCTGTGGTAGCGGTTGTTAAATGTCGAAGTCAAACCCAGGAAGTCCGCAGAGACTTCCCCGGGCAGCAACGACTTCCCTCGGCAGCATGCCAGAGACACCGAGGGGGCGCGCGATCCGGTCGGACGCACGCCCCCAGCCAGTGCCGCTCATCCCACGGATCTATCGCAGCAAAAGCACCTTCTCGGTCCGCCGCTCCCGTGAGGTTTCCAGCCTGACGAGATAGACACCCGCGGCAACCGGGTGACCGCGATCGTCCCGTCCATCCCAGGTAGCCACGTAGTAGCCCGCGTCTTTGCGGGCCCCCTGGACGACGGTACGCACCAACCGTCCGTCCGGACTGTATAACGACAGGCGGACGTCGTCACTCCGCGGAATACCGTACCGAACGGTGGTGCTCCTGCGGGCGGGGTTGGGAACGCAAGGAGCCAGCCAAAGAGCCGGCGGCGGCTCCGCGCCATGGGTTGTCACCGTGAGCGGCCCGAAATATGCCCGTTCGCCATTCGGTGCCAAGCCTGCTATTCGGTACTCGTATTCCCGGCCGGGAAGGATGCCGGTGTCGACAAACCGATACTCGCCGCTCACGGCCGGAGCCAGAGGCTCCGCGGTGATCGGTATCTCCTCTTCGAGGTCCGGCGACACCTGCCGTCGGTAGACTTCGAAGCCGACGTAGTGAAGATCAATCGGTGTCTGCCAGGAAAGGACCACCCCCTCGTCCCCGGCCTCCGCCGTGAGGCTGGACAGCATGATCGGCGTCACCGTCTGCACCACGAAGGTAATCGGGATCTCGACCACCGGCCGGATCAGGTCGTTGGTTTCGAGGAGCACCTTCGCCCGGTACTCGCCCGCCTCCATGAACTCGGAATTGAAATGCAAAACAAGATCACCTCCGGCCTCGGCGCCGATCGTGAGGTGAACCGGACCGACCTCCACCCAACTCGCCCCGAATCCATTCGGCATCGCGTCGAACTGTCCGGGTCCTTGGCCGGCTATCGTGAAGGCGGAGGCATCGATCCGCCACGGTCGCCCGAGTTCCACCTGGTCCAGGCCGAACGTGATCCACCCGTCCTGAAGGTCGAGCGTCAGCAATCCCGACGTCGGATTGAAGTCGCCATCAAGCAGCAAGGCCGGCACGCCGAAGTTTTCCAACGCAAAGGCCCCGGCAAGGATCGCGAACTCCGCGCCGGAGGATCCGGTCTCGGTATTCTGGTCCGTGTTCAGGTAGACCACCAGCGACGAGGAGGACCACAGGGGAAGCATCGACTCGTGGGATGTGATCCGCAGAAAGAGTGTGTCATCGACCTGCTGTACCAACAGGGCAGCCATGTCCGGGCTGGCCTCGGGCGGATCATTCGGATCGGTGGCCAGTGTGTCCCATTCTGATGGCTGTAACATGGACCCTCTCGGCAGAGCGGACCGAAGAAGCTTCCCGTGCGGCTTAGCCATGCCTTTATACAGACACGCGAGCTGCGGCCATGGAGATGACTGCGGGTGCGCGGGCCGCAACGTCGCCGGCGGCGTCACCGAGTCCCGGGACAGGAGCGACGACGACGGCGCCACGGTGTCCGTGGGCCGGAGAGCCGCCGTTGCCGTCACCGTATCCGCGGCTCGGCTCCCCCCCGACCGGCGGGCAGACGGCAGGACAATCGAGATCCGCATGTCATCAATCGTCTGCTCGTTGTCGGCGAGGTAGGCATTCACTTCCAGGACTCCGGTCCCGGCATTGCGAAGGACCAGCGTGGTGTCCACCACGCCGATGGAGTCGAGGCCGGCGGTGAGGGAGGTCAGATCGGCCGCGTAGGTAGCCAGGAAGGCCATGGCGGACACCGGACCGGCAAGAGGGCTTTCCGCATTCCCGTAGAGAGCGGTGACATAGTACGAGTACGACACATCGGTGACCGCGGTCGTGTCGCTGTACTGCCGGAGTTCCAGGGGTTCGGAGTTCAAGAGCGTGGGCAAGCCGTCCTTATCGGCGGCGCGATAAACGTTGTACCCGGTGACGGGAGTGGATCCGACCGCGGCCAACCCGACGGGAGGATCCCATCGCAGCGGGACCACCGGGCCTACGCCGCTGCGCGCCTGCAGACGCAGGGGCGGCCCGGGAATCTGCCGTTCAACCACCGAGATGTCATCCAGGTACCAGCCCAGACCGGTGACTCCGTCATCGGAGCTGAAAACGAAGCGGATGCGGACATCTGCCTGTCCGAGGTACCGGTAGAGGTCAAACTGCGCACGCACCCAGCCGTCCGTGCGTCCCGAGTACCCGGGGGATCCTTGCGCGGCCATGACGCGCGCGGGGTAGTCGCCGACGGGGCGCACGAGAGCCCATGTGAAGCCACCGTCGGTCGAGATCTCAACGAACCCACCGTCATACACCTCTTCACAGGCGAGGAAGTGGTGGAACACCAGGGCCGCCGAGGTGAACTCCGTCAAGTCGATGGGCGCAGAGACGAGGACCGATCGAGTCTCGTCTGTGTAGGTGCCATTCAGGTTGGTGGCCCAGACGTTCTGGCCGGAGTAGGCGTCCACCCGGGTGGAATGCCCCCATTCCCAGTCGTAATCACCCTGGAAGCCACCGGCGCCGGCCTCAAGGTCCCGCTCGATGCCCCGAACGATTCGGAAGGAGTGCCAGCCGCTCGCAGGCTCCGTCGCGATGTTCGGAAGGACGGCCCCGTCCTCGGCCCGAATCTGGTAGTTCACGCTGTCTCCCAGAGCAAGCCCGTCGGATGAAATGTACGCCAGAGAGCCAAGCCCCCCCGCGGAAGTCATCGGGGTGGTGGTGGGAGAGCCATCGTTGCGCTTCTGGACCAGGCTGACGAAGTGCAGCGGCTGGTCGAGGTTGTCCGTCACCGTGGCCCGAACCCGGATGGCGTCGATGTCTAACGGCTGGTCGGGTAGCGACTCGTGCGCGATGACCGGCGGTGTGGAGTCCGTTCCGACTTGGAAAACGAACGGATCGGCTGCGCCGGCCTCCGGCCAGGTGACGCTGGTCCCGTTCGTGTCGGTGGCGGTGAAGTAGTATCTGATGACCGTCCCCGCAGGCTGCGCCGGAAAGACAGCGGTGTACTCACGGGTGACTCCGGTGGGCGTCATGGTTTCATTCATGGCGGCGACTTCGTTTCCGTGAGTCACGGTGGCGTGGATTCGGACCTGTGCCGGATCGATGGCGAAGACTCCCAGGAATGATGCGGTCACGGGCAAGGTTCCTGTCGTGTCCTCGGTGTCCGCCATCGGGACATGGGAGACATGGATTTCGTAGTCCCCGATCCCGTGGGCGCGGAAGATATGCGCGATCGTGCCCAGGTTCGGCGTGCCGTCATAGACATCGCCGTTGTCATCGTCGTACACGAGCAGGTCGAAGAAGTAGTCGTCGAAGTTGTCAGCGTATCCGTACCGCGCGAAATGGAAAAGGGAGTCCGTCCGGGGGGCGCCCAGAGCCCCCCGCAGATCCCAAAGGGCCGAGGCGATGATGAGTCCGTCATTGTGAGACTCACCGTTCCAGTCCTGCGGGTAGACGCGATCCTCGTCGACACGGCGAAGGGAGGAGCCGGGGCCGTAGAAGCCGATCCCCAGCACCGGCTGCCCCATGATGGTTGTGGCGTAGTAGTCGGAGAAGCCCTCGTGCATGGCGGCGGAGGGAGAGAACGGACGGGAAAGCCAGTCGGTGATCCCGTGACCATACTCGTGGTAGATCACGTCGGCCACGCGGGCCATGTTGACGCAGGGCCCCCCCGCTTCGTAGAAGTTGACTCCCGTGCCATCCCAGAAGGCGTTGCAGCTCCCGTGGACGTTCACCCAGATGGGCATCGGGTAGTCCAGAAGGTCGAATCCAGGCTCGATCGTCCGGATAAAGTCGTGGGCGATCATGGCGCTGTGATAGGCATCGCGTTCGGCGATCTGGGCCTCGCCCTCGCCGAAGAGCAGGTCAAGCTGCGCCGGACTGGTATCGGGCACGGCCCGACTGAACGATGCGACCTGTCCGGTGTTCGCGTCGTACACCACGCCGTATGGACCGCGCAAGCCGACTTGCGCTGTGCGCCCGACATCCCCGGTCGTAACCAAGGAAAAGTTACCGGCGGCATCCGTCACGGTCTCCACCGAGCCGGCCCCGGAGGGAAAACACGTGACCCCCAGGTGTGGGAAAGGACGATTCTCTAGTACGTCGTCGGCCGTGAGCGGCTCCACCAATCCGGAGACGTGCCCGTGAACCTCGCCAAACCTAATATTGTTGTATCGCCACAGGAGCGTGCCGTCTCCGGCATCCACGAAACTGACCCACGCACCCGGAGGATCCTGGGTGCGGAACTCGTACCGCCACGTCAGGCGCTGTTCGTAACGATCCAACCTCCGAATCGGCAGAAAGGTCAGGATCGGGTCACCCGGGGAGGCCGACGTGCCGGGAAGTCCGTCCCGAGCCGCCTCCATGGCGGCAGACGGCGCCATCCGGAAGGTGGAGGGCGACGGCACCTCGGAGTACGTGCGGTTGGTCACCAGAAGAACTTTCCCCTGGCGGCTGAGGCGCAGGCTGACCCGGCTGTTCCAGACCAAGACACCCTCATGCGCTTGCTGGAAGTGAACCCAAATGCCGCCGCGGTCGCCGACCGTCCGCACCCAGGCCAGCTCATCCGCCGGGACCCAGGGCAGGGCCTCTCCGCGCAGGAAGGCGCGGGCCGCGGCCTCGGCGTTGCTCGTGTCCACCAAGGCAAAGCCCGGAATCGCCTCGGGCGGACCCTGCAGGCGCTCCGGCACGCGCGACGTCACGTCCCAGCGGGCCACCCATCCCGGATGGCGGGCGACGAACTCGGTCCACGCCGGAGATCGCGAAAGGGCGGCCCCGATGGCCTTTTCATCCTGGAGACGGATCGATGACGACACTTCCCCGCGCCGATCGACCTCGTACTTTGCGGCCTCGGAAGAAGGCTGGAACGCCTGCACTGCCGTGGGAACAGCCGGACCGATGATGAGCAAGCACAAAAGAACCGCAGGCAAACCACCACCGCCGACTGAGAATGAGAACCGCATGGCCACCCTCCCTGGAACATGAAACCCGATGACGACGACGATACGGCAGCGCCCTGAACCGTTGCCCGAGCCACCTCGGCCGACAGTCTAAGTGCCGCTTTTGGCCCGGTGCAACAGGCAGACTCAACCGCGTGGGCAGCACGCCTCGCAAGGCCCGCTTCGCCATGATGAGCCGGAGACCCCGAGCCCGGCCGTAGAGGAAGTGTGTCTCCCGGTAGAGCCGGATTCGAGACGGATCTTCCGGGCCTGAGGAAGTCCGAGCGAGACGTTGTTCATGTCAACCGCGGGTTCCTCCCGGGACCGTTCCCACCAAGGTGCCCTGTTGGGGATTCCTGAACGCGATCTACGGGTAGTCACGGGACGCGGGGGATGATGTCGCACCCGTAAAGAAGCTTTATCGACAAGCCGATAACCGCATCAGGGAGAATAACCTCCCGTCTTTACAGCGGATGAGGCATGGACGACCACGAACAGGACACGCCCGACAACCACCCGACGCCTCCGGGCGCCACGACCTCGCACCCGGGCGACTTAGTCCTCATTGAGGGCTTCGGCGAGCCGACTCGCCCCGTCGGTGCGGATACGGCGACCGCAGCGCAGGCCCGCCGGATCGCCATGACGTTCTCGCACGCCGCGAAGGCGTGCCGACTCTACCCACCGGAGAACCGACTGCGCCTTCGGTTCACGGATGAGTTCTTCCAGGCCCTGGAGGACGCCTTGCTCTCCGCGCCCGCGGTCAACTTCCTCGTCGGTAAGGCGCACATCGAGTTCGGCGGAGAGATTGTCTTCGAGCAGGAAAACCGAGAGGAGATGGTGCCGGGGCGGCTCTACTGGGATGGTTTGCGTCACCTCTCCTTCCACGCCGGTATCTCGCCGGACGAACTGCACGAGTTCCTGGAGATCCTCGTCCTCGCGGAGATCAAGCGCGACTCCGGGGACGAGGACCTCGCGACGCTGCTTTGGTCCCGCCACTTCCCGCACATCCGCCACCTCGCCATCGATGAACTTGTGGCGAGGGAGGAGATGTTCGACCCCTTCGAGATCCCCGACGAGTTCACGGGTGCGGCGATCGCGGAGACAGTCGTCGAGACGACCGGGGCATCGAGACCGGCCCCGGGTAGAGCCGCTGCGGAGACCGCCCTCGACGAAGTATGGAACGGGCCGGACGATAGCGACGAGGCGGCACTGTTCGAAATATCTCCCGAGGCCCTGCAGGCTCTCCGCGGCGAGTTGGAGCCGCCTGCGGATCCCCGCGCTCAGCGGGCCGACTTCCTGCGCATTGTGCGTGAGACCTTGTCCCTAGAGATGGATGAACCCGCGCTGGTCGACCTCGTGGAGATTGTCCGCTCGGCTTTCGTGGCCCTCCTGCGCCAGGAGGAATTCGCTTCCACGACCGAGTTGACGGGGATGCTGCGCGATCTGCGGGACCGAACCCCGGCGCCGCCACCGGGCGTGTGCCGGTCCCTCGATCGGGCGCTGGCCCTGGAGTTGGAGGAGTCCGCGCTGCAGGCGTGGGTCCGTTCCCTCGACGAGGCGAAGAGCAGAGCCCTCGATAGCCTGCCGGGGCTGATGCAGACGCTTGCCCCCGCCGCCATCTCGACACTTTGTGAGGTTCTCGGTCGCCTGGAGACCGCCCGGGCCCGGCGGCGCCTGATCGATCTGCTGGCCGCCAAGGGCCGGGACCACGTAACCCTATTCGCTCCCTACATGCAGGACCGCCGATGGTACTTGGTGCGCAACGTGGCGTTGATCCTCGGGGAGATCGGAAACCCGGAATCGATCGAGCTCCTACGGCTGGCCGCGCACCACGTGGACGTCCGCGTGCGCAAGCAGGTCCTGACGGCCGTGTCCCGGTCCGGCGGATCGGCGGCCATGCTCTTTCTCTCTAATGCCCTTGCAGATCATGATCCCGGACTTCGCCTGTGGGCGGCCCGAGCACTCGCGGCGAGTGGTCCGCGTGCGTTGCCTCGTCTCGCGACGGTCCTGGAGTCCAAGGAGTTCGAGCGCAGAGATCTCTCGGAGCGCGCCGCGTTCTATGAAGCCTATGCCTATGCCGGGCGCACGGAGGCGGTCGCCTATCTGCACAAACTCATCGAGCAGAAGTCGCTGCTCAAGCCTCGCCACCCGGACCCGGTGCGCGCCTGCCTCTGCCGGGCCCTCGGGGTTGCCGGTGGTGCGGAAGCCAGGGCCGCCTTGGAGAAGCTGCGGGGGGACCGATCGGCACCCGTGCGGGAAGCCGCCCGAGCCGCCCTTAGTATGCCGGCACCGGGGCCGCTCGCGTCCTTCGGTGGATCAGAGGAGGCCCGATGAGCGAGCCACTGCGCGTCACGCTGCCCGCACCGGAAGACGACGAGCTGCAGGCGATCGGGCGGGAGATTGCGCGCACCTTCCTGCTGGCACTGCGGACCTTTCGAAGCCACGGCGCCCAAAACCAGGTCGCGGTGGCGGCCGTGAAGGGCCTGGCGCGGGCCCTCAACCAGGGGGTGCTCCGCAACGGCGGGAGCGAACTGCGGGTGGTCGAGGATTTCATCTACTTCGGCTCGCAGCGCCTGCGTCTGCCCCGATCGGACGAACGCATGGTCGGGATCGTCGTTCAGGAGCTGACCCGCCGCGGAATCGGGTCGATCTCGCTGTCGATCGCCACGACCGAGGCACAGGTCACGGCCCTCCTGGAGTCGCTGGGGCGCCACCACGAGGGGGGCGAGGACTGCTTTCACAGATTGTACGCCGAGACCCGTCCTGCCGGCTCACCGTTCATGCTGGCCCAACCGAAAGGGCTGGGCGCGGGCGGTCCGCGGGATCAGGATGCGGCGGCCGTCGTCATGTTTCCCGAGGGCGGCGTCGGCGTGGGGCCGGGAGACGCGGATGAGGAAACGCCAATGGGCAAAGCCGGGGCGGGGGGGAACGACCAGGACCAGGCGAAGCGCGGCCCGCGGCTCCCCTTCAGAACTACCGGCATGGAGATGGAAGACGGCTTCGGGGCGCCCGCAGCTCACGGGTTGCGGGATCGCTGTCGAAGCGCGTTCTTCACGGCCCTCGCCGTGCACCGGGCCTACTACCGCGGCGCGCAGCAGGGAGAGCCGCTTCCCCTCCGCCACGCCAAGCGCACCGTGCAATCGCTGGTGGAGGTGGTGCTCGAAGGCGAGTCCGCGATTCTGGGGCTGACCACGCTCAAGGCCCACGACAATTTCGCTTTCTTCCACTCGGTCAATGTATGTGTCCTTTCGGTGGGACTGGGCAAACGGCTGGGACTCGACCGAGCTCAACTGGTCGACCTCGGGATCGCCGCGCTCCTCCACGATCTCGGAAAGGCCGTGGTGCCGGCCGGGATTTTCGGAAAGGGGGACGCCCTCACGCCCGAGGAGTCCGCCCAGATCCAGCGCCACCCGCACCTGGGAGTGAGGGAGCTGCTCCGGCTCGGCGGGCTGAGCCAACAGCTTTACCCCGCGATGGTGGGTTGCTTCGAACACCACATGAACTGCGACGGCATGGGGCAGGGATATCCCAAGCTCGCGGAGCCGTATCGTCCCCACCTCTTCGGGCGCATCGTCGCCATCGCCGACTGCTTCGATGCCCTCAGCGCCAAACGCGTCTACCGGAAGCGCGCTCAGTCGCACGACGAAACGCTGGCCTACCTGCTCTCGCTGGCCGGAACCAAGTTCGATTCCGTGCTGGTGAGACTTTTCGTCAACCTGGTCGGGGTCTACCCGGTGGGCTCGGTGGTGCGGCTGCGGAGCGGCCGGGTAGGTGTCGTGGTTTCGTCGCCGCAGGCGCCTGGACAGTGTCGCCGGCCTCTGGTGCGGCTCCTGGATCCGTGCACGCACGAGCCGTTGCCGGAACAGGTCGACCTGTCGCGGGAGGAGGGGAATGCCGCGGAACGTGAGGCGATTACGGCGATCCTCGACGCGGAGCAGGAGAGGATCGATCTGAAGCGGGTGTTTCTCTGAATCATGGTCCAAAGTCCTCTGATCCATCCAGCACGGGACTGGCAGCATAGGGTATGATACGGTCTTTGCCGCTCAGGGAATGGCCTCGGTGGCCGCTATTCTGTGGCCGGGCCGCAGACCCGATCCACCGCGCACGGCCGGGCAAGGCAGGGGCAGAGCAGGGCAGGGGCGCACCATGAAGTACGATCTCGCCATCTTCGACTTCGACGGCACGCTGGCCGACTCCCTCCCCTTCTTTGTCAGCGTTGTGAATACCCTGGCCCAGAAACACGACTTTCAGCCGATCGACCTCCGCGAGATCGAGAAGTTTCGCGCGTACGACGCGATGAAGATGCTGCATCACGTCGGTCTCCCGTTGTGGAAGATGCCTCTGGTCGGCCGAAGCTATCAGGCGCTCATGGCGAAAAGCGTGGCGAGTGTTCCGCTCTTCCCCGGGGTGGACGAGCTCCTGCGCGGTCTGGCAACGAACGGAATCACGATAGCCCTGGTGACTTCCAACTCCGACAGCATAGTCCGCCAGGTTCTGGGCGAAGAGAACACTGCCCTCATCGCCCACTTTCATTGCGGTGTGTCGATGTTCGGCAAGCGCCACAAGCTGCACGAAGTCCTGCGCAAGGCCCACTGCCACCGCAGTCGGGCCATCTACATCGGAGATGAGGCGAGAGACCTCGAGGCGGCCAGAAGCGAACACATCGCCTTCGGGGCTGTCTCGTGGGGCTTCAACAGCGTGGAGTCACTCATGGCCCTCTCTCCGCAGGAGGTGTTCACCCGCGTGGAGGACATCGTCGCCCGGCTGGCTTGAAGCCACGTGTTCCCGTAGGATCCGGCTCTCCTCCTGCAGATACTCGATCACGTCCTGACAACTGGACAGGAGGGGGAACTGCGCCTACAGTTCCCGTCGGACTATCAAGGGCCGGGTGGAAGGCCCCGCGTGGAGCAGCCCGGCTAGAGGAGGTTGGACATGGCCCGGTCGCATACCATCGTTCTGATCGCTATCGCGGTGCTCGCGGCGTCGTGTACACATGATCGGAACCCCATCACGGTCCTTCCTCCCGGCTCGGCGACCCTCGCGTCGGCCACCGTGGGACCGGATGGAGGCGACCTCCGGTCGGACGGGTTCGTGCTCTCCGTACCGCCGGGGGCGTTCGGGGCCGCGGCGGACTTGAAGCTCTACGCCGACACCGGGGCGGACTCGGTCGCGTGCACTCCGGTCTCGTCCCGATACCGTCTGGAGGGGCTGCCCGTGGACTTCGCCGCGCCCCTGGCGGTTCGCCTGCGTCGCACCGCAGACCCGGCGGATGGTGCGTTGATCGTGCTGGGCGTCGATGCCTTTTCTCCGAGTCAGGGGCAGAAGCTCACGGCCTGGAGCGTCGTCGATGCCGCCGATTCCTCCGGCTGGATCCAGGGCCGAATCGAGACCGGCGTGCCGCCCGGTGGGAAGCGCGGATCCCTCGATCGCCCGATCGCCGCGGTCCGCCTCCTGGCCTCGCGCATCGACCGGGAGCACACGACCCCCGCAGGGCACTTCCGCCTTTGGACCCCTCTGACCACCCTCACGGCCGAGCAACTGGCGGGTCTCGGCGCCAATCTCGAGGAAGCCTATGACAGGCACCAGCAACTGGGTTTCCGCTACGAGGCCCGCACGAGGTGGCCCGTGTCGGTCTCCGTGGTGAACCTCGCCCCCACGGTCGACGGATACTACTCGGCCTCCATCCTGGGAGTGAACTACGGCACCCTCGAATTCAACGCCCTACGGATGGACAACGTCGCCGAGATGCGTGTCACCGCGGCACACGAATTCCTCCACATGGTGCAGGGCCTCTACGACCCGCGATCGGGCTGGGACCAGGCGAGCGGCGGCGGACCGCAGTACTGGCTGGACGAGGCTACCTCGGTCTGGTGCGAGTCCGGCTTTCACGCCGATCCCGGGTATTGCTCCAGCGTGCGACAGAACAACGAGCTGACTCCCCTGGGCGGCCTGACGGCCGGACTGCGCGTGGGCGACGCTTTCCACGGCTACGGACTGTCCTCCATGATCCGCTTCCTCACGCAGCGCGGAGACTCCGCCTTCGTCTCCCAGGCCTACCGGGCCATCCAGGGCGGCGTGAATCCGGTCGAGGCCGTGCGCGGAAACCTGCGCACCCCCAGGAAGAGCTGGTGGTGGGAGTACCTGCACGACTTGGTGCGTGGGCGGGTCTATCGCGACGTCACGCCCGGGATCGTCGAACGAGAGAGGGCGGGCATGTTCCGCATCACTTCTGCCGACGACACTCTGCACACCTTCCAAGCCCAGCTTCCAGACCTCTCAGGGATGATCTACCTGGTGCGCCTGGACGACCCCCAGATCGACAGCTCCTCGATCCTCGATGTGCACATCACCGGCGGGGAGTGTTCCATTTCCGCCTTCAGCATGCCGGACGCCAGCGCTTTGGTCCCGCTGGGACAGGCGGCTGACAGCCTCAGGGTCACGGGGCTGCGGCAACTCACCGAGCAGGGTTCCAAGCTGATCATCCTGGTCTCCAACCGCCGCGACAGTTCAGCAGGCTACACCGGTACGTCCCCGGTCACCCTCAAACTGCGGGTCGTTCGGGGGATCGACCTGAGCCGTTTCCATTTCGGCTGGTTGACCCTGACCTACCACGCATTCTGGGGGGGAGACGGCAGGAACCCGTGGGACGTCCCCAGGCAGGACTTGAACTTCTTTAGCGTGCCTCCGGGCCGGTTCGTGGGTTCAACCTACTCAGTGGCCTGGGACTCCACCGAGACCGGCACCGGGACGCGTTACAAGGGGCACTTTCGGGTCGTGCTCAACCCGGCAACCCTGCAGGTGCAGTCGTGGTCCGCCGAAAGCCGATGGATCTTCTCCGGGCCGGGCTCAGAGAACGTCTACATCTGCGAGG
Organism: Candidatus Eiseniibacteriota bacterium; assembly: GCA_903844735.1. Classification (GTDB taxonomy): domain Bacteria; phylum Eisenbacteria; class RBG-16-71-46; order CAIMUX01; family CAIMUX01; genus CAIMUX01. Next base: position 45,177 of record CAIMUX010000067.1, read on the forward strand.
GAGGCGCCCTGAACCTGACCCGCCAGAGTTCGACGGAGCTGGCCTGGGAACTCTCGGGCGCGGCCACGTGCGCGCCGCTCACGAAAGTCTACGTCCGGCAGACCTCCGAAGGCCGCGTGGCGTCGGATCTGCTCCGGCACGAGTGCAATGCTCAGAGCAGCTTCGAGCTGAAGCTCATGGACCCCAACCGCTGACGCGACGGAAAGAAGGCAGCCCCCGAATCAGTGCCTTGACCCGGCCCGGACTAGCGTCGTTCCGTATCACCGAACCAAGACCACGCGATTCGTCAGGCTCTGATCACCGAAACTCAGACGATAGAAGTAGACCCTCATCGCGGCCCGCCCCGCCCGCGGCAGAGCGAAATTGATCGTCACGGAGCCGTCCAAAGGTTGGGTCTCCCCTGACCGAGCACGACGCGCGTGGGGAGGGTCTCGATCTCCCTCACCGCCGTGATGCACGGCCCGTTGATCACGACCGGCACTTCGCGACAGGAGATGCAGCCGAGCGTGTCCCGGACGCACGGACCGGCGCCATCAGGGGCTTCGACTTGACATTCCGAGGGTTCGGGACCGGCAACCGGAATCCGGAGTCTCAGTTCCCGATCCCGGCTGAATCCCGCTCTTCCCCCTTGAACCCGAGCGCCGCCGAGTTTATGCAATAACGTTGCCCCGTGGGGGCCGGGCCGTCGTCGAACACATGGCCGAGATGCGCGCCGCAGCGGCGGCAAAGGACTTCGGTCCGTTCCATCCCGTGAGAACGATCTGGGCGGAAAGTGACATTCAGACTGTCGACCGGCGCGTAGAAGCTCGGCCAGCCACACCCCGAGTCGAACTTGGTGCTGGAGGTGAAGAGATCGGCCCCGCACCCAGCGCAGGTGTAGCGCCCATCGGCGTGGTGGTTCCAGTACGCCCCGGTGAAGGCAGCATCAGTCCCCGCCTTACGCATCACCTGGTACTGCTCGGGCGTGAGTCGCTCCCTCCACTCGGCGTCTGTCAGAACCGCCGCCGGAAGCTCGACGACACTTCCGGTTTCGACCGAGTACACCCGCACCGACGGTCCGGACTCCCTGCGATCCTTTGCCTCTTCTGGGACCGGCATGCGCACAACTCCTTCGCTCGCCTGCTTGGACGCGTTTCCGCACCCGAGGACGATGCCCACCATGGCAATCAACACCGCCAGCCTGCTCATGGGGTCTCCTTTTCGACGACCCTCATTGGATGCGCCGCACCCACCTCCGGTTGACGTGCCGGCCACACCGACCGGATACTGTGGCGTCGATCTCGTCGGCCCGACGTTCAAGAAGACTCGGCCGGCCAAGCTCTTCCACGATCGGCCTTGACGCACCGGGCGCGCGACGCCCGCCAGGGAGGTTCCCGATGGAATACGCCGGCCTCGGCCGCACCGGCCTCAAAGTCAGCCGCCTCTGCCTCGGAACGATGAACTTCGGACCCCTGGCGAATGAAGCAGAAAGCTTCGCCGTGATGGACCGGGCACTGGAAGATGGGATCAACTTCTTCGACACCGCCGATGTCTATGGCGGGAGCGCGGGGAAGGGGGCCACCGAGGAGATCATCGGTCGCTGGCTGGCCCAGGGCGGCGAACGGCGCGAGCGGGTCGCTCTCGCCACCAAGGTCTTTGGGCGGATGGGCAACCGGCCCAACGAGGGGCGTCTCTCCGCCTACCACATCCGCCGTGCCTGTGAGGAAAGCCTGCGCCGTCTGCGGACCGACCACCTCGACCTGTATCAGATGCACCATGTTGACCGCGACACGCCCTGGGAGGAGATCTGGCAGGCGATGGAGATTCTCGTCCGGCACGGGAAGGTGCTCTACTGCGGCAGCAGCAACTTCGCGGCCTGGCACATCGCCTGTGCCCAGAACACCGCCGACAAGCGCCACTTCCTCGGCCTCGTCTCCGAGCAATCGCTCTACAACCTGACCGAGCGGCGGATCGAGTTGGAAGTACTGCCCGCCTGCCGGGCCCTGGGCTTGGGGTTCCTTCCGTGGAGTCCACTGGCCGGCGGGATTCTTGGCGGTCGAGGCGGAGCGACGGGCCGCCGGACGAACGACATGGCGAAACAGCGCATCGAGATACACCAGGCGGCGCTTGCAGCCTATGAGGCATTCTGCAGCGAAGTGAGTGAGTCACCGGCGACTGTGTCGCTCGCGTGGCTCTTGGCCCAGCCCGGTGTGACTTCAGTGGTCATCGGGCCACGCACCATCTCGCAGCTCACGGACTGCTATGCCGCACTGGAGATGGAACTCACCGAGCAGACGCTTCTGCGACTCGACGAGATTTGGCCCGGCCCCGGCAACGCCGCGCCGGAGGCGTACGCCTGGTGAGGTGGTCGACAGGCAGCGCTGCGCCACAGGAGGCAGCATCGTGTGCCGCATGATCGCCGCCGTGGGCCGGTTCGAGCCGGCGGCCCTTCGCCGGGCGCTTCTGAGGATGGCCGCCAACGACAACCCGGCCCACGATCACGAATACAGATCGCGCGGTGCGTCGTTCCGTCACACCGACGGCTGGGGCATGGCCTGGACGCAGGACGGTCGGTTACGCACGGTTCGGCGAACAATTTCGGTGCTGCTGGACGACTGGGTGGAGCGCATCGATCCGCTCCAGACCAACATCCTGCTTCTTCACGCCCGGAAGGCCTCGCAACCTGGGAGCATCAGCACCAAGAACACGCACCCATTTCCCGCCACCTTCCTCGGCCGTGACTGGGCCTTTTGCCACAATGGTGCACTGGACAATCTCAACGGGTTGCGCACGGCGCCGGGGATGGCCCCAGCGGGAGGAACCGACTCGGAGAGCTTGTTCCATCACTTTCTGGGGGAGTTGGCAGCGCGCGAGGAGTTGGTGGCGCAAGCCCGCGCAGACAGAACGGTCAACGTGGACACGGTGGGGGCCGCTGCCATCTCGCCATCGCAGTTCGAGCGGACGACACCCGAGGCCTCGCTCGCGGCAACGATCGCCGTGCCGAAGGATTTCACGGCCTTACACTGTCTCGTGGCTACCACCGATCGGGTACTGGCGGCAGCCTGTCGGCACCCGGCGAGGAGTCAGCCTGGATATCACGCACTGTGGATCGGTGAGGGACCCGGCTTGCGGGCCGTCTCTTCCGAGCCGGTGGACGGTCTCGGGTGCGCCTGGACGAGGCTTGCCGAGCCGGGGGTCGTGGCCTTGGAGATGGTCTAACGGTGGTGGTGGCTTCCATCTCAGCGACTCCGGCTCCCTTCGTCTGCGACCGGCCCTTCCTCTTCTTGCTGCGCCGAAGCGCCACCGGTGCGTTGTTGTTCATGGGGACGGCTATCCATGCCCGCACCCGACAGCGGGTTCCCTTGAGCCTGAACTCCGGCCTCTCAGGTGCGTCGGACAACCACGACGGTCATGTCGTCCTGCTGAGCGACGCCCTCGGCGTACCGATCCGAATCGCCGACAATCGCCTCGACTCTCTTCCGCGCAGACATTTCCGGCATGCCTCGCAGGAGCCGTTTCAACCTTGCGAGGCCGTACTGTTTGCCGCGTGTGTCCTCACGCTCGATCAGCCCATCGGTGTACAACACCACCGCGTCTCCGCTTTGCAGACACGTCCGACCCTGCGCGTAGCGCGCGGCCGGACTCGGACCGAGGATAAGACCTCCGCGCTCCAGCGGTCGGAGAGTGGTGCCGTGCTGGTGCAGCGGCGGGTTGTGGCCGGCGTTGCAGTAGACCAGCGCTCCGCCGGGCCCGAACTCGCCGTAGAACAGCGAGATGAACTTGTTGGAGAGCGCTGCGCGGTGAATCACGCGATTGAGACGCTCGACGGTCCTGGACACCCTGGACTTTTCATTCATCCCCATCCGCAGGCCGGTGATGACATCACGGGCCAGGAGCGCCGCGGGTAATCCGTGACCGCAGGCGTCGCCGATGGCGACACCGAGGAGTCGATCGCGGCGCGGTAGGTAGTCGTAGAGATCGCCACCCACCACTTCGGCGGAACGCGAGTATCCGTGTATCTCATACCCGGCGACCTGCGGAGAGCCGGATGGCATCAGGCTCTCCTGAATAGTCCGCGCCTCCTCGAGGAGTCCGGCGAGTTTCCCCTGCTGCAGTTTCATGTTGATGACATGCCGGACCGCCGAGAGCGAATACAGCACCTGCTCCTCGTTGATCTCGCCGTCGACCGAAAAGACAAGGACGTGCGTGTTGCCGGGGCCGACGGCGATGGCCGCGAACGTGGTGCCGACACCGATCGCCGTGGCGATCTGCTCGTCGTAGCCGGGATCGCCCTTCCGCATGATGAGAAGACCGTCGGCGAGCGTTCGGACATGCGGTGGGTGTTCGCGCGGTACTCGGTAGCCGATCGGCATCGGCCACGATCCTCCGAATGCACAGCAGAGATAGTAGTCCAGCCCTTCGCTTCGGTAGAGTCGGCCCATCTCGAACCCGAGGTCGTCGCGGAAGTCGCGCACGAGGATCTGTAAGACAGTCTCAAGCAGCACCGTGCTTTCCTCGATCCGCTCGATGTTGTCGAGCGTGCGCTCGAGCTTCAAGTAAAGGGCCTTGAAGTCCGAGGATCGCGGCGGAGTCGGCATGATCAAGCCGTCGGTCCCTGTGTCGGACGCCCTGGCGGTCATTGGGTCGTCCAGTCTGTCGGCCGCTCTTTCAGCCGCTTTGTCGGTCACCGTTTTCGTCTGCATGGTCGGACAAGATAGCGCGCCGTCCCCGGCCAGGTCCACAAGTCCGCTCGCGTAGTTGTGGAAATTTCCTGCCGACCTGTGCTTTGGGCGCGGGCGAGCATGGTGTTTGTACACACGGCATGGCCGCCGCCGCCGGTATCCAACCGGGTGCGATGGTGTTCCGCGAGGTGGCTGCGTTCAACCGGAGTGACATGGGTCATTTCACCCACCAGTCGGGGAGCGATGTCGCGATGACGGTGCCTACCTCCTCGACGACCACGCAACTCGGCCGGGGTCGCCGAGGAAGATCGCCCGGCCGGCGTGTGGCCCCGCCCCCCCGGCGAAGTAGGACAGCACAATGCCGGGCGTAAGATGCACGAAAGCCGTCGCAGTCATCGGAGCTCTGATCGGCCGGGCCGTGTTCACCCGCTTCGGAAAGAAGGAGGGTCTCATGCCGTTGTTTTCCGGAAGTCGGAGCGATGCAGGATTTCGTCAGGGAACAAAGCATGTCCATGCGGGTTGAAATGTGCCCGATTTACACGGCGGGATCCTCGCGGCGCGCTTTGGGCGAGATCTCCAGGAGGATCGGAAGGACCGGAAGATCAGAAGATCGGAAGAAGCGGTGGCAATGGAGCCGGAAAGACGATAAAATGTCCGGACTGTCCGGCTCGACCGGTGGCGAACCAAGACATTCTACATGCACTAGCGGGTGGCAAAGCACGGGCCCGCAGGAGGAAGAAGGATCATGAGGCGCTGGATTGTATCAATGGTGGCTGTGGCGTTCCTCGCTGGCGGCCCAGCCCTGGCGGGCGGCAAGTCATGTGGGAAACATGGCGGCAACAAGGGGGGCAACCGCCCGGCGCAGCAGATGTCGGCCGGTGGTTGTGGTCAGGCCGTAAAGGCAGATTGCCGCGGCCAGGCAGCGGCTGGTGGCAGTGCGATGACAAAGGCCGCCTGCTGTAAGGGGATGAGTGCCGGAGCAGGCAGGTCGTGCGGCTCCATGCCGAATTGCGGCTCCAAGGCGAATTGCGGCTCCAAGGCAAACTGCGGCTCCAAGGCAAACTGCGGGTCGATGCCGAACTGCGGATCCCCGGCAAACTGCGAATCCATGCTGAATTGCGGGTCCGGCGGCAGCCGGGCTATGCACGTCTCCCACGACACGTCCAACATCTGGTACCGCGGCCCCGCCCCGCGCGCCAGTGTGGCCGACTTGGTTTGCGATGACCACCGCGGCGGGGGCCACCGGGCCATGACCTGCGGCGGCCGTTCCGGCTGTGGCTCTGCCATGAATCGCCGCTCCGGGATGGACAGCAGCCGGACGGCCTGGAAGGCCGGCGCCGGGATGACCCACGGCACCGGCTGCCCGCACGCCCATGGTCGGACGGCCTGGAAGTCAGGTTGCGGCCCCAACATTCTCGCTCCCTAGCCCTGGCTAGTGTGGTCGCCGCGCCGGCCCAGACCCGGTCTTCGGCTGGCCAAGGGACTCCGGGACCACAACAAGTCGGAAGCGAAACAGAAACGGCCCGGGCCATCTACGGCTCGGGCTGTTTTGCGTGCACATCGATCAGACCCGGGTGCCGGTCCCTGATGTGGCGGATGAACCGCCTCGGCCTGTCACACGACGCGGTCGGTGAACGAATCGCGGTGGTTCTGGAACCAGTCGATGGTCTTCTGCAGCCCGACCTCCAGCGAGGTCGTTGCCTGCCATCCGAGGACGGCCGCGATTCGCGAGACGTCGAGACATCGCCGCGGCTGGCCGTCGGGCTTGCTTGGGTCCCAGGCGATCTGACCTTCGAAGCCGACCAGCCTTGCGATCAGCTCGGTGAGGTTCTTGATCGTGATCTCCCGCCCGGTACCGATGTTCAGCGGCTCGGGCGAATCATAGCGCGACATCACATGCACCAGCGCGTCGGCGCAGTCTTCGACGTAGAGAAACTCGCGACTGGCCGACCCGGTGCCCCAGGCGAGGATCTGCTTGTCGCCGCGATCCCGAGCCTCGACGCACTTGCGGACCAGAGCCGGGATCACGTGGCTGGCGCCGAGATTGAAGTTGTCGCGCGGGCCGTACATGTTCACCGGCAGTACGTAGACCGCGTCCATCCCGTACTGCCGGCGATAGGATTGGCACATGACCAGCAGCGCTTTCTTGGCGATGCCGTAGGGGGCGTTGGTTTCCTCGGGGTAGCCGTTCCAAAGGTCCTTCTCCTTGAACGGCACCGGCGCGCATTTCGGATAGGCGCAAACCGTCCCGACCTGCACGAATCTCTTGAGCCCGACGCGACGGGCGTGCTCGATGAGGTGCAGTCCCATTGCGAGATTGACGTAGAAGAACCGCCCCGGGTTCTCGCGGTTCGCGCCGATCCCGCCGACGGCGGCGGCCAGATGGATCACGACGTCCGGCTTCACCTGCCGATACAGCCGCTCCACGTCGAGTTCCCTGGTCAGGTCAAAGTCCTCGACGCGGACGATGAACTGGTTGTTGTAGCCGGCTTCACGCAGCTTTTCCCTCAGGAAGCTGCCGACGAAACCCTCTCCCCCAGTGATCGCGATCAGGTCCTTCTGGCTGACGGCCATTGTTGCTCCTTGGGGTTACGGCCTCTCAGCCAGTCCGGAGTCTGCCAGCAGGCGTTCTCGCTTGGCCATCTGCCAGTCGGCCTCGGTCATCAGCTTCGCCAATTCCTTGAAGGTAACGCGCGGTTCCCAGCCTAGCAGACTATGTGCCTTGCCGGCGTCGCCGAGCAGGCAATCCACCTCTGCCGGCCGGAAATATCTGGGATCGATCTCGACGTGCTTGTTCCAGTCCAAACCGAGGATCCCAAAGACCTCCTCAACGAACTCCCGCACGCTGTGGGTCTGGCCGGTGGCGACGACGTAATCGTCGGGCTTGTCTTGCTGGAGCATGAGCCACATCGCCTCGACATAATCGCCGGCAAAGCCCCAGTCGCGCTTGGCGTCCATGTTGCCGAGGTAGAGCTTCTTCTGAAGGCCTTCCTTGATACGGGTGGCGGCACGGGTGATCTTGCGGGTGACAAACGTCTCTCCGCGGCGTGGGCTTTCGTGGTTGAAGAGGATACCGTTGACCGCAAACATGTCGTAGCTCTCTCGGTAGTTAACGGTCTGCCAGTAGCTGAAAACCTTGGCGCAGGCATAAGGGCTTCGGGGGTGGAAAGGGGTGCGCTCGGTCTGCGGGATCTCGGCCACCTTGCCGAACATCTCGCTGCTGGAGGCCTGGTAGAACCGCACGGGCAAGTGTGTGTCGCGGATCGCTTCCAAGAGGTTGATGGTTCCCAAGGCATCGGTATGCACCGTGTAAACCGGCTGCTGGAAGCTGACGTGCACGTGCGACTGGGCACCGAGGTTGTAAACCTCGTCGGGCTTCGCGCGGGTGAGGATTTCGCGCAATCCCGTGCCGTCGACGAGGTCGCCATAGTGCAGGAAGAGCCGCCCCTCGGCATCGTGGGGGTCACAATAGATGTGATTGATGCGGTCGGTGTTGAACGAGCTGCTGCGGCGTATGACGCCGTGAACAACGTAGCCCTTGCCCAGCAGGAGTTCCGCCAGGTAGGACCCGTCCTGACCGGTGATGCCGGTGATCAGTGCCCGCTTTTCCATTTGGCTGTCCCCTCCGAGCAATATAGCGGTCTTCTGACGGCGCAAAGGGCGGCATTCTCAGGTCCTGGAGTGTCCGACACAAACGATAGACCCCCTGCACAGACAAATGGGGCTCTTGCCACACCGCCGAGTCTTCAAGTCTCGCAGAGGAGCGTCCTCATTCTGGCTCTGGCTTCTGAACTCTGACTTCCGGCTACCTGAGCAGCCACGGCGAAAGAGCAGAACAGGCACGATCGTACGGTGGCGGACATCGTGCGTCAAAATGATTTCCGACCGCCGCGGTCACCGTGGACCGGCGCGGCTCCTTCCGAGCACGCGCAGCCTCGCCCGCAGGAGCCGCGCGAGTCCTTTCCCGGCGAACGCCGGCAAGCTCGCCAGCAACCGCAGTGAAGCATTCCATCGCGCGGGGATCCAATCAGGGAACTCCTCAAAGGCGGCGCGCAACTCCGTGCGAGCTCCCTGATGCAGCCATACCTTGCAGGCCTCCCGGGTCATCCAGAGTGCATAGGGACGCAGGATCCGCTCCCCGTTCGGCACCTCACCGGCGCGCCGGCGGAGGTGGCGCACCATGTCGAGGGTGCTCATGGGAGCGAGCCGGTTCGTAAGCGACTCCGGCCGGCGGATGTACCGCCCCAGCGGCTCAGTCACGTAGCCGACGCGGGGGTAGCGCAGACCTATGCGCACCCAGAGATCGACATCCTCGCGATGCAGGAGGCCCGGGTCGAAGCGCCCCACCTCCTCAAAGCACCGGCGGTGCAGGAACATCGTCAAGGGCAAGAAGAGACAGTCGCGATGGAACACCTCGAAGATATTCTCGAAGACGCAGCCGTCCACCAACATCGTAAGCGCGCGGGCGCTGGCGCCGCGTCGGACGGGTGGTTTGGTCAGCGGAACCTCGTCGGACGCCGCGCCCACCCAGAGCAGGTCGGGATACCGATCCGCCACCGCCAGGGCAAGCTCCAGGCGCGGCGGCAGCCAGACGTCGTCCGCGTCGAGGAAGGCGATCCAGTCACCCGTGGCCAGATCGAGACCGGCATTGCGCGCGCCGGACACACCGAGGTTCTTCTGGTGAATGTACCGAACCAGATCTGTGCGCCCGAAGTCGGCAACCTCCCCGGCCGTCCCGTCGGTCGAGCCATCGTCGATGACGAGGATCTCATCGGGCAGGACGGTCTGGGCGCAGACGCTGTCGAGGGCGGCGCGGATGAAGCCGGCCGCATTGTAGGCTGGAATGATGACGGAGACTCTGCGACTCACGAGGCACGCTCTCCCGGCAAGGATCTGCCTGACCCGGCGATCGACGGTAGGCCAACGCGCCGGAGAAGGAGCGCCCGCGCCGCCACGACGGCGAAGATGACGACGAGGTTGTTGAGAAGCTCATTGTGCATTGCAGCCGCTACGTTCCCCGGTGCCAGTTCATCAAAGGAAGAAGCCGCCGCGACGGCGGGTTGTTGCCGGCCCAGTTTACCAAGCCGAACTGCATCCCGTGCAGCTCGGAGGCGATGTTGACGAGACCAAGACTGACGCCGCGCAGCTCCTCGCGGACGAGGCAGACGGCACCGGCGCCGAACCCTTTGAGCCGGTCTGTTCGATTGTACAACCCGCCAAGCAGGACGCCACGCGCCGAGCCTCCGCCGGCGGCGATCGCGGCGACGCCAACCCCGCGGAAGTCAGCGGCGCCGACGCCAAGACCGCCGAGGGCGAGTCCACGGACCGACTCACCGCCCACGCCGAGCGTCCCGATGGCTACCCCGCGGATCCTCTCACCACCGACGCCCAGTCCCCCGATCGCAAGACCACGGATCGACTCTCCGCCGACCCCAAGGCCCCCGATCATGAGCCCCTCGAGCGATTCTCCACCGGCGCCGAGGCCGCCGATAGCGATGCCACGGATCGTCTCGCCGCCCACGCCCAGCCCGCCTACGGCGATGCCGTGCATCTCATCGCTCCCCACGCCCAGGCCTCCCAGGGCGATGCCGCGCATCTTGTCGCTGCCCACACCGAGCCCACCGAGGGCGATCCCGACCATGTCGTCGGACCCGACGCCGAGACCTCCGACTGCGATCCCCCGCATCCGGTCTGACCCTACCCCCAGACCCGCCACCGCAACACCGGTCATCCGGTCGCCACCAATGCCGATCGGTGCGGCGGCGATCCCACGCATTCGGTCGCCGGCCACGGCCACGCAGCCAAGGGCGATTCCCTGGAAAGACCGGGCCGCGGGGGCAACGAGCCCGACCGCCAGCCCGCGGATCCGCGCGTCCGGGTTCTCCCGCGGCGACCAGAGGGTCACGTTCAGGCCGTTGACACTGCGGACCCCGCTATCCCGGAAGTTGAAGCGGGCCCCGTTCCAGTGGTCCGCGTTGCCGAAACAGACGCCGGTGTCGCGAAGACCGAGACGGAGTGCGCCTTCGTCACTTCCCCGCGCGTGGGCGGCGAAAGGGGGAGATGCCGAAAGGACGGCAACCGAGAACAGCACGGTGAGAACCGGTCGGACGGACAGTCGGTCGAGTAGAAGAAACCGCATCGGAAACCTCCTGTGCGGGGGACTGTGGAACCGGGATCAAGTATCCCGGCACCGGGATCGCGCGTGCTCTGGCTAGCGGCATCATTGAGCTGACCGGGCCGTGACGACTACGCGGGAGGCGGTGTACGGGTTGCCGCCGACGCCTTCAGGAAGACGAGACTACAACAGGTGACCGCACCCTCCGCCTTGGCCAGCTCAGAAAGGTCGATCCCATGGATCACCACACCCGCGGTCTCGAGCCGCCGGCGGGTGGCCGAAAATGCCGTCGGAAAGATCACGGCATCGCCCACCCGCAGAGCGTTCGCGGCCTGGGGTTCGTCCGGATCGACCTCGATGACACCCAACCCCGCGAAGGCGGCCGGATCGACCCATGCCGGATTGACGAGCAGCAGCCGGTCCCCCACTTCCGTCGCAGCCGACTTGAGGTGCAGGCATCCCGCTACCGCGACCGTGTGCACCTGGTATCCGGCCGGCTCTACCCAACAACGCACCTGTTCCACCGCCGCCTGGTTCGACCGCGAGGAGAGCCCGATGAAGATCCGCTTCCCCGCGACAAGCACATCCCCGCCGTCAAGCGTGCCGGGCGCCGTCACGACCCGGACGGGCCGGTACTCGCGCAGCACCGGATCGACGGTTGTGGTTTCCGCGCGGCGTGAAACGGCACCGGGGCGCGTTACGATCGCGAGCTCATCGAGCACCACGGCCGTGTCTTCCACGAAGACGGAGTCGGGCAGGTCAGGTGCCGGCCGCAGCGGTCGCACGGCACAGCCGAGACAGGCGAGGAGATCCACGTAGGCGGCGTGCTGGAAGTAGGCACGCTCGTAATCGATCGACTGCCGCGCGATGTGTGTAAGCTCACAGGCGGCAAGGCGGGGACTCACCTCTCGCACCAAGGCCACGAGGGACCGTCGGTAGCCGGGAGACGCCGCGCAAACTTCCTCCGCATTCTCCAAGTCAGCTAGGTTGAGCCGATGACGGGCCCCGCCGGCCAGGGCGACATCGATCGCCTGTGGCGTATCGCTCACCTTGTCGACGTCCCGCCAGCGCCCACGCACTGTACGGAACATTGTGGTGCGCAAAAGGAAACCGCGCGGATCGAGTTCCCGGCAGCGCATGGGTACTCCTTTCAAGCCAGTACACGACGACGGCCGTTGGACCCCGGGCCTGCGCCATTGTCGCGGCTAGAAAGCGGGTCGGCAAGGAAGAGCGGGAAGACGCTTCCGGTCAGACGCCGTCGACCTTGGAGTGGGCCTCGGACTACGGTCGGGGTTGCTGCGTAACACCGGCGGTCGCCTAGCGGGTGGTCGTATCCGGCGCTGGGGTAGGCTGTTGGCGGTGGTGGGTGGGGGTGGGTGAGAGTCGAGCGAGGGACGGTTCCACTCGCGCCGTGGCGGACAAGCCGCCCCCCTGGCCGATCTGGTGGGAGTGGGACATCGGCCTGAACCACCGCGTCTGGGAGCGGATGATCGACCGGGGGTTCACGGAACTCGATCTCTTGGGTATGCTGGAGCGAGCGACAGGTCTCCATCCCGGCGTGACTCCGGGTAGGTGGGGGAATCGTCACCCGCTTTGGCGGCGTTCCCTGGAACGTGGTCGTGGAGCCGGATCTGGAGGCGGAACTCCTGGTGCTCATCACCGCATTTGCGAAGGGGTAGCAGCCGTGGACGAGCCGCGATTGGAGACTACCTACCGTCGGGGGAGACCGCTGGCGGCGTACTACTACCTGCCCGGGCCCGCGGGCTGTAAGAGCAGCCAGAGCGTGGAATTAGAACCCGGCATCGTGGTGGACTTCGCCCGGGGCGGCCGCCCCTTGGGTGTGGAGATCATCGACCCGACCACGATCACCGTCCGGGCGATGAACCGAGTCCTGCGCAAGATCGGGGCGGAGCCGCTCCGTCGCGAGGATCTGGGGCCGCTGCTGGCGGCCTGAAGCCCCTAGCCCTCAGCGGCGCAGCGTGGCGCCCGGAAGGCAGCGAGAGCGGTTGACCTCCATGCGACGGTCAAAGTGGTTCCATAACAACACGTTTCGGGAATGCGACGGATCATCTCGGAATCTGCCCACCCGCATCCCCCAATCCCCAAGCCCGGGCCGCGCCAGTCGGCCACAGATGCGAGGCGCGCGCCGCGCTGACGACGCAGGCGTACGTCCGTACGCCGAGGAGGCAGCGTGGTGCGCAACGAAGCAGGTGTGGCCGAATCGCGCGAACCGGGACGACGCAGGCGTACGTCCGTACGCCGAGGAAGCAGCGTGGTGCGCAACGAAGCAGGTGTGGCCGAATCGCGCGAACCGGGACGACGCAGGCGTACGTCCGTACGCCGAGGAAGCAGCGTGGTGCGCAACGAAGCAGATGTGGCCGAATCGCGCGAACCGGGACGACGCAGG
>CAIMUX010000068.1 GCA_903844735.1 Candidatus Eiseniibacteriota bacterium
GACCGCGGCGCGGCACCCGACGATCTCCTCCGACCGGTTCAGAAGGCCGCCGGTCCACCCGCCCGCCGGGAATGACGGCGCGAACGCTCCCGCGCGCCCCTGCTGAAACCGCCCTGTGCAGCGTTGCCGAAAGGACACGGTGAAAGTGAAGTCGGGAACCGGCGAAGCAGAAAAGGCCCCGGCCCGTGTGTTTCATGCCGACCTGTGGGGGCGGCGCGAGATCTACGAAGGTGATCAACTTAGCGGCGGCAAATACAACTGGCTCTGGCAGAACAGCGCCGAAACAACATCATGGGTTGAAGTTCCTGCTTCGGATCCGGGCTACCTGTTTGCCGCTCACGAGCAACCGGGACCTGTTTTTCCGACTGGCCGCCTTGGGCGGCGAGCTGGTCGGCCTTCATCTCATGAAGTCCCCGATGCTCAGTGACGTCATCACCGAGTTCCCCGAGAAGGGTACCGACGTCGTCGAGAAGGTGCAGTACACGGACAAGGACCAGCGAGTGTGGATCAATCCCACCCAGTACTTCGGCGGCGTGCCGGCGGCAGTCTGGAGCTTCCAGGTCGGCGGTTACCAAGTTTGCGAGAAGTGGCTCAAGGACCGCAAAGGCCGTACCCTGACCTACCAAGACATCCAACACTACCAGAAGATCATCGGCGCCCTGGACGACACGATCCGCCTCATGGCCGAGATTGACCGGGTGATCGAGACCCATGGCGGCTGGCCCGTTGCGTTTTCAGGGAAGAAGACGTAGGGCCGGGCGCCCATACGTCAAGCCGCTCGGCGGCGGCGAGCGGGGTGCGCCGAAGCGCAGGCTTTCCACGGCAGGAAGGACTGTACGCACCGTCGACCCGTACCGGTGGGCGATTCGCGAGGTTTCCGCCCCGCTAGTTCAAAAGAGGTTCGACACCCGCAGGCTGGCCACCTTCGCGAAATCGCCATAGGCCGTGACGAGCATGGCGTCCCGGGCCAACGCAGTGGCAGCGACGATCGCGTCGGGGAGCTTGAGCTTGGTCTCGCGTCTGATGATCGAGATGCCGACCCATTGCGCGGACCGCAGGGAAGCCTCCAGACCGCCCTCGCCGCGCAAGAGCGCCACCACGGCGTTCGTGTCGAGGAGGAGCCTACGCCCACTCATCCCTAAGCTTCCGCTGGACATCGAGGGAATCGCCTTCCCACTTCAGCTTGCCCGCCAGATCGGAGAAGTCGTGGTGCTTCTGCCCATCGCTGCCGTCGGTTCCTGCGGGCCCGTCGTCGGCCGTCTCGACCGTGACGCGGATCCGCTGCCCTTCGGTCGCCTCGATCTTTCGAAGCGGCCTGAGCAGTCCATTTTCGTAGATCGCATCCATCGTCTGTTTCATCTCAGCCTCCGATCATAGGATAGCACATGTCTAGCCGACCAAAGCCAAGTCGACCAGAGCCAAGAGAGACATCATCGCCCTGCCAACGGGGGCACAGCGGGCCACCGCCACCCTATCAAGAAACACCGTTTCATGGCTCGCGGAGCCGACGGTTGCGGCGGCATGGGCACTACTCCCAGCGACCGCGAGCCAGTCCAGCCGAGCTCCGGGGGCGTGTGCCAGGTTTTCCTGGCCCGTCGGTCCCGGAACACTCGAAGGGCCAAGTTGAAGCCCCCGATGGCCAGATCCGTGGGTGCGAAGTGGACCTGTCGGACGCCCCCGGCGGCTAACCAAGACGTGCAAAGATAGCGCAACTCGCGAAAGCGCTGCACAATGCGGCTTGCGGGACGGACAGCCATTTTTCCCCGTTCCCTGGCCCGGCCTCCATGCTAGGCTTCCGCGTTGCCTGATGGAGTCCCAGGTTCCGCGGGCACGGTGCGCCATGCTCCCGGTGCAAGGGAGTCGCTCCTGGTACCGGGGTTTCGGGAAATCCGCGCTCACACCGCCGGGAGGTCCTCGTGGGATACTCGTACGCCCCGCTGCTCTTCGTGGTGGGATTCGCGCTGGTCATCCCCGTGGCCTTCGTCCTGCTCTCGACCCGCCTGGGCCCTCGGCGCCCTAACCCGGTCAAGACGGAGCCGTACGAGTCGGGGATCGTGCCGATTCCGGCGCCGGAGCGGAAGTTCCAGGTGCGGTTCTACCTCGTGGCGGTGTCGTTTCTTCTCTTTGACGTCGAGATCGTTTTTCTCTTCCCGTGGGCGGTCCGCTTCCGCTCGCTGGGCTGGTTCGGGTTCGGGGCCATGCTGATCTTCCTCGCCGTCTTGGTGCTCGGCCTCATCTACGAGTGGAGAAAAGGAGCGCTGGAATGGCGATGATCGACCTCTCGAAAGCGGAGACCCGGCGTGGCCGCGCCTATCTCACGCGGCCGGGCGAGGAAGCCGCAGCCGCCTTCGGCGACGCGGTGCTGCTGACCAAGCTCGACGACGTCATCAATTGGGGGAGGAAGAATTCCCTCTGGCCGATTCCCTTCGGCACGGCGTGCTGTGCGATTGAGTTCATGGGGGTCGTCTCCAGCGTCTTCGATATCTCGCGCTTTGGCGCCGAGCTGGTGCGCTTCTCGCCGCGCCAGGCCGACCTGATGCTGGTGGCCGGCACCGTGACCTACAAGCAAGCGCCGATCCTGAAGAGGATCTACGAGCAGATGGCCGAGCCGAAGTGGGTGATCTCCATGGGGGTCTGCGCCTCGTCGGGCGGGTTCTACGACAACTACTGCACGCTGCAGGGGATCGACAAGGTGATTCCGGTCGACTACTACGTAGCCGGCTGCCCGCCGCGCCCGGAGGCGATCATGCAGGCGGTGCTCGATCTGCAGGAGCGGATCGTGCGGAATCGGGCTGACCGGTGACGGCGCCGGCGGCCTGCGATCTCTCAGCTCTGCGGGCGCGGCTGGGGATGGCTCTGCTGGAGGAGACGCTCCTCGGCGGAATTGCGCAGGTGCGGGTGGCGCGCGAGGCCCTCGCCGACACTCTGCGTTTCCTCCGCGATGACCCGGCCTACCGGATGCACCAACTCACCGAACTGACCGCCATCGACTGCCTGCTTCTGCGCGATACCGAGCGGTTCGACGTCGCTTACATCCTGCACAACCTGCAAACGCGGCGACGCGTGGCGGTGCGGTGCGCGGTGCCGGAAGAGGATCCGCGTGTCCCGAGTGCGTCCGGGCTCTGGCGTGCCGCGGACTGGGCCGAGCGCGAGGTGTACGACCAGTACGGGATCGTCTTTACGGGGCACCCGAACATGAAGCGGATCCTGAACCATCACGAGTTCGTGGGCCACCCGCTGCGCAAGGACTTCGACATCTACCGGGGCTACTGGCTCTCCGAGGCCGAGAGTTTGGCCGACGAGCTGGATCGGCGCCGCGCCGCCAATCCACAACGGTTGGCCGGGATGCAACCAGGCGAGACGATGGTCCTAAACCTCGGCCCTTCGCATCCCGCCGCTCACGGCACGTTGCGGAACCTCGTGGAGTTGGCCGGGGAGGAGATCCTCTTCTGTATCCCGGAGATCGGCTACCTCCATCGCGGCTTCGAGAAGTCGGCCGAGGTGCACGAGTACAACCAGGTCATCCCCTACACCGACCGACTCAACTACTGCTCGGCGATCTCCAACAACGTCGGCTATGCCAAGGCGGTGGAGGCGCTCTGCGGCATCGAGGTGCCGCCACGCTGCCAGTACATTCGCGTCATCCTCGCCGAGCTATCCCGGATCATGGATCACCTCGTCTGCAACGGCGCCAACCTCGTCGACCTGGGCGCGCTGACGAACTTCTGGTTCCTCTGGAACCTGCGGGAGCGGATCTACAACCTCATCGAGACGGTCACCGGTGCGCGACTCACCAACTCCTACACGCGGATCGGGGGGCTCTCTGAGGATCTACCGGAGGGGTTCGTGCCGGCTTGTCGGGCGCTGCTGAAGGAAGTGCCCAAGCCGGTGAACGACGCACTGAAGCTGGTGGCCCGCAACCGCATCTTCCTCGACCGCACCGTAGGGGTGGGGATGATCAGCACGGACGAGGCGATCAGCCATGGCTATAGCGGCCCCTGCCTGCGCGCCACGGGCTTCGAGCACGATCTGCGGAAGACCGAGCCGTACTATGGCTACGACCGGTTCCAGTTCGAGGTCCCCACCGGGCACCAGGGGGACACCTACGACCGGGTGATGGTCCGCTTCCTGGAGATCTTCGAGAGTGTGAAGATCGTGGAGCAGGCGCTGGATCAACTGCCCGGGGGGCCTGTGAAAGCCGACCATCCGCTTTCGGTGTTGCCGGACAAGGACCGGACCTATGGCAACATCGAGGGGATGGTGAACCACTTCAAGGTCATCATGCACGGGATCCAACCCCCGCGAAACGAGGTCTACGACTGCACCGAATCGCCCAATGGCGAGCTGGGCTTCTTTGTCGTTTCAGATGGGACAATGCGGCCGTACAAGTGCAAGGTCCGGCCGCCTTGCTTCTACATCTATACGTCGTTTCCGCGGCTGGTTGAGGGGTCGCTGGTGGCTGACGCCGTGGCCACCCTGGGTAGCCTTAACATCATTGCCGGCGAGCTGGATCGGTGAGTCGTGCGTCGCGGGTCGCGCCAGGCTGAGTAATGTAGCTGAGTAAGGAAGCACCGAGGAAGTCATGCAACCGTTCGCCACCCCCGCCGAGGATCCGGCCCTACGCGAGGCCTGTCGCCTCGAAAGCATGGGCGGTCCCGTCGCGTTCTCCGCAGCGGGGCAGGCCGAGCTGGAGCGGCTCTTCACGCGGTACCCGACGCGGGAGGCTGTGGTGGTCCCCGCCCTTTGGATCGCGCAGAGGGAGTTCGGGTGGATCTCCGCCGAGGTGATCACGCTGGTGTCGGGCCTGTGCGGGGTTGCACCGTCGCACGTCTACGGAGTGGTCAGCTTCTACACCATGTTTCACCGCCGGCCGCGCGGGCGGATCCACCTGCAGCTCTGCACGAACCTGAGCTGTCAACTCCGCGGCGCGGAGCATGTTCTGAACTGTCTGCGGGAGAAGCTCGGCATCGAACTCGGCGGCACCACCGCCGATGGCCTTTTCAGCCTCGACGAGGTGGAGTGCCTGGCGGCCTGCGAGCTGGCGCCGGTCCTTCAGGTGACCGAGACCCGTCGTGCCGAGAATGACAGCTTGGTCGGTCCGCTGGACGGAGAGGCCGCGCGGATTCTGATCGACGAGCTGCGGGTGCAGGCGGAAGCGAGCCCGGCTCCGGTGGCGTCTGTCGGACCGGTGGCGGATTCGGCGCACAGGTGTCCGGGTGTGCCGGGAGACATGCCGACGAACATGTCGAGCGGCGGGGTGCGCGGCGTAACGAGCGGTGGGCCGGGCCGGGCATCCTCGGGAGGAGCTCACTGATGGAGGTGAAGCTCCTCACCCGCAATTTCGACCGGCCCGAAAGCTGGACCCTCGATGCCTACGAGAAAGCCGGCGGTTATCGCGCGTGGAAGACGGCCTTCGCCCTCGAGCCGGAGGCACTCATTCAGCTTGTGAAAGATTCCGGGCTGCGCGGGCGCGGCGGCGCGGGCTTCCCCACGGGACTAAAGTGGTCCTTCGTTCCGAAGGAGTCGAGCTCGCCTAAGTATCTCTGCGTGAACGCTGACGAGAGCGAGCCCGGAACGTTCAAGGATCGCTACCTGCTGGAGAAAGACCCGCACGCGGTCATCGAGGGGATTCTGATCTGCTGTTGGGCAGTCGGGATCCACCACGCCTACATCTATGTCCGCGGCGAGTTCGGTTTGCCGTTGTTCCGCCTGCGCGACGCCGTGCGAGAGGCCTACGCGAAAGGGTATTTGGGTCACGATGTCGATGGCCACGGATTCGACCTCGAGGTCACCGTCCATCGCGGCGGGGGAGCCTACATCTGCGGCGAGGAAACCGGCCTCATCGAGTCGCTGGAGGGGAAGAAGGGCCAGCCGCGAATCAAGCCGCCTTTCCCTGCCGTGAAGGGCGCATTCGGCGGCCCCACCGTAGTGAACAACGTCGAGACGATCACCACCCTGCCCTGGATTGTCGAGCACGGTGCGGCCGAGTATAGGAAATTCGGCACCGAGAAGAGCCCCGGAACGAAACTCTTCAGCGTCAGCGGCCATGTCGTGCGTCCCGGCGTCTACGAAATTCCACTCGGTTTGCCCTGCAAGGAGCTCGTCTACGACCTTTGCGGTGGGATTTCCGGCGGCCGTACGATGAAGGCCAACATCCCCGGCGGTTCGTCGGTGCCTGTCTTGACCGGCGCGGAGGCCGAGGCGGTCAACCTCGACTACGAAAGTCTGGCGGCGGCGGGCACCATGCTCGGCTCGGGCGGCATGATCGTTCTCGACGACGAGACCTGCATGGTCTGGACGCTGGCCGTGCTGGAGAAGTTCTACGCCCACGAGTCGTGCGGGCAGTGCACGCCCTGCCGTGAGGGGACCGGCTGGTTGCGCGATCTTGTCTACCGCCTGGAGGCGGGCGGCGGCAAGTCCTGCGACCTGGAGACGATCCTTTCCATCACGCGCAACATGATGGGAACCACCATCTGCGTTCTCGCGGATGCGGCTGCCATGCCGGCTGCGAGTTTCGTGCAGAAGTTCCGGGGCGAATTTGAGGCGCATGTGGGCGCGGGACACTGCCCGATGCGGAGGCGCCCCGCCCACTTCCTTACGGCTGCTCACTGAAACGGACGGGGGACATGGCCGAGGTCACGATACAGATCGATGGACGCGAGGTGACGGTCGACGCCGGCATGAACCTCATCGAGGCCGCGCGCCGGCTCGGGATCATGATCCCGCACTTCTGCTATCATCCGGGTCTCGGTGTGGACGGCAACTGCCGCATGTGCCTGGTGGAGATCGAAGGCCAGCCCAAGCCCGCCATCGCGTGCAACACCTTCGCCCGCGATCTGAAGACCAAGGATGGCGTGCGCCCTGTCCACACCGTCAGCCCGAAGGTAAAGGAGTGGCAGCGGGCTGTTCTCGAGTTCCTCTTCCTCAATCATCCGCTCGATTGTCCGATCTGCGACCAGTCGGGAGAGTGTTTCCTGCAGGACTATTACATGGCGAACGGGCAGTACGTAAGCCGGCTCGACACGCCCAAGTTGCACAAGAGGAAGGTTGTGGACATCGGCCCGCGCGTGAAGCTTGACGCCGAGCGGTGTGTCCTTTGCGGCCGGTGCGTGCGGTTTTGCGACGCGGTCACCGGCACGGGCGAGCTCTCGATCGTGAACCGCGGCAATCGCAGCGAGATCACGAGCTTCCCGGGCCTGCCGCTGGCGAACGACTATTCGCTCAACACCGTCGACATCTGCCCGGTGGGGGCGCTCACCGGCAGCGAGTTTCGGTTCCGTAAGCGTGTCTGGCTTCTGTCGAGCACGCAGTCGATCTGCACCGGCTGCGCCCGTGGGTGCAACATCTACCTCGAACATGCCGAGGGGCTCGCCTACCGTTACCGTCCGCGGGAGAACATGGAGGTCAACACCTACTGGATGTGCGATGCCGGGCGGCAGACGTTTCAGCCGTTGAACGAAGAAAGGCTGGAGGTGCCCGAGGAGCGGGGGAAGGAGATCCCGATTTTCGAGGCGCTAACCCGGGCGGCGCAGTGGGTGAACGAGGCGACCGGATTCACCGGCGGAGCGACTGAGGGCGGCAGGTTCGCCGGTGGCAGTGTTACTGGCGGCAACTCGGCCGGCGGCAACTCGGCCGGCGGTCTTTCCGGCTGCGCGGCCGGCGGTGAACGTGATGGTAGCCGGGTTCTCGTGATCCTTTCCCCTGTCTCGTCGCAGGAGACCCTCTTCGCAGCGAAGCGGTTTGCCGCGGAAATCCTGGGTGGCGCGGGCGTGGCGGGTATCGGCACGCGACCTCCCGGCGTGGAGGACAAGATCCTGCGGAAAGCCGACCCGTACCCCAACACGGCGGGGTTGGCGCTGCTCGGTCTTGCCCGTGACCCCGAGCCCGAGCTGGCGAAGGGGGGCAGGCTTCTCGTCATTGTGGAGGACGACCCGCTGGGTGAGCGTCAGAGGCCGGCATGGATGCAGCATCTCGCGGGATGGGAGCGGGTGATCTATCTCGGCGTGAATCGCAACGCCACGAGTGCCGCGGCGCACCTGGCATTGCCGGTGACGCCGCACTCCGAATGCGACGGCACCTATGTGAACTTCCAGGAGCGGCTGCAGCGTTTCCGCAAGGCGATCACCCCGCGGGGCGACGCCCTGTGGGCGCCGGAGTTGTTCCGCCGGATTGCCGTCGCGGCGGATCCGGGCATCCATGCGGGCCGCCCGTTCGGCTGGCTTTCCTTCAACGCGCTCTGGAAAGACCTCGCGGCTAGCGAGCCGGCCTTCGCGGGGACCGAGGTGGCGAAGCTCGGCGGGGTCGGGCAGACGCTAGTCACGCGAGCGGCGGGGTCGGCGATCGACGGGGTCGGTGATGCGGCCGGCGGCCCCGCGCCGCGGGAGGCGTGATGGAACCCTGGGTCGAGTGGACGATCATGGGAGGCCGGGCCGCCGTGGCCTGGGTGATCCCGCTCATGCTCATTCCGCTCCTGGTCTGGATGGAGCGAAAGGCGTCGGCCTACATCCAGGATCGCACCGGTCCGAACCGGGCGGCTATCCTCGGCCTCCGCTTCGGTGGGATCATTCACGCTCTTGCTGACGTCGTGAAGCTCATCTTCAAGGAGGATATCACCCCGGCCAGGGCGCGGCCGTTCTGGTACAACTTGGCACCCATTGTGGCGATGACGTTCGCCCTCCTCACCTTCGCGGCCCTTCCGTTTGCCGACGTCCTGCGGGTGGGCGGACACGAGATCCCGCTGCAGGCGCTGCGACTCAACCCGGGCCTACTCTGGATGCTCGCTATCGGATCTTTCGGGGTCTTCGGGATCGTCTTTGCCGGGTGGGGCTCCAACAGCAGCTACCCTCTTCTGGGCGGCATTCGCGGTTCGGCGCAGATGATCTCCTATGAACTGTCGCTCGGCCTTTCGGTGGTGGGGATCCTCATGATCTTCAGCACCATTGACCTCAACGAGATCGTGCGCGCGCAGGGAAAGCTCCTCTTCGGGTTCCTGCCGATGTGGGGTGTCGTAGTACAACCGGTGGCGGCGGTGATCTTCATGGCGGCGGCGCTGGCCGAGGCCAATCGCAACCCGTTCGACCTGATGGAGGCCGACAGCGAGATCGTTGCCTTCCACCTCGAATACTCCAGCCTTCGCTTCGCTCTGTTCATGATGACCGAGTACGTGCATATCACCGTCGCGTCCGGGCTCACGGTCACGCTTTTCTTTGGTGGGTGGCAGATCCCGTGGCTGACTACCGAGAGACTCACCGGTTCCGCCGGAGATCTTGCGCTGGCCGTCCCGGCCCTCCTCGTGGTCCTCGGCTTGCTCGTTCTGCTCTCGTTGGTGCTGCTGGCGCCGACTCGGCGCTGGCACCGGACGCTGCAGCGGCTGTACGTCGACGCGCGGCGGCACGAGGCGAAGTTCTGGACCGTGGTACTGCTCCTGCAGGCGATCGGTGCCCTCGCCTTGGGTGCGTACCTCTTTCTCAATCCGCCGGGGGCTGACGGTCTCGCCGCCATCACCGCGGCGCTTCAGTTCGTTTCCTTCATGGTCAAGGTGACCTTTTTCGGCTTCGCTTTCATCTGGGTTCGCTGGACCCTCCCGCGCTTCCGCTATGACCAGCTCATGGCCCTGGGCTGGAAGGGAATGCTGCCCCTCGCCCTGGCCAACGTCGTTGTTACCGGGTTTGTCCTGCTCCTGGTCGGGAAGTGAGGAAGCGGCGATGAAGGTTCCGAGCCCGAAGCTGACATTCTGGGAACGGATCTATGTGGTCGAGATCATCCGCGGTCTCGGGGTCACGATGGGCCACCTTCTGAAGAACCTGTTCCGGCAGTCCGAAATGCCGACGGTGCAGTTTCCCGAGGAAATCAAACCGGTGGCGACGCGTCACCGCAGTCGCCATCGTCTCACCGTTCGTGAGGACGGCACGCCGAAGTGCGTCGCCTGCATGTGCTGCCCCACCGCCTGCCCTGCGAGCTGCATCCACATCATCGCGCAGGAAGCCGATGCTCCCTGGAAGGAAAAGAAGCCGCGTGTCTTCGAAATCGACCTCCTGCGCTGCGTCTTCTGCGGTTTCTGCGTGGAGGCCTGTCCCGAGGATGCCATTCGCATGGATACCGGTGAAGTGACGATCGTGGGCACGCGGCGCGAGGACTTCATCGTGGGACTCGACTTCTTGCTGCACGGCGAGGGGAATGCCTGGCGGGAGGGCCGACCCGAGGAGAAGCCACAGCCGGGACCGGGCGAGCCGCTGTTGCCGCCATCGACCCCGGAGGAGGAGTCCGGGCGAGGGCCGCGGCAGGTGTTACGGCCGAAACTCCCTTCAGCATGGGAGACCGTGCGCGAGGTGAAACCGTGAGCAGGGAAGTGGAAGCCCGACCTGAAGCCGTGAGCCGGGCGGTCGAGGCGCGAGGTGAAACCTTGAGCCGAGCGGCGGAAGCTCGATGTGACGTCGTGAACCGCCCGGTGGCTGGCTGGAGCGCCGAATGAACGCGATCCTCTTCTGGTCGTGTGCCGTGGTGGCGGTGACTGCTGCGCTGTTCGTCATCTCCAGGCGGAGCCCGTTGGCTAGTGCCGTGGCCCTGGCGGTGAACATGGTCGCGCTTGCGGCCCTCTTTGCCGGGCTGTCCGCCCCGTTTCTCTTCATCATCCAACTCCTCGTCTATGCCGGGGCGGTGGTGGTGTTCATCGTCTTCGTGATCATGTTGCTGAACCTGGGGGAGGAGGAGACGCGCGGGGCTTTGGTCTCGCGGGGGAAACTCCTCGCCTCCGCGCTGGCCTGCTGTCTCGGGCTGGCGTTGCTCCTGCGGGCCGTGGCGGCCGGCACCCCGCGCGAGGCGGCCGGAGCGCTTCCCGCGGATTTCGGCGGGATCGAGTCGATCGGGCAGGAAATCTTCACCCGCTGGCTGTTGCCGTTCGAGGTGACGGGGCTGATCTTGCTCGTCGGGATCGTGGGTGCCGTGGTTCTGGCCAAGAGGGGGGAGTGACGATGGCGCCGGTCGGGATGCCGCACCTGCTGGGGCTGGCTGGGGTGCTGTTCTTCATCGGAGTGCTGGGGATGCTCACGCGGCGCAACGCGCTGACCGTCTTCATGGGGCTCGAGCTGCAGTTGAACGCGGTGAACCTGGTGCTGGTAACGGCGGCGCGGCACTGGCACAACCTCGACGGACAGGTGCTGGCCTTTTTCGTCATCGCGGTGGCCGCGGTGGAGGTGGCGGTCGGCCTCTCCATCCTCATCGCCGTGCAGCGGGTCCGCGACACGGTCAACGTCGACGACCTGTCGGCCCTGAGCGAGTGAGGAGGGGATCGGGACGATGCACGACCACGCGGTGACCTGGCTGGGGCTGATTCCGCTTTTCCCGCTCCTGGGGGCGGTACTCAACGGGATCCTCGCCCTCGCGCGGGCCCATGCAAAGGAAGGGCCGTCCAGGGGGTTGGTCGGTACGATCGCGTGCCTGGCCCCGGCCGGCTCCTTCGCGGTGGCGTTGGCCGGGTTCGTGACCCTCCTCGGTCTGCCGGCCGGGGAGCGCAGCCTCACGCAGACTGTCTTCACCTGGATCTCGGTGGCGCCACTGACAGTGGACTTCGGATTTCTGCTCGACCCGCTCTCCTCGGCGATGCTCCTCTTCGTCACCGGGATCGGCTTCTTGATTCATCTCTACTCCGTCGGGTACATGGCGCACGACCGCGGTTTCGCTCGCTACTTCGCCTACCTGAACCTATTCATGTTTGCGATGGTCCTTCTCGTGCTGGGTGACAGCCTGCCGGTCCTCTTCATCGGCTGGGAAGGGGTCGGGCTCTGCAGCTACCTGCTCATCGGCTTCTGGCATGAGGACCCCGAAAAAGCCAGGGCCGGGATGAAAGCGTTCGTGGTGAACAGGATCGGCGATCTGGGCTTCCTTCTCGGCATGTTCGTCATCATCTGGACGTTGGCGCCGTCGGTGGGCGCGGATGGGGGGCGGCTGCTCTCCTACGCCTTCATGCGCGAGCACGCGGCACTCCTAGCACCCGCGGCAACCCTCGCATGCCTTTTGCTCTTCGTCGGTGCTACCGGGAAATCAGCGCAGATACCTCTGTTCACGTGGCTTCCTGACGCCATGGCTGGTCCGACGCCGGTGAGCGCTCTCATTCACGCCGCCACCATGGTCACATCCGGTGTCTATATGGTGGGCCGGATGGGCTTTCTCTACGAGCAGTCGCCGGTTGCCCTTACCGTGGTTGCCATTGTCGGCGTCCTCACCGCCGTCTTCGCCGCCACCATCGGCCTCACGCAGTTCGATATCAAGAAGGTGCTGGCGTACTCCACGGTGAGCCAGCTTGGCTACATGTTCCTCGGCGTCGGCACCGGCGCCTTCGCCGCCGGAATCTTCCATGTGGTGACGCATGCGTTCTTCAAGGCACTTCTGTTCCTGGGGTCCGGAAGCGTGATCCACGCTCTCTCCGGCGAACAAGACATCCGTCATATGGGCGGGCTCTACCGCAAGATCCCGACGACGGCGTGGACGTTTCTCTTCGGGTGGCTGGCGATCTGCGGGATCGTCCCGTTCGCCGGGTTCTTCTCGAAAGACGAGATCCTGTGGCGAGCGTTCAGCACGCCGAACCCGGCGCTGCCGTGGTTGCCGTGGGTGCTCTGGGTGCTGGCCTTCCTGGCCGCGGGGCTGACCGCTGCGTACATGACGCGGCTCGTCGTGCTCACGTTCTTCGGGACGTCGCGGATGTCGTCCGAGGTGGAGCGCCATGTGCACGAGTCGCCTCGGACGATGACGATTCCGCTCGTGGTGCTGGCTGCCGGGTCGCTCCTCGTCGGGTTCCTCGGGACGCCGTCCTTTCTCGGGCTTGGGCCGAACAGATTCGAGCAGTGGCTGGAGCCGGTCTTTGCGACCGTGGAGCCCGGTGGCGGGACGGCTGGCGAAGCGCCATCGATGGCTCATGCGGCCGGCACCCACGCCATCCACGATCCCGCCTTGGAGTGGGGTCTGATGCTCGCCTCCCTCGCGTTGGCGGCCGTCTCGGCCCTGGTGACGTGGCGGGTCTACACACGCCGGCCCGAGGTGCCGGAGAAGATAGCCCGCTCCTTCGGCGGACTCTATCGCCTGGCGCGGGACAAGTACCGCATCGACGAGGCCTACGACGCCGTGATTGTGCGACCGCTGGTGGGCGGTTCGCGCCGCGTCCTCTTCGGCATCGTGGATCAGCGGATCATCGACGCCCTGGTCAACCTGACCGGGATCGTCACCCGATTTACCGGGCATTTCGTCGCCTTCGTGCAGACCGGGCAAGTGCAGACCTATGCGCTGGCGCTGCTCCTCGGAGTGACGGTGCTCTGGCTCACGGCGCGGTAGGGGGAGGATGCCATGACGCAGAGCACGATCCTCTCCCTGGTGGTCTTCCTGCCGCTGCTGGCCGGACTGGCGCTGCTGCTTGTGCCGCGGCAGCGCGTCGTCTTCTGTCGTTGGTGGACACTCGCGGCCATGACCGCGGGGCTTGTCGCCTCGGGCGCTGCGCTCTCGATGATGCAGAAGGGGGCAGCGGGGATGCAACTTGTCCACCGTGTCCCGTGGATCCCGTCGATGGGGATCGACTATTTCCTGGGCGTTGACGGGATTTCCATCTATCTCGTGCTGCTGACGTCGCTGTTGGGGCCGATCGTGGTCCTCTCGGCCTGGCGCTCCATCGGCGAGAAGGTGCGCGAGTTCCACTTCCTGCTCCTCTTGTTGCAGGCAGGGATCTTAGGGGCGTTTCTCTCCCTCGATCTGTTTCTGTTCTACATGTTCTGGGAGCTGATGCTCATCCCGATGTATCTGCTTATCGGGGTCTGGGGAGGGCCGCGGCGGGTCTATGCGGCGATCAAGTTCGTCCTGTACACCATTGTAGGATCTCTGCTCATGTTGGTGGCGATTCTCTACCTATACTTTGCCCATCATGCGCAGACCGGGATGTACACCTTCGACCTGCTGCGCCTCTACGGCACGGAGCTGACGGGACCGCAGCAGGTGTGGCTGTTCGCAGCCTTCGCGTTGGCGTTTGCCATCAAGGCGCCGGTCTTTCCGCTCCACACGTGGCTTCCCGACGCCCACGTCGAGGCGCCCACGGCGGGCTCGGTCGTCCTGGCCGGGGTGTTGCTGAAGCTCGGGACCTACGGCTTCCTGCGCTTCGCCCTCCCGCTCTTTCCGTCGGCGGCCCATGCCGCGCAGCCGCTCTTTTTGGTGCTGGCCGTGATCGGCATCGTCTACGGGGCGCTGGTGGCGATGGTACAGACCGATATCAAGAAGCTGGTCGCCTACTCCTCGGTGAGCCATCTGGGTTACTGCGTGCTCGGGCTCTTCGCCTTCAACATCTCCGGGTTCAGCGGCAGCCTCTTTCAGATGATCAGCCACGGTCTTTCCACAGGGGCGCTCTTCCTCCTCGTGGGAATGATCTACGACCGGCGCCACACCCGCGAGATAGCCGACTTCGGCGGTTTGGCGCAGGCGGTGCCCTGGTTCGCGGCGACTTTCGTCTTTGTGACTCTTTCATCGATCGGCTTGCCGGGGCTGAACGGGTTCGTCGGCGAGTTCCTGGTCCTCGTCGGGGCGTTTGGCGCGAACCGGATCGCGGCTGCGGCCGCGACGACCGGTGTGGTGCTGGGGGCGGTGTACATGCTCTGGCTCGTGAAGCGGTTCCTTTTCGGCCCGCTCGTCCACGAGGAGAACCGGATGATGTCGGACCTCAATGGTAGGGAGGTGCTTCTTCTTCTGCCGATCCTTCTCTTCATCGTGTACTTGGGCGTGCATCCGGGGCCGTTTCTGCGCCGGATGGAGCCGAGCCTCCATGCGACGCTCACGCTTTCCACACCGGGGCCGGGGCGTGTGGAGACGCTGCGGATGCTGCAGTTGTCGACCGGCTCGCTACGGGGGAGCGGCACGGGGTGGAAGGCAGGGGCGGAGGGGGCGACAGCGCCCCGGGGGGCGTCCGTCCCGCTGCTCCCGGCCACGGCCCCTGAGTTCACAGCCGTCGTCCCCGCGCCCGGAGTTATGGATCAGGTTCTCACGGTTACGGCTTCGGCTTTCGCGGTCTCGGCCTCCGCGGTCGGGAACGGGGTGGCGCGATGACCTCGCCGCTCTTCCCGCGGATTGACGCCGCTGCGATGGCTTCCCTCCTTCCGTTCCTTGTGTTTGTGGTTGGGGGGCTGCTGGTGCTCCTGGTCGATGCCTTGGCCGGGAAGAGGCGCCTGCCCTGGGCCTGGATCGCGGCCCCGGTTCCGGTGGTCGCTCTGCTTGCCGCCGCGGTTCGCCTTGGCGCGGTGTCGGGTCTCACTCCTCGTCCCACCGCGTTCGGCGGTCAGTTCGTTGAGGACGCCTTCGGCCTCTATGTCACCGTGGTGATCGCGTTGGCCACTCTATCCGCGGTCGTCCTTTCCGATGTCTTCTTGCGGCGGATGGACCGTTACCGTGGCGACTATTTTGCGCTCCTGCTCTTTTCTGCGGGCGGGATGTGCCTCTTCTCTTCCTCGACCGAACTGCTCTCGCTCTTTCTGGGGTTGGAGTTGCTCAGCATCCCCGTGTATATCCTCTCCGGCTTCTTCCGGCGCTCCCTTGAGAGCGTCGAGGCGGCCATGAAGTATTTCCTCCTGGGGGCATTTTCGTCTGCGTTGTTTCTGCTGGGCGGCGCCCTGGTCTATGCGGGCACAGGCAGCACCGATCTGGCGGTGGCGCTGCGGGGCGGCTTCCAGCCCGGGGCGAGCGGGCTGGTCCTGGCGGGTGGGCTCCTGCTGCTGACCGGGTTTCTTTTCAAGACGGCGGCGGTGCCGTTTCACATGTGGACACCCGATGTCTACGAAGGCGCGCCCACCGCGGTGACGGCGTTCATGGCTGCGGCGGTGAAGGCCGCGGCGTTCGGCGCTCTTGCGCGTGCGCTGGTGGTCGCGGGACCGTCCGGCGTGCCCACCGCGGCGGCCGGGTTCCTTTGGTGGGTGGCGGTCCTGACCATGACGGTGGGCAATCTCGCTGCTCTTGGGCAACAGAACATCAAGCGGATGTTGGCCTACTCCTCCATCGCGCACGCCGGGTACATGATGGTCGGCCTGGCCGTTTTTGCCGCTACAGGCGCGCGCGAGTTGCTGGCCGCGGTTCTCTTCTATCTGCTCGGGTACGCCCTCATGAATCTCGGCGCCTTCGCGGTCGTCATCCTCTGGGGTGGCGAGAAGGAGGAGCACCTGGAGATCTCCGATCTCGCCGGGATGGGCTGGAAGAGCCCGACCGCGGCGGTCGCACTCGCGCTCTTCATGATCTCGCTGGCCGGAATCCCGCCCACAGGGGGTTTTTTCGGCAAGTACCTTCTCTTCCGCGGAGCGGTGACACAGGGGTTCGTGCCCCTGGTGGTGATCGCTGTTCTGAACAGCGCGGTGAGTGTCTACTACTACTTCCGGGTGCTGGTGGCGCTCTACATGCGTCCGGCGACGCGCCCGATGGAGTACGCTCCCTCGGTAGCGGCGGGGGCCGTTATCGCGCTGTGCGCCCTGGGGGTGCTCGTGCTCGGGATCCTGCCGGACGGGTTGGTGCCCGGGATGCCCTCGTCGCTGATCGGACTGGTGCGGGAGGCGGTGGCCGCGGTGCGCTGAGCGACCCCGCGCGACCCTGAGATACGCCGCGCCGCGCTTGGTGAGGCCGTCCACGCAAGGAGGTTCCGTGATCCGCTGGGTCTTCTTCGACGTCGGTAACGTCATTATGAACGACGACCCGGTCATGGCCTTCCTCTACGCCGAATTGCAGCATGCTCTCGATGCGGTGGGGAAGAGGATGCCGTTCCCCGCGCTTCTCGCCGAGCGTGAAGCCGACATAGCCACGGGCGGCCCCGGCCACTGGTATCGGTTGGGCGAGAGGTATCTCGGCACCGACGGGCTCCACGCCCTGATGCACCACTGTGCTTCGCAGATTCGCTCCGACTACATGGCCTATCATAATGTTCTTCCCGGGATGGCTTCGGCGCTGGAGCGGTTGGCGGGGGAGTTTTCCCTCGGGATCCTGGCCAATCAGCTACGAGAATCGGTGGATGCCCTTTCGGCTTGTGGTCTGCGCCGTCACTTCCGTGTCCTGGCGTTGAGTGAACTGGTGGAGCACAAGAAGCCCGAGCCGGGGATCTTCGAGTGGGCGTTGCGAGAGGCAGGTTGTACGCCGAACGAAGCCGTGATGGTAGGCGACCGGATCGACAACGACATTGTTCCGGCGCGTCGCGCCGGCATGTGGACCGTGTGGTTTCACGCGCCGCTGGCTGAGAAGGGATACACACCGGCGCCGGGGATGGCGCGGCTCTACTTCGAGAGTCAACAACGTGCCTCGATCGGGGCTATCGGGCCGGTCGGCCCAGAGGAGACTCCGGATGGTGAGGCGACCGGTGCGGGGGAGCTCGTGGCGGAGTTGCGGCGGATGCGGGAGCTCTCGGTTCATGGGGAGCCGCTGGGAGGTTCCGCAGAGTCGAGCGCGGCGGGCTGAGGGGCGTTGGTTATGGATCGACTTCTGTTGATCAAGACACGCGGACGGGCCTGACAGCAGCTTCCGGGATCGGTCTCAGGTGGTCATCGGCCGGAGTTCGGGCGGTCTTCACGCGTGTGCGGGGGTGGCAATGTCGGGCGCGACCTA
>CAIMUX010000069.1 GCA_903844735.1 Candidatus Eiseniibacteriota bacterium
TGACCGCGGCGCGGCACCCGACGATCTCCTCCGACCGGTTCAGAAGGCCGCCGGTCCACCCGCCCGCCGGGAATGACGGCGCGAACGCTCCCGCGCGCCCCTGCTGAAACCGCCCTGTGCAGCGTTGCCGAAAGGACACCATCATCGCGGCGGCGTAATGATTCGCGGCGAAGGCATAACAAGACCGTCAACATCACGGATCGGTGATTGCAGCCGGCGCCCCTGAGGTGATCGGCGCCGATCGCTCCATTTACGACCAGATAGGATCTGTTTGCGCTCCGTTTACGCCCGTCTCGCATAGTGTTGTTCCAATGCGCTGTCTGAGCCAGTTGATCATGTCCCTCCGCGGCACCCGGGACCGGACCGCTCCCCTACGGGAGTGGCGATTCTCCGGGCGCAAGACGCTTATGGCGTCCGTCGTCACCCAGACCGTGCCGTGCGGGCGGATGGGGGCGGTCACCCTATGAACGAGTCGCATTCCAATCGCAGCCTGAGCGCGCGCGCGGACCGCGCCCGGCGCCGGGTGACGATCTTCCTGCTGGGGCGGGAGAAGAACCCGCTCGAGAAGGGCATCTTCCACCACTTGTCGCTGATCGCGTTCTTCGCCTGGGTCGGACTGGGGGCGGACGGGCTCACTTCGTCCTGTTACGGCCCGGAGGAAGCGTATCTTGCCCTCCAGGGGCACGCGCACCTCGCCCTCTGGCTGGCCCTGGCCACCGCGCTGACGGTCACAGTCATTGCCGTCAGCTACTCGCAGATCATCAGACTCTTCCCTGGGGGCGGCGGCGGGTACCTCGTGGCCACCTCGTTGCTCTCGCCCACGGCGGGCGTCATCAGCGGCTGCGCTCTGGTCGTCGACTACGTCCTGACCATCGCCGTGTCCGTCGCCTCCGGGATCGACGCCCTGCTGTCGTTCGCCTCCCACGCCGACTCGCCGCTCAAGCTCCCGCTTTGCCTGGTCGTGATCTTCATCCTTGTGATGCTGAACTTGCGCGGGGTCAAGGAGTCGGTGCAGGCGCTCCTGCCGATCTTCCTCCTATTCGTGGCCACGCATGCCATCCTGATCTTCGGCGCCGCGATCGTCCATGGGGGTGCGCTGCCGTCGGTCGTGCACGACTCGGTGAGCGGCACCCGCGACAGCCTGCGATCGATCGGCTTCTGGGCGACGCTGTTTATCTTCCTACGGGCGTTCAGCATGGGCGCCGGCACCTACACCGGGATCGAGGCGGTGAGCAACGGACTCCCGGTGCTGCGCGAGCCCCGCGTGCGCACCGGCCAGCGGACGATGGTCTACATGGCCCTCTCGCTCGCCCTCACGGCCGGCGGGATCCTCGTCGGCTACCGCCTGTTCGACGTGAAGCAGGTTGCCGGCCAGACCTTGAACGCGTCGCTCATCCACGGTTTCGCCGATACCTGGAACTCAGGGCCGGTGCCGTGGGGCACGATCTTCGTCGCTCTGACCCTGCTCTCGGAGGGACTGCTCCTGTTCGTGGCCGCCCAGACCGGCTTCGTGGACGGACCGCGCGTGCTCGCCTCCATGGCCGTGGACAAGTGGGTCCCCACCCGCTTCGCGAACATGAGCAGCCGCCTGGTCACGGCCAACGGCATCCTCCTGATGGCCGTCGCCGCGGGCCTGGCGCTCATCTACACCAAAGCCGCGGTAAAGACACTCGTCATCATGTACAGCATCAACGTCTTCGTGACCTTCTCGCTCTCCCAGTTGGGCATGGTGCGCCACTGGTGGCAGGTCGGGCGGGGCGACAGCCGGGCCCACCACCACTCCGGAGACCACGAGATAGCCACCCAAGGGGATACCGGCGAGCGATCCTGGTTCGGCCGCCTCCTTCTCAACGGCGCCGGGCTGGTCATCTCGGTGACGATCCTCGCCGTCACCGTCATCCTGAAGTTCACGCACGGCGGCTGGGTGACGGTGGTCGTCACCGGCAGTTTCGTCGGGCTGGCCTTTCTCATCCGGCACCATTACCGGCGCGTCGGTTATGTCCTGCAACTCCTGAACCTGGTAGGACCGGACCTGGCTGACGGGCTCACGGAGCCACCCCGCCACCCCGAGGGACGAGTGGTCGCGGTGTTCGTGAACCGCTACGACGGGCTCGGCCTGCGTACCATCGGCCGAGTCCGACAGCTTCTCGGCGTCCAGATCCGCCGCCTCATTTTCCTGAGTGTCGCCCAGGTGGACTCCAAGGAGTTCCGCAGCGAGGAGAAGGTCCGGGCTCTCCGCGAAACCCGCGAAAAAGATCTGCAACGCTACCTCCAGCTTGCGCGCGGCATGGGCATCGAGGCCGAGCAGCACCTGTCGGTCGGCACCGACGTGGTCGAGGAACTCGAGAAGCTCGCCCTCAGCGTAGCCGAGACGCACGAGTCCGTGCTCTTCGTCGCGGGGCAGATCGTCTTCGAGCGCGAGACGCTGGCCACCCGCCTGCTGCACAACGAGGTGGCGTTCGCCTTGCAGAAGCGGCTGACGTTCCGGGGACTCGACCTGCTGGTTCTGCCGGTTACGATCCCCGACGAGGAAAACTCCTAGGCACATTCGAGCGTCGTTCCACGCAACGTGAGATCCGCAGGAGGCTTTGGGCCTCAGGCTTCAATCACACCAGAGGAAGGCGTTTGGGCGGCCGCGGCTCAAGTGGGGGCGATCAGGAGTCGATATCTCATCGGGGTGGCGAGGCGTACGAGGGATCGGCGGGCCTGTTCCAGGGTCGCCGCTGGCCTGACTGCGTAATTTCGCCAAGAGACGACATTCACCCGACGGAGATTGCGGTCATGAAATTTTCGGCACGAAGCCTCTCCATCAAGATCATCGGCGCCACCGCCGCGGTGTTGATCGTTTTCTTGAGTGCCACAACCTGGGCGGAGTACGTCACCCGGCAGAAGGAACTTGCAGGAAGGCTCCGGGAGCAAGCGGGACAGATGACAGCCACTGTCGATGCCACGCTCCGCCACGCCATGATGATTGCCGACGGCGAGGCACTGGACAACCTGGTGGCCCGGGTCGGCGGGATGGAGACGACGCGGGCTGTCTCCCTCCTCGGCGAGGACGGAACGATCGCCCGCTCCTCGGTGGCCGCTCTCGTCGGACAAAGCGGACCGAAGCAGGACCTGGCCGCAATCCAGACTTCGGGCCAACCGATTGCCCGGCTGACCAGGGGACCGGACGGGCGTCCCTTCACTCAGTCCCTTTCGCCGATCGCCGCCGAAGAGGGGTGCCTGAGTTGCCACAGCGGCTTGAAGGCCGGGGACACTGCGGGGTACCTCGGGCTCGAGCGTTGGGCCGACGCTGACATGAAAGAGATGCGCGCCAGCCTGACCAAGCTCATTCTCATGAACCTCGGCCTGTTGCTCTCCGTCCTGACTGTACTGGTCTTCGTGGCGCGCGCTGTCACTCGACCGGTCCGCGCTATGGCAGATGTGGCCTCCCGTCTGGCGCAGGGCGACCTCGATCACCGGATCGAGTACCGCTCCGCGGATGAGGTCGGGCAGTTGGCCGACTCGTTCCGGGGCCTGACTACCTACCTCGGCGAGATGGCGACGGCGGCCCGGGCGCTCGGCGACGGGGATCTTTCCCTGCGGGTGGCGCCGCGTTCGGAGAAGGACGTTCTCGCCCTCACGTTCGAGCGGTCGGCCCGTTCGATCGAAGAGGTCGTGGCGGAGACGCGCGGCCTGACCGCGGCCGCCGTTGAGGGACGGCTCGCCAGCCGCGGGGACCCCTCGCGTTTCAGCGGGGTGTACCGCGACATCGTGGAGGGAGTCAATGCGACCCTCGACGCGGTGATCGGCCCGTTGAACGTGGCTGCGACCTACGTCTACAGGATCAGCAAGGGCGACATTCCGGCCAAGATCACCGACGACTACAACGGCGACTTCAACGAGATCAAGAACAACCTGAACACGTGCGTGGACGCAGTGAACATGCTAGTGGCCGACGCGGTGAGTTTGAACATGGCCGCCGTGGAAGGCAAATTGGCGACGCGGGCTGACGCCACCAAACATCAGGGCGACTTCCGGCGTATCGTTCAGGGCGTCAACGAGTGCCTTGACGCCGTCATCGGTCCGTTGAACGTGGCCGCGACCTACGTGGACAGGATCTCGAAGGGTGACATACCGGCGAAGATCAGCGACAACTACAACGGTGACTTCAACGAAATCAAGAACAACCTGAACACCTGCGTGGACGCGGTGAACATGCTGGTGGCCGACGCGGCGATGCTGAGCAAGGCCGCCGTGGAAGGGATGCTCGCGACGCGCGCCGACGCGACGAAGCACCAGGGCGACTTCCGGGCTATCGTGCAAGGCGTCAACGAGTGTCTCGACTCGGTGATCGGTCCCTTGAATGTGGCGGCGACCTACGTCGACCGGATCAGCAAGGGCGACATACCGGCGAAGATCAGCGACAACTACAACGGTGACTTCAACGAGATCAAAAACAACCTGAACACGTGCATCGACGCCGTGAACGCGCTGGTGACCGATGCGGCCATGCTGTCGAAGGCGGCGGTGGACGGCAAGTTGGCGACGCGCGCCGACGCCGCCAAGCACCAGGGCGACTTCCGGCGTATCGTCCAGGGCGTCGACGACTGCCTCGACGCGGTCATCGGCCCGCTGAACGTGGCGGCGACCTACGTCGACCGGATCAGCAAGGGCGACATCCCGGCGAAGATCAGCGACAGCTACAACGGCGACTTCAACGAGATCAA
>CAIMUX010000070.1 GCA_903844735.1 Candidatus Eiseniibacteriota bacterium
CTGGTAACCGGAGACCGCGATCTGCTGGAAGTCGCCGCACAATCGCCGGTTCGCATCATCGATCCCAGGGGCTTCTGGACTCTATTGCGCCAGAGCCCTCCCGCTCGTTAGCCGGAGCCGGTTCCTCTATCCGTAGAACGCGGTGTTCAGTGGTGGCCGTCGCCCTCACTGAGCCAGCCGTTCCTCGGCAGTGGCGGGCGACGGCCAGCCACTGCAACAACTTGTTCTGCGGTCCTTTCACCTCAGGCGCTCTTGGCACGAATTACGAGATCGACATCGCAGTCGAGGACATGCAGCAGGAACAGCACCCGATCGACGGATTTGCGGTAGTTCGTCGGGTCGAGTAGCCGGTATAACTGAGCCGGGGAGGTGCCGAGACGCCGGATGATCTCCCGTCTGGAGAGCGAACTCTCCTCGACCCGTTTCTGCGCTTCAATGGTCAGCTTGTAAAGAAGGATGTCGCGCATGTAGCGTGGGTCCTGATTGTATTCGAGGACCTGCTCAATGTGGACGGAGCCCTCTTGTCCCGACGCCAGGCTGTATGTGAAGCCCTCGCGGCCAAGTTCCTCATCTACGGCAACCTGGAGGACCGGATCGGAGGTGGTCGGTGGCGGGTCTGCCTTGGAGTAGGGAAAGAGCAACTGCCGGTTCCAGGTTGTCAGCTCGAATGCCCGCTTTCGGTTGTTAGGGCTCACGGACCTGATCTTCATAGCAGCCCCTCGGAGTCCAGTTGGCGAACCAAGTCGAGTACCCTGCGCGATGCAGTACCGGCCATGGGCCTCTGGCCATCCAGATCCCACTTCAGGATGAGCTTGCCGTCGCGATAGACATGCACGTGCCGCGGAGAGTGGTCACCCCGCCAGGTCAGGAAGACGTAACCTCCCCGTCGGACCTTGGACATGCTGTGATGCTACCTCCCGTGGTAACGTTTGTCAAGCGGCGACATCGGACCCCAGAAGTCCGCAGAACGCTGGCGTTCAGCGGTGGCCGACGCCATCGACGGGCCACCCGATCCTCGGCGCTGCTGGCGCCGGCCAGCCGCTGCAACGCCTTGTTCTACGGGCTCTTGACAGCGCCAACGCCGTGTCTTACAATGTCGGACATGAGCAACTCCATCACCATACGCCTGGACCCGAGCCTGAGCCAACTCCTGGACCGCCTCGTGGCGCAGACCGGGCGAACCCGGAGCGAAATCGTGCGGGAAGCCCTGCAGCGACAGCTGCATCTGATTCGCTTCGAGCAGCTGCGCCGGCAGGTGCTTCCGTTCGCCGAGGCCACAGGATATCTGACGGACGAGGACGTAGCCCGGGAAGTGTCGTGAGGGTCTTCCTGGACACGAACGTCCTCGTCAGCGCCTTTGCCACTCGGGGGCTCTGCGCCGACGTCATGCGGCAAGTGCTCGCGGAACACGAACTGGTCATCGGCGAGGTCGTGCTCCGGGAGCTCCGCAAGGCACTGCGGGTGAAATTGAAGCTGCCGCCGGCGACGGTGACGGCAATCGAGGAGCTACTGCGGGAGAGCGAGGTGATCCCAAGGCCACGCACGCCGTCTGAGCTGGAAGTGCGAGACCCTGACGATCGCTGGGTGCTGGCCAGCGCGATTGCTGGCCGCGCCGATGTGCTGGTAACCGGAGACCGCGATCTGCTGGAAGTCGCCGCACAATCGCCGGTTCGCATCATCGATCCCAGGGGCTTCTGGACTCTATTGCGCCAGAGCCCTCCCGCTCGTTAGCCGGAGCCGGTTCCTCTATCCGTAGAACGC
>CAIMUX010000071.1 GCA_903844735.1 Candidatus Eiseniibacteriota bacterium
ACCATCACGCGCGGCACGAACACCCGGTACGCTGGAATCGACGGGCTCGCCGAAGAAGCGGCCGCCCTTCGCGCCCAACTCAACCTTTCGCTGATGGATGCCTTCCAGGTGGTTTGCGCGAGGGCGGCGGGAGCAGATGCTTTTTTGACCAATGACCAAGCCCTCACCCGCGTGAGCGACCTCAAGATCATTGTGCTCAGCACACTGGAGCTCTGATCTGTTCCGGCACGGCAGTTGTCCGCGTTCTATCCGAACGAACAGGCAAACTGATCGTCACGAACGACCGGGTCGGAAAGTCGATGATCTCCGGTTGATCCGCAACGCGCTCTCACCCCCGCCCCGCGTTTCGGGTTGTCGTCTGCGAACAGGGCGTTCGTCCTTCCTTCGCGGGCGTAGCTTGCTCGCTTCTCGCCCCCGTCGCCGGATGAGAGTGCGTGGCGCCCCTCGTCGGTAAGACGGTACTTCTGAAGGCGGCTGTCGGGCCTGGCCGGGATGGTGCAGCCTCCGGATGCCACAGAGGGCCGGATCGTCGCAGTACCACCAGCCCGGCTGCTCCGAGGGTTCCGGCATCCGGCCTTTGCGGTTGGGGCCGTCGAGGACGTGGAGTGAAAGTGGGCGAGGTTACGCCGGCAATCAGCCGCGCCGAAGCCTGCGCCGCGGCGGTGGCGTGCCGTTGCCGGGGGACGGGCTCATCCGACGGACCCGCGTTCTCATCTCTTCAAGATCGAGTGTCTTGCCCTCCGCGAACCGGCGACGCGAGCGAGTGATGAGCTTCATGAACTCCGGATGAGTACTGACCGCCAACGACTCCCGATCGACGTTCGCCAGCGGCACCAGGGCCGCGCAGGGGGAATGCCCTTTCGTCACCACGATGATCTCGTCAGTCAACTCCGCGGCGTACTGCGCCAAGGACCGGGAAGCCTTGGCCAAGCTAGTCTTCCTCATAGGGCAATCTCCCGACCTCCGATCCGGAGGACACTGGCGTTCCTTCGCGGGTGCGCAACGATGGTATCGACGAACCGAATCTGGTACCTCACTGCGACCACCCGTCCCTGGAACCACCCCCGTCACGGAAGCCTGCTGCGAGAGTCTGGCTCACGATGGCAGTCCGCTCTCGCCGGGCCCCGAATGGAGCGGCTTCCAGCCGCGCCCGGGCGAACTGCATCGCCTGGCGGATCGCCGTCTCCAGATCCTTCTCGGCGTAGAACGTCACCGTTGAGCGGGCGGGGCCGCGCAGTGGACCCGAGCCGTTCCAACGGCTTGTTCGGCAGCTCGATGTTCCCGGCGACGGACTACGCGGCTGTTTCTGATTGCGAGATCGTGGGGGGTGGCAGAATCGTCCGTCCCGCCTGGCGTTCTCGCCGCTCAAGCGACTTGAGATCAGCAAAGATCCGCCGAGGATCGCCGTCGGCAGCGGCGACAATCGCTTCGCGTTGTGCACGGACCTCACCCACGATGGGATCCGTCTGGTCTCCGGTAGCTTCGTGCGCGTTGTCTCGGTCAGTCATTCCCTGCTCCTAGCTCTTCGGGAGTGCACAAGGTCGGCGGCTCGAACCCCCGCCGACGCAACTCCCGCTCAATCCGACGGCGGACCTGCGCCCCCGCGAGGTGAGCCAGATTCCACGTCATGAGGTAGTCCGCGCGACCAACCGTCGCCGTGGCGAGATGGAGGGCGTCGTTGAAAACCTTGGCGGGGACGATCCGGGCCGTGACCAAGCCCTCGGCCAGCACCAAGGCCGCCTCCGTGATTTCGAGCAGGGGAAGACCGTCGATAAGTGCCAATCGCTGCCGGCTCTTCGCGGGGTCCCCCGCCCCTGCCTCACGGATGACCACGGCGGATGTGACCAGGCGAAATCGCGGTCAATGCCGCGACCACCAGTCATGAGTCACCTGCTGAAGGCCGGCAACAACCAGGTTGCTGCTCGGCTCAGAAGTGAGGTAGCTGAAAATCGTCGTTTCGATGTAGACCGTCGGCTCCATAGGAGTAGTCTAGCCCGACTTCGACAACTGGACCCCCTTTTTCGCTGTTTTCGTCGGTTTTGTGCCCCTAACTCCTTTCCTATCAACGGTGGGATGGCGAAAAGTGGCTGTAGTGAAGACCTACCCCCTTGATCCGCCGGTCGGTGCATGGACAATGGCGGCATGTTTCTCCGTTCTATCCAGCGCCGCAAGGACGGCAAAGAGCACCGGTACTGGAGCATCGTCGAGAATCGCCGAGGTGCGAACGGACGGGTGATCCAGCGGCAGGTCTTGTATCTGGGCGAGATCAATGACAGTCAGCGAGCCGCCTGGTGTCACAGTATCGAGGTGTTCGAACCCGGCAACGGCGTGGGGCGACAGGTCTCGTTGTTTCCCCCTTGCGGGGACACGGCCGGCGGATCGGGAAGCGCCCGAACTGTCGCACGAGGTTGTACACCTTCGCCTGGACCAGTTGCAGGTGAAGCGGCCTCGGCAGTGGGGCGCGTGTTGGCTGGCCTGCGAGTTGTGGCAGCAGTTGCGGCTGGACGAGTTCTGGGGACCGCGGTTGCTGCCGAGTCGAGAAGGGACGAATTGGCTGGATGTCCTGAAGACGCTGGTCAGTTACCGACTGATTGATCCGGGCAGTGAGTGGAGACTCCACCGGGAGTGGTATCAGCGTAGTGCGATGGGTGACCTGCTGGGTCGCACGGGTGACACCATCGAGTTGCACTCGCTGTATCGGTGCTTGGACAAGCTCTTGGATCACAAGCAGGGTCTGTTCAGCTTTCTGACCGACCGTTGGCGTGATCTGTTCCAGGCGGGCTATGAGGTGTTGCTCTACGACCTGACCAGCACCTACTTCGAATGTGAACCTCCCGCGCAGGGCAAGCGCCGGTATGGCTACAGTCGGGACAAGCGGTCGGACTGCGTGCAGGTGGTGATCGCCTTGGTGATCACGCCCGAGGGCTTGCCGGTGGCCTATGAGGTGATGCCGGGAAACACGAGCGACAAGACCACGCTGAAGGGATTTCTGGAAAAGATCGAACAGCAGTACGGCCGGGCCAACCGGACATGGGTGATGGATCGCGGTGTTCCGACCGAGGAAGTCCTGGGCGAGATGCGGAAGGCCGCGACTCCGGTCTCGTACTTGGTGGGCACACCGCGGGGACGGCTGACGAGCCTGGAGAAGGAGTTCCTGACACTTCCTTGGGCCCGGGTGAAAGACTCCGTGGAAGTGAAGCTCTTGCCGCGTGACGGAGAGGTATACATTCTGGCCCGCAGCCAGGGCCGGAGGCAGAAAGAGCACGCCATGCGTCGCCGCCGACTGAAGCAGTTGTGGAAGCGCCTGCACGAGCTGCAGCGGCAGAAACAGACCCGCGACGAGTTCCTCCTGAAGCTCGGAGCGGCCAAGGCCGAAGCCGGCAACGCCTATCGGCTGGTCGACGTTCAGGTGCCCACCGCCGAAGAGGCGAAGGGCGGCGCGATCTTCACCTTTTCCTTGCGCAAGGAGAAACTCCGAGCCGCTAGGCGCACCGAGGGGCATTACCTGCTTCGCTCCAATCTCACGGGTGAAGACCCCGCCGTCCTCTGGCAGCGCTACATCCAACTGACCGAGATCGAAGCCGTCTTCCGCAACCTCAAGAGTGATCTGGCCCTCCGGCCGGTGCATCATCAGAAAGACTCGCGCATCGAGGCTCACATCTTCGTGGCCTTCCTCGCCTACTGTCTCTACGTGACCCTGCAGCAGCGCCTGCGAGCCTTGGCTCCCGGGCTGACCAGCCGGGCCGTGATCGAGAAGATGGCCGCGATCCAGATGGTCGACGTCCACCTGCCCACCACGGACGGCCGACTGCTCATCCTTCCCCGGTACACCCAGCCTGAGACGGATCATCAACTGCTGCTGAAGCGGCTCCGTCTGGTGCTCCCGGACCAGCCGCCGCCGCGGATCTCCATGGAGAACGAGATCCTGCCGGCCGGGGCATCCGCGATGTAGTGAAGACCTACGGAAGCCCGCGACGCAAAATCAATCACTTACGGAGGAATCGGGCGCCAGTTGTCGAAGTCGGGCTAGCACCGCTCACAGGGCTGCCGGAGCAACACCCACAACGCCTTCCGCTTTGCGGCCGGGTCGATGTCTGGTGATATCTCGTCTCGCGGTGCGTTCACCGCGATGGGTTAGTTTGTACTACGTCGAATGGGTTGTGTCAAGCCTCTTCACGACGGAGATCGGCCGACTCCATCGCAACTGCGGCGCTCGACCGAGTATTCCCTGCGTGGAGCGCCCGACGTCACGATTTCCCAGGTTCCTGAACCTCGTTCGTGTATCTTGACCCTACGCCGTCACTGGGTATTCCGCGCGACGCGGAAGCCAACGTTGTAGTCGACATAGGTTGGCTCGACCTCAAGCCGGTCAGCAGAGCGACAGTACTGCGCATGATAGGACCATTGGCCGCCCCGGAAGACCCGGGTGGATCCCCAGGCGGGGCCGGCCGGATCCGACAGCGGTCCGGCCCGATACTCTCCGTACCGATCCCAGCACCACTCTCGGACGTTGCCGTGCATGTCCTTCAGCCCCCACTCATTGGGTGCCTTGCCACCCACCTCATGCGTCCTGGCCGAGGAATTGCCACAGTACCACCCGACCTGGTCGAGGTTCTGATCCAACGGCGAGCACTCGACATGGGTGATGGAGCCGTTGCAGAATGCCGACGTGCTTCCCGCCCGACATGCATACTCCCACTCCGCCTCCGTCGGAAGCCGGTAGCCATTGCCACCCCGGTTCCAGGACACAATGGCAGCCACGATGCGACCGTCGTTTCTCGCAACGTCACGAAGGGTGTACACCGGGATCAGCCCGTCGCCGGCTGACCGCTGGTTGCAATACTCGATGGCGTCAAACCAGCTCACCCGCTCCACCGGCAGGTTGTCCCCGGCAAAATGCGATGGATGCGTCGACATCACCGCCGACCACTCCGCCTGCGTCACTTCATGTTCACATAGATGAAACGGCTTCGTCAGCGTTACCTCGTGCTCAGCCTCCCGGGTTCCCCACGAGTTCCGGCCGGGTTCGGTGGGCGGGCTGCCCATCATGAAGGTGCCGGCAGGAATCAGGAGCATGCCGCCCGCCTGCGGACATGAGGCTGGTTCACAACTCCCACCTTCGGTCCAGGTTCCCGCGCACGCGGCCTGGGTGGTCACGGTGCAGGAGCCATTAACAACACAGCAGGGTCCGGTCGGCGAGGGCGTCGGCGGCCTGACGTCCCCCCGGCAACCGGCAATCAGCGCCACAATCACGACCAGCCACCGGCGCATCTTCAGTTCTCCCACTGTATTTCCGACCTCGTGCGCCCGCGCGCT
The DNA here is from genome assembly GCA_903844735.1 of Candidatus Eiseniibacteriota bacterium. Classification (GTDB taxonomy): domain Bacteria; phylum Eisenbacteria; class RBG-16-71-46; order CAIMUX01; family CAIMUX01; genus CAIMUX01. Next base: position 5,317 of record CAIMUX010000071.1, read on the forward strand.
CCGGGCTCTCACCTCAGGGACGCCCATCGACCCCTCTAGATGCGCCGGAGAGTCAGAGACCCGGTCAGGTAGACGCTCATGTCCTGTTGGTCTACCTTCCACCATTTACCTCGCATCATGGTCACGGTCGGTCGCCCTTTCACGACGATGAGCTGATCCACTTCAGGGCCCGGCAGGGACAGGTCCACGCTATCCCCAGACACGTACCCCGCCATGATGGCTCCCGCCTGCTGCCCCACCCTGAAGACGCCGCCAACGATCGTCCCGTGCTGATCCAACACCAGGTGAAGGGTCGTGGTGTCGTTCTCCGGGAACGTTGTGCCCATCCACCCGTGTGCGCGCCCCAACCATTCCCCGGCAACATTGACCGGCAGCGGCCCCGTTTGCTTGCATCCTGGATCGTCACAGGAACAGATCAGACCGAGGAGCCAGCAGACCGTCACGGCACCCCAGCGGACGCGCGACACCCGCCATCGCTTCGCTCGCAGATGATTCTGTCTCCTCCGCGCAACCGGTGCGCCGCATCGTGCTCCTTCCGAGTGATCCGCTCGTGGCCCGATCAGAGCAACCCCTTTGTCGCTTTCCAGATCGAGAATCGTGTCGAAGTACGGATCGCGGTTTATGTCGCGGGTCCTTTTCTGCATCGCCTCTCCCCTTCTCGCCCTAACGATAGTCCGTCACCTGCCACGCCCCGGCCAAACCGTCCGTGCCCACCTCGCGAATCCACAGAACCCCATCCTCGGAGTCCGTATCCCGGGCGGTGAGCACGAACATCGTGTCATCCGGGTTGAACACCGCCTCCCTCCCGAGATTCAGGAGGCGATCGGCACGCAGGTACGGGGACGATTCCCCCCCAGTCGCGGGTACCGAATACCAGGGATCCGGATCGAAGATCGGGACTTCAACGGAGAACAGGAGCTGGGTGTCGTTCTTGAACCATCGGGGGTTGTGACACGTCCAGCCCGTCGATGTGAGGCGCATCGGCACCTCGAGATCGGGAGAGTAGAGCATCAGCTCCAGGCCCCCGGTCTCCGGCTGATACACAGTATAGACGACGCGCCTGCCATCGTGCGCCATCCGCGCCGCTCCGCCCCACACGACCCGGCCGCCGCGAAGCCGCAGCGGTTCGTCCACCCACGTGTCGATGTCGACAATCCGGAGGCCTCCGGAATCCGCTTCCGGATAGTAGCCGCCCCCACTCACGCGATTGTAGATGATATGGCGCCCATCCGGGTGCCAGTCCGGAGACTGCCCGTCGCGGACATGCGTGGCTTGCGTCACTTCGCCCGTACTCATATCCAGAATGTGCATGTCCGCCGACATGCAGAACACCAGTCGTCCCGAGTCCGGGGAGTACCTGAGCCAGTTCACCTCCCCGTTCGGCTGTACCACCAGCCGCCGGCCGATGGGACGGCGGAACTGATCCAAACGCACCTCGTAGATGCCACCGGGCTCGCCGGGCTCCGAGCGGTGATCGTAGGCGATGCGATCACCAGATGGGGCCCACGCCGGCCTCCAGTCCACGAGGCGGTACCCCGGCTCCGCCGGCGGCAACTCCGGTTCACCGGATAACGACGTGGCATCAACGACGCAGTCTCTCTTGTGTTCGCAGGAGGCAGCGACAAGAATGGCAGCGATCAAGAACACGAGCGCTGCGCCGGGCGTAGACGCCCGTCTGGGCACCGCGAAACCGCGCCTTCGCTGAAGGCTCACCCGCCCGCCCGCCTGAGCATCGCCCGCCTGCGATTCCGTGGACTCTCAATACCCTCGCTCATCATGGCGCAATCCTCTGCGGCAGCCTCTCTCCTTGATCGAGGACAGTCACGTTCACCCGAGTCGCCGTCAGTCCAATCTCCCCGCGGACATGCTACTCCCACTTGCTCAGGTGACACAGCACTCCGCCACTTCCAGCACGTCCACCGCCAGGCACGTGCTCACCTTCGCCTCCCCGCTCAATTCCATTTGCCGGACCATGGCTCCGCCGTCAGCGGACCACCAGGAGCTTCTCCCGCCAATGGGTCCCCACCTCTCTGCAGCGCAGGAAGTACGCCCCCGCGGGCACGGTTCGACCACTCAAATCGCGTAGATTCCACACTGCAGTGCCGCCTCGGTCCATGGTCAACGTCGTCATGAGCCGACCGCCCGCGTCAAACACGTCAATTGCTGAACCACTTGACGCAACGCCGGCGTCCAGCTGTACAGATCCAGATGCCGGATTCGGCTGGACACGCGGGCTCTCGCTCACATTCGAGTCGCCAACCCCCGACGAAAGCGGGATACCCAGCTCGGTCCATGAGAAAATGGGTTCCAACCCTTGTGGGAACCAGCTCCACTGCCCACCCAGCCGCAAGTGGTACAGGTAGGTCCGGAGGGTAACGCTGCTGGCCGTGACGCCCACGACTTCCGTGTAACGTGGCTCTTCATCAAGATAGGTCAACGTATCTCCGTCACTGATCTTCCTGAATCCTGTCGATGCGAGACACCTGCCCCACACTTCGGGTACCGTTACATACGCGTTTTCGAACGGTACCGTGATAGTATACGCAGTGCGTTCGAAGTAGTACCATCCATCAGCTAGACCCGGAAAGAAATACAGCTGCGCGTACCCAGTTCCGTCCGGCTCAGGAGACGTCCCAAAAACCGTGCGGTGTTGCACACTGTGCGGCGGGACAACCAGTTGCAGGGCCGCAAAGAGGTTCGGTCGTCCCCAGCCAGAGTAGATATCAAAACCGACTCCATATTGCGTGTGGTCGGTCAGAGCTCTCATCAACACCTGCTCGGCGTCAGCCCCGTCCAACTGGTTGTTCTTCGCGAGAATGGCCCCAAGCACCCCGGCGACCAGCGGGGCAGCAGCGGAAGTGCCGCCGAAATCCGTTTGACAGTGAAGCCAATCCATGAGACACGGTTGGCCCGGTACCGAGGAAAGATCCGAGAGGTCGTAATAGGAGTCAACACTGCCCTGCTGATCTCGCGTCGTCATTATCCCCCGTCCGCCGGGAGCGGTGACGTCCAGCCAATCACCATAATTCGAACCCAGGAACTCGGTCTCGGGCGTTTGACAACAGAGGCTGTGATCGTCCCAGATGGTCCCATCATTCATGAACGCGTTCACCGCGATCACATTGCGACGATCCATGGCAGGGTACGTCTCCCACCCAGGGTTGTTGCCAGCAGATGCCACGAGCGCCATTCCTGCCGCCCGGGCGTTCTGCAACGCCGCCCACGTGGGAAGCGCCATCCCTTCGCCGCCAAAACTCATACTCGCAATCTTCACTCCGGTGGTTCTGAGAAAGTCGAGTCCAGCGGTAATGTTCGCGTCCGTGATCTGCCCGTATGGGGTAGACACTCTGACAGGAACGATTGTTACGCTCCAGGCCGGTGCCGCTCCGCCCCGACCATTGTTGCCGGTCATAGCCGCCAAGCCGGCACAAGCTGTTCCATGCCTTGACGGGTGGGTGTCGATTGGAAGAGCCCATGGTGCGGAGGGGTAGTAGCCAGAGGTTGCGGCGTAGATGTCGAGGTGTCCGGGTAGTCCGGATGGAAGCAGAGTCAGTCCGCTGTCCAGGATTCCTACCTCGGATGGCCAAGAGGCGCCGGCTCCAAATGCATCCCACGCTGGAATGGCGTTGATGTCGAATTCGGAGGTCCCACAGTCCTGCCCGGTGTTGCGCAATCCCCATTGGCGCAAGAAGAACGTATCATTGGGAGAACAGAGTTGGTAGTGACCATTGAGTTCTACGTGAGAGAACTGGCCGGAGCCGCGGAGAAACGCGCATGCTGATCGCGCATCAGAGTGATCGAGTGTCAGAACAAACCACCTGGACAGGTCGTGCGGAACCGTGAGCTGGTGCCCGTCGGGGCCAAGAATCGGTCGGCCATCTCTATCAACAATGCCTGGATCAAATGCTGGAACCAGCGATTGGAGAGACGTGACGCCTGCTTGCTGCAGCGCCAGAACCAGGCCCGGATCTACTTCGTCCCGTGGAAGCCTGCGAATCTCGTCCAACGTGATCACAGTAGTCTGTTCAGGGAGGCGAATGCGAATCGAGTCGATATCGGCGAGAAGCGACGCCGGGTCGATTTCCCCGGAAGGCGGGTCGGCGGGCGGATTCTGCCCATCCTCGGCGTCATCGTCGGATGACCCGGGACAGGGAAGCCCACCCAGTCTACCAAACCCCATCCTCCCATACCCCGCAATCGTGTCCACCTCCGACGGAAACGCATCATCGACGAACACGCCGTGCTGCAGCGGATGCGGAATGAGCGAGACCGATGTCGAGTCCTCTTCCTGTTCCGAGTAGGTATACCCCGCGAACCAGTACGCCTCAGTGAGCAAGCCGGTCTGCGCGCCCGTGGTCCAGGACTGACTGGTGCCGGTGCCGGACCCCGGCCAGCCATTGCCCGGAATCTCGAACTCACCGCATGTCCCGCGGGCGGAGAGCACGAACTTCGTCGAGTCGAAGTCGATCCCGAACGAGAGCGCTTTCAGCCGCGGGCTGCTCCCGGGCGGAAACGCCGCGATGGCGTGAAACACGATCTTCTTCCCAGGATCCCAGGCCACGCTCGTGACAGCGGCCGAGCAAGAGTCCAGGGCCGACATCCCGCAGTAGTTTTGAATGTCACTCGTGAACACAAGCCCGGGATTCGCATGGAGGATGAGGGTGCCGCCCTCATTGGGCCCGGCCATCGTGAGCCCTGGGATGAAGAGAAGGAGCCCGACGCATAGCAGTCGGTTCAGGGATCGGGATTGAGTCGTCATGTCACATTTCCCGCACGTTGGACGTTGAGGTCTGGAGCGGGCAGCGTCTGCTGAACGACGGGAGGGACTGTACCCCTTAGAAGCAAGGCCGTCAACCCATTTTGTAGCAGCCTGATCGACCGGGAGATGGAAACCCCCAGAGCCACCTGCCTGAAGGCTCCAGTGTGGCGAGGCGGATGGTGACGGCGTTCACCGCAGACGCCGAGTTCGAAAACCGTTCGCCGCGGGGTGCGAGCCGAACCGGGTCGTTAACCACTTCGCCCGAGAGAACAGAGAGACAGAGAGTCCCGCACCCAAATCGCGAAAACCAGACGGTTTGCCACGGTAACGATCCGAACCCCCGCGGAACAGAGAATCCACCCACACCGTCACCGTCGCAAACCTCTGCCACAACGCGCGCAAAGGGACCTCGGCAACTCAAAGCACCGGGGCCTGCGTCAACCACTCTCGCCACCGAATTCCGGAGCCGAGAGAACTGCCTCCCCGGGACGAATTCGAACCTGCCACCTCCCGGTTGACAGCCTTGTCGAGCATTTCGGTCCCGCCGGCGTCGCGACGGTCCATGACCAGTCACTGAACTCGAGACAAGGCGAGCTGAGTCCGAATCTCCGTGCAAGGAAGAAGGCCACCCCGTTGGGGATGGCCTGGAAAGCATCAGAGCGCGAGAGCGCTCCGGAATGTACTGGAGAGCCGGAGCCCTGAGTCCATCTGGACCCGAGGGCTGCGGGACTTGCTGACTTCGGTGAAGGCGTTGAAGAGGGACCAAGCGGTCCGGGGGGCGAATTCCTCGTGCGTCGGGCTCTCCCACACGGCGATGACATTGGGGGCTCGGTGCGAGAAGGGCATTCCGGGCGAACCGCTTCCGCCAGAATACGGTCGGCAAGTTCAGAGGAAGAGCCCGAGTCTTCATCGCGGCGGCCTGTCCTGGAACGGCCGCCGAGTGGGTTGTCGCTGCGGAAAGAGGCGTTGTCACCTTACCGCCGCCGGTGTGATGCTCCGAGCGGTCGCGAGAGCCATGCGGTTACGAACCCGGATCTCGAGGTGGAGGAGAGGCTGTGGAACGAGCTGCACTACATGAAGCCGGTCACGCGGTCGTCGCCCTCGAGCTCGGCGTGCCGGTCCTTCTCGTGAGAATCTGCCCGGATGACCCGAAGCGGCCCGGTCGGCCGATAAGCATCATGGGGGTTGGCGTCCGCAGAACCGGGCCCGCGCCCCGTCGCCTGCCGTGCCCCCTTGGGGCGGGCCCCGGACAAGACCATGGCGTTCTCCTCTGGATGGAAGCAGGATTCTGATGAAAACGGTTCAGTCACCACTCCCACCCAGGAAGGAGAACGCCTGTGGACAGGTATATCGGGCTGGATGCCCACTCGTCAAGCTGCACCGTGGCGGTGGTCGGCCCCAGCGGCCGGCGGCTGCAGTCGCAGGTTCTGGAGACCAACGCCAAGGTCCTGATCGACTTCCTCAAGACCATCCCCGGAACCCTGCATTTGTGCCTGGAGGAGGGAACCCATTCCCACTGGCTCTACGAGGTGTTGTCGCCCCATGTCAAGGAGCTTGTGGTGGTCGCGGTGGGCCGAAGCACGGGGTCGAAGAGCGACGAGCGGGATGCCTTCGGCTTGGCCGAGGCGTTGCGGATCGGCGCGATCCGGACGCGCGTCTACAAAGGTCTCGGGGAGTGGGAGCAACTGCGGGAGCTGACCCGGGCTCACGCCATGGTGGTGAGCGACTCGGTCCGCGTGCAGAACCGGATCAAGAGTCTCTATCGATCGCGCGGAATCTCCACGGCAGGCAAGGATGTCTACCGGTCCTCATCTCGGGAGACGTGGCTGGACAAACTGCCGGAGAAGGTTCGCCCCCTGGCGCGGATTCTCTACGAGGAATTGGACGCCGTGCGGAAACTTCAACAACGGGCCGAGAAGGAGATGCTGGACGAGTCGCACCGGCATCGGATCTCGAGGATTCTGGAGACCTGTCCGGGGCTAGGGCCGATCCGAGTAGCCCAGCTTCTGCCGGTCGTGGTCATGCCGTACCGGTTCACGAACAAGCGGGCCTTCTGGGCCTATGCCGGCCTGGCCATCGTGATGCGCAGCTCGTCCGATTGGGTACGAACGCAGGATGGCAAATGGGCGCGGCTGCCGGTACAGCAGACGCGGGGATTGAACCGCAACCACAATCACACTCTCAAGCAGGTATTCACAGGAGCAGCCACGACCGTGATCCAGAAGTCGCAGGAGGAGGAACCCATCTACCGGCACTACCAGCAGCTCTTGGATGGGGGCACGAAACCGAATCTGGCCAAGTTAACCGTGGCCCGACAGATCGCATCCATCGTTCTGTCGATGTGGCGGTCGGAGGAGGTGTACAACCCAACGAAGTTGTACAAGACGGCATAGCATGTTTCCCGGCGGGAAGGTGTGGTGGTGTAGAAGTTTGGTCTCGACGGCGCCGTGGCCCGGAGACGAGCAGGTTTCGGGGGAGAGCATCCATGAATTTGCTGGTCCCGGACGTACCCCGTCCGGAGTCCCCACCGATAAGCTATGCCCCCCCGGAGAGCCAAATAAAGCAGTGGGCGCAAGAGTCCCCAATAGAAAGGTCGTTCCCACCTTGGCGTGGAGAACAGAGCGGCTGCGATGTCACCGGGAATGCCGGAAGAGGACGGATCTCAAATCACCACCGAGCGGGGAGCATCGGGGATAACCATCCATCCCTTGGCGTGCTCCGCTGCATTCTGAGAATGAGCCGGCCGGGAGCAGAGGAAACGGACGCCGGACGCAAGAGTGAGAAAGTTCGGCGAAGGGAGAACTACGTCTTGACGTCCTCCCCCATAGAAAGGCGATTCATCGCCCTCCGGCCCCCTCCACCCCGCTCCAACCGACTGGGAGCTAGCATAACCGAGCTCCGAGGGTGAATGCAAGGTCCTCTTCGGGCCCATCCGTGGTTGGTCACAGGCCGGAATCCACCGGTCAAGCGAGGGGGAATGGCAGATCTTTCCCGGGAATCCGCGCCTTTCCCCCCGTCGGGGGACACGACGGGCCAACCAGGACAGACGTCTCCCCTCCGACCCGGTTGGAGATCCCTAGCTGGTCATGGTCAAACGGGGCGCTCGGGAGAGCGAACGCGCCGGCGATCTGGGGTGCGTCCTACGGAGGCGGTCGAATCGGAGGCCCCGGCGCTCCGGCGCCCCCCGCGTCGTCGCCCTCTTCACGACCGGACACGGCGTCCTCCCCCGGCAGCCCGAATCCCAGAGCCCGAGTTGACGATCGCGCCGGCGCCAGAACCGGCGCCGTGGTCGGCAATCCCAGGTGTCTGAGAATCTTCCCCACGACCTCGGGATCGGAAAGGAACGCGAGAACAACCATAGGAACTGTCTGCGCGGCGGTCCCCCGCAGGGGGCACGGCGAGCATTGGGGACACGCGAGCGCATCCACATGCATCACGCGAAGAAGTAATTGTGCCCAGGGAATCCGCCGGCGTGACCCGCCGGATGGCGGTCCCTTGGAACCGTTCGCGCCGGTGTCGCTGGGCTCTTGTACATCCGCCGATACCGAGGTATCTATGTTCGGTGCGTGCCTCGACGGTGGTGGCGGCGGCAACAACCCGCGGACCTTGCTGCGGTTCGCAAATACACCGTGGTAGCGAGTCTGGTGTGTATATGGGAACGACACCAGCGCGGCCAGCCGTCGGAGAAAGTCGAGCGGCTCGAGGACAAGGGCGGTGGCTCCGCCGGCATGCGGCCAAGGCCGGCGCAAATGATAGACGACCTTTCCGTCGGGCCGCCGAGAGAGACGCTCCTGCGAGAACGGAGCCCGCAAGCCATAGCGCAGCAACCGCTCCAGGGCTTCCCGATCATGCGCTTGTACACACTGTGCCGCATGGAGCGAGAAGCCGGCCACCGCCGCACAGAGCGGCTTTCCCTGCAGGCCATCCTCTTCCCGTCCGCCCTCGAGTCCTGACAGCAGCGGGATGTCGCGCGTACCCGGTGGGGCATCCCGCGACCAGAAGAGCGCTTCCACAAGTGCCGCGAGATTGGGGTCAAGATAGTCGTTTTCCTCCTCTGACGCCGCGGCCAGCCGAGCCGTGAGGCGGCCCGCGACCGTTCGGGTCAGCTCCTCCACCTCGGCGGTGGTGGGTGGAGAGAGCGGCACGAAACGCAGCGGTGCGCTTGTGTCATCCGAGACCGGAACGAAGAGACCGTCGGGTAGGATCATATGGATATGAACATTTAGGTTTAAGCCCGATCCGAATCGTTGTATAAATGACACGGACCCCGCATGGCCGTCCGCGATACCGATGGCCCGCCCCCGCCGTCGTTGCCAGGCGAACAACACCTGCAGGAACACCCGCAGCAGGGTGCTCAGAAGGTGTCGGTCGGCCGCCAGGCGGAAGCGCATGGTATACGGAAAGGTCAGCACCCACTGGCGGTAGCCCGCTTCGGGGAGGAGGCTATCGACCAGCCACGCGGCGGTGTCGGCGGTTCGTCGGGCCAGGCAGCTTGGACATAGCTTACCTTTACAACTGAATGTGCGCCATGAAGCGAAGGAGGAACCGATGACCTAAAGAGTCATCCTCGCCCGGGTCGGGCCGGGCGTAGAAGGGGACCGCGAACGTCGTCGGGGCTGATCCGACGGCCTGCAACAGCCGAGCGGTCTGAACTGCC
>CAIMUX010000072.1 GCA_903844735.1 Candidatus Eiseniibacteriota bacterium
AGCTAGACATCATGACTTCCGTTGGCAGGAGTGGCTGACCCCCGACCTTATCGCGGGTTAGCCTTGAGGGCCAGAGCCGCATGTTGGGCACCGAAGGCATCCAACAGAATCGGGAGGTCAGCCGTGTCAAAGTCTACCACCATTCTCTACGTGGGTCTCGACGTTCACAAGGACTCCATCGCGGTCGCCACCTGCGGGCCGGAGCGCGGAGACGAACCGGTCTTCGTCGGCCCCATCGGGACCCGCGAGTGCGACATCGACAAGATGGTCCGACGGCTGCAGAGTCGCGCCTCGCGGCTGGTGTTCGCCTACGAGGCGGGCCCCTGCGGCTACGTGCTGTATCGAAAGCTCACCGCTATGGGACTCGAGTGCCTGGTCGTCGCTCCCTCCCTCATTCCTCGCAAGGCCGGTGACCGCGTCAAGACCGACCGCCGCGACGCCGTGCAGCTCGCACGCCTGCTGCGCTCCGGTGACCTCACCTCGGTCTATGTCCCCAAGGTCGAGGATGAGGCCATCCGCGACCTCTCGCGCGCCCGCGAGGACGCCATCATCGATCTCAAGGGCGCCCGTCTGCGCCTCAAGTCCTTTCTGCTTCGCCTCGGCATTAGCTACGTCGGACGCGCCAACTGGAATGACGCGCACCGTCGCTTTCTCTCCCGCATGGTCTGTCCCACCCCGGCGCAACAGGTCGTGTTCCAGGAGTACCTCCGGGCGGTCGACGATCATGCCGCCCGGTTGAAGCGCATCGAAGAACACCTCGCCGAGTTTCTCCCCGGCTGGCGCATGAACCCTGTCGTCGAGGCCCTGCAGGCTCTCCGCGGCGTCCAGCAGATCACCGCCGTCACCACCGTCGCGGAACTCGGAGACATCACCCGCTTCGACTCTCCCCGACAGCTCGCCGACTTCCTGGGTCTGACTCCCAGCGAATACTCCACTGGCGAGAGTCGGCGCCAGGGCGGTATTACAAAAGCAGGCAATGCGCATGCCCGCCGCGCTCTCGTGGAAGGAGCCTGGGCCTACCGCCATCCAGCCAAGGTCTCCCCGCACATCCACAAGCGGCTCGAGAAACTCCCCAAGCCGATTCAGGACATCTCGTGGAAGGCACAGGTCCGGCTGTGTAAGCGATTCCGTCGGCTGACCGCCCGCGGAAAGAATCCCAACGTCGTCGTCACCGCCATCGCCCGCGAACTCGCCGCGTTCATGTGGGCGATCGCGAGAGAGGTACCCGGGAAGGCATGAGTCCGAGTTCAGCGAACCAGGTATGAACCGGTCATCTGGGAAGAGGCGCGGCCCCGGTTTGGCGCAACCCTCGGCAGCGTTAAGAGGCGGCTTCGGCCGACCCTCGTGCATAGACAGAGGAAGGCGCTTGACGGAATCAAGCAAGGTGGTAACCAACCCACGGATATCAGCAGGATCAACCGTCGTGAGTGCTCGCTCCGCCTCTTCCCAGAGCCTTCTCGTTTCCGGGAGAACAGCCATGTAGAGCGCCAACTCCTAAATGTCCTTGACAACGAAAGTCATATCAACGC
>CAIMUX010000073.1 GCA_903844735.1 Candidatus Eiseniibacteriota bacterium
CCCGGCGAAGATCACCGACAGCTACAACGGTGAATTCAACGCCCTGAAGAACAACCTGAACATGGCGATCGACGCGATCAACGCGCTGGTTGCCGACGCCAACATGCTCGCCAAGGCCGCGGTCGATGGCAAACTGGCCACCCGCGCCGACGCCTCCAAACACCAGGGCGATTTCCAGAGAATCGTCGCCGAGGTCAACGACTGCCTCGACGCGGTCATCGGTCCGCTGAACGTATCGGCGACCTACGTGGACAGAATCTCGAAGGGCGACATCCCGGCGAAAATCACCGACAGCTACAACGGTGACTTCAACGAGATCAAGAACAATCTGAACCAACTGGTGGACGTGGCCAACGGTCTGCTGCAAGAGACGGATGGGCTGGTCAAGGCCGGCCAAGCGGGCAGGCTGGAGGCGCGCAGCAACCCGAAGGCGTTCAACGGCGGCTGGGCCGACCTGATGACCGGCCTGAACACGATGCTGGACGCGATCCTGCTGCCGATCGGCGAGGGAAACCGGATCTTGGGCCAGGTCTCGGCGGGCAAGATCGATGAACTGATCGCCCAGACCTACCAGGGCGACCACGAGAAGATGAAGCAGGCGATCAACAACGTGGCCGTGGTGCTGCAGGGTCTGCAGAAGGAGCTGGCCCGGCTGACGGAAGCGTCGCGGGAAGGACAGCTCTCGACGCGGGGAAAGCCCGAGCAGTTCCAGGGCGCCTACGCGGACGTGATCTCGGGCGTGAACCAGATGCTGGACGCAATCCTGTTGCCGATCGGCGAGGGGAACCGGGTCTTGGCCCAGGTCTCGGCGGGCAAGATCGACGAACTGATCACCCAGACCTACAAGGGCGACCAGGAAAAGATGAAGCAGGCGATCAATAACGTGGCCGTCGTGCTGCAGGGTCTGCAGAAAGAACTGGGTCGGTTGACGGGAGCGTCGCAGGAAGGACAGCTCTCGGAGCGGGGAAAGCCCGAGCAGTTCCAGGGCGCCTACGCGGAAGTGATCTCGGGCGTGAACACGATGCTGGACGCGATCCTGCTGCCGATCGGCGAAGGGAACCGGATCTTGGGCCAGGTCTCGACGGGTAAGATCGACGAGCTGATCGCGCAGACCTACAAGGGCGATCACGAGAAGATGAAGCAGGCGATCAACAACGTGGCCGTGGTGCTGCAGGGGCTGCAGAAGGAGCTGGGCCGGCTGACGGAAGCGTCGCGGGACGGACAGCTCTCGGAGCGCGGCAAGGCGGACCGGTTCCAGGGCGCCTACGCGGAGATTGTCCTCGGCGTGAATCAGATGCTGGATGCGATCCTGCTGCCGATCGGCGAGGGGAACCGCATTTTGGCCCAGGTGTCGGCGGGAAGGGTCGACGAGCTGATCGCGCAGACCTACAAGGGCGACCACGAGAAGATGAAGCAGGCGATCAACAACGTGGCGGTAGTCCTCCAGGACCTGCAGAAGGAGATGGGGCGGCTGACCACCGCGTCGCACGAAGGCCGTCTCTCCGAGCGGGGGAAGGTCGACCAGTTCCAGGGGACATACGCGGAGGTGATCCGGGGGGTGAACGAAACCCTGGACGCGGTGCTCATGCCGATCACCGAGGCGGCCCAGGTGTTGGACAAGGTCGCGGCGCGCGACCTGACCGCCCGGGTGACCGGCGACTACAAGGGCGACCACGCGAAGATCAAGAACTCGCTGAACACGGCGGTGGATAACCTGGACGAGGCGCTGCGGCAGGTGGCGACCGGTGTGGAACAGGTGGCCGCGGCCGCCGGTCAGATCGGGCAGGGAAGCCAGGCGCTGGCGCAGGGAGCCTCGGAACAGGCTTCGAGCCTCGAAGAGATCGGCAGCAGCCTGCAGGAAATGGCCTCGATGACCCGCCAGAACGCGGCGAACTCGAAGGAGGCGAGGGGGATGGCGGAGCAGACGCGGGGCGGGTCGAACAAGGGCCTGGAGAGCATGACGCGCCTCAGTGACGCGATGGAGAAGATCAAGACGAGTGCGGACGCCACGGCGAAGATCGTCAAGACGATCGACGAGATCGCGTTCCAGACGAACCTGCTGGCCTTGAACGCGGCCGTCGAGGCGGCGCGAGCAGGAGACGCGGGGAAGGGGTTCGCGGTGGTGGCCGAAGAGGTGCGGAACCTGGCGATGCGTTCGGCCGAGGCGGCTAAGAACACGGCAAACATGATCGAGGAGTCGGTGCAGAACGCGGAGACAGGGGTGGAGTTGAACCAGGAGGTTCTGGCCCAGCTCAAGGAGATCAACGGCCAGACGAACAAGGTCGGCGAGGTCATGGGCGAGATTGCCGTGGGTTCCGAGCAGCAGAGCCAGGGGATCGACCAGATCACCGGCGCCGTCGAACAGTTGAACCAGCTCACGCAGCAGAACGCGGCGAACTCGGAGGAATCGGCCTCGGCGGCGGAAGAGCTGTCGAGCCAGTCCGAGGAGCTGCGGACGATGGTGGCGGCGTTCAAGATCACCGCCCAGCAGGCCCAGAAGGGGTGGGGTGGCGGGCAGCTCAAGAAAGCTCCGGCCATCGCGAACCTCGATGATCACCGGAAGGCCGCGTAGACGGGCAGACCGCGGCGGGAGGGGTACGCTCCTCCCGCCCACCGAATATTGGCGCCGCGTCGCCACGCGGTGTCCCAGACGGGGAGCTCCACGTACCCGGCCGATCGCAGGCTGGGAGGCGAGGCCCCGGACGGGGAAGGTAGGGGACCATGAGCAACCCGATCGGTAATCGAGCAGAGGCGGTCGCGAGGGAACGCCGCCGGGAACAGCGGGGCGGGAAGTTTCTGACCTTCTTCCTGGCCGGCGAGGAGTACGGACTCGAGATCCTGAAGGTGCAGGAGATTATCGGCATCATGGATATCACGCCGGTTCCCCGCACCCCCGACCATATTCGCGGGGTGATCAACCTGCGAGGAAAGGTCATCCCGATCGTCGACCTTCGGCTGAAGTTCTTGATGGAGTCGGCGGAACGTACGAGCGAATCCTGCATCATCGTGGTGGAGGCGAATCGGGTCCAGACCGGCATCGTGGTGGACAAGGTGTCGGAGGTTCTCGATGTCTTGGGAGAGAACATCGAGGACGCCCCGAATTTCGGGGCGGATGTGCGGACGGACTACATCTTGGGGATAGGGAAATCCGAGGGACACGTCAAGCTGTTGCTCGACATCGACCGGGTGATGAGCGAGGAGGACTTGGCGCAACTCGCCGCGGCCTGCCGGGATGCCGGCGAGGAAGCGCCGATCGAGGAAGAGGCGATGTCCGTGGCGTAGGGACCGGCGCGCAGTTGTATCAGCCCGGGGCGCGTTACGCTCCTGGTCGAGTCCCCAGCTCGGCCATCGCACTCCGGGCTGAAATCGCGGGGCGGGGTCGGATGATCCTGCCCCGTTTCACAACCAGCGGATCTCTATCTCCGCATCCCCATTTTACTGTTGTTCCAGGGTCTGTTCAGCCCGATTCCTCGGCACTCTCCAGAACGACGGCGCTGGCGGCCCAGTCGAGCCGCGCGACGACGGGGCCCAGCATCTCCACGTCGGTTTGAAGGTCCCCGTGGTAGATCCTGAACGAGACTCCCGGGTAGAACTGCTTCTCGACCCGGATGACCGCCCACTGGTCCTCCTCGACCTTGCGGACGATCGTCTGGATTTCCCCCACCCGCGCCGGGATCCACTCCTCGATCCGGGCGGCCTCGGCGGCGATTTCCGCCATCTTCTTCTTCCCGGCCGGGCTGAGCAGCGCCTCCTGTTTCTGGTACTCGCGCAAGCTCCGCCGCGCCGCCCGCAGTTGCTCGCTGGCGTCCGCGACACGCTGCTTGAGCTTCTGGATCCCGGCCGTGATCTCCCTATCCGGCCGGATGGCCAGGATCGTCCGGGGATCGCTGCCCGATCCGGCCTCCCCGACGGTAATGCCGCGAGCGGCGACGACCTCCCCGCCGACAATGCGACCCGCGGAAATCTTGACCTCGCCGCCGGTCTCGACCTTGGAGCGATAGATCTCCTTTTCCACGACGACTTCGCCACGTGCTCGGACGGTGGAGTTCAGGATGAACTTCGCGTGGAGAGTCCCCCGAACATCGAGGGTCGCACTGGAGTTTCCATTGACTCCGCCCGCGATGGCTAGACTTCCTCCGCACTTGATATGCGCGGCGTAGACCATCCCGCGCACTTCGATGTCATCCGTGGCCTGCACGGTATAGCCGACATCCACGTCGCCGTGGATGACGATCGACCCGTTGTGGTGGACGTTCCCCGTCACCGTGCCCACATCGCCGCGGATATCCAGAACAGGGTCGATGCGGAGCGTGTGATCGCGGAACGACACGCGCCCCGAGCAGGTGGCGCGATAGCCTCCGGCCTCCTCATCCCGAGTCACGTTGGTCGCGGGGATGAACCGTAGTTCGACCGGCTGGCGGACCGGGAAGCAGGTGCCGTCGAGGTCCTTGCCGGGACGACCGTGCTTCGCGGGAAAGACCTTGACCACCAGATCGCCCTGGAGAACAGACGGATTACCGACACGGTTCTTAAAGTCGATATCTCCGGTCTTCGGATCTACCGGGTAGTGCGTATCGAAGTAATCCCGGCTCCACTCGAGCCGCCCATCCTGCGGCTCTATCAGCTCCTCGCCGCTCACAAGAAGGAAGTCGCTGACCCGCGGAGCCTTCATCTCAAGGGCTTCCGCCCGCATTTGATCGAAGGCATCACGGTCGGGCGTGAAGACGATCCCTCGACTGGCGAGCTGGGCTGCGATCTGCTCATACAATCCGGGCAGTTGCAAAACGCCGGCATCACAGGAGAAATAGAGGTGCATCCGGTCTTTGGAGACCTTGAAGCTGATGTTCGCCGTGGCCGTTTCCACGGCCGGACTGGGTTCGTTCTCTCCCACCGGCGCGACCCCCGTTTTGGAACGACGAGCCAGGACGACCGGCGGTCCGCTACCGGCATCTCCGGTGCGGATCCTCGGCGCCCCGGCCGGACGGCTCAGTCCCAGCCACTGATCAGATCGGCATTGGCACGGTTGTACCTGAGAACCGTTTGTTCTCCCGCTGGGGTGCTATTCCCATAAATCTCAAGTCCCCCCCCCCTGGGAGGACGCGAAAAGGGGAGCGACAGGTCAACCCGCCGCCCCCCATTCAGGCCCCGATCGTCGATTCCGATCGTCAGTTCGATCGTCTGCCCCGATCCTCACCGCACAGGCCGCTCCAGCAGCAGTCTGCGCGCGTACGGAATCAATCCCCCGGCATCGATGATCGCCTGCCGAGCCTGCGGCAACGACTCGATCGCGAACGACTTGCCCGACGTGCGGTTTACGACCTTGCCTCCTGTAACGTCAAGCTCGTCACCCTCTTCCGCCTCGATGTTCGGGCAAATCACCATGGCGAGCCCGACGTTGATCGAATTCTGCAGAAAGATGCGCGCGAAATTCCGCGCGATGACGGTGATCTCGTAGCCCTTGATGCATGACGCGGCCTGCTCTCGCGACGAGCCGCAGCCGAAGTTGCCCCCCGCAACGATGAACGAGCCGGGCGGGATCTCCTTCGCCTTGAGCTTCCGGTTGAACCCCGCATCGTCCACGAACGCGTACTGGGGAGTCTCGGTCGGCAGGACCGTCGCCATAAACCGGCCCGGGTAGATGATGTCCGTCGAGATATCGTCGCCGAGCTTTCGCACGACTTTTCCTGTGGCCATCTCAGTTCACTCCTCTCGGGTCGGAGATCACACCGGTGAGCGCACTGGTCGCCGCAACCGCGGTCGAGCACAGGTAGACCTCGGCATTCGGGTTGCCCATCCGTCCCTTGAAATTTCGGTTGGTGGTGGCCAACGCCGTCTCGCCGTCGGCCAACGCTCCTTGGTGAATGCCCAGACACGGGCCGCAGCCGGGATTGCACACCACGGCGCCGGCCGCGATGAGGTCCGCCAGATAGCCCAGACGCAGCGCCTCGGCATAGATACGCCACGATGCCGGGAAGATCAGCATGCGGGTGCTGTCCGCCACGCGCTTGCCCTTCAGAATTGCCGCCGCCACCTCCAGGTCGTCGAGGCGGCCATTGGTGCACGAGCCGACCACGATCTGCTGGATCTTCTTGCCGGCAACCTCGCCGATCGGCTTGACGTTGTCCACGGTGTGCGGGCAGGCGATCTGCGGAGCCAGGGTCGCCGCGTCCACCTCCACCACTTGGTCGTACACCGCGTCCGCATCCGGCCCGAACAGGTCGAGCGGTTCCTTCACGCCGGCTTCCTCGCGCAAGTAGCGCTCGGTCTCCGCGTCCGGTGGTATCACGCCACCGGTAGCGCCGGCCTCGACCGTCATGTTGCACAGCACCAGCCGGCCCGAGGTCGGCATGCTACGAATCGTCTCGCCATGGAACTCGATGACCCGGTAGTTGGCACCTTCGGCGGTGAGCTTTCCGATCAAGTAAAGGATCAGGTCCTTCGGGTAGACGCCTCTGGCGAAGCGCCCGTTCACCACGACCTTGATGGTGCCCGGGACTTCGACGTTCAGAATGTTGCCCAGCGCCCACACTGACGCCATCTCGGTGGCGCCGATGCCGAAGGCAAACGCGCCGAGCGCGCCGTGCGTCGTGGTGTGGCTGTCCGTGCCCACCAAGACCTGCCCTGGCCGCACATAGCCGTTCTCCGGCAGAATCTGGTGGCAAATGCCACCCACGTCGCCGCGGATGTCGTGAAACTTGGTGATCCCCTGCTTCGCGATGAACTCGCGGATCTTCTTCTGGTTGGTCGCCGTCTTCGACGACTCCGCGGGCACGCGGTGGTCGAAGATGATGGCGATTCGAGACGGATCCCAGACCTTCGGCTCCCGGCCGGTGCCCTGGAAGATCTCGTTGAACTGGTTGATAACGAGCGCCCCGTTCTCGTGCGACATCGCCAGATGCACCGGCGGTTCGAGAACGTCGCCCAGCGCCACCGCAGATTTGCCGCAGGCCCTGGCCAGCAGCTTCTGCACGTACGTCATGCCCATCGTGATCCGTCCCTCCTCTTGCAGCCGTCTCCGACGACGCCCTCTTCCTCGATCCAACGACGCTCTGCGATTCGTGCCAACGATGCCCTTCGCTTCGATTCTACGATGCCGTTCCTTCGGACCGGGCGGTGTCCGGCGGTCCGCTCACGCGATGCTCCTTGATCCGGTCAAATGATGCCCTTTGACTTGAGAATGGCCAAGTCCTCCGGTGTCACACCCACGCTTGCCAGCACTTCCGCGGTGTGCGCGGAGAGACGCGGCGGCGGGGCCGTAATGTCGCCCGGTGTCTTCTCGAACTTCGCGGTCAGTCCGAACAGCGGCAACGTGCCCAACCCCTCTACGGGCACCTCCTTCAGGGTCTGACGATGCCGGATCTGTGGCTGCTTGAGCGCATCCTCAAGGTTCAGAATCTCTCCGCTGGGGACGTCCTTGGCGTTGAGCAGATCCACCCACTCCTTCGTGGGACGCTCCACGAGCCGCACTTCCAGCAGCGGCGTGAGTTCCCGGCGGTTCTTCTTGCGGATGTCGCGCTTCTCAAAGCGCGGATCCATCTTCAACTCGGGTGTGCCGAGCACGTCGCAAACCGATTCCCACTGCTCCTGCTTGTTCGCGGCGATGTTGATGTAGCCGTCCTGCGTCTTGAACGTGCCTGACGGGGCGGCGGTGAAGTTGTCGTTGCCCATGAGCACCGGCTGCTGCTTGCCGATCAGCAGGTTGGCCGCCACCCAACCCATGAGCGGCATGATGGAGTCAAGCATAGCGACGTCGATGAACTGTCCTTCCCCTGAACGCTCGCGGTCGTAGAGGGCCGCCATGATGGCAAACGCCGCATTGAGCCCGCCCACCGTGTCGCACACCGGGAAACCGGCGCGCAGCGGACTCAGGCGTTCATCACCGTTCACAGACATTTCGCCGCTCAAACCCTGGATGATCTGGTCGTAGGCCGGCTTGAATGCGTCCGGTCCGGTCTGGCCGAAGCCCGAAATGGCGCAGTAGACCAGCCGCGGGTTGATCTCCCGAAGCACCGGGTAGCCAAGCCCGAGACGACCCATGACGTCCGGCCGGAAGTTCTCCACTACGACGTCCGCGTCCTTCACCAGCTTCTTGAAGATCTCTTTTCCCTCGGGCGACTTGGTGTTGAGCGTCACCGACTTCTTGTTGGCGTTCTGGGCCAGAAAACTGGTGCCCATCAACTGCTCGTTCAGCTCGGGCACGATGCCGAGCTTGCGGGCTAAGTCGCCGTCCTTCGGATTCTCGATCTTGATAACCTCGGCACCGAGCAGGGCCAAGTGCAGCGTGGCGAACGGCCCGGCCAGCACGTTGGTGAGGTCGAGGACCCGAACGCCGGAGAGGATGCTGCGGCTCATGAAGCCTCCTTCGTGGTAATAGGCCCCGTCCGGTAGACGTGGCCCGGCAGGTCGCGCCCGAAGTGTTCCGCCACGCTGCGCGCGACCCCAAGCAGGCCGTCGAGGCGAACGTCCGGGCGGAGTCCCTGCCGATGCAGGGCGTGGACGAGGTCTTCCGTGGCCACGTTGCCGGCCGCCACCTTCGTGAAAGGACAGCCGCCCAGGCCCGCAAACGAGGTCTCCAACGTCGTCACCCCCGCGCGCAGGGCGGCGAAGATGTTGGCCATGCCGAGACCGTACGTGTTGTGAAAATGGCAGGTGCACTCGACCGCGGGGTCGAGAGCGAACACCGCGCCGAACAGCCGCTCGACCTGAGCCGGGTCGGCGTGCCCGGCCGTGTCGGCCAAGCTGATGTTCGTGAGCCCCGCCTCCAGATAGGCGCGCACCATGCCGAGCACGCGATCTTCGGGAATCGGTCCTTCGAACCCGCAGCCGAACGCGGACTGTACCGAGACCTGCACTTTCTTGCCCGCCGCCACGGCCTGCTTCGCCGCGCCGATGATGCGTCTCGTGGCCTCCTCGGTTCCGATGCCGGTGTTCTTTCGGCTATGGGTCTCGCTCGCGGACGCGCCCAGGCAGAACATCTCGACACCGCATTGCAAGCCCCGCTCGAGCCCCTTCTCGTTTAGCACCAGGCCCGACAGAACCGTGGAGCCGGTCTTGCCCGCGGTGAGCCGCCGAAACAGCTCGTCGGTGTCAGCCATCTGCGGGACCTTCTCCGGGTGAACGAACGAGCCCACCTGGACGAGGTCCACGCCGGCGTCCATCACGCCGCGGATCCATCCTTCCTTGATCTCGAGCGGCACGACCTGCTTTTCCATCTGCAGGCCATCCCGCGGGCCGACTTCGTGAATCAGAATGCGTTTCATGTTCTCCTCGGTCGGGGTTGGAGCTTCGGGGCGACGGCGTCCCCTCCGCCATCCGCCCTGTGGGCACGAGTGTAGGGGGCTTTCTGGAATCGCTCAAGCATTCGGTGAGACAATGAAGATCGAGAAGCGGTCGCACGGACTCCAGGAAGGGTCTCCGGCCCGGGCCGTGAGCCGAAATCATGAGCCGGGGGCCGTGAGCGGGGGCTCATGGGCCGGTGCCGGAATGCCCATCTGTTGCGACTCGCTCTTTGTCGTTCTGGACGTCCACAGCGTCCACGAACGTCGCCAGCCGTTCTAGGGCCGCCCGCAGCTTGCGCTTCCGTGCCGCCGTGGCATTGATCCCCGATTCCCACCACAGCCCTTTCACCTCCAGCACACCGCGATCCCGATGCAGCTTGAGATCCACACGCCCCACGAGGCGATCACCTTCAAGGATGGGCAACACGTAGTAGCCGAAGACTCGCTTAGTCTCGGGGACGTACGCCTCGAACCGGTAGTCGAACCCGAAACGGCGCAGGCACCGAGCGCGATCGCGGATCACCGGATCGAAAGGACTCAGGAAGCGCATCCCCTCCAGGCTTTCCGCGGTTCGGTCAAGCCGGGTCAAACATGCCTTCCAGTCCGCAAGAACCCACGCCGGCCGAGGTTCTGAGCCGTCCGCCCCGGGCACGGTCACCGGCACGAGGCGACCTTCCTTCAAGGCCTTCTCGCACCACGCTGTAGCGCCCGCCGCGTCGACCGTGCCCAGATCGTTCCAGAAAGCTGCTAATTCCCGGGACGTGAACACCGCGAGACGCTCGGCGGCGCCCGCACAGACCCATTCGACATGGGAGTCCGGATCAGGATCGGGCCGGGCACTGGGCTCGGGAAGCACCCGCTCCGCCAGATCGTAGACCTTGTGGAAATGCACGCGGCGGGCCACCGCCAGTTCACCGCAGCGCCACAGATATTCCAGGGCCGCCTTCTGGGGCGTCCATCCCCACCACTCCCCGCGTTTCTTTTCGTGAAGAAAGTCGGCAGATCGCAGCGGGCCTTCTCGTCGGATCCGCTCGCGCACATGGTCCACGACGCGCTCGCCATCCGCGCCCAGGTGCTGGGCCCACCAGGCCCTGTCCTGCAGGCGCTGCGCGCTCATGCGGAACCTCGGCTTCCAGTGGGCATACCAGACCACGGGGATCAGCGACGCGTCGTGGGTCCAGTGCTCAAACAGCACTCGATCCCTTTCCACGAGGGCTGCCAGATGCTTGGGCTTGTAACCATGCAGGCGGCTGAACAGAGTCAGATCATGGGCCCGAGCCAGCACATTGATGGTGTCGAGCTGCACGAAGCCCAGTCCGTGGATGAGCTTCGACAACGCGGCCTTCGTCGCGGGCCGCCTGGGATCCTCCAGCAGACCCTGCGCGCCCAGGAAGAGCTGTGCGGCCTGGGCCGCAGTGAGCCTGACACCGGCGGGGGCCCTGCTCACGCGCCTAGCGACCGCCGGGCTTTCCGCCCTCGGCAGGCTTTCCGCCCTCAACCGCCTTCCGCTTGGCGCCGGCGAAGTCGCCCGCAACCACGACCGAGGCCTTCCTCGGGTCCACGTACTTCTTCATGGCGGCTAAGAGCTCCGCCGAAGTGAGGTCACCCACCCGTCGTTCCAGCTCCGTGTCCCACGCCAGGGTCCGTTCCTGCTCCTCGCGCTGGGCCAACGTCTGCGCCAGCTCCCGCTCGCCGGAACGCTGGACCTGGCGTTGCTGGAGCCAGCCCGACTTCGCCTCCGCGACTTCGGTGTCTGTGAAGCCGGTATCGCGAATCTTCTGTAGCTCTTCGCGGAAGGCGGTGACCAAGCGGTCTGCGTTTTGCGGGGCGCAGATGGCGAAGGCGCCGAACCCGGCGCTGCGGTCCTTGCTGTCAGCGAAGAAGTACGAACCGACCGAATAGCTCAAGCCGTCCTTCTGTCGAATGCGGGTGGCAAGCCGCGAATTGAGGAAACCGCCGCCGGTCATGAAGTTGCCCAGCGTCATGGCCGGATAGGCAGCATCATCGTCCCTCAGCGGCATCCGCAGACCGGCGTTGAAGACGGCGCTCTCCTTGTCCGGCGTCTCGAGCCGCTGGTCGAGGGCGGAGCGAGCTTGATAGGTTTCGACCAGCCGAGCATAGGGCGTGGCGCTCTTCCAGTCGCCGAAGAGCCCGCCGAGCAGTTCGCGCGTCGGGGCGGGATCGAAGTCGCCGACCACCGCCATCTCGCCGGCCGAAGCGCCATAGAAGGAGCGATGGAATGCCGCGACCTGCGCGCGAGTCACCGCCTTGGTGGCCGCGATCTGCTCGTCCGGGGAAAAGACGTATCGCACATCATCCTTCGGGTAGGGACGGAGGTGCCGCTGTAGCGCTGTGCGGGCGATCTGCCCCGGGTCTTTCATACCCTCCTCCAGGCCGGTGATCTCTTCGCGCTGGAGCTGGACCAGTTCCGAGTCGGGGAAGGTCGGCTCACGCAGCATCTCGGCGAGCAGCGTTAGCGCCGCGGCGAGACTGTCGCGCGGGACCTCCAGGGAGGCGGTCACCCCGGTCGGATCGCCGTACAGGCGGATCCGCGCGCGCAGCCGGTCGAACTCGTCCTTGAGCTGCTGGCGCGTGTGCCGGGTCGTCCCGCGGTCCAGCATCGACCCGGTCAACTCGCCGACCGTGGCCAGCCCGCGCAGGCTCTTCTCGTCCCCGAAGTGGAGGCGAAGGTTCACGTTCACGGTGGCGGCACGGGTCTTCTTCGAAAGGAGGACGAGCTTCAAACCTGACGGCAACGTCGCACGCATAAGGCGAGCCTCGATGGCCGCCGGCCTGGCGTCAAACTCCTCTCCCTGGGACATCCCTTGACCGCCGGTGTAGGCAGCCAGTTGCTCGGCCGGCGGCGCCGCCTGCGGAATCTCCACCCGCTCGGGCTTTTCCACGGGAATGTACAGACCGACGGTCCGGTTCGTGGAGACTACGTACGCAGAGGCAACCCGCTGCACATCCGAAGGTGTCACCTTCCGCAGCCGGTCGCGGTGCAGGAAGATCAGGCGCCAGTCCCCCATCGCCGCCCACTCGCTCAGGCCCACCGCCGCCCGCTCGGAGTTGCGCATGCCGCTCTCCCAGTCGGCGAGCAGCGACTCGCGGGCGCGGGTCACCTCTTCGGCGGTCGGAGGCTCCGCGGCCACCGACTCGAGAACGCGCACAGCGGTGTCCCGCGCGTCGCCGATATCCTTGTCCTTCCCCAACTCCACGCTGAACCAAGCAATACCCGGGTCATGGAGCTGGAACGCTTCCGCGGAGACCGAGGACGCCTTGCCGGTCTCCACCAGGGCCTTGTACAACCGGCCCGACGGGCTGTCCCCAAGGATCCTGGCCAGAACCTCGACCGGCGCAAAATCATGGTGCGAGCCGGCGGGAATGTGGTAGGCGATCCCAACCGCCTGCGTGTCACCCACCCGATGCAGCGTCACCTCGCGCTCGCCGTCTTGGGCGGGCTCCACCGTGTAAGGGACCGGCAACGCGCGGGACGGCCGCGGGATGGCGCCGAACGTCTCCGCCACCAGCGCGAGCGTGCGCGGCCGATCCAGCTTGCCGCCCACGACGAGAACGGCGTTGTCGGGCTGATACCATGTTCGGTAGAATGCCTGCAGCCTGTCGATCGGGACATGCTCCAAGTCAGAACGCGCGCCGATCGTCGACTTGCCGTAGTTGTGCCAGAGATAGGCGGCCGAGAGGGTGCGGTCCATCCCCACCTCGCGCGGATTATTTTCACCGACCTCGAATTCGTTGCGGACCACCGTCATCTCGGAGTCCAGGTCCTTCTGCGCAATGAAGCTCTTCACCATCCGATCGGCCTCGAGATCCAGCGCCCAGGTAAGATTGGCCTCGGACGCGGCGAAGGTCTCAAAGTAGTTTGTGCGGTCAAACCAGGTGGAGCCGTTGGGCCGGGCGCCATGCGAGGTCAACTCCTGCGGAATGTTGGTGTGGCGCTCGGACCCCTTGAACATCAGGTGCTCGAGGAGATGCGCCATCCCGGTCTCGCCGTAGTTCTCGTGCCGCGAGCCGACGAGGTAGGTGATGTTCACGGTCATCGTTTGCTTCGACGGTTCGGGGAAGAGCAGCACGCGCAGCCCGTTTTCCAAACGGTACTCCTCGATTCCTTCCACGGCGGTGACGAAGGTCAGGCCGGGGGGGACCTTGGCCGCGGGATGTGTTGCGGACGGCGTCGCGGGCGGACTTGCTGCCTGGGCGAGCGCGCCCTCAGCGGGCTGGAGCAGGGCAAGCGGCAGGGTCGCCCCGAACGACAAGGTCGCCACGCGCGGCAAAGTCGCCACAAGCAGGGTCTTGAGACAGACCGCGACGAAACGTCGGACTGATCGCGGACAGGTCATGATGATTCCTCCTCGCAAAGGTTCCCGGCTGGGTCTTCTGACACGAGGGTCCGGGAGTCACCCCAACAGCCGCCCCCGCCCCAACAACGACTCCACCACCAGCAGCACCAACACCATCACCAGAAACGGCCGCCACAACTCCCGCCCATACCGCCCCGCCAGCAACTCCCGCGTCACCCGTTGCTCCGGATCCAATCTCCTCGCGTCCCGCCCAAACAACCGCGACTGCAGCTCCGGCGGTGCCACGCGCAAGTCCCCCTCGCCGGGATCAAGGTTCACCGCAAACGACGCAATCGTCCGCCCCGCCGCATCCCGGAACCGATACACCCCCGGCCAGGCCGCCGGCACGGACCGCAGCCGCACCATTTTCTCCAGAGGGCTCGCCTCTACCGCCGTCTGCGTACCCGAAGGATCGACACAAGAGACAACACCATTCACGTCACTCTCCGGCAACGTCGCTTCGAGCCGCGCCCCCACCAGCCCGGCCCGCTCGTCCCCGGCACCCCGCGTGGCAAGATGCCGGACCAGTTTGTGCAACAGCGGCGGATACGAGGCGCTGAAGACGAAATCGTTCCAGCCCCCGTCGAGACTGCTGGTGAAAAGGAGTACGCCGTCCCCCTCGACGATGGCGGGATTCGCGCGACCGAACTCGGCCAGCACGCGCACCTCCTGCCCGGTACGGCAGGTAACCAGGCGACGGAACCGCGCCGAGCCAAGGTCGTCGCCCGGGCCGATCGGAAAGCCGCTGAAAATCGGGTGGGCGAGAACGACCGGCCGGAGGCTGCGGAACGCCCCCTCGCCCTCTTCTTGCGAGACATTGAGCAGCTCCACGGGGAGCAGCCGCGGCAGGATGTCGGTGTTGTAGTAGCGCGGGTCAACGCGGTCACCAAGTCCGATGAGAATCCCGCCGCCGCGCGCCCGGAACGCCACCAGGTTCTCGACCGCGGCAACGGAGAGGCGGCCGACGTTCGAGAGGATGACGACGTTGGCGTTTAGCCCATCGGGAGCGGCGAGTCCGTCGGGATTCGTCTCGCGAACGGAGAAGAACTCGCTCGTGCCGTCGGGGTCGAGGGCGGTGCGAAGGAAGCGCCCCTCGTCGCCCGCGGCGCCGCCGGGTGGGGACGTGCCCATGGCGGAGGCCGCGCCCCCGGTGACCAGCAAGACCTTGCGCACCCCCGGGTCGCCGGCCACAAGGTAACCGGTATTGTCCAGCTCCAGAGCGTCCGACCCGAGCCGAACAGCCAAGGTGCCGTCCGCGGGCAGGCCGGACAGGTCGGCGGTGACGTCACCCCGCCCACCGGGCGGCAGGTCGAGAACGGCATCCGCCAGGACTTCACCCAGAGAACCGCCCGCGGTCACGCGCACCGGACGGGCGGTCAACGGATCCTCACCGTGGTTGACCACCGTCACGGCGAGCTGTCCCCTCCCACCGAGCCCGGCCGCCGCGTCGTACCGCAAGCGCGCCACCGAAGCGTTGTCCAAGGAAGCGGTACGAGCGGGAACCAGGTAAACATGGATCCCGGCCGGGATCTTGACCAGACCGCCGAGGAGATCACCGCCCGCGCTTCCCGCGGTGGCCGTTCCTCCCGTGGGCGCCGCGATCCCTGCGGAAGCCGGGTCCCCTGCGGAGCCGGCGCGAAGCCACGCATCCAGGTCGCGCTGCTGGAAGTCGGAAACGATAAAGAGCTCGCGGTTCATCGTGCGTGCCGAAGTCAGAATCGGCAGCACCTGCGCCAGCGCGGCAGGCAGGTCGGCACCCTCGGCCGCGAGCGGCGCCCGACGCACCTCTTGCCGGAGGAGCCCCGCATCGGCCACCGGCGTCACAAACGGCAGCGTCACCGGTCTCCCCGCCAAAGCCAGGATCCCCCGGTCGCCTTCACCCATCAGATCGAGGATATCGAGCGCCCGCTCTTTCGCCGACTGGTACACGGTGCCCGATTCGTCGAACTGCGTTCCCGTATCCTGATCGCCCGCGCCCGCCACCGTGCCCCCCGCGGACGAAATGTTATCCAGCGGCGGCATCTCCCCGCTGCGCCGCGGGTCAGCCGCACCCATGCTGAAGCTGTTGTCCAGCACAACCGCGATCGTGGAACTGCCGCGTGTAACCACTCCGGCCCCACCGCGGATAGCGGGCCGCCCCATCGCCATGGCGAAAAACGCGATGATCAGCACGCGCAGCGCCAGCAATAGCCACTGCCGCAGACGCATTCTCCGGACCTTCCGCCGTGAGATCTCCTGGAGGTACTCGAGGCTGGAAAACGTGATCTCGCGCGCCCGCCTCCGGCTGAAGAGGTGGATGAGGATCGGCAGCGCCGCCGCCGCGAGGCCGGCGAGGAAGATCGGATTCAGGAAATTCAAACCAAACACACGCCCCTCAGTGCAGCCGCTGCCG
This sequence comes from Candidatus Eiseniibacteriota bacterium, assembly GCA_903844735.1. GTDB lineage: Bacteria > Eisenbacteria > RBG-16-71-46 > CAIMUX01 > CAIMUX01 > CAIMUX01. The sequence continues at coordinate 16,029 of CAIMUX010000073.1, forward strand.
CTTCTTCGCGTAACTCAGTGCAGCCGCTGCCGCTTCTTCGCGTAACTCAGTGCAGCCGCTGCCGCTTCTCTAGATATCGCAGCAGGGCCGTGTCGTACGGCGTCCGCGTGAGCACCCGCTCGTAGGCGATCCGGTTCTCCGAGCAGCCCCGCTTGTAGAAGGCGACCCGCTCGTCGTTCCGCCGGCGGTACTCGCGGGCAATCTCCCATGGCTGAATGTTGAGCTGCTCGCCGGTCTCCAAGTCGGTGAAGAGCCCCTCGTCGCGGAACGGGAACTCTGCCTCCGCCGGATCCTGCAGGTGGAAGACCACCACCTCGTGCTGCCGGTAGCGGAAGTGCTTCAAGGCTCCCAAGACCTCTGCTTCACCGGGGTCCCACAGATCGGTGAGCAGGATGATCAGCCCGCGCCGCGGGATCCGCTCGGCTAGTTGCCCGAGGCAGTGCCCGATGCGGGTCCGCCGCGGCTCCTCCTCACGCGGGTCGCGCTTGGCCGCCCGCCTGGCCTCCACTTCCAGCTCGCGCAGGAGCACCCGCAGGTGGGTGCGCGCGCTGCGGGCGGGCACCATTCGGTGCACTCGATCGGAGAAGAGAAGCAGCCCCACAGCATCCTGCTGCTGGATCATGAGGTAGGCCAGCGCCGCGGCGAGGTTGATCCCATAGCGAAGCTTGGTCAGCTCCGCGGGCTCGCCCGCGTGCGCGTGCTTTCCGTAGTGGGCCGGGTCGCCGCGATAGAGCATCGAACTGGAGGTGTCGAGCAGGAGGTGGCAGCGGAGGTTGGTCTCTTCCTCATACTGCTTGATGTAGTAGCGGTCGCTCTTGGCGAACGCCTTCCAGTCGACGTCACGCACCGGGTCGCCCGGCATGTACTGCCGGTAGTCGGCGAACTCAACGCTGAAGCCATGGTATGGGCTCTTGTGCAACCCGGTGAGAAGCCCCTCCACCACGAGGCGCGCCACCAGGTCGAGCCGCTGCAACTTCCCGACCACGCGGGGATCGAGAAAGCTCCGGCTGTCCGCCTCGAGCGTACGCACCCCGGGCTGGCTCATCGGGCCACCCCGGCCGGACTCATTGCGCCACCCCGACGTGGTCCATCGGGCCGACCCGCATGACTCACCGAGCCGTCCCGACGGCCGCCTTGTCCTTCGGCTCGGGCACCGCGGCGAGCAGCTTCTCGATGATGGCGGGGACAGTGACACCGTCAGCTTCGGCGGTGAAGTTCGGCAGAACCCGATGGCGCAGCACGGAAAGAGCCACCTGGCGGATGTCTTCGCAGGATGGGGTCGGGCGCCCGTGCAGGATGGCGCGGGCCTTCGCCCCGAGAACGAGATACTGCGAGGCACGGGGGCCGGCTCCCCAGGACACCCAGTCGCGGATGAAGCTGTGGTCGCTCTGGGCGGGGCGTGTCTGCCGCACCAGGCTCACCGCGTAGGCCACCACGTGGTCGGCCACCGGCACGCGTCTCACGATCTTCTGAATGCGGATGATGTCGGCCCCGGAGAGGACCGTCTTCACGTCGGCCTCGTAGGAACCGGTGGTCGTGGTGACGATGCGCCGCTCCTCCTCCTCCGTGGGGTAGTCGACGAAGATGTTGAACATGAACCGGTCGAGCTGGGCCTCGGGGAGCGGATAGGTCCCCTCCATCTCGATCGGGTTCTGGGTGGCCAGCACGAAAAACGGCGGATCGAGGGTGAAGGTCTTGCCCGCCGCGGTCACCGCCTTTTCCTGCATCGCCTGCAGGAGGGCGGCCTGGGTCTTGGGCGGCGTGCGGTTGATCTCGTCGGCCAACACCAGGTTGGCAAAAATCGGCCCCTGCACGAAACGGAACACGCGCTTCCCGGTGGTCCTGTCCTCTTCAAGGATCTCAGTGCCGGTGATGTCACTGGGCATCAGATCGGGGGTGAACTGCACCCGGTTGAATCGCAGGTCGAGGACCCGCGCTAACGTACTGATAAGAAGGGTCTTGGCCAGGCCCGGCACCCCCACGAGGAGGCAATGCCCGTCGGAGAAGAGCGCCGTCAAGAGTTCGTCCACCACCCGCTCCTGCCCCACGATCACCTTCTGGACCTCGCCGAGGACCCGCGCGCGCGCGTCCTTGAGGTCGGCGATGGTGCGCGCCGCCTCCCCTGTCGTGATCTCGTCCGGCATCGATGCTCCTTCCGCAACCTACTTCCGCAGCCTACCGCCAGTGGAAAGTCGCCCGCCCGCCTGCCCTGTGGTGCGAGTTGTGCCCCCACCCGGGGTCGTGCCCCCTGTGGGGGCCCCCGTGGAGTCCGGGGGACGAACAGCGTAGGGTATCAACCCTTGCCGGGGCGAGCAGTTCCTCGTCGCGTGACACTCGTAGCGGCGAATCGGTCCGGTTTCCAGGCACGCTCAAGCGAGTGTTGCCTTGTGCCGCCGACGATGGTATTCCTCTGGATTCGATACCGCTCTCCAAAGGGGCGTATCCGCGGAAACACGGCGCGGCCCCTCAGCAAGCGCAGTACGTGACCGGAGACGAGGCTAAGGATTCGGATCAGGAGGCAGACCATGGGTGACGCTCAGTCGAGTCATGTGGGAACGATCGTCTGGTATGACCTGCTGACCCACGACGCTGCTGCCGCGTGGAAGTTCTACGGCGCACTTTTCGGCTGGACACAAGTCGAGACCGAACGGCCGGTTGGCCGCTACGCCATGATCCGGCGGGGCGACCGCAACTTGGGTGGCATCGTCCCCCTGAAAGCCGGGGACAGCTTTCCCTCACACTGGGTCGCCTATGTCTCGGTGACCGATATCGAAGCCTGCTGCCGCGCCGCGTCCGAGGCAGGAGGGCGCTTGCCGGTTCCTCCGACCGACATCCCGGGAATCGGGCGCTTTGCCGTCGTTTTCGATCCGCAGGGAGCAGCCATCTCCCCCTTTCAGACAGAAACCCCGCCGTCCTCGCCGCGCCCCGATGGCACCGGAGCGTTCTGCTGGATGGAGCTGCTCACCCCCGACACCAAAGGCGCGGGTGAGTTCTACGGCAAGGTCTTCGGATGGGAGATGAAACCGGGGCGGCCAGGCGCCTTCGGCGACTACTGGACCTACCGCAAAGGCAGCCACGCCGTGGCGGGAATGGTCGAGCGGCCGGCCGGCGCCGACTATCCGACCCGCTGGCTTCCCTATGTGCAGGTCGAGGGGTTGGGGGAGATCACTGCACAGGCCGCGCGGCACGGCGGCAGCGTACTTCTGCCGGTGACACCGATCCAGGACGAAGGGCAGTTCTCCATCCTCCGTGACCCGTCCGGGGCGGTCATCGGTGTTTTCGAAGCAGAAGCCGGGACGGGCTCGCAGCCAGCTTTGTAAGGAAGGGGACAATGATGAACACGCACGCAGCCGGCACCCGCAGCCGGCAGTTGATCGATCTCGCCGATACCTACGGTGCGCACAACTACCACCCGCTCGACGTAGTGATTGAAAAGGCGGAGGGGATCTGGGTCTGGGATTGCGAAGGCCGAAAGTACCTCGACTGCCTGTCGGCCTATTCCGCACTCAACCAGGGGCACCGCCACCCGAAGATCATCCAAGCGATGGTCGAGCAGGCCGGCAAGGTCACCCTCACCTCGCGCGCCTTTCACAATGAGGTCATGGGCCCGTTCCTCCAGGATCTGACAGCTTTCTGCGGGAAGGATGTCGCCCTGCCGATGAACACCGGCGCGGAGGCGGTCGAAACGGCGATCAAGGCGTGCCGCAAGTGGGGCTACCAGGTCAAGGGAATCCCCGAGGGAAAAGCCGAAATCATTGTCTGCGCGAGCAATTTCCACGGGCGCACCACCACCATCGTCGGTTTCTCGAGCGAAGCGCAGTACCGCGAAGGCTTCGGGCCGTTCACCCCCGGCTTCGTCATGGTTCCCTATGGCGATCTCGCGGCGTTTGAACGGGCAATCACGCCCCACACCGCCGGTTTCCTCTTCGAGCCGATCCAGGGTGAGGGCGGTGTCTTGGTCCCGCCGGAGGGATACCTGCGTGGCACCTACGACCTGTGTCACCAGCACCGAATCCTCTGGATGGACGACGAGATCCAGACCGGCTTCGGCCGCACCGGCCGCAAGTTCTGCTGCGAGTGGGACGGGATCAAAGACCCCGACATGCTCATCCTCGGCAAGGCTCTGGGCGGCGGGATCTACCCGGTGAGCGCGGTCGTGGCGAGCAAAGAGGTCCTCGGCGTCTTCAAACCCGGCGACCACGGCTCCACCTTCGGCGGCAACCCGCTGGCCTGCGCCATCGCCCGCGCAGCCATCAGGGTGATCGAGGACGAGGGGCTGGTGGCCCGCTCCGCCGCGATGGGTGCGTACTTCATGGACGGCCTGCGCCGGATCAACTCACCGCACGTGCAGGAAATTCGCGGGCGCGGCCTCCTGATCGGCGTCGACATCAAGAAGCAGTCGGGTCCGGCGCGTCCCTACTGCGAGAAACTGCGCGATCTCGGCATCCTCTGCAAGGAAACCCACGAGCAGGTCATCCGGTTCGCGCCGCCGCTCATCATCGGCACCGAGGAGATCGACTGGATCCTGGAGCGGGTGGCGCAGGTGCTGGCGTAACGAGACCCGAACCCGCTGCGGAACACAGGCAACTCCGGCAACAGGGGTTACATCCCGGAACGGGGACCTCCCGACGGGGGACCACCCGAACCCATGTGGCCGGGATCGCGCGGCGGGCCTCCGGGGCCGTGCATCTGGCCGGGATCCTGACCCGGTCCCATCCCGGGACCGCGATAGCCGTCGGGGCCGCGCATCGTGTCGAGGTGCCGCAGGATCCTCTCGCGATCCATGCCCTCGCGCATCATGCCGCGGATTCGGTCGAGGGCGGCAGGGGGCGGTCCTTGCCCTGAACGTCCGGACTCGGCGAGGTCACGTCCAAGCCGCTCCAGTTCCATGCCGCGAAAGCCGCACTCCCACGCCTCGCGGACGAAGTCCACGGACCGATCGGGGGCCATGCCGCCGGCCGCGAGACAGCCGACCGCCAACACCGGTGCGGCGGCCGCCGCCGGGCCATCCTGCTCTTTCTCCGCGAGGCGCAGCATCGCAGCCACGCCCGTCGGGGGCACGCCCGCGCCGATGGCGTACGCTCCGTCATCGATGAGCGCCAACCGCACCTGCGGATCACGCCGTGCCCGGGCGAGAGGAAAGACCTCGTCGACGCGGTCGGCCGCATCGCGCAGTCGTGTCTCCAGTTGATCTACCACCGACTCGATGCGAGAGAACGGCACCGCCTTCGCCAACCCCTGGATGTACCGATCGAGCACGGGACGCACAGGCAGGTCGGCAGCCTGGATCCGCTCCACGTGCTGTTCCATCCGCACCCGGTCGGCCTCCGCCAGGCCCGCCGCCGCGGCCCGCTCACGCAGTTCGGCCCGCAAGTCCGGCTGTCCTTGCGCGAAGGCAGACACCGCAAGCATGAGCAGAACGAGGACAACACACGGCCGGACCGTCAACGACGCAACAGGCGACACCGCGACCGCGTCCCTCCGGTGAAACCCCGGCCCGATTGCAGACTTTCCGCCCGTTTCGAGCATTCGAGTACGCTCCATCGTCAGACTTCCCCGTGTCTTGGACGACACCCTGACCTTCTGGTTACTTCCGGGACCACGGCGCAGCCGGGTTCGCGGATTCCAGAGGTGACTCTCCCCCGACTCCCACCGGCACATCGAGAATGCCATTCACCCCGCCAAAACCATCTTCCTCGTAGCGCGACGCCCCAGGTGGCTTCACCCAGGCGCCATCAACGACAAACGCATACCGCCACGCCCCCGGTGGCACAGCAATGACACACTCCCATGTGCCATCCGGAGCCGGCCCCCGCAAGGGCGTGCGAGCCGGATCCCAGCCGTTGAACCCTCCGACCACGGACACCCCAGTCGCAGTCGGTGCTCGCACGCGCAAGCGCACGCCAAGGGCCGTGTCCCCATGGAGGGGCAGATCCGCCACCGCACCCAACGAGAAGACGGTGGGCGCGAGTGGATCAGGAGCAGACGTGGCCCATCCATATCCGGAAAGCCGCCGGGTCCGGCCGGCGGCAAGCGAAATGCGCAGGCCCGCGGTGACCCGCGCCTGATCGAAAGCGAGCGCGGCGACATTGGACGACTGGTGCGTGACCGAGTAGAGCACAAAACCCCGCACCCGACCGCGGACGCGGCGGGTCGCCTCCAATTCCAACTGCCATGTCCGGTCTGCCCGCGTGTCGCCGGCCGTGCTCCCCTGGGAGCCAGCCCGCGTATCGCCGCTTCGCACCAGGTAGACCGGGTAGCGGTCGTAGCGGCGGGCAGCAAACGCAGCCACGGCCCGCAGACCGAACCCATGGGCCGCCTCCAACGAGCTTCTGAGCTCGATGCCGGGACCGTCGTAGCCGAGCGCCGGGTCGTTCGATCGGTTGCGCCGCCACGTCGCGGACGCGGCCAGGGCCGCGCCCTCTCCACGGTCGTGGGCCAAGATGAGCGCCACGTCGGTCCGTTCATCCTCCTGCCTCTGGGCAGTGCCGATCTGGGTACCCGTGCCGGCAATGGACCTCGAGATGTCACGACCCGGATAAAACGGCCGCGAGTATCCTCCCTCGACAGCGGTCGACCAGGGGCCGCCGAGCACGCGCAACACGCGGGCCGAGCACTCGGGCATGTCGAGGTCGAACGCGGGCACCCCCTCGCGCCGAAACCGCCTGAAAGAACCGGCCGCCTCCACCGCGGTGCGCGCGCCGGAGAACATCCGGTACCGCAAGCGCCCGAGCAGATCCCGGTCTGTCGCGCCGACCGCTGCTTCATACCCGGTCATCGCCGCTTCCACGTCGACATCCAGCCGGTCGCCGCCATCGTGTGTGAGAAGACCGGCGAACTGTCCGGTCGCCCGCGCATGTCCCGAGATAAGCCGCGAGGCGACAGGAGTGGTGATCCCCGACCCCTCAGGGTCAACCAGCACCTCGTCATCGTGCCCGGCGTGGGCTTCCAAGGTGAATCCACCCGACGGTTCCAGGGCGGAGACCGCGGTCACCCGACCGGCGCAGAGCAGAGCAAGCGCCATCCATGGAACGGACAGGCACGCACACGCCGACATCCCGCTCCGATCGAAAGCGCGGGGCCTTGACCCACAACCGCCCATCAAAGAAGCAGCACGGCGTTCATGTGGCCGAAACCGTCATCGACGCGTTGCGAGGCGTCCGGATCGCTCTCCCACCTGCCATCCACCACGAACATGTACTCGTGGCGACCCGGCGGCAGCTCCACCGAGACTTCCCAGGTGCCGTCACCGGCCGGTCGCAAGGGCGTGCGGCAAACCGCCCAGCCGTTGAAGCTCCCCACGAGGCAAACCTGGTGCGCAGGGCCCGCGGCAAAGCTGAATTCCCAGCGGATCGGCCCGGAAGAAGATGTGGCTATCTCGACGGGCGCGGCGGGCAACACGCGGGGCTCGTCCACGACGACCCGCACCACCAGAAGAACCACGGCCGCGAGAGCCAGCGCGGCGGGGACCCAGGCGAAGTCCTTCGGGCGACCCGAGGAGCGGGACGGGGACTCGATCGGTGACACCTTCGCAACGGATAGAAACCGCCGCCACCACGACGGGCGACCGCGCCGTGCCGTCCATTCTCCGCGCGCCGCATCCACCCGTACCGCGGCTGCAATCGCCGCGGCGAGTTCCGGCGGAGCCACGGAACGCGTCTCCCCCAACCAACCCTCCATCCCGCGGAGTGCTTCCATGCGACGACGCAGCAGGGGATCCCCGACCAACCGTCGATTGAACGCCACGGTCTCGGCGGGGCCCATCGACCCATCCAGCCAGAAATGGAGATCGCCCAGCCCACCCAGCCCGCCCTGCTCCGCGTCGCCGTGATCGATTTCCTCGTCACGCATGGTCTCGTCTCCTGTCTCGACGCCCCCAGCGCAATGGCTGGTTCTCGATCTCTTCATCGTCTCGCTTCGTTCCGCTTCGCCCGCCTTCGTCAGACATCGTGCCCTAGACGGCGAAGCGACGCCAGAATGGACTCGCGCGCACGGTGCACCCGCACTTTGGCGTTCGCCGCCGAGATCCCCAGCACCGAACCGATCTCCGCCGGGCCCAGACCCTCCTGGTGCCGTAAGAGGAAGGCCGTCCGGTGGGCTGGATCAAGCCCGTCGAGAGCTCGGGCGAAGGCGTGGGACAGTTCTTTCTCTTCGAGGCGGCCGTCGGGGCCGGGCTCGGCCGAAACCACCGCGCGCCCCGCCATCTCCTCCGCCTCGATGCTCGTCTCCACGCGACGCCGACGCTCCCCGCTGCTTCCGCGGTGATCGAGGCAGAGGTTCCACGCGATGCGGAAGAGCCAGGTCGAGAACCGAGCCTCTCCGCGAAACACCGCCAGACCCCTCCAGGCGCGCAGGAACGCGTCCTGGGTCAGCTCCCGCGCGGCTTCCGTCTCGCCGACCCAACGCGACACCAGGCCGAAGACGGAGTCCTGATGCCTCAGGACCAGAAGGTCAAACGCCCCAAGATCGCCTTCGCGGGCACGCCGCACCAGCGTGGAATCGTCGTCCGGCCGCGGACTGCTCGCCCCAGGCGGGGAATCCAAAACGCCCTCCTGCTCGATCACCCCCCCGCCAACCAACAACCGGCAACCGGTTAGACGGCGGAATCATGGCATGGTTACGGCCCCTTGACCGGACTCGATGATCGCGTCGCGCATTGTAACCGTACGCCCGCGCCCCCGTCCAACGACAGCGAGCGGAGGACCCGCGGAGACCGACCAAGGTCGCCGGGGTGGCGGAAACGCCAGAACGAGACCACCGATCAAGGTTCCGGGTCTTCTGATCCCGCGGAACGCAACCAGGTGTCGCGGACACAACACAATGGGAGGATCTAACGATGGAACTGCGCAGAGCGACGGCAGGAGCGGCGACGGTCTTGCTCATCGCCCTGGCCCTGACAGGCTGCGGGCACGACGGGGCGGGACAAACGACCGATCCGCTCGGAACAAACAACGAGGCCTCCAGCGCTCTCGGGCTCGGGAGCGTGGCCGTCACACTGAAGGTGGCGGCTTGCGCCGGATCGGACACCACCCACCCGGGTTGGGCACACGACGCAGGCGTGGCCCGGTTGGACCTCACGTTCGACACAATTCGCATCTACCCAGCACCGTGCAATCCTGACAGCGCGCGGTATGTCGAGATCCTCACCGATCCGATCACGGTCGATGTCGTTGCGCTCGGCACGGAGCTGAGTCGGCTCATCGGCGCTGCGGCGGTGCCCGCCGGCAACTACGCACGCATCGCGCTGCGCGTGATCGCAGCGAGCGCGCTGACCGACTCCGGCGCCACGGTCCCGGTAACCGTGGCCTCGCGCGACAGCCTCCTGCGCATCATGTCGCGCTTCACCGTGGTCGAGGGACAGCAAACCGTGATCCCGGTGGTCATCGACCTCGACCGCTCCGTGCGCGAGGTTCCGCCGGGTAGCGGCAACCTGGTGCTGAGGCCGGTGCTGTTCGGTGGTGGTCCGGGTGGTCCAGGTGGTCCAGGCGGTCCGGGTGGTCCAGGCGGTCCGGGTGGTCCAGGCGGTCCGGGTGGTCCAGGCGGTCCGGGTGGTCCAGGTGGCGGCCCCGGATGTGGACGCGGACGACCTTGACGAACCGCCCAACGCAGAGGGCCGGCGCCGTGCCGGCCCGCAACGTCCTCCGCCGACACACATCAGCGCGCGCCCCGGGCAGTTCCGCCGCAAGGACACCCGCTCAGAGCGGCTTCCGAAAGATCCGGTAGCGTTTGTAGATCTGGCCGCCCTGGCGCTCCATCTCGGCGCGAACGAGGCTGTTCGTCTCGAGTTCGTGGTGGCTGTCGAAGTGCTCGATACCCGCGGCGATGGCGGACTTGAGCATCTCTCGGCCCAGCAGCATGTCGATGCCCTTGCCGCGGTATTTCTCCGCGATGCCCGCAAGGAGAAGATCGAGCTGTCGGGCACGCCTTCCCGCCCGCATGATATGTATGAATCCGAATGGAAAGAGACGGCCCTTCGACTTCACGATCCCTTCGTAGAGATCGGGCATCGCGACCATGAACCCGACCACTTCGCCGTCACTTCCGACGCCGCCCCTTCCGACGTCGTCCTTCGCAGCGCCGTCCTTCGCAGCGCCGTCCTTCGCGTCGGTCTCCTTCACGACGATCTTGAGGAAGCGAACATCCAGCAGCATCATGTACTTCTTCGCCAGATCCTTCATCTCTTGCTCGTCAAGCGGGGAGTAGCCGTAGATCCCCTGGTAGGACTCGTTCATCAGCCTGAGAACAGGGCCGAGGTAGCGCTTCACCTGCCGCTTGCTCGTGAGGCCGACCTCACGAAACCCGCGGCGCTCGACCCGCTCGGCAACCTTCGTCATGAGCTCGGGAACGGCGCTCGCTCGCGGGATCTTGTAGACGACGTAGTCCGTTTCCTTCCCATAGCCCTCCGCCTCAAGCTGGCGGATGAGGTACGGAAAATTGTAGTAGGTGACGATCGTCGGGTGGTGTTCGAACCCCTCGATCTGGAACCCCTCCGGGTCCTGGTCATTGAAGCCGAACGGCCCGATGACCTTCGTCATCCCCTTCGCGCGGGCCCAGTCCTCCACATGCGCCAGGAGGGCATGGACGACCTCCCGGTCCTCGGTGGCCTCGAGCAGCGCGAAGCGCCCGGTCCGCTCCTGCACGTGGTCGTTGTGGCGGCGGTTGATGATCCCCATGATCCGCCCGACGAGCCGGCCACCCTTCCACGCGAGCGTCATCGTGGTGTCGCAGTACCCGAAGGCTCTGTTCTTTTTGACGTTGAAGTACTCCCACTCGTCCATGTAGATGGGCGGCATCCACAAAGCGTGGTCGCGGTGAAGTTGCTCGGGCAGGAGGATGAACTGCCTCAGTTCGCGCCTGCCGGTGACCGGCGTCAGGGATACGGTCATGCGACTCGCCCCGGGGAACGTGATGGGCACCGGCGGGCCCTGGCTTGGACTCGATCACGGGACCCTACGATGCCGGGCGCCGGCTCGATCGAGCCACCCTGCCTTGACCTTGATGGTGCCAAGAACCCTCCCGGGGATGGCGAGATATCCCCGCTGGAACTCGGGTCGAGAGACCCGCCTGTGCGTGTGAGTTACCCGTTCTCTTCCTTGGTTGCCGCCCCGAAGCATAGCCGGTTCCCTGGAGGCGGGAAAGGCGCTTCCGGGGCCTGAGGAGCCGCTTCGAAAGAACGGGCCGGCACCGTTCTCCCGGTCGGAATCCGTGGGAGGAGAGAACCTGCCCGGCGGCACCCGCCCCCTGTCTTGCACCCGCATCTCAAACTGCCGCATTTTGCCCCTATAGTGTGCAGATCGCTTCCACTTTCGCGAGACTTGCCCTATACTTACGTCTGGACCAATCTACGAGGGCGCCGAGGGCTCCGCAGCCTAAGCGCCCGGCTCGACCGGTTCGCTTCGGTTTCGCGGCGAACAACACACTCCAAGGGGGAGGCTCTCGATGCGGATCGCCTGGAAGTTCGTGCTTGTTTTTGCCCTCCTGGCGCTCGGCGCGGCGGCCCCTGGTTTCGCCGGCGTTCCCAGGGTCATCTTTGCGGACGAGTTCGGATGGGCTAGCTGACCCTACTGCCCGACAGCGCGGTGCGCGCTGGGAATGATGAACGATGAGTACCCAAACTCCTTCCTGCACGTCGACAGCCACATCAATGGCGATCCGTTCCAGATCCCGGAGACCGCGGCCCGCGCGAACTGGTACGAGGTAAACAGCGGCCCGTGGACCATCTTCGACGGCGAGATGCCCGGGGCGATCGGCGCCTGGGAGACGTGTGCGGAGCAATATGCATGGTATGACTCCATCTATACGGCCCGGTGGGATGCGACAGGGGGACTCGCGCCTGTCAGCATCGAAGGCCTCTACTCCATCAACGGCGATCAGTTGACGATCGATGCCACCTACCATTTGGAAGACCCGGTGACACTGACCGACATCCGAGCCACGTTCTTCCTCGCTGAAAGCGACCTGTACTACAGTTCGACCCGCACGTTCGACCACGTCACCCGGAAGATCTACAGCCAGAACATCACACTGACCAACGTCGGGGACTCGATCGCGGTCCAGGCCACGCTCACCCTCAACCCCGCGTGGAATCCTGCCAACTTCGAGGTGATCGCCATCGTGCAGCAAGCCTCCGGAACCAAGGAAGTCTACCAGGCGGCCGCACTGCCCTTCCTCTTCGACTACCGGATGTCCTTCGCTCCGCTGCTGAAGTCCGTACCGGACGGCAGCGGTGAGGCCCTGTTCGCCGGACGTGTCACGAACGTGAGCGCTCTGGCCGACACGCTCACGCTCTCCATGGACACCGGCTTCGGCTGGCCGGTCGCCTTCCAGGTGGGAAGCGATCCGACTTGGTACGCCGACGCGCGGGCTTTCCCCCTCGCCGCCGGCGACTCAGCCGCGATCACGGTCAAGATCACGACCGACGACGTGAAGCGGATCGGCGTAGGGAACTTCCAATGCCAATCTGCCGTGACCGAGCGCCTCGGGTCGGTGCAGCTCCAGGTCTACAACAAGGCATACTCCATCCTCTTCGTGGATGATGACGGAATCAACTCCGACGAAACGCCATTCATAACGGCCTTTTCCCAGCTCGGCTATCTCTACAAGGACTGGGACGTCCGCAACGACCACGCCGGCATCACCCCGACATCAAGCAACATGGCGGGATTCGACGTGGTCGTCTGGCAAACCGGATACTCCACGACGGCCATCGGCACCGGCGCCCAAGGCGCCCTCATGGCCTATCTCGACACCGGCGGCAACCTCTACATGAGCAATATGGACCTGACGACCACCGTCTATCCGCCGAACGTCTTTGCGGTGAACTACCTAGGGATCTTCAGCCGGACACTCAACGTCAAGGGGTACACTGCGATAGGCGTGCCGGGAGATCCAATCACCTCCGGAATGTCGATCCCGCTGACTTTCTCGAGCGAGATCTTCAACAAGGTCGACAACATCGCCCCGACGGCCACGGCTCATACCATCTTTCGCAACGAGAACGGCTGTTCCAACGCGCTGGCGAATCAGCTCGCCGGAGGCGGCCGGGTCGTCTTCAACACCATCGTCCAGGCGGCGTTCAGCACGAGCAGCGCCGATCCGAACAACAACGAGACGGTCATCGAGAGGACAATCGTCTGGCTGACAGGCCAGGACGTGACGAGCACGCCGGAAGGGCCGGTCGTCGTCTCTCGTCTTACGGTCGCGCCGAATCCGTTTGCCGGAAGCACCGACCTGAAGTTCAGCCTCTCCCCCGGGGCCTCCGCAGGGGCGGTGCGGCTAACCATGGTCGACGTGACGGGCCGACGGGTGCGCACGCTGCTGGACGGCCGGATGACGCCGGGGACGCAGCTCTTGCGCTGGAACGGCGCGGATGATCTCGGTCGGGCGCTGCCCTCCGGCATCTACTTCACGAGGCTGCAGACGGTCGAGGGCACGAAGACCCAGAAAGTCATTCTGACTCGATAAGGTCCTGTGCCATCCCACGTCTGATGGAGACGGCGGGGTGCCCGGGTAGATCCCGGGTGATCCCACCGGCCCAAGGCCGAAAACATAAGGAGGGGGTCCCGTCGGGGATCCCCTTCTCGCGTTTAGGGACCCGCCCGTTGCCGGAAATCCTCGGCAGCCTCGACATCCCCGTGGTTGCCTGAGACCGCCCGTCCTCCTACACTCCGTCCGGTCACCCGAGGAGATCATGGGCCCGCCGCCGGCGTGGCCCGAGGGGAGGAAGGGACATGGGCGCGAACACGTTCGACATCATCATCCTGAACGGTCGTCCCGCGGCCGGCAAATCCGAGGTCATCGACTTTCTCAAGAAGACCCCATTGGAAGAGCGGATTCGCCGCTTCCACGTGGGGGAATTCGAAGAGTTCGATGACTTCCCGGTCCTCTGGGAGCGGTTCGAGGACGACGACCTATGGGAGAAGCACGGTAAGCCGCGGCTCATCTCCGATCGCTTCTTCGACTACAAGGGAGAGCGGCATGAGGGGTATGTCTTCAAGGATCTGTTCTTCTGGCACTGGTGCATTGAGAAGTTGAACCAGCAGTACGCCCGGCGTTTGCGCGACGTGCCGGGTTATCACGACACGCACACGGCGATCTTCGAATTCGCGCGCGGATCTCAGCACGGCGGATTCGGCGAGGCGTACAAGTATCTTTCTGACGACGTCCTGTCGCGGGCCTGCACCATGTACATCAAGGTCTCGTGGGCCGAGTCGCTGCGAAAGAACCGGCGCCGTCGCAATCCCGACAAGCCGGACAGCATCCTCGAACACTCGCTCGAAGACCTGAAGATGGAGATGCTCTACGAGAATTCCGACTGGGAAGAGTTCTCCGGAGCCGACCCCGCGTACCTGCTCGCGCGCGGGAAGCGGGTTCCCTACGCCGTCTTCGACAACGAGCCGGAGAAGACCCTCGATCCGGCGTTGCTCGGGCCCACGCTCGAAGAGGCGATATCCAGGCTCTGGAAGACACACCGGGCGCTGCGGGGCTGACGGCACCGCTCGGCAGCGGAGACCGCGCCCCTCTCGGGAGATGGCCCGTCGGGACACGTCTTTCGGCATTTCGGGAAGGAGCCACCGAGGGAGAGTGTGCGTGCGGGGGGTGCGGATCGGCGTCACCGGGCGCGATCCGCACCTCCTCGTTTAGCCATGACCGCGGTGCACCCCGGCCTAGCCCGGCCTAGCTCGCCGTCTTCGGCTTCGGCTTCGCGTTGCGGATCCGCCAGGCGAAGAACAGTCCCACCAGAGCCAACGGAATCATCGCCACCGGCCACGGTTGCCAGTTACCGGGGTCGGTGGCCGGTCCGATGATCCTGCCCGTGGGGTCGAGCTGCTCCTTGGGCAGGATCAGCGCATAGGTGAACGACATGACGGCCGTGCCGAGATAGACGAAGCCGTCGATGATCCCCACGGCGATGCCTGCGTTCTTGCTGCCGCCGAAGTCCATGCTTGCGGTGCCCGACAGCATGCCGTGCACACCGATTACGGCCATCGACATCGCGACGACGAGCCAACCCACAATCGGGCTCGTGTACGCAAAAGTAAGCACCACCGCACCGATCAACATCACGCCGTAAAGCAGAACCGCCGCCGGACCGCGCCGCGACTGGAACAGATGATCGCTGATCACGCCCGCCACAACCCCGCCCAGGATGCCGGCGCAGCACAGCAGCAGCCCCCAGTTCGCGTAGACGAAACCGCCCTTGAGGCCCAGGACTCCGTCGGTCTGCTTCGCGTAGGTCTGGAACCACTGCATGATTGCCTGGCGCAGGAAGCCGCTGCAGAATTCGATCAACGAGATGGTCACGATGATGGGATTGCTCAACATCGCCTTGAAGACCTTCACCGCCCCCAGGCGCGGGCCGCGATCGCCGCTTGTGGCGTCGGCGGTGTCAAAGTCGCTGAAGCCGGCTTCGCTCGGTTGGTCGCGCACCATCAGCACGTCCAGCACCCAGAACACCGCCAGCAGCGCCGCCGGCACGAAGAAGACCCAGATCAGGCCGAAACTCTTGAGGATGGCCCCTCCCCAGTCATAGGCGAAGTAGACCCCCAGCGAGATGAGAATGCCGAAGATCGCCCCGAACACGCCGCGCTCACGCACATGGAACCAGGCCGCGTTGACCTTGACGATCGCGACAGCGCCGAAGCTCTGGAAATACATGTTGAGCGAGTACAGGGTGGCGAAGACCGCCACGAAGTTGCGGTAGAAGAATGCGTGCCCCGCTCCCTGCACCAGCAGCGACCAGGTGATGAGCCCCATGGCCACGTTGGCCAGCGTCGCCCCGCCCGCACCGACGAGGATCGACCAGCGTCCCCCGAACCGGTCCGTCAGCGGCCCGTTGATCAGGAACGACACCCCGTAGACGACTGTCCCGATCCCGAAGATCAGGCCGAAGGCGTCGTTGCCCATCATCGCCCCGCCACCGCTGCCGGCGAAATTCTCGAAGGCGCGCTTGCTAACGGTGAGGTTGTACCGCCCCATGTAGAGGAACGCGTAGGTCAACCCCAGGGGCAACCAATTCATGATCCGCCGCCGCCGATAGGCGGCGCTGTGTCCGAGCTCGATCTTGGGCAGCCGCCACAACACGAAGGCGACCACGACGAGAAGGATGAGAATGGTCATCAGGCAGCTCCCCCGATCCTGGGCCAGTCAGGCAGCCGTTCCGGCGGGCAGGTCGGCGGCTTCGGGCATGCATGCCGCGATCCGACCAGCCGGGGATGACCGTAGTCGAGCTTTGGAGGGGACGCAAGCAGAGCGCATGCCAAGGTCGGCAGTCGAAGCCCTTCCGGGGGGCTTCGACCTCAGACCCATCATCGAGACGGATCAGTCGTTCGCCTTCTTCGCCACAGCCTTCTCATTCACTTTGGCGTCGGCCGTAATTCGCGACAAGACTTCGAGCTGGATTCCATCAGAGAGGCCCGGTTTGGACTTCCCGTCGTTCGAACTTCCGGGGCGCTGTCGCAACCTCAACGTACCTCTTGTCCCCTTCAAACCTGAGCCGGCTCTAGTGGATGGACAGGACACAGTCGCGCCGATCGAGAATTCCCGGCTCCGGGGCCGTCGCCGCCGGAAACGGACGGGACTTCGGAAGGGACGGCCCGAACTAGAGAAGAACGACCGTGCGTCGGCTCGCATGCGGACCCCCGGGCGCACGCCTGACGCCGCCGGGACGTCCGTCCCCAGGCTCAGCAACGTCATCTGGTTGGTCGTGCCGCGCCAGTTCCATGCGATCCCATTCGGCGACGTCGCCACTTCCCCGGTCCCCGCCGGCGCGAAGAGCGTGCCCGAGATGCTCACCAGAGAGGTCATTCCGACTTGAGACAGAGTGCCGACCATTACCCACGTGGCCGCTCTGCCTGTGCTTCGGAAGAGGTCGCCGGTTGCGGTCAGAACGTAGAGCGCGCCCAAGTGGTCGCAGAGCTTGACCGCGTCGGAAACCGCCACCGCGCCCTTCCGGTCCAGCTTGCTCCGCCGTTCGCACTCCCGAAGATCTCGCCCGTCCTGTCCAGGGCATAGAGCGTCAGACCATCCCCGCTCGGAACCAGGGCCACGAAGTTCGAGCCGATCAGGCAGGCCAGTGTCGCGAACGTTTCCCCCTGATCCGTGGAGCGGTACACAATCCCGCTCGCGCTCGCCAGGTAGAGGTCCGAAGTCGAGACGCCCACCGCAATCGCCATGACATCGCCCGCAGGAAGGGCTGCGCGGACGGTCCGGGTCGCGCCGGGCAAGCGACTCACGGGAGTCGCCATGCTTGCCTGCCTCGCACGGGTCCAGCGGATCACGCGGGTCGCCCGGGTTGCCCGTTTCGCGCGTATCACGCCGTTGGCCCGGGTCCCCACGAGTCCGCGGGCGAGGTTTTCCTGCTCCGTTCTCATCGCCCCACCACCTTCCGTGATCCGACTCCGAAATGCGCTGTCCGGAATCGTGCGCCGGGGTTCTCCCGCGCCACCGCAGGGCCGTGAACTTCAGGTGCGACAACGGTCCTTACCAGACTGCCTTACCCGGACATCCTTGCCGGGACGCCAATCTCCGGCCGTCATTCCCGGGCCGTTCCGCGGTTCATACAACAACCTCGGATGCGTTCGACCGATGCCCGGCCGAAGGGAACGACCTTGCCTTTGCTCTCCGAGCTCGGATAGAGTCTTCGGTGGCCGCTCGGACTCGGGCAAGGGGCACCACGGAGGCGTTGGCCCGTCTTATGAGCTATACGCTATCAGTCGGATCTCCCGTCCCCTACATTCTCGAACCACGCGCGGCGGGACTGCCGCGGGCACGCCCGCACCCGCCGTGGAGCACGTTCACGCGCAACCAGGACGACATCGGACACGGGTCGCTTTCGTTCGACCCGCAGATCTTCTCGCGCACCGCGGGCCGCGTCTTCCGCGACCCGGGCGGGTATTAGCGCCGTGGCCGCGCGCATCCTGAGCCGCTGGCTGCCCCCGGTGTTGGCCGACGCCGCCCGGGCGCTGCGCGACGCCATGGGCACCAGCGAGTGGCACGTCGCTCCCGACGGCTTCACGCGCACCCCGCGCGGCGCGGGGTGGGAGGACGAGAGCATCGTTGCAACGCAGGCCGCCCGCTGGGCCGCGTATGTGCAGCGCACGGCGGGCACCGGCCCGCTGGGCTTCTCGGGCGAATCCGAATCCGACGCTCCGCAGGACGACGTCGCCCACAACTCCGCCATGGTGTTCGCTTACACTCTGGCGCGGGCATCGCACGGCCGTGAGCGCATGGCGCTGCTCGACTGGGGCGGCGGACTGGGCCAATACGGGGTGCTGGCACGCGCGCTCATGCCCGAGGTGGAGATCGACTACCACTGCCGCGACCTGGCCCATCTGGCCGCGCGCGGCCGCACGCTGCTCGCGGGCGCAACGTTTCACGACGACGACACATGCCTGGCGCGCCGCTACGATCTGGTCCTCGCCAGTTCGTCGCTGCAGTACCACGAGGATTGGCGCGGCGCGCTCGCGAAACTGGCCGCGGCCACCGAAGGGTTCCTGCTGGTGACGCGCATGCCGGTGACCCTCTCTGCGCCCGGCTACGTCGTGGTGCAGCGGCCGCACCGTCACGGCTACATGACCGAGTACCCTGGCTGGGTCCTGGACCGCGACGAACTGATCTCCGCCGGGGGCGCACTGGGCCTGGTGCTGCAACGCGAGTTCCTGATCGGAGAGCGTCCCCGCATTCCCGGCGCGCCCTCGCCGTGCGAGTACCGCGGGTTTCTGTGGCGCGCCGAGCGCGTGGCAGGCGCGTGAGCGAGACACCTGACGTTCCGGCGGCCGCGCCCGCGCGTCACTTCTGCACGTACTTTGATTCCAACTACTTGCTCAAGGGCCTGGCGCTCTACCGCTCGCTGCGCCGCCATTCGCCGGGCGCAACTCTACACGTGCTCGCGTTGGACGACCGGGCGCTGCGCACGCTGCGGCAACTGGCTTTGCCGGACCTGGTTGCCGTCCCGCTGGCCGACCTGGAGCAGGCCGTGCCGGAACTGCTGACCGCGAAGGCTAACCGCTCCACGATGGAATACTATTTCACGTGCACGTCCCCGTTCGTGCGCTGGCTGCGCGAACGCACGGCCCCGGGTGAACCGCTCACGTACGTGGACGCCGACCTGTGGTTCTTCGCCCCGCCCGAGCCGCTGTTCGACGAGCTGCGCGGCGCGTCCGTCACAATCATCGGCCACCGCTTCGCGCCGGACCAGCAACACCTGGAGATCCACGGCGTGTACAACGTGGGCTGGATTTCGTTCGCCGACGACGCTGACGCGCGCGCGTGCCTGTTGTGGTGGAGCGAGCGCTGCTTGGAGTGGTGCTACGACCGCATCGAAGGCAATCATTTCGCCGACCAGAAGTACCTCGACGACTGGCCGACGCGCTTTCGCGGTGTGCGCGTGATCACAAATCCCGGCGCCAACGTGGCGCCGTGGAACGTGGCCACGCAGCCGATTGCGCGCCGCGGAGCCACGTTGGTGGCGGGCGAGACACCGCTGGTGTTCTTCCACTTCGCGGCGTTCAAACGGCTCACGCCGTGGCTGTTCGAGCCGAGCCTCGCCAACTATGACGTGCGCCTCACACCCGCATTGCGCGACGAGGTCTACTTGCCGTACATCGCGGAGTGCCGCGCGATTGAGCGCTGGCTGCGCGAGACGGCGCCGGGATTCGGCAGGGGCTGGGGCTCGCTGCGGCGCCCTGGATGGCTGGGCGTGGCGCAGCGACTGGTGCGGGGACAACTGCTGCTGGCGCCGTAGCTCGTGCTACCGCACCACATGCCGCAGCAGCTCGTCCAGCCTCGGCGCGCGGTGGTGAAAGGTGTGCGCCGCGAGGCACCTCTGCTGGCCCGCCACGGCCATGCTTTCGCGTTCGACGTCGTGGGCAATCAGCCAGCGGGCTTTCTCCACGCACTCATCGTCGCTACTGTACACGGCCACTTCGCGATCGGGCTCGAACAATTCGGCCAGGTTGGGCGCCGCGTCGGTCAGCAGGCACGTGCCCGCACCTGTGGCCTCGAACAGGCGCATGTTCGACGTAAAGCGCGTGGCCGACCCCGCGTGCACATTGAGCGTGGCACGCGAGTCGCGCAGCGTGCGAAACAACTCCATCCCGAATCGCCCGGGACACAGAGTCTTCTTGAGGCGCTTAGGCAGCCCAGCGCGCGGCGGCGCCTCCCACGCGGCGGCGGCACCGATCACCGGCCAGCGGCGCACAGCCTCGCGGGGCACGCCGGCGTGCTCCAGCGCCCGCGCAATCGCAAACGCCGCGCCCTTCACGGCGCGCATCGCGGGCGAACCCGCGGTCCGCGCGTGGCTGGGCGTGAAGATGGCCAGGTCCACCTCGCCCAACAGACGTTCCAGAAGCCGCTCGCGGTGGACGTGAATCGCCGCGTCGGCGGCCAACTGGCCCACGAAGCTGAGCGCGAGCTTCGGCTCGCGCGGCCCCAGCGCGCGCAGCACGCGATCCTGGAACGCGTGGTGCAACTGCGCCGCGCGCACGCCGCGAGCCGTGAGCGTCTCCACCGATTCCGACGCGCACGAAAGCACGAGGTCAAACGCGCGCCAACCGGGCGTGTCCGAGAGCGCGCTGCCCACCCAGCCGATCGTCCCGCGAATGGACGGGCACGCCTCGCGTATGCGCGGCAAGAGCCGCTCGTCCCAGTGATCGAACCACAGGACGTCGGGTGCGAACGCGCGCAACTGCGCCAGCGCGATGGCGTCGGGCTCAGCGCCGGGCACGCCGTGCTCGCGAGTCCACGCGCGCTGCAGAAAGTCCACGTTGTGCCACACCTCCAGAACCTCGTGACCCAGCGGCGCCAGAGCCGGCCCCCACGCACCCACCCAGCCGAACACATCGGCCTCGAACGCCTCGCGCGCTTGGGCGAACGAACGAGGCGGGCCGTCCGCGTACCGCGCCTCGAGTTCCACGGCGTACCGCGGATAGACGGTGGAAAGGTACGCGAGCTTCATGCGCCGCTCACAGACCCAGCACGTTGTCGTCGCGATAGAACACCGCGGTCTCGGCCTTGGCGTTGAAGATCGGCGCCATGCCGATGAACGACACCCTGCGAAACCCCGCCGCCGTGAGCAACTCATAGCCATCGCGATACTCCTCGCGATCGCTGTTGTCCCACACGACCACGCCGCGCGGATTGAGCGCCGTAAGCGCCGCATCCGCGCACTGCACCCGCTGGCGGCCGTCGATCACGATCACGTCGAAGCGGCCGGGCCAGCGCGCGCACGTCTGCGCATACGTACCGGCGTCGTCCAGCGGCACGTGCAGCAGCTCCGCGCCGGCGGGCAACATCGGACGGATCCGCTCGGCCCACGCGGCCTCGTGCTCACACGCCACCACCTTCGCGACGCGCGCCGTCCACCACAGTGTGCTTTGGCCGCAGCCATACTCGAAGACCTCCCAATCGGCCCGCACGTGGCGCGAGAGGAACTCAATCGCCGGATACGTGATCCACGGAAGCGGCCGGCCATCGGCATCCACTGCGCGCCCCTCGCGGAAGCTGCGCAACCACCCGTCGGCGCGCAGCGGTCCCTGCGTCATCAGCGACCAATTCGCGTATAACCCGGTTGCACGCAGCAGGCCGCGTCCTACGGCCTTGAACCACGCAGGCGCCGACGGCGCGCCGGCCGGCGTGTTGCCGGGAAGAAGGTTGTGTCCTTCACGTTCGTCGGCAGCCATTAGAAGCTCCTCGGCACCAGGGCGCGAGTGATCATGACGCCGGTGCGGTTGAGAGGCCGATACAGCCAGCACGTGCCGTGTGCCGCCACCCAGTAAGCCACGCACGACGCGATCACGGCACCCATGCCCGCCATGCGCGGGATAAGCAGCAGGTTGAGCGTCACGTTGACCACGCAGCCGACCGCCACGGTCATGAAGTAGGCCCAGGTCCAGTTCATGCTGGAGAGAAATGCCCCGCGCACCAGTCCGAGGCTCGTGAACAGCAGCGACCACACCAGCACCGCCAGCATGGGCGCTGAGGCCGCGTACTGCTGACCGTACACCACGCGCACGATCCATGGCGCCAGCAGCGTGGTGGGAATGGCGATCGCGTACGAGATCGCGGCCATCAGGTTATACAGCCGTTGCAGCCGGTCGTAGAAGCGCGCCTCGTCCCGCCGCCGCGCCTCCACGATGCTGGGGAACGCCGAGGCCACGATGGCCGCCGGCAGGAAGTACCACACCTCGACCAACTTCACCGCCGCTGCGTAAACGCCCAGGTCGCGCGCAGTGGCCATCTGGCCCAGCATCACCTGGTCTACTCGCGTATAGATCATGACCATCACGCCCGAGAGCATCAGCGGCCAGCCATCCCTGAGCAGTGTCCCCATGCGCACGCGCGAGACGCGCCACGCCTGGCGCGCGCCGTCGCGCATCCGGTGCGACACCGCCAGCCCGATGCTGCCCAGCGCCAGTTCCGCGGCCCACGCCCAGGCAAACGCCACCAGCGGCGCGTGCGTGAGGATCAACACCAGGCGGGCGATCGCCGCCAGCATGAAACCCACGCTCATCGCGAGCACCGACGTGCGCGCGCGCAGGCGCGACTGGTTCCACCAATCGATCACGTCGAACGCCTGCACCAGCATGACGCTCGAAAGAATCGCCACCATGGCCAACATCTCTTTGTCGCCGCGCCGCAGCAGCCCGAGCGCCCCGATCGCGAGCAGCGCGCCCAGCGCGCCGCCAGCCAGGCGCAGCGCGAACGCGCTGCCCAGGATGGCATCGGCGTCATCGGGCTCGTTCACGAGTTCACGTACCGCAATGCGCTCCAGGCCCATGGTGCCGAGCGGGCTGAACAACACAATGAACGCGATGGCGAAGTTGTAGCGCCCGAACGCCGCGGGGCCGAGGTAGCGAGCTACCCAGGCGCTCACCACCAGGCTCACCGCCATGCGTACCAACCGATCCGCCACCAGCCAGCCGGTGTTGGGGATCAGCTTGCGAACGGTGGGGCTCGCGTCGAAACGCGCGCGCCACGAGCCCGGCAGCCGAAGTGGTGCGCCGCTCACCGGCGAACCGCCTTCGCGCCCCGGCGCACGGCGTTCAACAACCCCAGGCGCCTGAGCGCCTGTTGCAGCCAAAAGCGTCCGTAGTCGCCGAAGCCCGTCCAGAGCGTATAGCGTACCAGGTCCACAAACGGGAAGCGCCGCCGCACGATCCTCCGGCGTTCCCGCACCGAATCGAGATACCGCACGTCGCTCAATCCACCGCGCCGCATGGTGGCCACGGTGACCGGCACGAACCTCCGGCTCACGCCGGAGTCGTGGAACGCGCGCAACACCCAATCGTAGTCGGCCGCGATGCGGTACTGAAGATCGAATCGGCCGATGCGGTCGAACACCGCGCGCCGGCAGAATACGGTCTGGTGGTGGCAGCGCATGCCGTAAAGCAGCATGCGTCCTTGCACCTCGCGGCCGATTACGTCGCGGTAGTTGAGTTCCTCGTCGAGGCGATCCAGTCGTCCGTAGAGGAAGTCCTCTCCCGCCGAGCCCTTCATCATGCTCTCCACGGTGTCGGGCGCGTACAACATGTCGTCGGCGTTGAGGATCACGATGTAGCGTAACGGATCCTCGACCATGCCGATGCCCTTGTTCATGCCGTCGTACGGGCCACGGTCGGGCTCGCTCACCCAGCGCACACGCGCGCCGAAGCCTGCCAGCATCTCCTGCGTTCCGTCGGTCGAGGCGGCGTCCACAACCAGGTGATCGACGTCTGAATAGGTCTGCGCAAACACACTGCGGATGGTGTCCTCGAGCGTGGCACGACCGTTTCGTACGGCCGTCACGACGGTCACGCCGGGGTGCGCGGACGAAGGGGAGATCATGGGACCGGCGTATCCGCTTCGGCGCGGCGCCGCGCGGCGGTCCGCCCCCTCCCGCGCAGCAGCGCCAGAGTGAGTGCGAACGGCACCACCAGGGCCGCGGGGAAATGAAGCGGCGAAAAGCGCCACTTGGCCCATACGGGCAGGAACAGCACCAGCGCCGCGGCCACCGCCAGGCGAGCAAGATCGGGCCGCGCCGCCACCGCCAGCGCCGCCGACAGCACCACGCACAGCACCACGCCCACACACGCCCGCACGATGGGCCGGCGCACGCGGAACGGCCCCACGCGGTGCACCTCGATGCGCTTTCGGAACAGCCGCGGGTGCAGGCGCGCCAGGAGCGGGTCCATCTCGTAACGGACCGCCCAGCGCACGGGGTCCCACGGGCCGGGATGCTCGTCGGGATGCGTGACCACAATGCTTTCCTCGCGCACGGTGAGCGCGTTCGCCTCCTCCAGCTTGAAGCCGAAATCGGCGTCCTCGCGGAAATAGACCCCGCGCGAGGGCTCGTAGAACGCCTCCTCATAGCCGCCCACGCGCTCAAACCACGCGCGCCGGACAAACAGCGTCGTGGGCAGGTACTGAAGTCCCGCTTCGGGCCGGATGCGCAGCGCGCGATCGCCGGGCCGTTGCGTGACGCCTTCGATGGCGTCGGGCGCGGGCTCGCGCATGATGCGCGCCGCTGCCTGCTCCAGCCAGTCGGGCGAAGGCGTGACGTCGTCCTCGGTGAACGCGAGCCACTCCCCCGTGGCGGCCGACACTCCCGCATTGCGCGCAGCTCCGGGCCCGGACCGCCTCGCGAGCGGCACGATCCGCGCGCCTGCCTGCTCGGCGAGTGCGGAGGTCTCGGGCGTGGGCGAAAGCCCGTCGAACACCAGCACGATCTCGAAGCGCTCGCGTGGGAACGACTGGGCCTGCAAAGCACGCAGCAGGCCGGGCAGCGTGCCGGACCGGGTGCCGGGCCGCCCGAGCGTGGGCACAACGACCGAGAAGAGCACGCTCACGGCCCTTCCCGCGCTTCCCGGGATAGCCGACCGCCCGTGACTGGCGCCCTCAGGCGCGGACCCCGGCCGCGCGCCTGGCGCGGTACCACTCGTGGATCGAGATCTCCTTGATCGGCTCGCACAACATTCCGCCGCCCCCCGGTCGCGTGATCGCCCCACGCCGACCAACTGGCGACGAGGGTAGCCGGGGTTTCCGTGCGAGTGCAAGGGCGTTTCCGGGTCACGCCGGGCCACCCACTGTGCCCGCTGCGTTGCTCCGCGTCTTTGACGGATCAGTGCAGCACGAACTTGATCGGGACCGTCACCCAGACCTTCACCGGCCGGTGCTGCTGCAGGGCCGGCTTGAAAACCCAAGCTCGGACTGCCGCGAGGGCCGCCTCATCGAGCATCGGGTGGCCCGAAACGACAAACGCCTTCTCGATCCGCCCCTCCTTGTTCACCAACGCTCGCACACGAACCATCCCCTCGACTTCCGCAGCGCGCGCCATCTCCGGATAGACCGGCGCAGGGCTTTGGACCGGATACGGCTCCTCCTCCACCGGAACGAACTCTCTTGGGTCCGGGTCTGTCTCGGAGGACGACATGCTGATGACGATCGACTCGTTTCCTCCACCGAGATCCCCGGAAACGACCGGGGTCAGGTTGTTCACCCAATCCTCCGTCGACTTGTACGGAGTGTCCGGGGCCTGGAAGTCGATCACCGGCACGGGCACGCCAACGGCGGTGGCTGCGATCGCCTCCGGCTCAGGCTGGGTCGCGGCCCGGTCGACCTGAGGCCGGATTGGCGGCGGAGGCCGCACATCGATCAGCTCACAGATCCGATCCGCGCCCGGCATGACCGGGACGGGCAATTCCCCGGTACTCAGTCCGCGTTGGACCAGCCAGGCTCCGAAGATCACGAAATGCAGGGCCACCGCGAAAAGGATCCCGCGGCCGAGCAGGCCCTGGGCATGAAGCTTCAGCGGGTGCAGATCGCCGCTGACGACCGGGAAAACGGCGCCATCCGGGAACAACCAGGGATGAGCGCGGGCAAGAGGAGCGTGAGCAGTCGGTTTCATGACCATGCCGCCTTTCCCCAACCCCAAAGACTCCGGGACCGAACGGGAACAGAGCGAGCACGGGACCACAGTCGGTGGCTTCGCTGGCATCAGTATCGCGCCGCCCGCAGCGCCTGTCCAGCGCGTTGTGCCATACTTCACCCGGAGGCGCCGTATTCCCGATTGAAGGAGGCTCCGATGGACCATCCCCGGCAGGCCCGCATAGCCACCATCGAGGAGGCCGCAGCGACGCGCATACTCATCAAAGATTCGGCCACCGGCACGTTTCTGCAGTCGCTGGGCCTCACCGAGTCCGACTACCGCGGCGAGCGGTTCGCCGACCATCCGCACGACCTCCAAGGGAATCACGATCTTCTCGTCCTGACGCGACCCGACGCCGTGCGCGCCCTGCACGAGGCAAACCTCGCGGCCGGCGCCGATTGCATCGAGACCGACACCTTCACCGCCACGGTCATCGCCCAGTCGGACTATGGCCTCGATCCGTTCGTCCGCGAGATGAACCGCGAGGCGGCCCGGATCGCGCGCGCGTGCGCCGATGCCTGGACGGCGCGCACGCCGGAGAAGCCGCGCTTTGTCATCGGGTCGATCGGGCCGACCAATCGGACGTTGAGCCTCTCCCCGCGGGTGGAAGACCCCGCCTATCGCGCGGTCACCTTCGCCCAAGTACGGGAGAGCTACGCCGAGCAGATCCGCGGACTCGTGGAAGGAGACGTCGACCTTCTCGCGGTGGAAACCGTCTTCGACACCCTGAACGCCAAGGCGTGTCTCCTCGCCATCGAGGACGTCTTCGCCGAGACGGGCCCGCGCCTGCCGCTCTTGCTCAGCGTC
The DNA here is from genome assembly GCA_903844735.1 of Candidatus Eiseniibacteriota bacterium. Classification (GTDB taxonomy): domain Bacteria; phylum Eisenbacteria; class RBG-16-71-46; order CAIMUX01; family CAIMUX01; genus CAIMUX01. Next base: position 42,739 of record CAIMUX010000073.1, read on the forward strand.
ACCGTCGTCGATCGCAGCGGGCGCACCCTTTCCGGGCAGACGGTGGATGCCTTCTGGACCTCGGTGCGCCACGCGCGACCGCTGTTTGTCTGCCTCAACTGCGCACTCGGCGCGCGGGAGATGCGGCCGTTCCTCGAAGAACTGGCGCGGATCGCCGATACTCGCGTCGGCTGCTACCCGAATGCCGGTCTGCCGAACGCCTTCGGCCAGTACGAGGAGACTCCGGGAGAGACCGCCGCTCTCCTCGGCTCATTCGCCCGGGAGGGGCTCGTCAACCTTGTCGGCGGCTGCTGCGGCACCACGCCCGCCCACATCGCCGCCATCGTTCGCGCCGTACAGGGGGTCACGCCGCGTGTGATTCCGGTTCATGACGGGCTCACGCGTCTCGCCGGGCTGGAGACCCTGGTCTTCCGCCCCGACAGCAACTTCATCATGGTCGGAGAACGGACCAACGTGTCCGGGAGCCGCCGTTTCGCCGACTGCGTGCGTCGCGCCGACTGGGCGGCGGCGCTCTCCGTGGCGCTTGAACAGGTGCGGGGCGGCGCGAACATCCTTGATGTCAACATGGACGAGGGGATGCTCGACTCCGAGGCGGCGATGCGGACCTTCCTCAACCTCGTAGCCACCGAGCCGGAGGTCGCGCGCCTGCCGATCATGATCGACTCCTCGCGCTGGTCGGTGCTGGAGGCGGGACTGCAGTCGGCGCAGGGAAAGTGCGTCGTCAACTCCATCAGCCTCAAGGAGGGCGAGGCCGATTTCCTCGATAAGGCGCGTGTGGCGCGCCGGTACGGGGCCGCGGTGGTGGTCATGGCGTTCGATGAACAAGGCCAGGCCGAAACCGCCACCCGGAAGTTCGATATCCTCGCCCGCGCCTATCGGCTCCTGACCCAGGAGGCCGGGTTCCCGCCCGAGGAAATCATCTTCGACCCGAACATCTTCGCCGTCGCCACGGGGATGGAGGAGCACGACGGATACGCCCTGGCCTACATCGAGGCGGTGCGGCTCCTCAAGGCCGCCTTTCCGCAGACGAAGGTGAGCGGCGGCGTGAGCAACCTCTCGTTTTCCTTCCGCGGGAACGACGCGGTGCGCGAGGCGTTCCATTCGGGGTTCCTCTTTCACGCCATCCGCGCCGGGATGGACATGGGGATCGTCAACGCCGGGCAGCTCGCGGTCTACGAAGAAATCCCGACCGATCTGATCGAGCGGGTGGAGGATGTCATCTTCCGGCGCCGGCCCGACGCCACCGAGCGGATGCTGGAGTATGCCGGGCGCGTAAAGGGAACGGCCCGCAAGCGGGAGACCGACGACGCCTGGCGGAGCCTTTCGGTGGAGGAACGGATCCGCCACGCCCTCGTGCATGGCCTAGCCGAGCACGCGGAAGAGGACGCGGAGGAGGCCAGGCTCCTTCTGGGCAGCGCCCTCGCTGTGATCGAGGGCCCGCTCCTGCGCGCGATGCAGGCGGTCGGCGACCTGTTCGGCGCGGGGAAGATGTTCCTGCCCCAGGTCGTGAAAAGCGCGCGCGTGATGAAGAAGGCCGTGGCTCATCTGGAGCCGTTCGTCGCTGCTGCGCAGGATGCGGTGGAGACGCCGGCCGCCGAGACCGTGGCTGGGGGTGATGAGCCCGCTCCCACCCGCCCCTCGCCCCCGGCGCGCCGCGGACCCCGCCGCGCCGGCAAGATCATCCTCGCGACAGTCAAAGGCGACGTTCACGACATCGGCAAGAACATTGTCGGTGTGGTGCTGGCCTGCAACAACATCGAGGTCGTCGACCTGGGCGTCATGGTGCCGGTCGGCCGCATCCTCGACACCGCCGAAGAGCTGGGGGCCGACCTCGTGGGATTAAGCGGGCTCATCACGCCGAGCCTCGATGAAATGGTGGTGGTGGCGCGCGAGATGGAGCGGCGCGGTATGCAGCTTCCTCTCCTCATCGGCGGGGCCGCCACCAGCCGTCCTCACACCGCCGTGCGTATCGCTCCTGCCTACTCCGGCCCCGTGGTACACGTCCTCGACGCCTCGCGCTCGGTCGGCGTGGTGGCGGGTTTGCTCGACGCGGCCCAGCGCCAGGAACTAAACCGGAAGAACCGCGACGAACAGGAGGAGCTGCGCCACCTCCACGCGGGAAACCGCGGCCGTCCGATTCTTCCCTACAACGAGGCGAGGCAAAGGCGCGCGGCGATCGATTGGCGGGCTGAAGATCTGCCGACGCCGGAATTCCTCGGGCGTCGTCTCCTGCTCGAAGTACCGCTGGAGGAGATCGCCGCCGCCATCGATTGGACCTTCTTCTTTACCGCATGGGGACTGAAGGGGCGCTATCCGGCCATCCTGGAGAGTCCGGAGTACGGCGTCGCCGCGCGCGACCTGCTGGCTAATGGGCAGGAGATGCTGGCAAGGATCGTGGCGGAGCGGAGTCTTCACGCCCACGCCATCTACGGTTTCTGGCCGGCCGCCTCCGACGAGGAGGACATCGTCCTCTTCACCGACGCGACTCGCGCTGAGGAACGCCTCCGTTTTCCGATGTTGCGACGGCAACAGGACGACGGCGAGGGCAAGTCATGTTTCTCCCTCTCCGACTTCGTGGCGCCGCTGGACAGCGGCCTCTCCGACCACGTAGGGGCCTTCGCGGTGACCACGGGGATCGGCCTCGACGATCTCGTGACCGCCCACGAGCGAGCCCATGACGATTATTCCGCGTTGCTGTGCAAGGCGCTCGCCGACCGTCTCGCCGAAGCGCTCGCCGAGGTGCTGCACAGCCGCGTCCGCCGCGAGTGGGGCTACGGCCGCGACGAGAGTCTCACTGTGGACGAGTTGATCGCCGAGAAGTATCGCGGCATCCGCCCCGCCTTCGGCTACCCCGCCTGCCCGGACCACTCGGAGAAGCCGAAGCTCTTCGATCTCTTGGGCGCACCCGAGGCGGGGATCAGACTCACTGAGAACTTCGCCATGATCCCCGCGTCCAGCGTGAGCGGGATCTACTTCGCCCACCCGCGAGCGCGCTACTTCACCGTGGGGCGCATCGGGCGCGATCAGTTGGAGGACTACGCGGCACGCAAGGGGATGCCGGTGGAAGAGGCCGAGCGGTGGCTGCGGCCGAATCTGGGGGGGGAATAGGTTCAGTCGAGCTCACTGCCGATGCTCGAGCCCCCGGTCGGCGCCCCCTCGCCCATCTGCTCCCGCATTCGCAGCAAGTCTCGGCGCAGCGCCTTAGCTCGCACCGGACGGGTCAAGCGCAGACTCGCCTCTCCCGGTGTTGCCGGACCAGCCCCGCGCAGGCCGCTGATCCAGAGCAGCCGCGGTCCCGCGTCACCGAGCATCTCGGCAATCGGGGCCGGGAGTTCTCCCTCTGTGCCCGCGAGGCGATCATCGAGATAAAGGATCTCGAACGGCCGACCCTGTTCGGCCGCACGGCGGAGTTCGGCCACGGCCGCCGCAGCGTCCGTCACCCCCGTGGCCTCCATGCCGAGATTCACGAGATCCTCGACCAAGGCGGCCAGGGCCCCCGCCGCGGGCATGGCGGCAAGCACCCGCCTGCGGCGATCGCCTCCGCCCACCCGGTGTGTACGCCCCGTGTGGATCTCGTTCACCGCCAGCGGCACGCGGAACCAGAAGATCGATCCTTGGCCCTGCGTGTTCTCCACGCCGATCTCCCCACCCATCAGCTCCACCAATTGGCGGCAGATGGCCAGACCCAGCCCGGTGCCGCCGAAGCGGCGCGCCACCGTGCGGTCTGCCTGGCTAAACGAGCGGAAGAGGCGCCCCACCCCCTCGGGCGGGATCCCGACGCCGGTATCTCGGACGGTGAAGCGGATCACCACCTCCGCCGGTCGCCGTTGCTCCAGCTCCGCTCGAACCTCGACCTCGCCCTCGGGGGTGAACTTGACGGCGTTGCCAACCAGATTGGTCAGCACCTGGCGCAGCCGCCCGGGGTCGCCCCGAACCTGTTCGGGGATCCGGCCGTCGAAACGGCAGTAGAGCTCCACCCCTTTCCCTTGCGCTGATACCGCCAGCAGCTCCGCGGCTTCGTCCATCATCACGCGCGGTTCGAACAGGACCGACTCCAGCTCGAGCTGTCCCACTTCCATCTTCGAGTAGTCGAGGGTGTCGTTGACGATGCCCAGAAGAGAACGGGCCGACTGCAAGGCCATGAGGACGAACCCGCGCTGCTCCCCATTGAGGCCACTCTCCAGCAAGAGTTCCGTCATTCCGATGACCCCGCCCAGCGGCGTGCGGATCTCGTGGCTCATGGTGGCGAGGAACTCGGCTTTCAGCTCCGCCGCGCGCACAGCTTCGTCGCGGGCTTCGGCCAGCTCCCGTTGGGACCGATTTCGCTCCGTAACGTCCACGATAACGGCCAGCGAGCGGGAGATACGGCCGTCCTCATCGCGCTCGGCAATGGCGGAGAGAAGAACCTCCACGACGGTCCCGTCCCGAGCCACAAACTCGTAGGGAACATCCCGGCAGACCCCGGTGACATAGAACTCGGGCAGCACCACATCGCGGGCCAGGCGCGTCGATGCGGGGGTCAGAAACTCGGTGGACTTGTGACCGATGACCTCGTCGCGTGTGTACCCGAGTTTCTTCAACCAGTGATTGCTCACACTCACAATCCGCCCTTCGGGATCGATGGAGTGAAGCATGACGGGCGTGTTGAGGTAGAGCGTGCGATAGCGCTGCTCGCTGTGACGGAGCGCGTCCTCGGCGACCCGGCGTCCGGTGATCTCGGTACCGCTGACGCAGACACCGAGAATCTCCCCCGACTCGGCGCGCACCGGGTAGTAATCGAGCACGTACCAGGCGGTAGCACCGTCCTTCCGGCGCACCTCACGCTCGATGGTGATCTCCTCGCCCGCGAGCGCCTTTTCGAAGCGATCCTGGATCGCCTCGTTGAATGGAATCAGCTCATCGAGGGGCAAGGAATCCCCCTGCTTCAGCTCGCGGCCGAAGAGAACCGGGGTCTTCTCCCTCGCCAAACGGTTCAGGTCCACGATGCGGCGATTCCGGTCGAGAAGGAAAACCAGTTGCCGACTGCCGTCCAGGATCGCCCGGAGCGTCGCTGCATGCTGTCGAAGGTCCTCCCGCGCCTGCCGCTCCACCGTGACATCGCGGAAAAAAACCGCCATCCGGTCGGGCCCTGTCTGCAGCGCATGGATCTCGAATGTCCCCTGGATGCCGTCTCGATCGTAGGGAACACTCTCCTTCTCAAACGGCTCGCCGCTGGTGGCCACGCGCCGGTAGGCGTCGGGAATGGGAGTGTTCACCAGGCCCGGAAACGCCTCTTCGATCGGCAAGCCGATCAACCCCGGCCCGTGCGCTCCCAACAGCGCCCTGGACTGCCGGTTATGGCCGGTGAAGATGAGCCGGCCATCCGCGTGCAGTTCGTAGAAGTGCGCGCCGAACGGGGCGGCGTCGATCATCTCGCGCAGCCCCGCCTGAGGGAGCGCCTCGTCCGGGCGCGCATCCGTTCCTCTGCCATCCAAGCGAGGACAGTCGGGTAGCAATGGGGAAACGTCATCGTGCTGGTATGGAATAGCTTGATCCTCCCTGTCTCTCGGTTATCGGGGCGGGCCGGGAGGGCATTTAGGTCAAAGAGATACGACATGTGGGACTGAGATTCGGAGTGGGGAGAAATACGACTGGCCTCGGGCTTCTGAATCCTGACTTCTGTCCCCTGTCCCCTGTCTTCAGACGGGCCGCGAGACCATCCGTTCGTCCAACCTCGCCTTCTCGCTTCTGTAGAGACGGTCCAAAGCGCGGTTCGATAGACAGGAGGCCGAGGCGAGGCCGATGACGCGACGCACCTCGGGGCGCGTGATGCGAACCCGCTCTGCTCCCAGGAGGACTTGCTCCTCGCCCCAGATCCTCACCAGAGTCCGCACCGCGAAGAGAACCGGCCAGGCGCAGAAGAGCCGAAGGCGCGGTGTGCGGCGAGGCAGGAGAAGCGTGTACTCCATGGCCCGGTCGAGGTAGGCGGCAGCCTCCCGCACCACCGAGCCGATCACCCGCAGGGCGCGGGGCCGTTCGGCCGGCTCCTCCAACAGCTTCATGCTGGTGCCGTGGGCGCGAGCCAGTTCCTCGGGCAGGTAACTCCAGCCGCGCCGCCGGTCTTCAGCCACGTCCTGGAGGATGTTCGTGTACTGCAGCCCGAGACCGAAGGGACCAGCCAGCGCATGAAGCTGCTCGGGATCAGTCGCGCCGGGGCCGAGGTGGAGCGCAAAGAGGTCGGTCAGCAGGTGTCCCACCGTGCCGGCAACATAGTAGGCGTAGAGCTGCATCTCCTCGGCCGTGCCAAGGACGACCCGCACCGGTGACGTGGCGTCGCCGGCCCGCCGCTCGCGATCGACGAACGAGGCCATACCGAGCGCCATCGCCTGCACCCAGCGTGACACCACTTCCTGCGTCTCCCCGGAAAGCGAAGCGTAGGCGCAAAAGACAGTCTCCCGGTTGCGGAAGAGGCGCGTCTCGGCGTCACTGGGCAGCGGGAGCGACTCGGCCGGCGCCAGCGCGGCCGTCAAGTCGGCCGGCGAGAAAGTCGCCGTGGCGATCCCTTGCGCCAGCGACTCCAACCCCTCGATGCGCACCGCCGGGTCGCAGCCGGTTGCGTCTTCCAGGAAATCGGCCAAACGGCAGAGCAGATACGCGACCGTTACGGGGTCGCGCAAGGGGCGAGGCAACACGCGAATCGTGAGCGCGAAGGTGCGGGAGACGGTTGGCAGCGCGGTCCGGCAGGCATGCAGCGCCGCAGCATCCTCCCGCGGCCTCACGCAGAGTCCTCAGGGTCGAGCGGCGAGACGCCGAACCGCTCGAGCAGTCGCACCACCGCCGTCAGCGGCAGGCCGATGATGGCGGTCGGGTCGTCTCCCCCCATCGACTCGAAGAGCGCCACGCCGAGCGACTCGGAGAGATAGCTTCCGGCGGAACGCACCGGGCGTTCCAGCTCCACGTAGCGGCGGATTCTCTCCTCGCTGAGCGGACGCATGCAAAGCCGGCTCGTCACCAGCTCGTGAACCAGCCTGCCGTCCCGCGTGTCGAGCAGCGCTACCGCGTTGTGGAGACGGTGTTCCTTCCCAGCCAGGAAACGGAGCTGCTCCCTCGCGCGCTCTTCGGTCCCGGGCTTGGCTAGCACCCGCCCCTCGCACTCGCCAAGCTGGTCGGAGGCGAGGATGAGCGTGTCAGGATAGGCATCACGGAGCGAGAGCGCCTTGCCCACGGCGTTTTCCCGCACCACCGCGCGGACCGTGTCGGCATCGGCGGGGCCGGGCGGCGGGGAAATCTCCTCGAAGCCGGGCGCCGCCATATCAAACGGTAGGCGAAGGCGGGCCAGGAGATCCCGGCGGAAGACCGAGGTGGACGCAAGGATCAGTCGCCGATGGCTCACGGTGCCTCCCTTGGCATGCCCGGGCAGCATTTCGCAGGGATCCGGCTCGGCCGTTTGGCGTTCTCCTGCTGGCACTGCTCGGGGCGGTTCCATCCGGTGGGAGGATAGCACAGACGGGGATGCGATGGTTGGCGGGCACCAGAACCCAGGAAGGGATGCGCCCAGCGGCGCGGTGCTGCTATTCTCGGTGGAGGCGCAAGGAGGGGCCGGGGTGCGGGAAGATCACCGTCCCGGCGCGGACCAGGCGACACGAGGGGCGAACATCGCGGCCGGGACGGCCGACAAGACCGGCACGGCGGCGGGACCGGCACGACCAACGGGAGGTACATCAGTGTTATTGAAGCGGGACGACGCGGTGCTGGTAGTGATCGATGTCCAAGAAAGGCTCCTGCCGTTCATCCACGACTCCGAGCTCACGGTCCGGCAGGTAGTGCGTCTGGTCCGGGGCTTCCACATTCTGGGACTGCCGATTCTGGTCACCGAGCAGTACCGCAAGGGGATCGGCCCGACCGACGCGCGGGTGGTCGATGCCCTGATCCGCCCCGAGAGTGTGGATGAGCCGCTGCCCCCGATCTATGCGAGCGACACCGACCTTCCCGAGCGCCGGGTCCAGCCCGCTGTGCCCCCCCTGGGGGGCGTCCCCCCGCAGGGGGCCGCGTCCGCTGCGCAGGCTTCATTCGAGCCGCTGGAGAAGATGACCTTCAGTTGTGCCGAGCACCCGCCCTTCATGGAGGCCCTACGCGCCACGGGCCGCAGCCACGTGTGGCTCTGCGGCATCGAATCGCATGTGTGTGTGCTCCAGACGGCTCTGCAATTGGTGGAACGGAGCTTCGATGTCTTTCTCGCCGCCGACGCCGTCTCTTCGCGCAGCCCTCGCAACGTCGAGATCGCGCTGCGTCGCATGGAGCGCGAGGGGGTGCACCTGACCTCGGTGGAGGCCGGCGTCTTCGAGATGATGCATGTCTCAGGGACACCGGAATTCAAGCGCTGGAGCCGGCAGATCAGATAGGCGGTTGATCGAGCTTACCGCAGCGTCCGGATCACCCGCGAGTACTCCCAGCTCGAGTCAAGGCGCTGTGCCGCCTCGCGGCAGATCTCGCGCAGCTTCTCGTCGCTTCCGGCGCGACGGGCCAGGGCGACGAGCACGTTGGCCTTCTCGTAGTCCGAATCGAGGCCATCGAAGGTCGCGAAATAGGCGCGGCTCGTGCCCTGGTCCGCCAGGAGATCCGGGTCGAAGGCGGTCAGGAACTGGGCGGCTTCGTAATCCGACCTCAAGTCGTCCACCGCCGCGAGCAGCATCGCCAGTTCCCCGGGCGTGCGGTTCTCGCCGTCCAGACCACTCTGGAGCGCCTGGCGCCTTTCGTAGTCGGACTCAATGGACGACAAGCACGCAAGGAAGGCCTCCCGCGTGTTTTCTCGCCCCAGGTGGCGGTCCACGTATGAGATCAGGATGGACGCCCGCAGGTAGTCCGACTCAATGTCGCGGCGGATACGCCCGAGGGCTTCTGCGATCTCGGCGTCGGGCAGGTTGTCCAGGGCGAAGAACTCCGCATAGTACATGCTCTTCGAGACATCGGAGTCGACCTGGTCGATCAGCGCCAGGACACCGCGGAGGCATCCCTGTTCGTACGCGTGTCGCACCCGCTCATCCGCGTCGAACCCCGACACCAGCATGACAAACTCGATGGTACGCGCCAGCCACGCGCCTCCCTCGGAGTCGAACGGCCTGGAGTCACGGCCGACCTGGAAGTGGCACACGGGCTGCCCGCCACCGCCCGGCTCCGCTCGGAGCGTCGTCTTGCGACGTCCCCGCTTCTCCTCGATCGCAAAGCCGGAACTATCGTCCATGCGGACGATGCCGGTGTAGTCCTCCTTGAACTGGATCCTGCCCTTCATTTTCATCTTCACATTGATCCCGTTCATCTGGAACTCGCACGACATCGGCCGACCTGAGGCAAACACGTCCAGACCCGACTTGCGCTGCAGAGGAAGTGATGGCACGGAGGGCAGGTCCGGCACCGACGAGGCCTGGAGCCCGCCGCCCGAGGCCGGTCCCGACGTGTTCTCCCCGCGCGCCCGGGCCATCGGACCCAAGGCGGACAGCCCCGTGACAACGGTCAGAGCCATGCAGGCGGCGATCGCGACCGCGCGACGGCCGGGTGCCCGCCGGCGACGCCGGGAGTCGAGCACCGCGTCCAGTCGGTCGAACAGGCGCGACCGATGCGCCATCTCCAACCCGCCCGCTGGGGCTCGGTCCCGGCCGCCGAGGTGGCAGGCGATCTGCAGCAGGTGGTTCGCATAGCTGGAGGGCAGAGCGCCCGCGCTGAGCACCAGATCGTCGCAGGCCAGTTCGCGCTCGACGCACATCCGCCCCGCGGCCATCCACACCAGGGGATTGCACCAGTGGAGGAGGCAGGCGCATCGGGCCGCGAACTGGGTCAGACAGTCGCGCCGCCCGACGTGAGCCAACTCGTGGAGCAGCACCTGGCGGCGGAGTTCCTCGGGCCAGTCGTGGCAGTCCCCGGGCAGGAGTATCACCGGGCGGCGCAGGCCCCAGGTCATGGGAACCGGCGCATGGGGGCTGGTGAGAAGCGCCGGAGGGGTGTCGACACCCAGATCACGGCACAGCGACCGAAGGAGAGCAGGCCATCCGTCACTCTCCAGCGGCCGGGCCTCTTTCCGGAAGCGCCCCAATCGAGCCATGCCCCACGCACGGGCGAGGAGCAGCATCAGTATGCCCGAGACCCAAAACAGGAAGCACCAGATCGAAAGCGGCAGGAAAGCCTTAGCCTCCCGCAGGGCGTGGAACGACCCGGCGTCGGGCTCGCCGGCGCCCGCGGAAGCATCGACGGCCGCAACCGCAACAGACGCGGCAGCGGTCTTTGGCCCTCCATCGATGCCGGAGACAGAATCGGGGACCGGGACGACCCGCCAGGAGGGCAGCCCCGCTTCCAGGACCGGAAGCAAGAGCAGGCCGATCATCCCGAGGGTCCAGATCAGGTGGCGGGCGGAGGCGGAGGCGGAGCGCATCAGCCGACCCGCCAGCAAGAGCAATCCCACCAGCAGACTGCCCTTGAGCGCCACGGGCAGGACGATCGCGATCCACGGATCGGCGATCCGGGCGATGGAGAGGGATCTTACGATGGGGAACATGGTCACCGTCCTTCCTTGCGGGCCTGCTCGATCATCCGGGCCAGCTTCTTCAACTCCAAGTCCGACAGGTCCCCGGCCGAGTTCTCGATCAGAGCCGCGATCATCTCTTCGTGGGAATCGTCGAAAAAGTTGCGCAACAGGCTCTTCAGCGCCGAGCGGCGCGCACGCTCCCGGGAGACGATTGGTTCGAAAAGGTGGCGAGGGCCGTCCCACCGGTGGCGCAGGTGCTCCTTCTCTTCCAGAACCCGCAGGTGGGCCCGGACCGCTGAGTAGCTCGGCGGGTCCTCGAGGCTGTCCCGGACTTCCTGCGCGGTGGCCTGCCCGAGACGGTACATGATGTCCATGATCTGGCGTTCGCGCCGGCTCAAACTGACATGGGGATCCCTTGCCATCGACGTCCTCCTTCTTCGGCCGCGCCGCGATCCGGACGGCCGGTCGACCCGTGCTGCCGCGCCCCCGCCGTGAGCGCCGACGATCTGCTCATGATCGCACCGCCCAAACGCCGACGCGGCATCTTCCCCTACTGCGCTGCCTCCAAACGCTTCAGCGTCTCCCGGCCGCCGGCGTTGCGTTCCTGCAGAAACCGGTAGCCGAGAGCGTTGAAGTCGTTCTCGTCGAACACGGGACCTGTGTCGCGACGGGTCAAGAGCTCCTGGAGCGCCTTCTCCGCCGCCGGAATCCCCCCGTCGGCGAGGGCCTTCCCGACGACTGCGGCCGCGGAGCCTGACTTCGCTTTGCGCAGCGCAGTCCGCGCTCGCTCGATTTGTGGCGGCTCCCAGGGGAACATCGCCTCCACCGAATCACCCTGCCCCAGCACGGCCTCTGCGGCCGCGACGTCACCCGTACCCAGGTACGCCTGCGCCAGCATTCCATAGGTGCTGGCGAGCTTCGGATAGTCCTCGCGACAGGCTCGCAGCAGGCCGATCGCCTCGGGGTATTGCTTACGCCCCAGGTAGTCACCGGCCTGCTGCATGACCTCGTCCACGCCGAAGAAGCATGTGTCGGCTCCGACCGCCCGCGTCCGGTCTAGCCTGGCGATCGCGGCTTCGAGGCCGTGCTCCCGGACGCCTCGCACGTATTCCTTGACGACCGAGGTCTTCAGGTTCACGAGGCTGCCGGCCTCATCCTGGGACGCGGGTGCGCCGTTCTCCAGCAGCCGCAGCGCGAACGCCAATGCCCGGTCCGTCCCCGCGGCGATACCGACCAGGACGGCGGATAGGCGCGTCATGATGGCTGACTCCTCTCGATGGGTGACTGGGAAATCCGTGATGGCCTTCGATGCTGCCCACCGGCGGGTCTGGTCATGGCACTCCTCGCGGCCGCGAAGGTTTGCCGGCCATGGGCCATTGGGCGACAGTGTCCACATGCTAAGAAAACAACCATGTGCTAGATTACTAGCATTCGCGGTTCAGGGTTGCAGGAAAAAGTGACCGCCGCCGGCTGATTCACTTCCGGCGACTGGTGTGCGTGCGCGGTTCTCTTCTGGCCCATCCGAAGATCTACCTCTTCGATCTCGGCGTCCGCAATGCGCTGCTCCCGAGCCCATCACAACTCTCTGCTTCCGTTGCGGATATGGCGTGACCCCGGCAGCTGTCACCACCGGCGCCTGCGTCAACCACTCGGGCCACCCAAGTTCGTGGTTCGAGGGTTTGCCTCGCCGTTACGCCCCGTTCACGAACCTGGTCCTGTTACAGGGGCAATTGCCCTCAGGCTGCTATCTTCGTGCGCAACAGATCGTTCGACTGGGCGCCAATGCGAGGTCACGGAGATACCACCCCAGTCCCCCGTGCACCGACGGCAGGCCTATGCCCGGCTGAGAGTCCGGCACGGAGACCAATTGGGACCGAGGTCGGTCTGACCCCACCCCCCTGCCTCCGAGTCAGCCTCTCGCGAGACCAGAATGCGCACTTGCCTAAATCGCTTTCATGCTATACTCTGACCAGGTGCAGATTCGCTCCTACAGAAGCAGCAGCGGTCGCCTGCCGATGGAGGAGTTCATCCTAGCCCTGCCGCACCGGCTCCAGGCCGCAGTCGTGGAAACAATGGCTCGCCTGCGTCAGCAGGGACTGGGTGCTCCTGGAGTGAGTCTTCGCCAGGTTCGGGGCAAGCTCTGGGAGATCCGGGTTTCCGCCGGCGGAGCGGTGCGAATCTTCTATTGCACCTTGGCGGGCGGCACTGACGAAACGCTGATTCTTCTCCATGCCTACCAGAAGAAGACCCCGAAAGCGCCGCCGCGGGAGATCGAGGTGGCCGAGAAGCGCATGAGGGAGGTTCTCCCATGAAGACCGCTACGAAGACGAAAGGACCCGGGATGGGTGGTACTGCGGTGAAACGCCGGATTTCCGAACGACTCGCGAGGGAGAAGACGGTTCCTTGGGAAGAAACGGAAAGACGCGTCCTGACAAATCCCGAAGTGCGATTTCTGTATGAGGATCTGCATTTCCGCCGGCAGATTGCGGTAGCGCTGACGGAAGCTCGCAAGCGCGCCGGACTGACGCAGGCCGGCTTGGCCGCACGGATCGGCTCGACACAATCCGTGGTGGCGCGTTTCGAGGGGGGAGCAGCCGGCGTGCCGAGTCTGCATTTTCTTGATCGCGTGGCCCGCGCGTTGGGGCTTCGATTGGCTCTCACCCTCGAGAAAGCGGCCTGATCTTCTTCGGCGAAACGTCTTTGCGGAAGGCCACCACCGACTTTCTCGCTCACTTTCACACGGAGAGGAATCACCAGGGGCTGGGCAACCGATTGATCGAGGGCGGCGAGGAAGTCGGTCGCTCAACTGGCCAGGTTCAATGCCGGGAACGGCTCGGCGGCATGCTGCGGTACTACCATCGGGAAGCTGCATAGAAACCTCGGCCGGTGAGGTTCGGAACTTGCCCCGTGACTCCGTCGGACAGCTACGTCCTCGAACTGCCGAATTCCCTGACCCTTGGCTCAAGAGACGCTGTGATCGGCCGGAACTGGCCCCATCGAATCGACTGAAGTCTCGAATTCTCTGGATCCTAGGCTTCGCTCGAGTATTTTCCCCTTACGCTCGACCGTCACGCCCAAATGCACGCAAGCGGTCCCGGGATGCCGTGTGCCCCGGGACCGCTTGCCAGCCGGATCGAAATCCGTCAGCCTATCACTTCCCCGTCTCAATCCTCATCGCATAGAACGACCGCCAGACAAAGACCGCCGAGATGGCGAAGAAGATCGCGCCCAGCACATGATTCAGGGTCGATCCCCGCTGCGCGGACATGGAAACGGCGAGTTCCACGGCGAGGAGCCCGAAGAGCGTGGTGAACTTGATCACCGGGTTCAACGCCACCGACGAGGTGTCCTTGAACGGATCGCCCACCGTGTCGCCCACCACGCAGGCGGCGTGCAGTTCGGTCCCCTTCTCCTTCAGCTCTGTTTCCACGATCTTCTTGGCGTTATCCCAGGCGCCACCGGCGTTGGCCATGAAGATCGCCTGGTAAAGACCGAAGAGCGCGATGGAGATAAGATAGCCGACGAAGTAATACGGGTCGAAGAACCCAAAGGCGAGGGTGACAAAGAAAACGCCTAGGAAGATATTGAGCATGCCCTTCTGGGCGTACTTGGTGCAGATCTCCACCACCTTCTTGCTGTCCTCGACCGAGGCCTTGGTCGCCCCGTCCAGCCGGATGTTGGCCTTGATGAACTCCACCGCGCGATAGGCGCCGGTGGTCACCGCCTGGATCGATGCGCCCGTGAACCAATAGATGATCGCTCCGCCCGCGACGAGTCCCAGCAGGAACGGCGGGTGCAGTAGCGAGAGCCGGTCTAGGTTGTCAACCAGGCCATGGGTCAGCAGCATGATGATGGAGAAGATCATGGTGGTGGCGCCGACCACCGCGGTGCCGATCAGCACCGGCTTGGCCGTAGCCTTGAAGGTGTTCCCCGCCCCGTCGTTTTCCTCGAGAAGATCTTTGGCCCGCTCGAAGTTCGGCGTAAACCCGAAGTCGCGGCGGATCTCCTCTTTCACATTGGGGATCGTCTCGATGACGGAGAGCTCGTAGACAGACTGGGCGTTGTCGGTAACCGGCCCGTACGAGTCGACCGCAATGGTCACCGGCCCCATACCCAGAAATCCAAAGGCGACCAACCCGAAGGCGAAGACGGCGGGGGCCAGCATGAGCGTCCCCAGCCCCGTCGTGCTCACCCCGTAGGCGATCGACATCAGGGCGAGGATCGCGAAGCCCAGCCAGTAGGCGCTGAAGTTCCCGGCCACCAGTCCGGAAAGGATGTTGAGCGATGGTCCACCCTGGCGCGCCGAGGTGACCACCTCCTTGACATGCCGTGAGCCGGTAGAGGTGAAGACCTTCACGAACTCGGGGATGATGGCGCCCGCCAGGGTGCCGCAGGTGATGACCGTGGCCAGCTTCCACCAGAGTGTCCCATCGCCCAGATCTCTCACCAACAGGGCGGAGACGAGATAGGTGAGCGCCACGGAAACGCCCGAAGTGATCCAGACGAGCGACGTCAGCGGGTGTTCGAAGTTCATCCGGTCCGCAGATCCGTGCTTCGCGCGGGCGATGACGTTATTGAGCAGGTACGACACTCCCGAGGCAACGATCATCATGATGCGCATGGAGAAGATCCAGACGAGGAGACGGACCTGATCCACCTGGGTAAAGACGGCGGCCAGGATGAAGACGATGAGCGCCACGCCGGTCACACCGTAGGTCTCAAACCCATCGGCGGTCGGCCCCACCGAGTCGCCGGCGTTGTCTCCGGTGCAGTCGGCGATGACCCCGGGGTTGCGGGCGTCGTCCTCCTTGATGTTGAAGACGATCTTCATCAGATCGCTGCCGATGTCGGCGATCTTGGTGAAAATCCCGCCGGCGATCCGCAACACCGCAGCGCCCAAAGACTCGCCGATCGCGAAGCCGATGAAACAGGCGCCGGCCAGCTTCCCGGGGATGAAGACCAGGATGCAGAGCATGATCAGAAGCTCGACCGAGATGAGCGCCATCCCGATGCTCATCCCCGAGCGCAGCGGGATTTCATGCACCGCGAACGGCTTTCCGCGCAACCCGGCGAACGCGGTTCGCGAGTTGGCCAGTGTGTTGATGCGGATACCGAACCAGGCGACACCGTAACTGCCGCCGATCCCCACCAAGCTGAAGAGCAGAATGATGGCTAGCTTGCCGATCCCGAAGTGCTGCAAGAAGCCGTAGTAGAGCGAGATGATCGCCCCGATGAAGACCCAAAGGATGAGGATGAACTTCCCCTGCGCACCCAGATAGGTCTTGCAGGTCTCGTAAATCAGTTCCGAGACTTCGGCCATGGAGCGATGGACGGGGAGCTTCTTCACCTGGGTATAGGTGACAACCCCGAAGAGCAGACCCAGGGCACAGACGAACAGCCCGATCATGAGGAGAGAACGGCCGTCCATTCCTAAGAAACGCTCCTGCGCCAGATCGGGCACGACGATGGCTGCCTCGCCACTCCCTTGGTGGCCGCCCCCGCCGACCGGGTTCGTCACCCCCGCGGGGGACACGGCTGGTCGGGTCTCCGCCCACCCCGGCGAGGCCGACAGCCACATCGTGGCCAGGAGAATGGCGAAACATGCGAACGTTACGGGAGCGATACGGGTGCCGCCGCTCCCGGAGATTCCGATCCGTCGGTGCCTCATGGACATTCCCTCTCCCTTGGTCCGGCGAGGGCTCTCTACAGCGAGCCCCGCATCCTCTTCCCTATCGACCGCCCTGGGGCAGCCCGCCAGTCATTGATCCCAACAGCGGGTTACCCCGCCGAGAGTCGATCTCCCGCATCGGCTCCCGCATCAGCTCCCGCATCAGCCCCCGCCCCACCCCGGAAACAGCTCCTGATGCTGCAACGCGAACCGATCCTTGCCCCCGGCCAAGGCCAGGGTGATCGGCATTCGCTCCCGCGCCAGCGCCAGCATCCGCCCGGCCAGCCGTCGGATGTCCCATTGGGCGTGGACATCCTCCCGCAGCCGGGAGACATGGTGCAGCTCGCGCGCATTCATCCGCACGAGCACCCGGCGACGCTGCGCGTTCAGCAGCGCGTACGCCGCCGCGGGGTGTTCACCGTTGGAGTGCCGTGCCGCCTGCCGGGACGCCCCGAGCGAATCAATGGCCCGCCAGACCTCGGTCGCCCGATCGGCCAACCGCCGCAGATCATCCCCCAGCCCGGCGCGCTCCACCGAGTCGGGCACGGTCAAACCCAGGCCGGGATCATACGGCAAGGGAACCATGGTGGCCATGCGGTGCCGCTTGAGCTGCGCATAGCAGGCGGCGCTGACGACCACCTCGAATTCGGCCGTCACCAGCTCGTACTCACGGAGCACGGCATCGTGGGGTCCCAGCGCGGTCAGATGCGACCAGGCCACGCGGCGGCGATCGTCCGGGCCGAGCATCGAGACCAGGGCGCGGCAGTGTTCCATCGGCCCCGCGCCGCCGGTGAAGAGGAGTGCCGCCACGAGAGCTCCGTCGGGATCGGGGGTGGTCCTCAGGAGTCGCACACCGCCCTCAGGCGACGAGTCAGCCGGGTCAAAGGCCGCGCCTGATCCAGCCTGTTCACCCATCCCGGCCGTCCCCGAGACCACCGCCGCCACCGCCTCGGCCAATCGCGATCGAGCCTCCCGCAGGTAGGGCGTCGGCTCGGTGTGCTTGGCCAGCGAAGGAGCCAGGTCGGCCGCGGCCCCGTGCAACGCAGTCCCTAGCTCCCTCACCTCGACCAGAGAGTGGGCAGCGCAGCGGGCCAGCAGCCCCTCGAGACTTCTTGCATTCAGCGTCATTCCCAGTTGCACGGTGGTGGCGAGTCCCAGACCGTAGCGCGCATCCTCCCGGGCGATGCCCTCGGCGGCCCGCCGGCGATCGTGGTCCGTCTCCCCGCTCGCTTGCTCCGCGAGGAAAGCAGGCAGGAGCCGGTCGTGGGCCCGGTGATAGAAGCTGTTCTGCTCCGAAAGCAGCGCCCGAAACGCCGACTCGGCGGGCGAGCCGCACACCTCCGACGGAACGACCCAGTCTTCATCCACGAAAATGTAGCGCTGCGATTTTTCGGTGAAGCTGGCCAGCCTCCGCCGTTCGAGCGTCTCCACGGCCAGCCGGGAAAGCCCCATGACATCGAAGTTGAAGACCGCGTGCTCGGCCACCGACGCATGCCCCAGGCCGTACACGATCGCCTCGTTGCTGCGGCGCGCGCGATCTACCTCGTGGCGCGCCACAGCCCGCAGCTCAGTCACCGACCGGGGATCGCGGCTGACCCGGGCGTAGGCCGCGGCAATCGTCTCGGGAGTCCAGTTGTCGCACGCGAGGACCTCGCGCACATGCTCGCAGAGTGCATCCCGGTCCGCAGGCGTCTCGGCCCTTAACACATCGCCAAGGAGAGCACGGACTTCGAGGAGAAGGTCTCGGTCCAGGTTGTGTCCGGCCAGCACGACCCGGAGGGACATGGCCTCACTCCTCTCAGTCGAAGGCGAAGAACCGGGCGCCCAACTTGTCGAGGAGGGTTGCCTTACTCACATCGCGCGCCGCCACCGCGGGAACCGCCGCCGCGAGGCTGTCACCCACCATGATGCGCAGCAGCCCGACTTGCGCCCCTCGCAGCACGGGCGAGGTGATGGAGAGCGGAGCCTCCACCAGAACCCGGATGTCCGGTATCCGGTGCGAGGACATGAGGACGCTGACATCCTCACCCGCCACCAGACGGACCGAGCCGACGCTTCCGCCGATGATGTCGCAGGCACGATCGAGGTCCTGTCCCTTGCGAATGACCGCGATCTTGCGGAAGCTCGCAAACGCGCTTGCGAGAAGCCCCGCCGACTCGGAGAACCGACGGCGGCTGTTGGTGGCCCCCAGAAGCACGGAGACGACGCGCATCCCGTCGCGCTCGGCAGTAGAGCAGAGGCAGAATCCGGCCTTGCCGGTGTAGCCGGTCTTGAGTCCATCGACCCCGTCGCAGGCGCCCAGGAGCCGGTTCGTGGTATGGATCACCTGGCAACCGCGGATGGTGTCGGACACGGTGGAAGAGATCTCCAACGTAAGAGGGTGGTTCACGAGCTGCCGGGCCAGCAGCGAGAGATCCCGCGCGGTGGTGATCGACCCGGGCCGGTCGCTGCGGTCAAGACCGTGCGCGTTGACGTAGCGGGTGCGCAGCATCCCCAGCTCGCGGGCCCGCCGGTTCATCTGGAACACGAACGCAGGCTCGGAGCCGGCGAGGTGATTGGCGATCGTGAAAGCGGCATCGTTGGCGGAGGAGATTGCCATCGCCCGTAGCGCATCCCCGAACGGGAGCCGCTCGCCCGGCCGCAGACGGACGCGACTGCCGCGGATGGCTCGGATATCCGCCGGAACGATCAACGTGTCCGTGAGCCGGACCTTCCCTCGGTCCAGCGCCTCGAGAGCGAGAAGCTCGGTCATCATCTTGGTGAGGCTGGCCGGGGCCCGCAGCTCGTCCGGACTCTTCTCGAAGAGGATCTTCCCGCTCTCGGCCTCCACCACAAAAGCGGAAGCGTAGGCCTGCCGGTACTTCTGGTAGACATTGCGCGGTCGCCGGGGTGGCTTCTTCTTGCGGCTCCCCGCGGAAGCGGCGCCGGAGAGAATGAAAGACAACGCCAGCAGGCATGCAAGCACCCGTACGACTCGATGACGCGGGATGAAACGGACCTCGGGCCAACGCACTTCGAGCCGACGAGGTTCGAACCGACACACTTCGAGACCTCCTGTCTCCTGAAACCCCTCAATCCCGAGAGAAAAGGCGCCGCAACCAGCCTGCCGCGGGGATCTCCTCCGCGGCCACGGCCGGAACCTCGGCCAGAACAGCCTCGCCCGCGAGAACGCGAAGCGTGCCGACCTGCGTGCCCGCGCGCACCGGAGCGCGCAATATCTCTATCGGGACCAGCACTTTTGTGATCCGGCGGTCGTCGGGACGGGAGACCACCACGGTGACCTCGCCCGGCGCGACCGCGCGAACCGTCTTGACCTTGGCCCCGCGGACCCGGACGGGATCGCCGAGGACGTCCCCCTTCCCGCAGATCCGCACGGGGGCGAATGTTTGAAAGCCCGCCGCGAGCAGGCTGGCTGTCTCCTCGATTCGGTCCTGAAGGCTGTTGGCTCCCAAGATCACCGAGATGAGGCGAAGACCCTTGCGCTCGGCGGTGGCACAGAGGCAGAAACCGGCCTTCCGGGTATAGCCGGTCTTGAGCCCGTCGAGCCCGGCAAAGTGGCCGAGAAGCTTGTTCGTGTTCTGCAGAAGGAAGTTGCCGCCGCGAAAGGGGGCCTCGATGGTGGACGACCAGTCGAGGATGTGCGGGTATTGGATCAGTTTCCGCCCGATCTGGCTGATGTCGTAGGCGGTCGTGTAATTCCCCTCGCCCGGCTCGTCGTCGAGCCCGTGAACATTGACATAGTGCGTGTCCGTGAGCTCAAGCGCTTCCACCTCCTGATTCATGAGGCGCACGAACCCGTCGGAATTGCCCGCGATATGCTCGGCTACCGCCACGCACGCGTCATTGGCCGAATGGATGACAATCGCCTGCATCATCTCCCCCAGCGGAAACGCCTCTCCGTCGGCAAGGTAGACCTGCGAACCGCCGATCTTGCTGGCCCAGGGCGAGACCCGGACAGTGTCATCGAGAGAGAGTCTTTCGGCCGCGATCTCGTTCATGACCACCAGCTCGAGGGTCATCTTGGCGATGGAGGCGGGCGCGCGCCGCGCGCGGGCGTTCTGCTCGTACAGGATCTGATTGGTCCCCGGCTCGATGAGGATCGCCGAAACGCACGGCAGAGACGGCAGGTCGATGGGACGTCCGGCAAAGATCACCCGGGCACTGTCGGGGACGACAAGGGCCGGCGGCCCCTCCTTCCCGCGGCCACCGCAGGCAAGAACGAGGAGCACGGCGAACAGCACGACGACCGGGCCCGGCTGCCGCTTCGGAACAATCAGAGGAGCGGCAAGGAGTAAGACCGGTGTCCGCGATCTCGGGATTGCGATCTGACCGGGGATCCGGGTGTGCCCCACCTCGCAGACGAGACGCCGCCACCAAGTTGTGCCCACGCCGGAATGCGCCATTCCCCCCCCGGATTCCATTCCCAGATCGACCGCGGTCCCGGGCGAGCCCGGCGGTTGAGGCCAGTCGACCGACCACGACCCTCCCATCCACCGGGGCCGCGGGCGCTACACCCGAGCGCAGGTAAGATATACCTCGGCAGCTCTGTGCGGGGCAAGGGAAAGCAACGGCGGAAACACCGGTCGTCGCGACCGCTAGTCGCGCCAAAGCCAAACAGCCGGCACCCATCGAGGGTCGAACGTCCGGCCCCGCGGCCGTACCCGCGGGCGGCTTTGTTCTTCCGAAGGATGGGGTGCCGGGAAGGTGTCCCGGTTGCGGCTGGTCTTTCTTCCCGCCGTGTTTCCTGCCCGCGGGCCCCCATGGGCCTTCGATCCCCCCGGCGAGGAGTTCAAGCTCGCCGCCACAGGATGCCCCTCACTTCCGATAGCGCCGGAGGAAATAATATTCGTTCACTGGCCGGTCATCGGACAGGACATGCGCGGCGCGATCGGCCCGGATCAAATTCTGGACCGGGATTTCCTTCTCAATTACCGCCTGGAATTGCTCGGTCGCCGTTCGTTTCGGTCCCCAGGCCAGGAGATCCTGTGCGGCACTGGCTGGAAGCAGGGCGGCAAGCTGCGCCGCGCCGCGCCGCGGAATCGGAACCCTGCTGGCCAGGTAGTGAGTCCCCCACCCTTCGACCGAGGAGAATGCCCGCACGTAAGGGAAGCTTTTCTTGAGCGCCCGCGTGACGGCGCTGATCACGATCGGTTCACCTCCGGGAATCCATTGCTGGAGGATCCCGGCGGGAGCCAGTCGCTTGGCGGCGCTGGCATAGAACTCCTTGGAGTAGAGAAGACTGGACGCCGCCGCCTCTACCGGGGGAGGCGGGTCGATGACGATCACGTCATAGGTTTCCCGGGAACGTTCGAGGAAACGACGGGCATCATCGATGACGATCGTGGCCAGGGGCGAGCGCAAGAGGTCTGCCTGTCCCTCGTGGAAGAAACCGAACAGGCCGGGAACGCTGGGCACAAGCTCAACGGCCGTTGTGGGCACGTTCCAGGCCAACAGGGAACGGACAGATGTCCCCATTCCGAAGCAGAGCACCAGCCCCTTTGCTGGGGGATGATCCAGGGATGCCATCGGTAGATGAACCATCATCTTGGTGATCGGAGTCAGGCTGGTGATGCCGACGCCGTTGATCAAGAGCTGTTTCTGCATACCGTGGCCGGTGGCAATGACCGTGGCCGTATGGTCACGGCACACCACGCGCTCCGGGAAGACCGTCTCGAAATCCCTGGTCAGCAGCAAGAGCAGGGCCGAGAGTCCGAGCGGGAGCCAGAACCAGGCCCGCGCGGCCGCGCGCGGTCTCCCGGCGCGGGAGGCAAGCGGTAACCCAGGCTGGCCGAGAAACCCACCGGCGAAGAACGGCACGGAGAGGATCACCAGGGTCCACCGCTCGCCCACGGCCGGCAACATGGTGAAACCCGCGAGCAAGGGCCCGATGATGCACCCCACCGTGTTCAAGGCGTAAGCTCGCCCCGCGCGATCGGGATCACCGGCGGCAACATGATCGATCAGCATCGGGGTCAGGAAGCCGAGCACGCCGCAGAACGGGCACAACCCGAGGGCAACTCTGGTCACCTGCCAGAGGAAGTGCGGTGATGTGTGGATGCGCGGATCCGCGGCCCACAGCGGCAGCAGGCTGCACAGCCCGGCCAGGGTGGCCAGCAGCGCCCAGGGAAGGTCCTCTACATCCGGGGCCCGTCTCCGGACCCAAGCGCGGTAGAGGCGCGAGCCGATCGCCGTGGCTCCGAGATAGACGGCGAGGATGGTTGCGAAGGCATAGACGACGGGACCCTGGAAGGGCACGAACTGGCGGACCCAGACGACTTCCATGGCCAGGCTGACAAGGCCGGTAGTGAACAGAAGGATCAGAAAGAACCGGTTTGTACGGACCGCGCCGTGGGAGTCGCGGGCCCGTTCCGAAACCGCCATGGCGCCCGCTTGGTTCTTGGCGGTCCCGGTGCCACTCTCCCTCCAGATTCCGCCCCGGCTCAGGAGCAGGGCCGAGACCGCGATCAGGAAATTGACAGTGGCAGCCACGCCCAGCGTGCCTCGAAACCCCAGAATCTCAACCAGAACGAAAGCTGAAATCAGCGCTCCGGCCATGGCCCCCACCACATTGGCCACATAGAGAAAGCTGAAGGACCGCGTCGACTGAGACCGGTGGGCCCTTCGTATAGCGGCCATGGCCAAGGGAAAGGTCGATCCCATGCAAATGCAGAACGGAAGAAGTGCGAGGGTGATCCAAGCCCCGGAGGCGAGGTAGTAGCCGGTTGAGCCCCAAGCGCTCCCTCCGCCGGAATTCAGGAGGCTGCGGCCCCACCCCAGGACGGGAGCCACGACGATGCCCGAGACGCCGATGAGCAACTCGGCCGCCGCGTAGAGCCGAAGGCCGACCACGGCGGGCCGCTCGGAGATCCGCCGTGCGATCCGGCCACCACCCCAACTTCCAAGAGCCAAGCCGGCCATGAACACGGACAGGACAATGGACACGAACGGCGTATTCACGCCGAAATCGGCCATCGCCAATCGCAGCCAAACGATCTGGTAGACGAGACTGCAAAAGCCGGAAGCCAGAAAGAAGGCCAGAAACCAACTCATCGTGCTCTCCGCGTTGGACCGGGGTCAGTGCTGCGTGATCGTGGATGAATGTGGTGGATGCCGGCAACCTTCTTGTCGGGCCGTCCTTGTTGTGCGGCTCGGTGAACAGCTTCCCGACGCCGCTCGGCGGTCGCGCATCCGTGCCTCGATGGTGCGGGCCAGCGCGTCGCGAGGCTTGGGCTGGAGGGCAAGCAGGAACTGTCCCATCGACGCCGGCGACACATCGAGCCAGGCGGCAGCGGGCGCCCGGTCGGTCTCGCCGACATTCATCGCCGCGACCGTCTTCTATGCAGCACCCTTCGGCCGGGATGATCTCCCCGTGGGAGTTTCGCGCCCGACTCTCAGATCCCGTGGCAGAACCTACCATGCCCGTGGGAAGCGGAAACAGGACATTCTCGCTACACCTGTCCGATGAAGTTGCCCCGCATGAGCATCAACGTCAGCATCGCGTTCTTCGAGACGGAGTACAGATTCGTCCGGGCAAGTCCCGAGGCGCGCGACTGCGGGAAGCCGGGCCGGGTCTGGAAAATTTCGACCGGACGGCCGTCCCGGGCGGGTGTCCGGAGTGACAAACCAGCGTCCGGTAACCGCCCGCAACTTGCTGCTGGGAATGTTCTTCTGGCTCTCAGAGCCGACACCTCAAGTCTCGTCGAGGATCGTTCTCATTCTGACTTCTGAATTCCGGTTTGTGGCCACCTGAGTCGTTACGAGTGCAGACGCTCAGCGCCTCCAGAACCCGTGGCGCGCGGGCGTCACCTCAACGCGGCCGCCCGTGCCCTCGTAGTGGACATGCACCTCGACCCAGCTCGGCACCATGACCCCCAATTCGCCGGCGGTGGAGAAGCTGACGGTCTGCGCGAGCCGCATCGCGTCGCTGTCCAGAGCCGCGACGCCGGTGCTCTTCACCATGTGTGCTCCGATGATGCCGCGCGACTCGTGCACCCGCACCTCGACCACGGCCTCGGCCTTCAGGTCCGCCTTCGCCACCGAGGGAGGCGCGGCCACGGTCGGCAGGCGCATCACGTGCGGCTCCGTGCGCGGCAACCGCGGGTGTTTGCCCGCTTCCACCTCCTTGACGAAGCGGACCCGGGCCGAGTCGCGCGCCTCGGGTGTGAAGGCAATGATAAAGAGCTCGGCCAGCGAGTACTCCCCCTGCTGCTTGAACACGGTGGCGGGCTTCCCAGGGAAGGTGAGCGAGTCGGTCACCTCGTAGGCGAATTTCGGAGGACTCGGACAGTACGTCAGATCCTTGGCATAGTCCGTGGCCAGCTCGCGGCCGTTGATCATGCGCAACAGACGCATGCGCGGGATGTACCACTCGACCGCGGTCCAGGGCACCCAGATCGCCCCCTGGTCGTCCAACCCTTCGACACCATCCGGGCGATAAATGCGGCAGCTGTCGGCAAGCGGAAACCAGGAGATCTCCGTGTCACGGGTGGATACGTTGATGTAGGCCACCGGGGGGGCCATCTCCGTCACGGTGTAGTGCGTGCCGCAGCCCGGGCAAACGAGTTCGGCGCCCCGCGCGCGTTCCACCACTTCGCTGGGGCAGTCGGGGCAGATCCATCGCTCGGCGTGTGCCGGGATCGCCGTGACCAGCGTAAGCGCAAGGAGGAGCCAAGCCGGCGCCGGAAGCCGGCGTCGCGCGACGCCGCCGGGGGTTGCGGGAGTCGATCCAACGGTTCGCATACGCATGCAGTTCCTCCTGGGTGGAGCGGCCATTGTTTCCGGTACCGCCTAAGGCTACCATCCCGGGGTCGGAATGAACAATGCGCGTGGATCTTGCGTGACATGCGGGCCGACAAGCCTACCGATAGACGGCTTTGACGTGTCCCCAAGTCGTTTCCATTGCCGGGGTGATGCAGGGGTTCGGACTGCATGCAGCGATTCTTCCACCAAGGCATTCCCGGCTGAGAAGTGACTGCGGGCGATCCAGAACCCGGCGAGCGCACTGACCAGGCGCAGGCCCGCCTCCGCACCGCCTGGCGGACCAGCCGATCAGTGAATCGCGGCCCGGAGGTTTCCGTGCTCGATATCGAGCCGGTCGAGCCAGACGTTCTGCTCCGCGCCCTTGATCCTCGGTTCAGCCTCCTCGGCCAGGGCGAGGGAGAAAGCCGCATGGCGGTCCCGCGCCAACCCCGCGCCGGAGGTGGCGTCGAGCGCCTCCCGCCCGTATTGCCGGATCGTCTCGAGAAATCCGTAGCGGGCCGCGCCCATCCCCTCGCCCTTCACGACCAGAGATTTGTCCACCAAGTGGGCCAGGCCATCGAGAACCTCAAACTCGTCGGCACCCGGGGACGCCACCGCGATCGCGGCCTCCAGCGTCCATCCGCAGGGGAAGACCGAAAGAGCCCGAAAGAGCGGCTTCTCCGTCGCGGAGAGAAGGCCATAGCTCCAATCCACGGCAGCGCGCAGGGTCTGGTGTCATTCCAGGGCGGTGCGACTGCCGCCGGTGAGCAGGCGGAAGCGATCGTCGAGTTTTGCGTAGACATGGACGACGGAAAGGAGTCGCACGCGCGGCGCCGCCAGTTCGATCGCGAGAGGAATGCCGTCGAGCCGCTCGCAGATCGCCTGGACCTTCGCTTCTGATGTCTCGTCGAGGACGAACGCCGGCACGACCGACCGCGCCCGCTCGAAGAACGGCGTCACCGCCTCGCTGCGGTGCCCGGCCTCGGACCGGCAGGAGAGCGAGGAAACGCGCCAGGTCATCCTGGCTGGATTGAACGGCAGTAAGCCGATCCCGCCAGGTGGGACCGCCGAAGGCAGCCAGGCCACACAGACATTCATACAGCACGCACCCGAAGGAGAAGACGTCGCTCCGGCGATCCTGGAAATGGCCTCGCACATGCTCGGGGCTCATATATCCGGGGGTTCCCGTGATCTCACCCCCAACCCCGGCGACCGTCACACTCTCGTCGCTCCCGAAGAGGATCGTGTCGGCGTCACCAGCCACCGAGATCGCGAGCGTGGCCTCGCCCTGCGAGACGCGGGCGCGCCGGTCGTTCACGTCGGGCAGCAACGCTCCGGGGGTCCGTTCACCCGGTCCGGCCGGTGGCATCTCGCGCAGAGCGAGGCCGAAGTCGAGGACCTTCACGACCCCCTCGGGGGTCAGGAGGATGTTGTCTGGCTTGAGGTCGCGATGGATGATCCCGCGGCAGGGGAAATGCTTCTGGTGACGACCAGAACACAGGACGTTCAGGGGTGAGAGGGGAAAAGATGCGGCGTGCCGCCGTGGCCGTTCCGTCCCGCATCATGGCTCCAAGATAAACGTCTCCTTGGCGCTGCGGACCGGCGGATGACCCGGCACCAGCGCCTCCACCCACCACTGGCACGTTCCGATCGGGAAGGCGTCGCGGAGATTGACGTGGGCCTGCGACTCGGTGACGGAACGTGTAACCTCGTGGGTGCTATCGGAACTGACCAGATGCACCCGGAACTTCACCTGCTTCAGAGGAACCGCGGCCCGCGCGCTGTCGGGGGTCCAAGTCCATCGGAAACCGATGCGCGGAAGGGTCATCTTGTCGTCTGCCCGGGGGCGCATGCCGTGGAAAGCGCCGGGGTCGCTCACGCCAAGCGAATCCGTGCCCGGGGGGGGCACGGGGACCGGTTTGGTGTTGGGCGCACCCTGGAAGATAGCCCGCACGCCGAGCACACCCAGCACCCCGAGCAACAGAAGGCTCGCGATCCGGGGAACGGTGTGTCGCCCGCCACCTAGGCGGGGCAGCGCGGGGAGCTTTCGCGTCATCGTAGGCCATCCCGGCGGCCGTGGTTGGCGGTCGCAGTGCAACTGTACCGACGGCCAAGGAACGGTGTCAAACAGACAGCCCAAACACCGGGCGATCGATCTGAGATTCGGAGGCTTCGGGCTTCAGGCTTGAAGCCCGAAGCCCGCTGTATTCGCTCCCTGCTCCGAATCTCAGGATCGTCGGCACGGTTGCACCGGAGCGCGTGGGCGGATATCCTCGCAGGAATGAAGTCTCCCGGTGACGAGCGTCAGAATCCCACTCAGGGACAACTCGACGACTTCCCCTGGCCGTCCGTCCGAGCGCTCGTCATCGGCGGCACGGGAATGATCGGCTGCCACGCGGTGCGGGCCCTGTTGCGCCGCGGCGCGCGCGTTCGCGTCCTGGCGCGGGCCTCGAGCACCACCCGAACTCTCGACGGGCTGGTGGTGGATCGCGTGCCCGGAGACATCGAAGACCTCGCCTCCGTGCGCGCCGCTCTAGCCGGCTGCGATCTCGTCTTTCATTGCGCAGCGCCCTATCCCCGCTCTCACTTCCACCGTGAACAACAGGTGGAACGGGCACGGCAGTCGATGACGGGATTGCTCGCGGCGGCTCGCGACTTCGTGCCGCCGGAGCTGCTGGATCCCACGCCCGGACACCTCGCCGCCCGCGCGGTGGAGCAAGCCGAGGGAGCGGCCGCCGCCATCCGCCTGCAACCGGCACGCGCGGAAGAGCTGGCCCGCGCCGTACCGAACCGGATACTTCTCGAAGCGGCGATCGTCGGGCGATTGAACGCTTCCCTTCACCCTCCCCTGGCCGAGACGATGCATCTCCCCGGCCTCAAGCGGTTCATCTACACCAGCAGCCTCACCACCGTCGGTCGCCCGGCGGGGCGCGACCGTTCAGAGCCGTGGCCGCGCCTCGCCGATGAAAGGGACCGCTACGACCTCGTGCGCGCCTCCTCCCCCTATTTCGCCATGAAGACGGAGATGGAGGCGGAGGCGACCCGCGCCGCGGTGGAGGGAATGCCGGTGGTGATCGGCAACCCCAGCCTCTGTGTCGATGCGTACGACCCCACCCCGACCACGGGGAAGCTCCTCGTGGCCGTCGCGCGGAGGCGGATGCCGGTCTACCTCCCCGGGGTAATGAATGTCGTGGCGACACGCGACGTCGGCGAGGCTCTGGTGAATGCCGCGGTCCTGGGCCGCACCGGCCAGCGCTACATCCTGGGTGGCGAGAACACCACGGCCCGGGAGTTCCTCGAACTCGTGGCGCGGATCGCCGGAGTGCCGCCGCCACGGATCCCGGTACCGATCCCACTCGCAGAGACACTGGCCTACGTCAGCGAGGTCGCAGGCCTGCTTCAGCACCGCGATTGGGCCGCGCTGCCGGTGAGTGGGGTGCAGATGATGAAGCACAGTCAGGCGTTCGACTGCAGCCTGGCGCACTCGGAACTGCAGATGCCGCGCACCCCCATGGCCACCGCGGTGGCCGACGCGTTGCGCTGGTTGAGGGAGAACGGATACCTGTGAGCCTGCTGTGCCGTCGTCCGGTGGTGCCGTCACACCGTCTAGCCGTGAGCACGCCGAGTTCTCGTCCCACGTCGGCTGACGATCCGCGACGCAGCAGAAACCGGCCGGCCCTGCTTTCGGTCAGTGTCCCCGCCCTCTCGACCGCGCACGTCGTGTGGCTCGCCGCGTGTCTGATCATCGTCACGCCCGAAGCGCGCGCTGCCGACATACCCGCTTCCGACCTGTCGACGTCCGTTGCGCACAACGCGGAATCACACGGTTCCGCTTCCGGCGGCACTAGCCCGCCCGTTGTCGATCCCGTCTCTCTGGGATGGACCGAGCGAACGGGGAGCGGCGTGACCAATCTTTACAGCCAGGAGATGCTCTTGCGCTGCGTGCGCGACGGTGACGCCGACGGCCTGAAACTCGACCTCTCCGCCGAGCCGGTGATCCTGGACGGCACGGCCGTTGACGTAGCCGAAATCGCGGGAACGGCCTGGACCGCGCCCTGGCCTCTCTCCGGCACGCAGACCGAATGGGACGCCTGCCAGTTCCGCTCCGGCACGGCGGTCCGCGGTGGGCAGGTCGGGCTCTCGGTCGCGCGGCTGGCCAACGACGACGATCCGGGTTGGAACGACCGTGGTCAGATCGTGGTCCGCGTGCAACTCTCCCTCGTGCAGGATGGCGCCGACCGCGATCTCGGTACCTACGAGTTCATCGCGGGATTCCACCGGAAAGGAGAGAGCTACCGCCGTGCACTCACCGTCACCGAAGGACCGTTCGTGGCCAACGTGTGTGGCGAAGCGGCGGATCGCGCCATAATAGCGTTTCGGACCGACCCGGCAGCTACCGCCCGCGTGCTCGTGCGCGAGGCGCCGCCGACATCGTCTCGCACCAGGGTTGCCGAATCGTGGGGTCGAGGCCGACCGGACGCCCGTCCGGAACGGATCCCCCGGGAAATGACCCATGGCGTCCCTCGCGTCTTCGAGAGTCCTGCGGCCAGCCGCCACGAGGTCGAGCTGAGGGACCTCCAGCCCGACACCGAGTACCTCTACCGCGTGGAGGTCTCTCTTGTCGCGGCCCTGGCGTCTAGTCCCGATGATCGGAATCCGCGCGCCGACGACATCACGATGGACGATCGCTGGACAAGCACCGAGTACAGTTTCCGCACCGCGCCCAGACCCGGGCAAGGGACGACGCGTTTCGCCTACGCCGGAGACAGCCGCATGGGCCCCGGAGGAGGGCTGCGCGCGTTCATGGGCGTAAACGCCCTTGTCTTCCCACAGGAATTGAACGCGGCCGGACGGATGGGCGCGCGGTTCTGCCTTCTCGGCGGCGATCTCGCGAGCGGCTACACTTCCGTGGCGGATGATTTCCGCGCCCAGTTGCGGGCATTCAAATGGATCGCCACACCGTTTCTCCGCAGCGTGCCGATCTACACCGCCGCCGGAAACCACGATGTGCTGGTCCGCTACTACGCCGGGCCGGACAAGCAGAGCGTCGGTCTCGACCGCCGGCCCTACACCACGGAAAGCACCGAGACGATCCTCGCCGAAGAGCTGGTGCAGCCGGAGAACGGTCCCGTACCCTCGGACCCACGGCGCCCGCCCTACCGAAGGACCGTCTTCTCATTCTCGTACGGGCCGACGCGGATCATCGTGGTAAACAACTGCTACTGGATATCGCGTGACCCTGCGCGCTTCGGCGGCTCGCCGGAGGGGTTCATCTTCCCCGACCAGATGGCGTGGCTCGGCGCCGAGCTGGACCGTGCCGATGCCGATCCGACCGTGCGGCACGTCTTTCTCTGCCTACACGAACCGCCGTTTCCAAACTCGGCGCATGTGGGCGACGCCATGTGGTACAACGGCGATCTCGGCAAGCGCGGGTACACGGTGCCTTTGGAAGGAGGCGCCCCTGACCCGGCGGCGACGGGGGTAGTGGAGACCCGCAACGAGATGGTTCGCCTGGCCGCGGCTTCGCGCAAGACGGTGGCGATCCTCGCCAGCGACGAGCACAACTACAGCCGGATGCTGCTCACGCCCGAGACCCCCGCCGGCGACCCGGCCCGTGACGATCCCGATGGCGACGGAAAGCTCAACCTGGATCGCCTCTCACCCTTGCCCGGCCTACGGCGTCCGATCTGGCTGGTTATCAGCGGGGGCGCCGGCGCGCCGCACTATGCCGAGGAAGCTTCGCCCTGGAACACGTGGTGGAAAGCCAAAGGCGACCGGTGCCGCGAGGAAGCGGGGTGTTATCGATTTTCTCCGCTGAACCATTGGATCCTGATCGAGGACGACGGGCGGAAGGTCTCGCTGCGATGCTATACGCCGGCCGGGGACGTCATCGATGAGGTGGACGACTTAGTCGGCGCACTGCGGTAGGGCGGCGGCACAAGAGCTGGGCTCAGCTCTCCTGCCCCTCGTCTTTCACCGCAACCTTGCGAGGATGCAGGTCGTCGGAACAGCCGACTTTGCCTCGGGCTTCGGTTTCAACATGGGATCCGTGCTGATCCCGATCGGGTCCTCCGCGCGTCTCGATCATCTCTCTTTCTCCGATCCCTACCAACTCCTGTCGATGCTTTCGAGCGACCAACAGGACGGATGGTCAATGCTCGTGGTGACGGTCACCGACGAGCGGAGCTACAACCGGGTCCGACGGATCGTCAACGGCCTCGAGCGGCTGGACGATGGACGAATCGAGGTGGACGGGATCCCCCTCGACCCCGACGGCGCCAACCTCGACGCCGTCCGCGCCGAGACCGGAGTGGTCTTCCAGCAGTTCAATCTCTTCCCGCACCTCGGCGCCCTCGACAACCTGCTCTTGGCACCCCGGGTCGTGCGGGGGCGGCCGGGCACGGAGGTGGAGGCGGAGGCCCGGGCGCTGCTGCAGAAGGTCGGCCTCGCGGACAAGGTAGACCGCTTCCCTTCGCGTCTCTCGGGTGGCGAGCAGCAGCGCACGGCCATCGCCAGAGTCCTCTGTATGAAGCCGAAGGTTCTGCTCTTCGAGGAGCCGACCTCGGCCCTCGATCCGGAGATGATCCACGAAGTGCTGGAGGTGATGCGCACGCTGGCGCGGGAGGGGATGACGATCGAGGACACACCGGTGATCGAGACGCTTGCCTACCTGGGTTCCCTGCGCGGCATGAAGCTGTCGGAGGCCCGCGCTGCCGCCAAGCCGCTGCTCGATCAGCTCGGGCTCGGCGACCGCAGCAAGGACAAGGTCGGCGCACTCTCCAAAGGCAATCAACAGAAAGTGCAGTTCATTGCGGCGGTTCTCCACCGGCCTTCGCTCCTGGTGCTGGACGAGCCGTTTTCCGGACTGGATCCGATCAACCAGGAGCTCTTCAGCGGGATGATGCGCGACCTGCGCGACCAGGGCACGGCGGTGCTCATCTCGGCTCACCAGCTCGATCTGGTCGAACGGCTCGCCGATCGCTTCCTTCTGATCTCCCACGGCCGCGAGGTGCTGTCCGGAACGCTCAATGAGATGCGGCGCCAGGCTACCGGTGGGTTGAAGGAGAGGCTGCAGCTCCACCTCGCTCCGCTCGGCGGCGCGCCCCTCGATACCGCGGCATTGCGCGAGGAGCTGACTTCACGCGCCCTGGGCGCGGAGGTGGAAACGCGACCGACCGGCGACGGCACCGTGTGGGTCGATGTGCTCTGGCCGCAAAGCGCGGACCTTGGGCCGCTCATCACCACCGCGGCGGAGCGAGCCGCCATCCTGCGGATCGAAACGCGGCGGATCCCACTGCACGAGATCTACCTCCGCGCGGTTCGCGGCGCGGGCGAAACGATCGAAGAGAAGGAGAGCACCTCCGATGCGTGATGGAACGCCGGCGTGGGTGCCCGTGGCGCGCTGGGAGACCTACCGCATGCTGCGGCGCAAGGACTTCATCATCTCCATCGTGATGTCACCCCTCATCGTGCTCGCGGTGAGCCTCCTTTCTTCGTTCTTTGCCGAGAAGGGTGATCGCGAGGTGGCGGTCATCCGTACCGACGCGACGGGTGCGGCACACGCTCGGGGCCGCCTCGCACTTTCGCCGCTCGCCGGCTTTACCTGGGTGGACCCGGCAGACTCGGGAACGGACACCGCGGTCCTGATCGCCGCGGTCCGGGCACGCAAGTTCGACGCCGCCCTCATCCTGCGGCCGGCGGACACGGGCCCGTGGACCGCCGACCTCGTGACCCGGCGCGCGCCTCCGCGCTGGGCGCGCGGCCTCCGCGAACATCTGAACGCCGAGCTGCGCCGGGATCGCGCGCAGGCCATGGGATTCACGCCGCAGCAGCTTGCCGCCCTCGATGACACCATTGTCATTCGCACGCACGTGGCCTTGGGCCAGGGCACGGGAAACCGCCGCGGCGACCTCTGGGTAACGACGGGGGTCTTGATGCTGCTGATCGCCGTCCTCATGACCAGCATGTCCTACATGATGGTGGGCATCAGTGGCGAGAAGCAGGCGCGCGTGACTGAGGTGATCATGTCGGCAGTCCCCGCGCAGGCCTGGATGGATGGCAAGATCATCGCCTTCACCGCCATGGGACTCCTCACCGGCGCGGTCTGGGCCGGCTCGCTTCTCCTGCTCGCCGGACCGCTGGGCGTCCACCTCCCGGGCTCGGTCAATTGGGCGAATCTCGGGCTGACGGCGTTATTCGGGTTGCTGGGTCTCTACCTATACAACGCACTGGTCAGCGCGCTCATGGCCTCCGCCCAGGACATGCAGAGTGCCTCGAAGTGGCAGACCAACTTCATGCTCCTGCCCATCCTGCCCGTCTTCTTCCTGCCCGGCCTGCTTGGCAATCCCGACTCGGCGGCCATGGTAGCGCTCTCGCAAGTGCCGTTCTTCTCGCCCGTCATGATCCCGCTGCGCCTCGTGCTGGGAGCCGCGCGGAGCTGGGAGGTGGTGCTCGCGCTTCTGCTGTTGGTCGCTGCCTGCTGGGTTCTGCGCGTCGCCGCCGGCCGCGTCTTCCGTCTCGGGATGCTGATGTACGGGAAAGACATGACGCTCCCCGAACTCATCCGCTGGGCCCGCGTGAAGTAAGACGCGCGCCTCGCGTCTTACTCTTACCCCGCAGCCCGGGCGGAGAACGCCGGACCCAAGCTCGGGCCTTGTCCCGATTCCGATCCGAGTCCCGATCGTGATCCCATTCCCGATCCCGGTCCCAAGCACAGATCAGGACCCGGGAACCGGTCCGTTCACGCTTACTGCACCTGGATCACCAGGTAGCGCACCTTCCGGAACTCCCCCGGATCGGTGATGCGCAGCTCAGACCAGTCCTCCGTTACCGGGACCAACTGATAGCTCGACCGGTTCTGCCCGCTCAGGACGGTCGGCTCCTTCCCGGCCACCCGGATGGTCCGTTCCGCATCGGTATCAATGACCGTGAAGTATTCCAGAGGGAACTTCCCCGAAAGCTGCGACGTTTTCCCGATGCCGATGAAACCGCCCGACTCTTCGAGAAGGCCGAGCAGCTTGAGCCGTTTGCGCGAGCCGATGATGTAGGCGACGGCGCTGATCTCACGCCGCTTTTCCTCGATCACCGTCTTCTGTTCTTGGATCCGCTCGTTCCCGACCGCCACATCAGTCTCGAGCCTGGCCACGCGAACCTTCAGCGAGTCGACGCGGGCCGAGAGCGTTCGTATCATCATCTCTCGGTCCCCCACGCCACGCTTCAGGTTCTCAATGAGCCGCTCGAGACCCGCGATCTTGACGTCACTGTCTTTGAGCCTCTTTTCGAGCCGCTGGATCATCCGCTTGCTGTCTTGGATGCCCCGCTTCAGGTCGGAGATCGACTGCAGCATGCGCTCGTTCATCGGTTTGGCGAGTCTGGAGCCGCGCTCGATGTCGCGCGAGAGGTTCATCACCTGCGTCTCGCTCGGCATGACGCCGGCCAGGCTGTCCTGGATCTCGGCGATGGCGGCCACCGCATTGTCGAAACGGGTCCGCAGGGAGTCCTCAGCCGCCTTGGTCGAGGCGTACCGGCGCTGGCTCTCCTCGAACCTCTTCTGGATCCCAAAGGCGGTCACGGCCAGGACCAGGATGGCCACGACGGCAATGCCCGCGAGCAGGGCCTTCTTCATGTGTCACCTCCCCGTCATCCTAAGCGCGATGACCCGTGCGGCAGGAGTGTAGCAGGGCGGCGGAAATCGCGCGCGGAGTTTACAACCGGAGGCTGCGCGCGGAGCACCCGGTCAACGGCTTCCCCGTGCTCCGGTTGAGCGCGCTCAAGAACAGAGCGCCGGCGCTCGCCCTCTGAGGTGTGCGTCACCCGGGGCGACGTCCTCCGAGGTGACGCCCATCGGCGCTAGATCGGGTCCGTCGGTACAGGCTGCTCGGCCGCGAGCCCCTGCCGCAGGTCCTCGATGAGGTCGTCCACGTCCTCGATCCCGACCGAGTAGCGAACCAGTCCGTCGGTGATGCCGGCGCTCAGGCGACCCTCGCGTCCCATCCCGGCGTGGGTCATGGAAGCCGGATGCTCGATCAAAGACTCGACCCCGCCCAGCGACACCGCCAACGCAGCCAATCGGATGTTGTTCATGAGGCTCTTCCCGGCTTCCAAGCCGCCCTTCAACTCGAAGCTGATCACCGCGCCGGGTCCTCTCATCTGGCGGCTCGCCAACTCATGTTGCGGGTGCGAGGGGAGACCGGAATAGCGGACCCAGGTGACCTCGGGGCGCGTCTCGATCCAGTTCGCGATCTTGATCGCACTCTCCTGCGCGCGCTCGATGCGAAGAGCGAGGGTCTTGATCCCTCGGTGGACCAGGAAAGCCTGATGAGGGTCCATGTTGCAGCCGGTGATGACCATCGTCTCCCGTAGCCGCCGGTATATCACCGGGTCGAGGGCGACAAGGATGCCGCCCACGACGTCGGCATGACCGTTGATGAACTTGGTCACGGAGTGCAGGACAACGTCGGCGCCGAGGGTGAGGGGCTTCTGGAGATAGGGAGAGGCAAAGGTGCTGTCCACGGCCAGCAGCGCACCGTGCTCGTGGGCCAGTCGGGCCACCGCGGCAATGTCCGTGATCTGCATCATCGGATTCGACGGCGTCTCTATATAGACGAGGCGCGTATTCTCCCGAAAGGCCTCGCGCACCGCATCGAGGTCGGAGGTGTCGACGAAGGACGAAGAAACGCCGAACTTCCCGAGATGCTTCTCCATCAACGTGCGCGAAGGGCCGTACACCGAGGCTGTGCTGAGCACGTGTTCATCGCGCGCGAGCAATGCTAAGCAAACTGTCGTCACGGCTCCCATGCCTGAACTGGTGGCCACGCCTCCGACGCCATCCTCCAGCTCGGCGACACAATCCTCCAGGGCCCGGATGGTCGGATTGCCGATCCGCGTGTAGATAAACCCGTCCGCCTTGCCCGCGAAGCGGTCCGCGCCGACCTGGGTGTTGTCGAACGCGAAGGTGGACGTCTGGTAGATGGGTGTCACGACGCTTCCGGACGGATCCTTGCGCGCCCCAGCGTGCACGAGTTTGGTGTGGAAACCCTTGTCTTTCGTGTTCATGCGCGTCCTCCCATGCTCACGGCGAGCCCTTTCCTTGGATCTGGTGTCTTGCCCGGGGAACCCAGGTCGACGGAAATGGCGGCCTGGTCCCGATAGCGCCCACCGAGATCCGCGAACCCGGATGCTTCGAAGTCGTCCTGGGCCCTCGAGATCTCGTCCGGCTCACGGATCGGTATGCCGGTCGGTTGGAGAGTCGCAACGGGTGGTCCCCCCGAGACAAGCTGATGACAAAAGGTTCGGCACCTGTAAACCTCCGCCGACATTGTGGGCAAGAGCTCGTCACCCATCAAGGCCCGAATAGACCCGGACAAGGAGTGAACCCGAGAAAAGGGAGTCCGGCCGTAGCCGGGGATCGGGTTGCGACAGCCGTTCCGCATGGCGACCATCCCGGCAGAGAAAGGTGGCGATCAAGGGCGGGTGCGGATAGGCTCGATGAGGCTCAGTGTCATAGGAGGCGCAACGATGGATGAACCGGAACTGAAGAGTCTGTTGCAACGCTGTGTCGACTACCATGGACACTCGTGCCGGGGTCAGATCTTCGGAGTCCGCATCGCGAGGAAGGGAACGGAGCTCGCCGCGGCTGAGTCAGCGCGGGACATGATCGTTGTCGTCGAGAACGACCGCTGCATCGCCGACGCGATCCAGATCGTCACCGGCACGAGAATCGGACGACGGACGATGAAGCTCGTCCCGTACGGCCGAATGGCCGCGACGTTTCTGAACCTTAAGACGGCCCGTGCCTGGAGGGTCAACCTGAACCTCGGTGACCGGCCGTGCGACGATCCCGACCTGAACGACGCAGCACTTCTCATGATGCCGGATGAAGATCTGCTCAGGTGGAGGGAGGTCCGGGTCGACTTCCCGCCGCACGAGCTTCCGGGGAAGCCGCAGCGCGTGGTTCGTTGCACTCGATGCGGGGAGAAGGTCTTCGACTTCCGCGATCTGCCGGATCCCGCGGGCCCGACGTGCGTCGCATGCGCTCAGGGCGGCTACTACGCGGAGATCGATCGATGACGATGCAGCTCTACGAGGATCTGCGGCAGAGCATCCAAGGCGAGGATTGCGAGGTCCGGCGGGTCGTCATCGGGCTGCACTGGACGGTGGTGGAGAGCCGGCACCTCGGCATGGCCCACACGTTCCGCTCGCCCTCGTACCCGGAGGTGGAAGACGCCGGACAACTGGTGGGGCAGTCCGCGCTCGCTGTGGCGGGGCGGTTGCTCTCCTGGAATCCGCTGGAAGCCTCGCTGGGACTCGCCGCGCTGAACTCGATGATCGGCCCTCGCGGAACCGACTGCGATCTCAACCAGCAAATCCTGGAACTGTCGCGTGATCGGACGGTCGTGGTCATCGGCCGCTTCCCCTTTACGGATGACATCCGCCGAGTGGCGAGGACGACGCACTGCCTTGAGCTCGACCCGCAGCCGGGCGAACTCCCAGCCGCGGCCGCCGAGGCGGTGATCCCCGGCGCGGACATCGTGGTGATTACTGCCACGGCGCTGATCAACAAAACGATGCCCCGCCTGCTCGAGCTGTCACGCGGCGCGAGGTCGATCGTCCTTGGCCCCAGCACGCCGATGAACGAGGTCTTACTCGACCATGGTGCGGAGATCTTGGAAGGAGTTCGGCTCGCCGATGGGGATGCTCTCACCGCTTGCGTCGGGCAGGGCGTGAAGAAGTTCCGGCGCTTGCTGGGGATCCAGCCGATCACGCTTACCCACGGGGACGCGTAGCATCATCGAGAAACGGCAACCCGAGCCCGTCGTACCTGATCGGAAAGGCCTCGGAGAAGGAAGTCCCATGGCCGAACAGGATCCTTTGAACGCTTGGGCAGCCGTGCAGGAGATCCGGAAGCGTTCTCCGCTCGTCCACAACATCACCAACTACGTGGTCATGAACACTTCGGCCAACGCCATCCTGGCCATCGGTGGCTCGCCCGTGATGGCCCATGCCGAGGAGGAGATGGCGGACATGGTGGCCCTCGCCTCTGTTCTGGTCATCAACATCGGCACGTTGAGCAGGGAGTGGATCAAATCCATGTTCAAGGCTGCCGAACATGCGGCGAAACGGGGCATTCCCATCGTGCTGGATCCGGTGGGAGCGGGGGCCACGCCGTACCGCACCCGCACAGTCCGGGAGCTCGTGGCCGCCACGCGGCCCACCATCATCCGCGGTAATGCCTCGGAGATCATGGCCCTCTGCGGAGATGGAGCGAAGACCAAGGGTGTGGAGAGCACGGTGGTCTCCCCGGATGCGGTGGGGGCCGCCCGTTCGCTCTACGGCAGTCTCGGTTCGGTCATCTGCATCAGCGGGGCGACCGACTACATTGTAGGTGGCGAGGAGGTCTTCAGGATCAACAATGGGCACCCCATGATGACCCGGGTGACGGGCCTTGGATGCACGGCCACGGTCCTATGCGGGGCATTCGCCGCCGTCACCCCGGATCCTGCGCGGGCGACGGCCCAGGCTATGGCCGTCATGGGTATCGCCGGCGAGATTGCCGCAGAAAGAGCGGAAGGGCCGGGCACGCTGCAGTTGTACTTCCTGGACGCCCTCTACCGTTTGACGGAAGACGACATCATCCGGCGCATCCGGATGGAATCCTGAGGCTGGATGGCCCGGCCCCGCATTGACACCACAAAGGCCAACGGCGCAGTATCGGCTCCGTTGAACTCTGCTGCACCCGCACGGACGTCGTATCGGGCTCGATCGGTGCCCGAGGACCTGCGAGGACTCCGATGAGACCGTCCAAGTCAGTCGCCCGCAGTCGGACCGTCATGGCTCGCCCCGGCTTGGCGGCAGGCTCGGGCCTTTTCCTTCCGCTGGCAATCATGGTGATCGCCGGATCGGGTGTGGCACACGGCCTTCCCACTCCCCCGGCGGGGCCTGTCCGGGCGTTTGTCACCATTGCGCCCCAGGCCTTCTTCGTCGAGCGGATCGGCGGTGACCGCGTGCAGGTGGAAGTTCTCGTCGGGCCGGGCCAGTGCGCCGAGACGTTCGAGGCAACGCCCAAGCAGCTCGCCCGGATGGCCGGGGCGCGACTCTATTTTTCGGTCGGCATGCCGATGGAAGAGACGCTGGTGCCGCGGCTGCTGGGGAATTTCCCCGGCCTGGTCGTGGTCGACACGCAGGAGGGGATCGCTCGGCGAAACCTTGACGGTGACTGGGTGCCCGGAGCCGCTGACGCGGACGACCATGCTGCCGGCGAGCACACGCACTCGCACACCGGAGCCGACCCGCACTCCTGGCTCGATCCCGCGCTGGCCAAGGTGATCGCCCAAAACATCGCGCGCGGCCTGGTGCGGGTCGACCCCGCTGACTCCGCGATCTTCCGCGCCAACCTTCGGTCGCTCGAGGCCGATCTCGACCGCGTCGACGCCGAAGTTCGGGCTCTTCTCGCCCCGGCGAAGGGACGCGAGATGCTGGTCTACCATCCCTACTATGGCTATTTCGCCCGTGCCTATGGCCTGCGGCAGGCGGCCATCGAGGTGGGCGGCTTCCGTCCCGGCTCGAAGTCCTTAGCCGGCATCATTGATCGCGCCCGGGAGAACGACATCCATGCCATCTTTGTGCAAGAAGGGGTGGCGCTCTCTGCTGCACAGACCGTGGCGAGCGAGATCGGCGGTCGGGTCATTGTTCTCGACCCGCTGTCGCGGGACTACCTGGTCAACCTCCGCGAGATGGCGCGCCGCGTGCGCGCCGGGCTGATGGGCGAATGACAGCGCCGGACGTCACCACGGTCCCCGCCGTATCCATCCGCGACCTCTGGTTTGCGTACGACGGGCCGCCGGTCCTGCGAGAGGTCTCGTTCGACCTCGCGGCGGGCGATTTCGTTTCCATCATCGGTCCGAACGGGGGCGGGAAGACCACGCTCCTGAAGCTCCTTCTCGGGCTGCTATCCCCCACCCGCGGGAGTTTGCGAGTCTTCGGCCGGGCGCCCGACGCAGCGCGGAAGCGACTCGGCTACATGCCGCAGCAGATCTCTCTCGACACGAGCTTCCCGGTTACGGCGATCGACATCGTACTGATGGGGCGTCTCGGGAATGGCTTTCCCGCGGGGCCGTTCCGCCGGGCGGATCGAGAGGCCGCCGAGACGGCGCTCCGTGATGTTGAGGCCCACGATCTGCGGAATCGCGGCTTCTTCTCCCTCTCCGGCGGGCAGCGACAGCGGATCCTCATCGCCCGCGCGCTGGCGTCAGGCCCGGATCTTCTGCTTCTCGACGAGCCGACGGCCAGTCTCGATCCGGCGGTGCAGGATGACCTCTATGAGCTCCTCACGCGGTTGAACCGGCGGATGACGATCATGCTCGTTTCCCACGACATCGGTGTTGTCTCGAAGCATGTCCGCACGGTGGTGTGCGTCAGCGGGCAGGTGGCGATCCACCCGGTGGAGGCGATCAGCGGCGAGCTGGCGCGGGTCCTCTTTCACGGAGCGGAGGATGTGAAGCTCGTGCGGCACGACCAGTGCGAGGGCGGGCACCCGGGACATCCACCGGGAACGCGGCACGCGACGCACACGACCGCCGGTCACTCGGAGCGGAGGTAGCCGGTGGGAGAGTTCTTCCAGTCGCTGGCCGCGCATTCCTTCCTGCGCAACGCCCTCTTCGCCGGGCTTCTCGCCAGCGTGGCTTGCGGGGTGGTCGGCACATGGGTGGTGACCCGCCGCATCACGGTCATCGCCGGCAGCATCGCCCACGCCGTCCTCGGTGGCATGGGTGCCGCCTACTACTTGCGCGTGGTGAAGCACTGGGAGTGGCTGAGTCCGCTCCACGGCGCCGTGGCCGCCGCCCTGCTGGCTGCCCTGGCGATCGGCTGGATGAAGTCACGCGGCGACGAGCGCGAGGACACCGTCATTTCCGCCATCTGGTCGATCGGGATCGCGATTGGAGTTCTCTTCCTGTTTCTTACCCCGGGTTACAAGACCGACCTCATGAGCTATCTCTTCGGGAATATCGTCATGGTCGACGCCGGCGCGCTCCGACTGCTGGTGATCCTCGACGCCATCGTCCTTCTGGCGGCGGCCGCCTTCTACAACCCGCTGCTCGCCGTCTGCTTCGACGAGGAGTTCGCCCGGCTGCGCGGCATCAACGTTCAATTCTTTTACACGCTGCTCCTCTGCTTGACCGCTCTCACCATCGTGACCCTGATCTACGTCGTGGGCGTCGTGATGGTGATCGCACTTATCACCCTGCCGGTCTCCGTGGCGGGGCGCTTTTCGCGCAAGCTCTGGCAGATGATGTTGCTCTCCGCTCTTCTGTGCGGATTCCTCACCACCGCCGGGCTGGCCATCAGCTACCAGCCGGATCTGCCGGTGGGAGCGACGACGATTCTGCTTACGGCCGTGGTCTATGCGGCGGTCAGCCTGGGAGCGGGATTACATCAAAGGATGCATCGTCGCGCGTCTACCACCGCAGCGGCAGACCGGGAAGGGGACAAGACCTGACGGGCGCGAGCCGGCGCGGGTCACGACACCATGTCACCATTCTTCCGCGAGACGATCGTCATGCTGAACGAAATGGCGATCTATCTGCTCCTCGGGTTCTTCCTTGCGGGGCTGTTGCATGTCCTTTTGCAGCGAAGGCAGGGATTGCTGGCTCCGTTGCAGGGACCAGGTGCAAAGCCGGTCTTTCTCGCCGCTCTGATCGGTACGCCGCTGCCGCTCTGCTCGTGCAGTGTGCTTCCCGCCGGGGTGCAACTGGCGCGGCGCGGCGCGACCAAGGGCGCAGTGGCGTCCTTCCTCATCACCGTGCCCGAGACCGACGTGGTCTCGGTGACCCTCACCTATGCGCTCATCGGGCCGGCGCTGGCGGCGTTCCGATTGCTGGCGGCGTTCACTACCGGCATCAGCGCGGGGCTGGTGATCAACCTGTTTGATCGCCGGAGGTACCCGGTGGTGTCCGTCCCGACGGGCGCCGTGGAGGACGACTGCTGTGTGCCCCCGCCGCAGGCTTCCGTTCCTTCCGGTGCCGATGGGGTGCTAGCGGGGCCGAGCGTTTGCCTGAAGGACTGCTGCGTTTCTCCGTCGCCCGCGCGATCCCGCGGTTGGTTGGCCGAGGCGCTTCACTACGGCTTCGTCGAATTCTTCGACGATCTTCTCCTGCGGCTGCTTCTCGGCATCGCCATCGGGGCGGGCATCGCCGTCCTTTTCCCCGCGGCCAGCCTCACGCGGTTTGCGGGCAACCCGGTGCTGAGCTACCTGGTCATGCTCCTCATCGGGATTCCGCTCTATGTCTGCGCCACCGCCTCGACACCCATCGCGGCCGGACTCATCGCGGGCGGAATCAGCCCCGGTGCCGCCTTGGTGTTCCTGCTGGCCGGACCGGCCACCAATGCGGCGAGCCTCCTTGTGTTGGTGAAGCAGTTCGGGCGGCTCGTCTTCGGGATCTACCTGGCGATGATCGCTCTCGTGGCGGTCGGGATGGGGCTGGCACTTGATCTTCTGCTGAAACTGCGGGTCTTTCCTTCACCTGACCCCTCGAAGCTCATGGTGAGCAATTCGACCACCCTCGCGTGGATCGGTACCTGGGCATTTCTGGGCCTCGCCATGTGGAGCCTCGGTCGCCGGCGCGTCGACCGCCGCTTCCTCGCCTGCTTGGAGCGGCGGCTGGGTCTGCACCTGCACCCGCGAACGCTGGCCTCGATCATCGCGGCGATCGTTGCACTATCGTGGCTGTGGAGCGGGTTCTTCAACGTGAAAGCGGGAGAGCGCGCCGCGGTGACCCGTTTCGGAGCGATCGCCGAGGCCAACCTGGGTCCTGGACTGCACTATCACTGGCCGGTACCGCTGGGCCGCGCGCACCTCGCCGCAGTGGGGGGTATCCGGCGGGTGGAGATCGGATTTCGCAGTGATCCGGCCGGAATGGCCTCGGCGATCACCGCGGCGTCCGGTGCCACAGCCGTTCCCGCCGGCCCGACACTGAACCCAGGTCCCCAGGACGAGGGCACGGTGCGACCGGGCCAGCCCGCCGTGCACGGCTCGCCGACGGAGTCGTGGATGCTGACCGGCGACGAGAACATCGTCGATGTACAAGCTGTCGCACAGTACCAACTGCGGGAGTCACCCGACGCGGTCCTGGCCTACCTCTTCGGCGTGGAGGATCCGGACCGTCTTGTGCGTGCGGCTGCGGTGGCGGCGTTGCAGGAGGCTGTGGGCGGTCGCGGCATCGAGGCGCTCCTCACTGACGATCGGTCCGGCGTGGAGCGGCAGGTCCGGGACGAACTGATGCAGCCGGCCCTCGATGCCTGGGGGAGCGGCATTCGCATCGTCGGTTTCCGGCTCGTCTCAGTGCACGCGCCGACCCCCGTGCACTGGGCGTTCCGCGACGTGGCCGGTGCGGCCGAGGACGCGGTGAAGTTCGTCAATCAGGCCCGCGAGTATGCTGAGCGCACCGTGCGCGAGGCCCAGGCGGACAGTGCGCGGGGCGTGCTCTTGGCGCGGGGGCAGGCGGTGGAGCGGGTGCAGAAAGCCGAGGGCGAGGCTTCTGCGTTTTCAGACCAAAGCGGTGAGTACCGCAAGTCGCCCGGGCTCACCCGCTCGCGCCTTTACCTCGAGAAGCTGGACGCGGTGCTGCCCGGGATGAACCTCTATCTCGATCTCACCGGCTCGCGCGGCCAAGGACCATCGATCTGGATCAAGCGCGGTCAGGGGTACGAGGGTTTGCCGTTCACAGGGGGGGCGGGTGGAGGTGGGGCCGGCGCAGGCTTCGAATCCCGAGAGGGTGGCGGGTCGGATGGGTCCGGCTCGACCAAGCCTGGGTCGACTAGTTTCGGATCGACGGGATCAGGATCAACGGGCCCCTGATCATCGGAACCCGGCTCAGTTGGATCCGAACGAACTGAACCCGGGTGAAACGGATCCAAGAGAATCGGATTCGCGGCAACAGGGTCCGGATTGACCGAGTCCGCGGCGTCGGGCAGCGAAGCGCGCAGAGGAGAGTCGTCGTGAAACGAAGCGGGAACATGGCGGAGCGATTCCGACGGGAGGTGATCTCGTGAGGCGCTGGTTGTGCATCCTGGTCGCCGTGGCCGTCATGGCGTGGCTCGGCAGCGCCTTCTTCGCGGTCAGCGTCACCGAGTACGCCATCGTGCTGCGTTTCGGCAGTCCGGTGCGCGTCGTGACCGCCCCGGGCCTGGGGATGAAGCTGCCGTTTCCGTTCGATCGCGTCGCCCGCTTCGACCGACGGCTCCTGGTGTTCGATCTGCCGGCTCCCGATGAGCCGGCGCGTGAGCTCCTCACCCGCGACAAGAAAAACATCGAGGTCCAAAGCTACGCCTGCTGGCGGGTGAAGGACCCGCTCCGCTTCCTGCAGACGGTGGGGGGCCG
Source organism: Candidatus Eiseniibacteriota bacterium (assembly GCA_903844735.1). Taxonomy (GTDB): domain Bacteria; phylum Eisenbacteria; class RBG-16-71-46; order CAIMUX01; family CAIMUX01; genus CAIMUX01. Next base: position 87,016 of record CAIMUX010000073.1, read on the forward strand.
CGAAGGGGCCGAGGCCTATCTTCGCGACGTCATCGTTTCCGAACTGGGGCAGCAGCTCGGCCGCCACGACCTTGCGGCACTGATTTCGGTCAACCCCGCCGACCTGCAGCTCGCCGAGATCGCGGGCGCGGTGCGCGACGCCTGCGGTACGGCCGCGGCGCGCGAGTGCGGCGTGGAGATTGTCGACTTCCGCGTCAAGCGGATCAATCTGCCGGAGCAGAACCGAGAGAGTGTCTTCGAGCGGATGCGGGCCGAGCGCAAGCAGATCGCGACCCGCTATCGCAGCGAGGGAGAGCAGCGGGCCAGCGCCATCCGTGCCGATGCCGACCGTCAGCGCATGGAGATCCTCTCCGAGGCCAAGCGCGAGGCGCTCCAGATTCAAGGCCAGGCTGAGGGCGAGGCTGCGCGCGTGTACAACCAGGCGTACGGGAAGAATCGTGAGTTCTATGAGTTCCTGCGCACCCTCTCGTCCTACGAGAAGACGATGACCGAACGCACTACCATCCTCCTGCCGCCGGGGATGGAGTACCTCAAGCTTTTCACCGACCCGCGGCTGGCGGGGGCGCCTGCCGGAGGCAATTCGGCCAAGGCCCCGACGCCGCAGCCTGCCGGCGTGGAGCCGGACGGCGAGAATCCGGTGGGCGAGTGATTCCGTCGTTCCTACAAGACCTGTCCACCGGTACTGCCGATTTCCGGCACCGGCATCTCGCCGGAAGGAAGGCGTGGCGACTCGCTCTGCTGCCGCTGGCGGCGTGGCTTATCACCGGGTTCTACAGCGTGGGGAGCAGCGAACGAGGCATCGTCCTGCGCTTCGGCCGCGTCAGCGCGCGCACCGGCCCGGGGCTACATTGGGCCCTGCCGCGGCCGGTGGACCGGGTCTACCACCCGAAGGCAACCGCGGTACAGCGGATCGAAGTCGGCTTCCGGTTCCTCGGCCGGCTCGTCGAGACGGAGGTGGATGCCCGTCGTTCCGACATGCTCACCGGGGACGAGAACATCCTGAAACTGATGATGGTCGTGCAGTACAAGCTCCGCGATCCGGCCGACTACCTCTTCCGGGCCGAGCGACCGGAGTTTCTCATCGAGCGTGCGGTGGAGTCGGCACTGTCCTCTTCGGTTTCGTTTCGCCGGGTGGACGATCTCCTCACCGGCTCCAAATCGGAGGTGCAGATCGAGGCGATCGCGGAGGCGCAACGGTTGCTCGATCTCTATGGGGCGGGGATCGTGCTCCTGGGCGGCAATCTGCAGATGGTCTCGCCGCCGGCCCCGGTGATCGCCGCCTTCAACGATGTCACCGCAGCCAAGAAAGATGCGGAGAAGCAAATGGAAGACGCCCGCCTCTACGCCAACCAGACCGTACCGGGTGCGCGCGGCGAAGCCGCCCGGATCGTGGGCGGCGCGCGTGGCCAGGCCGATCTGCGCGTCAACCAGGCGCGGGGCGAGGCCGACCGGTTCCAGAGCCTGCTTGCCGAGTATCTTCGCGATCCATCGGTGACACGGCGGCGCCTTTACCTGGAGACGATGGAAAGGGTGCTGTCCAGGGCCGAGGTGATGGTCGTCCGTGACGCGTCGAAGGTGACGATTCTCGCCGAGCCGGCGGCGCGGTGAAGCGGTGAAGCGGCCGGCCGTGGCCGCGGTGCGCTCATGGAATGCTGATCTCGCTGTCCCCCCTCGTCCAACTGCTTCGTGGTGTCACGCCACCTCCGGCGGCACCAGGGGCTGCAAGAACGCGCTGGCATTTCGCGGCCACAATCACCAAGAGAGAAACCATCAGGGTCTGGACAACCGGTTGATGGACGGCGGTGAGGAGGTAGGCCGTGCCACTGGCTGACGGAACGGTAGCGTGGGAGCGTCCTCCCCGGGTTACGCCCGCCGGGCCGCCACCGCGTAGGCGTCGAAGTACCGCTGGATCGACTCTCCGGTTGACCCGTACTCGTTCGATCCCGCGAAGAAGTCCACCAGCACCTCGCGGACCCGGGCGAGTTCGCGGAGACGCCGACGAGCACCCCGGTGCTTCGGGTCGGCGAGCGTGAGGTCCATGAGCTCCAGCGCGCGCTCGAACGCTCCCTGCGCAATCCGCGGGTTGCGGTCCCGCCAACTCCGCGTTCGGCTCACCTCGCTCCCCACGTTGCCGAGTTGGGCGGCAAGGGAGAACTCCCGCCATCGGCCGGCGGCGAGGCCCGGATGCCGAACCTCCGTCACCGGACCACCAGTTCTTTCACCAGTGTGGCGATTCGCTCTCGGGTACCGGGGTCGTCGACTCCCCGGGTGCGGTTCCCGAACGACGGTCGCAAGTTGATCATGGAGTCATACTCGAGCCAATCGGACTCGGGTAGGTCCGGGTAGAGGTTGATCCCCCACAGGTTCTCCTGACCCGAACCAGTTTCGAGCAACTCGGCCTCCTGGTCTGCGTGCATCTCCGCGTCCAGGACCATGAGGCCGCGATCGATGTCCACGACGGCCTTGACCATGTCGCCGAAACTGCGTGTCGCCATCCCTCGGAGGTCTTCCAGGGTGATCGGTTGCTGCCTAGATACGGTTCTCATGATCGGCATCCTACCCGCCCCGGTGGCCGAAGTCGAGGAACCAAGTTGCGCCCGAGCGATCCTTTGATCCCGGCCAAGGCGGCATACTGCTAAGCTGCCCGAGAGTAGCGGACCAGATTGACGCCCTTCGCCCCATGCCAAGTGCGCCCGTCCGGCGTTTCGCGACGAGGCTGAGGTACGGCTGCGCTCACTGGAGGAGATACTCGGAATTGGACAGGCTTGACCGCGAGCACCGGGAAATCGAGTGGCCAACCACGCGTTCACGTGGCGTACGCGCGCAAAGCGCATCCGTGGTTGCTTCCGGATGTGCGGTGAAGCGGTGACCCGTGGTCGTCCGGAGAAGGAAGCGGCCGCGGCCGCCGCCTGTGAGCGCCGGCCATCCTTCCGTAGCTCGGTCGCGTTGGTCTACGCGGTGGGCCTGTTGCAAGGAGCGTTCGGCGTCACCATTGCCGCATCCAGCACCGCACTGCGGCAGCGGTTGGCCCTCGGTGACACCGTCTACGGGTCGCTCTTCGTTCCGGCACTCCTGTTGGCGATGGTCACTTCGCTCCTGGGGCACGCGCTCCTACGCCGATGGAGCCTGCGGGCTCTTTTTCTCTTCTCTCTGGCCGGGGAGGTCGTGGCCCTCTTCTTGATGGCGCTGGCCGGGATGATCGGCCGCCCGTTCGGCCTGCCGTTACTCCTCGTCGGGGTGGCGTTGTCCGGCCCGGCCATGGGGGCGTTCGGGATTACACTGAACACGGCGGCCATTGAGCTCTTTCCGGGAAGGCGCGACGGGGCAATCACGGCACTGCATGGACTCCTCGGAGCCGGAGCAGCGATGTGGCCGCTGGGGGTGGCGGCAGCGTCGGGCTTCGGGGCGTGGCCGGTGGCTCCGCTCGGCTTGGCCGGCTTGTTCGCCGTGGCGCTGGCTCTTGCGCTGCGGCGGCCGTTGCAGGGGGTGCCGCGGGAGATCCACCCGGCGCACGCACAGAGCCGGGTGCCGCGGCGCCTCAGCACGCGATCGCTCACCGCGTTTGTGTATGGCATAGCCGAGGCGACCTTCTCCACGTGGGCGGTGGTCTACCTCTACGAACAGCGCGGACTTCCGGCGGGCGTGGCCGCGGGCGCCCTTTCCGCGTTCTGGCTGACCATGACGGTCGGGCGACTGCTCGCGGCGGTGGTGGTACGATGGTCGACGCCGGTGATCCTGACCCTCGTGCTCTCGGTGGGGATGTCACTGGCGTTTCTTCTGGTGTCACGCGCCCAGAGCACGGCCGGGGCTTTTCTGGCGTTCGGGTTCGCGGGACTGGCCTGTTCGGCTGTCTTTCCGCTCCTCCTCTCGCTTGGTTCGGCTGACTTCCCGGAGCGAACGCCCCAGGTCAGCGCCATCTTCTCCGCGGCGGTGCTGGCCGGGGTCTCGGTCGGATCGTTTGCGGTCGGGCCGCTGCGAGCGGTTCTCGGGCTGGAGCGGATCTACGCGATTTCGGCCATTGGGCCGCTGATCTTGGGGCTGCTGGTGGTGCTGATGGCACGGCGGTAGCAAATCCGAAACCGGGCGCGGCCGGACCCCGTGCGTCCCGGCTGCGGCGAGGCGCCAAGGACTGGCCGTCATTCTACCGTCACTCTACCATCATTCTACCGTTGGCCCCGGGGGCAGTCGCCCCGTATGATCCGACGACTCCGATGACCAACGCATGGATGATCCGTCACGGCGAAAGCGAGTCGAACGCCCGCCGGCCCACTGACCACCCCGGTACGGTCCCGCTGACCAAGCGCGGGCTGGAGCAGGCGGGGAGGGTCGTGCGCGCCTTCTCTCAGGCGCCCCAGCTTCTCATTGTCTCGCCGTATCTTCGTGCCAAGGAGACGGCCGCCCCGACGCAGCAAGCGTTTCCCCATGTGGAGACCGCGGAGTGGCCGGTGCAGGAGTTCACCTACATCGCTCCCGAGCGCTACCGGGGTACCACGGTGGATGACCGCCGCGGCTTCGTCCGGGACTACTGGCGTCGTCTCGACCCGGACTTTCGCGACGGCGAAGGGGCGGAGTCGTTCCGTGATCTGGTGGAGCGGATCGAGCGGGTAGGAGAGATGCTGCGCGAGATTGAGCGCGGCCGCCCTGATCGGTTTCTCGCCATCTTCAGTCACGGACAGTTCATCCGGGCGCTCCTATGGTGGAGTCTGCGCGGCGAGAGAAAGATCGATGGCCGGGCCATGACGCAGTTCCTCGGGTTCTTGCGTGGCGTGGTCGTGCCCAATGGCGGGATTGTCCCGGCCCACGTGGGCGAGGATGGTCTTCAGTGGGGCGGCATCCGCGTGGACCACCTCGGCGCCGTCTGCTGGCCGGACGAAGCGTCTCACGACGCGATCTGGACCGATGAGGCGGCCATCGACGGATGACGTGGTCACCGCGGCCGCTGCGAACACTACGAACGGTGCGACCGGCGGCACAACCTGAGGTGCGATGAACGAGAAGATCCTTACGCTTCACCCCGCAGGGAAAAGCGGTGTTCGTATCGACAGGGCGAAGTATGACGCTGTGCGGACCGCCCTGGAGGCGATCGTCACGGCCGGCGTGGAGTTGCCGCAAGTCGAGTTGGCCCGCGGAGTGGAGAAGGTTCTCCACGGTCGTTTCGAAGGCTCGATCCCCTGGTACACCGAGGCGGTGAAGCTCGACTTAGAGGCACGAGGGGTGCTGGTTCGGGTGACGGGGCCGGGGAAGCCGCGGTGGAAGCCGGGGACGAAGGCCGCGCGAGCGCGCCGGACCGCCTCCGTGGGTGCCCCCGATGCCAAGGTGGGGGGCATCCTGGACGAGTTGCGCCGCCTCGGCACGGAGGAGAACCGGGCGGCGTATCGCCGGCAGGGTGTCGGCAGGGAGATCCTCGGCGTCAGCTCCGCCGAACTCGGGCGACTCCGAAAGCGGATCAAGCGGGACCACTCGCTGGCCCTGGGCCTCTGGGGGACCGGAGTCCACGACGCCCGGGTTCTCGCCACCATGATCGCCAGTCCGGCGGAACTCGAAGTCCGCACCGTCGACGCCTGGGTGCGGGATCTAGACAACAGCGTCCTCGCCGACGCCTTTGGCAAGCTCGTCGCAGCAAGCCCGATTGCCCGGACTCGCATGGAACGATGGGTTGCGACGAAGGGTGAGTGGGCGGGCCGCACCGGGTGGACCCTGGTCGGTCTGCTGGCCAGGAACGATCCAGAGCTTCCCGACGGCGTTTTCGAACCCTATCTGGCTCGGATCGAGCGGGATGTCCGTTTCGCCAGGAGCCGTGTGCGCGAAGCCATGTTGCGGGCCCTCGCTGCCATCGCGCTGCGGGGCCCGGCGCTCGAGGCGTCGGCCGCCGCGGCGGCCAAGCGGATCGGCAAGATCGAGGTCGATGACGGGGAGACCGGGGATCGAACTACGGGCATCCCCGCTCCCCCTTGGTTATGTACCGAATCCTGTTGACCGATCGCCTACAACGGCGCGACCACCAAGGGAATGCACGGCACCATCGACGACCTGTTCGATCCGCCGCGACGAGGGCACAGTTTTCGCTGGTTGTTCTGTGATGTCGAGATCCCAA
>CAIMUX010000074.1 GCA_903844735.1 Candidatus Eiseniibacteriota bacterium
CCCGCCAATAGTCGCCCTGCAGCGCCGCCCGAAGCTCAACCCCTCGCACCGATCCAGTCTTCATCCCGCACCTCCTCTCGAGGTCGGGATCGTCTCAGTCAACGCGGTCGGGGGCTACATGGGTTGGCCGAGTGGATACACCGCAAGATGCGCGGTGATCCATGACATATGTTCACGAAAGACCCGGCTGGCCGGAGTTCACCTGGGATAGCAAGGCCCTCGCGGCGGACCTGGCCGGCGTGCACCACAGGCAAGGCAGGCGCCTCGGGAAGTTGGACGCCCTCGGGTTTGAACTCCGAGCGGAAGCCAGCCTTGCCGCTCTCACGGAAGAGGTGGTCAAGTCCTCGGCGATCGAAGGGGAGCATCTGAATCCTGAAGAGGTTCGCTCGTCGATCGCTCGAAGACTGGGGCTCGAGGTCGCGGGCCTGCCCAGGCCGAGCCGGGAGGTCGAAGGCGTCGTCGAAATGATGCTCGATGCGACGAGAGCGTTCGACGCTCCCCTCACGAAGGAGCGTCTCTTCGCCTGGCACGCCGCCCTGTTTCCGACCGGGCGAAGCGGCATGCACCGGATCACCGTTGGAGCGTGGCGGACGGGAGAGGGTGGACCGATGCGGGTCGTCTCGGGACCCATCGGTCGCGAGCACGTGCACTTCGAGGCTCCCGACGCCGCGCGGCTTGAAGCCGAGATGGAGAGGTTCCTCCGGTGGTTCAATGATTCTTCCGAGGCGGATCCGGTGCTGAAAGCCGGCGTTGCGCACTTCTGGTTCGTCACGATTCACCCGTTCGATGACGGAAATGGCCGGATCGCGCGGGCCATCGCGGAAATGGCACTCTCGCGGGCGGACGGGACGAAGGAACGGTTCTACAGCATGTCTTCGGGGATCGAAGCCTCGCGCGGAGAGTACTACCTTGAGCTCGAATCGGTTCAGCGCGGAGACCTCGACATCACGGGGTGGCTGGCCTGGTTTCTCGGGTGTCTCGATCGCACCATCGAAGCCTCTGACCAGACTCTTGGCTCGGCACTCCGAAAGGCCAAGCTCTGGCAGCAAGTCAACCGCGGCCCGGTCAATGAACGCCAGCGATACGTCATCAATCGCATGCTGGACGAATTCAAGGGACACCTCACCACTTCGAAGTACGCCGAGCTGGCCAACTGCTCAGACGACACGGCGCTTCGGGATGTGCGCGAACTGCTGGACCGGGGCATCCTCGTCAAGAACCCGGGAGGAGGCCGAAGCACGAGCTACCGCCTGGCCGATCCCGACGCCGTGCGTGATTGAGGCTCCCCCGCTTTCGTGGACAACCCAACGGTGCTCTGGACCCGAGCATCAACTGATCCACAGTACCGGCAGGCTCGCGAGGGGGAAGGTGCTCGCTTCGACGTCGCGGATAGGGCGGTCGAGTTGATCGCCCGTCCCGGGAGCCGGCGCCGCGCCGCTCACCGGCGAGATCGCCCAACAGCGAGCCCATTTTCGCCGCCAACCAGTTCACAGATCTGAAATGTGAGATTCCGCCGGGAAAACATCAGGTCACAGCGCCCCACTCCCGACTTCGGCCGTCCGGACCCGGTGCAGAGATCGGAACCGCCCCCTCAACGCCTTCCATTCCCCTTTCCGCGTCCCTGCTCCTGCCCCGGATCCTACCGTCGACCGCCGCCTCTGTTGCTCGAGCCCCAACGAACGGGGGCGCGGTCATGGCCGCGGCCGCCGCGCGAACCGCTGAAGATCGTCGTGAAGGAGCGGCCGCCTTCCCTCGCTCGGATCACCTCCGTCGCGTTCATGCGTCCGTGCTCGGCGACAAAGCGGAGATTCACGAGGTTCACGATATCCCCGTCCCCGAGCCGCATCTGGCGCCACTGCTTCTTCGGGTGTTGCTTGTAGGCGGCGAAAGCCCGCCCATACGGAGACCACCCCGGCACACCGCGAACGGAATTGTAATAGTAGATCTCCGACCCTAATCCAAAGTGCACCGTGATGTCGTACCAGGACATCCCCCGGAGGCGTAGTTCCACAATCGCCCCCGGCTCCACCCGGGCGCGCTGCGCCAGGAAGAACACGACAGGGAGTTCATCGTCGGGGATGCTGCGCTCCCTCACGACCATCACCTGGCGTTCGGGAACGTGGTAGTAATTCCCTATGCCCAGATAGAATCCGCGCAGTCCTTGGTCCCCGATCGAGATACTGGCGCTGACACGGGACTGGGCTCTGGCGAGCGGACAGACCAGTGCCGCCATGATCACCAGAAACAGGAATGTGCGTCGCATGATCTCACCTCCCGATGTTCGAGCGATTGTTGTTCACACCGCTCCTTGAAGTGCGTTCTCGTAACTTGCCCGACTCGATGGAGGAGCGTGTTCACCTCCGATCGTCCTGTTCGCTCGCAGGGTCTTGCCGAGCGGACGACCGCAGATGAGGCCCGTCTCCTGGATTGCTTGGCTTTCAACCGACAAGATGCGTGCCGCCGCCCCGAGGGGTGTAACCGTCTGGCTATCCACGGACTCAGCCCGCACGCCCTCCATCAATCTGGACCGGCACCGATCAAATCGATCCGAACAGCTCCTTGCCTCGTGAGCCGCGCCTGGTTCCGTGCTCACGCTCAGTCCAAGGCCGGTCACCGCGGGTCGCCTGAAGTCGGTGTTTCGAACATCCGCAAACCCGGATCAGCGGATCCCGCGGTCGGCAATGCTGGTCAGGGTGTGGGAGGAACGTACACGTTTGCCCACGACGCGGCGTCCTCGATGTACGGGGTGTTCGAACTGCGCCGGTCGACCTTCCGCACGCAAAACTCCGCGGCTGAGGGACCCGCCCCGGTCAACGGCGAGGTTCTGCTCAAGCTTGGGATCGTCTTCTGAATCGCGCGGGTGGCCGGCTCAGCGGGGCGAATGCGAAGCACCGCCGGCTGGCGCGGCTCGGGTGAGCTATCATGTCCTCGAGGCGAGCGGCGCGGGTGACGAACCACCGGGGAGGATGAAGGTCATGCAACGTCATGGTTGGGTCCTGCTCCTATGCATGTTGGCGGCCGCCGTCCCGGACTCGGCGTCGATGGCCGCCACCAACCCGGGTTTGCCGTCGATGTCCGCGGCCGCCGCTGCGGATTCGGCATCCATGGCCACCACCGTCAACGCGTTTGGTCTCGACCTCTACCGGAGTCTCGCCGCGGCCCACCCGGGCGAGGCGATCTTCTTCTCGCCCTACTCGATCGCGACGGCCTTGGGCATGGCGGCCGAAGGCGCGCGCGGAGAGACCGCCGCCGAGATGTACGCCGTCCTTCACCTTCCTGCGGAGGAGGCCGCGCGCCACGCCGAGTTGGCCGGGTTCAAGCGACGCTTCGGCGAACTCGCCGACACCCTCGCGCCGCGCCGGATTGACGCCACGCTGGATTCCCTGCGGGCCATCGCCTCGCAGCTCCGGCGACGAGTGAAGGTGGTGAGAGACTCGATGATCATGGCGGTCGGAGGAGTCCGGGATCCCCAGGTTTCGCGGCGGCTCAGGGCCGAGAGCGAGCGTCTGCCCGCGATGCAGGGTGATATCACCGCCCGGATCAAAGAGCGGCTTAGCCGGCGCGCCCCGACGGAACTGTCCGTGGTGAATGCTCTCTGGGTGGAACGGACGTATCCCCTCGCGGAGCCGTACGTCCGCTCACTCGATGCCTGCTATGAACCCGGGTCGGCCCGGCCGGCGGATTTCATCGGCGATCCGGATGCGGAGCGGATCCGGATCAACCGCTGGGTAGAATGGGCGACGCACGCCCGGATCGCGGACCTCCTGCCCGATGGGGCGGTCTCGGACCTGACCCGGATCGTGCTGGCCAATGCGATGTATTTCCGGGGGGAGTGGAAACAGCAGTTTGCGCGAGCCCTGACGAAGGAAGCGGACTTCTTCACCGCGGATGGAAGAATCGTGAGGGTCTCGATGATGGCCGATCCGCATGCCGAGGGCGTGCACTACGCCGCCTTTCATGCCGACGGCTCGCTGTTCGACACTCCGGAGAAGGTCAGGCGCGGTGAGATTCCGGCCCGGGCCTACCCGGACTCCGGTGGCTTCGCGATGGCGGAGATCCCGTATCGCGAAGGGAAGCTCTCGATGGTCGTGATCGCGCCGATCCGTCCCGACGGCCTGGGGGCGATCGAAGCGAGGTGCGATGTCGAAACCCTCTCCCGCTGGATCCAATCGGGCCGAAAGCGACCGGTCGAACTCTATTTGCCGAGTTTCGGTGCCCGGACCGGGTACAAGTTAAACGAGACGCTGGCGTCGATGGGTATGACCAGCGCGTTTCAGTCGCCGGAAGCGGCGGGCGGCGCGGACTTCAGCGGCATGAACGGTTCACCGGAGGCGACTCCCGACCTCTTCATCAGCCTCGTTATGCATCAGGCGTTCATTCGGGTCAATGAGGAGGGTACCGAGGCGGCGGCCGCGACCGCGGTCGACGTGGATAGGCTCGGTTGTACGACCGAGGTTGAGATGATGCCCTTCGTCCCCGTCTTTCGCGCCGACCGGCCGTTCCTCTACCTCATCCGCGACGTGCGCACCGGCGTGGTGCTGTTTCTTGGGCGGGTCGTGAATCCCGTGTAGGTTGCGGCGTGAGGCGCCGGATCCGCGGCCGTGACTCTCTGGACGCTGTGCCGGGAGTCACGTGCCCCGACCCTGCGACTCGAACGTGCGCATGATCCTCCCCAAATCCCGTTCAAATTTGGCGAAGGCCGGCAACCCGCGGATTGGCCCGTAGTCGTTGACCCGCTCTGCGACCTGATGTACGGCGTGCGACAGGCCCTGCTGGAACTTCTTCAGGTGACGGCCCCGCAGGTCCGCGGCCAGACACAGGGTGGAACGCAGCCTTTCCTTGGTGTCGGGGATGCTCTCGACTTGGGTCGGTCTTGGCAGATCGAGTGGCACAGTGCCTCGGGGGTTATCGGCTGCTCCTCGAATCGCCGCCTCATCGGGTTTCCTCTGCCTCCTTCGGCCCGCGGGCCGAAAATGTCCGATCTCCCGGTGCCTGCCTCGCTCACCGATGAGGTGTTGCGGGACCGGTGCTGCAGCGTCGTCGAGGGTCAGTTGTTGGCTGTCAGCTCGGCCACGACGGCTTCGAGGAGCCTCGCGCCGGTGGTGCGGGAAGCGGCAATCTGCGCTTCCAACTCGTCCACGAGGGCCATCAGTTGATCCACCTTGGCCACGATCCGGCGTTGTTCGGCGAGGGGGGGGATGGAAACCGTGAATCGATTGATGAGGCGCAGAACGAGATTCTTGTTACCGATACCCTGCGTGTTTTCCGCAGACTGTTGCCTGACAAAGGGAGAGTTGATCAAGTGCTTCAAGTACTGCCGGCTCAGATTGGACTGGGAGAACTTGAGCAACGCCAGACTGACGAAGATGCTATACGGTCGAGTGTCATCGATGGTGACGGTAATCCAGGTCGTTCCGACCTTTGTGAGCAAGATATCTCCATGTTCTGGCCGGCACCGTTTGCACAGTTCACGATGTGCGTTCGATGAAATGTATCTGGTGTTGGAGAAGTCAATGATGCCGCTTGAAACGTCCTTTACGGACAGAAACGGCACCCCAGATGCTTGATACTGTGGGGTGTGATGCGCCCCGTCAGTAATGAGGAAACACACATCCGCGAGGTACCGCCACTGCCAACTATCCGGAACTCCGAACGGGACGGCATCCTCTTCGATAGGACCGAGGAAGTCCTGCCGCCGAATCCTCCTTGCCTTCACCAGTCGCTCGCGATCCGAATCAACCCGTTTGAGTAGCGCCTCCGCAGGTTCGTCATTCGGGTCCTGGGCAGCAAGCATCCCCCGCACGGCCAGCTCCAGGATGGACTTTCTCAGCTCGCCCGGCGGGATGCTGTACGACTTGTGGAACAGAAGGTTAAGGTTGGCCGGGCTGGGCGCGTCGGCAAAGCGGGCCAGCGACGCGCGGGCGAGCGCGGCCTGCCGGGTCTTTCGTTCATTCTGCTGCGCCTCCAGCCGATCACACAGCGCCATCAGTTCATCCGAGCCCCACCACCCCCGCTCCCCCTCGAACTCCTCGATCCGAATCGGCTTGCCCTTGTTGTAGGTCTTGGCTCCCGGCGGATACGGATGCTCGTAGTACCAGACCCCAGTCGTCGGCGCCCCCTTCGTGAAGAACAGTAGATTCGTGCGGATCCCGGTGTAGGGATTGAAGACCCCGTTGGGCAGCCGGACGATGGTGTGCAGGTTGCACTCGGCCAGGAGGGCTTCCTTGATCCGCGTCTTCACGCCTTCACCGAAGAGCGTGCCGTCGGGGAGAACGAGTCCGGCGCGGCCGCCGGGTTTCAAGATCTTCATCAAGAGCACCAAGAAGAGGTCGGCGGTCTCGCGGGTGCGGAACTCTGAAGGAAGGTTCGCCTGGATGCCGCCCTCTTCCATGCCGCCGAACGGCGGATTGGTGACGATGACATCCACGCGTTCCTTAGGCGACCAGTCGCGGAGCGGACGGGAGAGCGTGTTGTCATGGAGGACGTTGGAGGGGGCGTCGGTGCCGTGCAGGAGAAGGTTCGTCATGCACAGGATGTGCGGCAGGTGCTTTTTCTCGATGCCGGCGAAGCAGGTCTGGATGGTGCGCTCGTCGGCCTCGGTCTTGGCCTGCCGGTGGAGGTGCTCGATGGTGCAGACGAGGAAGCTGCCGGTGCCGCAGGCTGGGTCGAGGATGGTCTCGCCGAGGCGGGGATGGACCTGATCGACGATGAACTGGGTGACGGCGCGCGGGGTGTAGAACTCGCCCGTGTTGCCGGCGGATTGGAGGTCTTTCAGCAGCTTCTCGTAAATGTCGCCGGACATGTGGCGGTCATCGGTGGCGTTGAAGTCTATGCCGTTGACCTTGTTGATGACTTGGCGGACCCGTCCTCGTAGTAGTCCTGGGTGGTGACGGTCTCTTGCGCGGCGGTGTAGCCCTCCGCCGCGCGGTAGCGCCGCCAGAGTTCCTCCGGCGTCGGAAACTGGTCGAGCGGGATCTCCCTTTCGACCATGCTGCCGGTCCCCGTGCGGTCGTGATCGAGGAAGGCGTCGCCGTTGGAGCTGTGGGCGAACGGCAGGTCAAGGATCTCGGCGTACTCCAGCGCTTGCTGCATGCCGGCGCCGACGGCGTGGTTGTTGTCCTTTGCCTCGATGACCGCCAGCGGGATGTTGAGCTTGTAGTAGAGGATGTAGTCGGCCTTCTTCGCCTCGCCCCGCGTGGTCGTCTTGCCGCGGACGATGACCCGACCCTTGGTGAAGTAGCGTTCCTCCAATACCTGGGTCAGAAGATTCCATTTGGATCCGCCCTCGCCGGCGATGGCTGGGGTGATGAACTTGGTGCGGATGTCCGTTTCGGTGAGGGCTTTCTTATCCATGGAGTCCACGACCTTGCATGGCCGTGGCCCCGGGGTCGTCACGGCGAGTCCACTTCGGGGAGAGCCGCCCGCACCACCGCCGCAAGCTGCTTCGCGGACGGGAGCTTGCCCTTGAGTTCAGCCGGCAGTTTCGACTGGAGTTGGTAGGCGGCCACGCCGATCGGGTTCTTTTTGGTGCGCAGCGCATATTCCACCTCCACGTCGTCCTTCTCCGCACACAGGATAATCCCAATCGACGGCTGGTCGCCATCGCCGCGTTCTTTGTCATTGAGCAGATTCAGGTAGAAGTCCATCTTTCCCGCGTACTCCGGTTCAAACGGCCCGACTTTTAGTTCGAAAGCCACCAACGCCCGCAGGAAGCGATGATAGAAGAGCAGATCAATGAAGTACTCCTTCTGTCCCAAGGCTAGCCGGTGTTGGCGACCGACGAAGCAAAAGCCGTAGCCGAGCTCGAGAAGAAATGTGTGCAGGCGGGAGATCAGTCGGTTCTCGAGGTCGCGCTCCTTGACCGCGCGGCGCAGGCCGAGGAACTCGAGATTGTAGGAACTCTTGAGCATCTCATCCGCCTGCTCGGCCAGATACTCCGGCAGGGCGAGGCGAAAGTTGTGCGTCTTCTTCTCGGTCACGGCCCGTTCATACGTGCCGGCCTTGATCTGATTGAGCAGGACGTTGCGGGACCAGCCGAATTGGGCGGTGGCACGGAGGTAATAGAGCAATGCCGGCGGGGACTTGATCCTGCCGAGAAGAAGGACGTGATGACCCCACGGGACAGCCGCCGCCAATTCTCGCACAGCTTGTGCGAGAATCGGGTTCCCCTCGGATGCGAGCCGCCTGACCCTACCTTTGGGGACAACCTGTCCCCGTAGTGTTGACCCTTTGTGCCGAGGGGGTCGCTCTTCGGATTCTCGCGCAGCCTGTGCGAGAATCGCCTCACTGGAGTAGACCGTGTGGAGCTGGCGCATCCGCCAGACGTTTGCGAGGGAAAAGCCGCGGATTTCCGGAAACGCGTGCCGTAGGTCAGCCGCCACCATTTCCACCACAGCGTCACCCCAGCCCTGTGTCCGCTTTTTCTCCGCGATCCCGCGTCCGATGTCCCAGTAGAGCAGGATCAAGTCGCGGCTCACGGCTCGCGCCGCCGAGAGTCGGGCGGAAACCACTCGCGCCTTCAGGTCTTCGATGAACTGCCGATAATCCCGCGAGGCGATCACGGTCGGGGCGGCCGCCTTCTTCATTGATCCAGCGTCTCCAGCATCCTCTGCGGCTCATCCTCCGGCGTCCAGAACTCCACGACCGAGGGCCTGGCGGGAGTGGGTAACCGGCCAACATGGCCTCCATGGTATGGGATCGGTCCGGAGACGCGCAATTGCGAGCGCTTCGGCCTCAGCCCGCCGGAAGGCTACCCGAGGAGGGTCTAGCCCGGCGGACCCGGATCGATGAACACCTCGAAGTCGGGCAAGTCATCACGCCGGGCCAGCTGGCAGATGCAGATCCTTTCTCCCGGACGCCGGGTTCCTTGGGTTGTGAGGACCTTCACCTGGCTGCGGCCGAGCGCGCCATCGAGATAGTGAGGCAGCCAATACCCGAATCGAGACCCTCCGAATCTCGCAGCCTCCCCCCTGTCGACCCTTCCTCGCTGGAGATGGCTGGTGCCGTAGTAGATCACGGCCTTGAAGTCCGGCCTCTCCCGCAGGATGCCGATCACCCTTTCAAAGAGCAGGGAATCTCTGGTGGTCACGTACCAGTCGGAGCTCCTCTTCCTCTGCGGTTCCTTCCCTCTAAGCCTCGACGGGGTCAGATCGGCCCACGTGTCCGTTTCCGCTCCCTGAATCTCCAGCTCCGCTCGCTGTGGCGTCCGAAAAGTCAGCCGGTCGAGGCGCGCAGTGAGCTCCCACAGATCGTTGAAGAACTCCAGGCGATCCGCGGTGAACAGATCGTGCCCTCCGGCCTTCCCGGAGCTCTCCAGACGCGCTCTGATCCAGGGGCCTGAGTCCCCGTTCGCAAGGAAGGAGTTGAACTCCCGCTGCTCGCCCTCTGCGAATTTCAGAAACAGAAGGAGTCTCCTGGGCACGCCGCCGGGCTCGGGCGTCCCTTCGAGGGCGTCAACCCAGGCATTGAGAAAACCGGTGAGCAGCCGGTAGTAGGCGCCGTTGCCGTGCTTGCCGTTTCCGAGCGCGAGCACGCGACTGTCTGCCAGGCTGGTGCGCATCAGGGAATCCAACGAGCTAACGGGGTGGGTCTTCTCGATCCGGGGAGAACCCCGGCGCTCACATGAAACGAGTCCGGCGGCGGCGAGCAGGAGGCCGCAGGCGAGCACCAGCCTGGCGCGGCCCTTCTGTGACGGGGTTGTGGGCAGGAACGTCCGCAGTGTGCGAGTCGTCGAGACGGTCATTGCGGAGGCTTAGCCAGATCGCCGACTTCGGTCATAGGACTCTTTGCACAGCTACTCAGAAGTCCAGATAGGGGAAGAGCAAACGCGCCGGCAATCTGAGGTGCGTCCTACGGAGGCTGCCCACTTCGAGGGGACGCTGGATCGAAGGCCCCGGTACTCCTGCATCCCCCGCGTCGTCGCCCTCTTCACGGCCGGAGATGACATCGTCCTCCGGCAACGCAACCCAGACCCCGGCTCACCGTGCCCTCGCAGTGGGACGTGCCGCTTGCGGGGACCGGACGCGCCGGGGCCATGGCCGGCGCCGCGAGCTCGCTTCCTTCGGGGCTGTTCGTGGTGAACAAGGCTGATATCCGCTTCCAGGACGAGTCCCTCCGCATCTGCCTGGATCCCAAGCCTGATCTGCCGCCAGCCCTGCGTCGGCGAGGAACACATTGGCGCCACGACCGCCGGTTGCTCCAATTCGCACCGCTGCACGCCTCCGATCTTGCGATCTGGCTTGCGACCGGGGCCCTGAGCGTTCTCTGGTTCGAGGGAAGCAATCTGTGGAAGGCCACCGGGCGGGGGCGGGAAGCACGGCCTAGCGGGGTATTGCCAGGCGTGTTGTCCCCGGTGCGGCCGTCCGAGCCAGGAGACTCCGCCGCACGGCCGCGAGCACGCCCCGCGCCTCGCGCAGAATCGGCGCGCGCGGGTGTCCGTGAAACGCGCGACGGACGTCCTGCAGTCCCTCGCGGACCTGGTCGACCGACATTCCCTGTCGCTTCGCTTCGAGTCGCAACTCTAGGAGCGCGAGGCGCGCCCGCTCGTACGTCTCGCCAAGCCGGCCGAGCAGCGACCGCGCGCTGCGGATCCGGCCGAGTGCCGTCTCGATGTGTCCTTCCGCCGCATCGCACTCGGCGAACGTCCGCTCGGCCGCGGCGGCTTCGCACATGTCACCGTAGGCCAGCGACAGCGCCTGCGACTCCTCCGCCAGCCGGCGCGCCTCGCGCATTCGTCGTTCGGTCAGCGCGAGCTCCGCCTGGGTGCGGAGAATCTCGAAGCAGAGATCGCCGTCTGGGGCGATCTCCCGCGCGATGGAGAGCCCGGCGGCCAGGACCAGGTGCGCGCGGCGAAAGCGGCGCAGGTGGATGAACAGCAGCCCCAGAAGGCGGCAGGCCAGGGCACGGTCACGCGGTACGTTTCCCAGGCGGGCCCGCCTCAGCGCGCCAAGCAACCGGGGGCGGGCGGCGGCGAAGTCGCCGACGCGGATCTCGGCCAGGGCCAGCCCGAGGTGCACGGTCGACATCCGGCGCTCGTCCCCGGCCCGGGTGCATTGATCCAGCGCCTGCAGCAGCAGCGCGCGACCGCTCGCGAGGTCGCCCCTCGTGACGCGAAGCACGCCAAGGTTGACCATGCAGGCCAGGGCCTTGTCTAGCTGTCCCATGCGCCGGTAGCGGGAGTTTGCTTCCTCGTAGAGCTTGTCGGCCTCGTTCCAGCGGCATTCGAGCAGCAGGGTGTTGGCCATGCCGAGCAGCGTGTCGGCAACTCCTTCGTCCGAGTGCAGGCCATCGTACAGGGCGAGGACATTCCCGTAGAGAGCACGCGCCTCGACGGGCCGCCGCAGCGCCAGCATTGACTGCGCAACGACCGAGGCGATGCGGGCCACGAGGACGCCCGGGGCCAGGTCCCGCGTTGAGAAGAAGGCACGTCCGAGGCCGACCACGAAGCGATAGCGGCCGGTCCGGTGCAGGACGCGCAGCTGGAGCAGGAACCGCGACAGATCGAGGCGATCCCGGCGGGACATCCGGCGTTCGGGTGTGTCGACGGTCCAGCGCGGGAGAATCGCGACTTCGTGCAGGCTGGGGGCAGTGTCCGCGGCGGACGGGAGCGGAATTATCACACGGCCGAGCAGGGCGTCGGCTTCCGGCGCCCGGCCGAGACCCAGCATGGCTTCGGCGCGGAGCAGCATCGTCTCCCTGTCCGATGACTTGGAACCGAGCCCCGAAAGGGCCTCTAGCGCCGCGGCGGGAGCCGAGGCGTCGAGGTAGATGCGGGCAAGCTTCCGGGTGCCGCGACGGGTGAGGGTCGGCGCGCGGTTGTCGCCGTCGGCCGGAGTCGGATCGTCGGGATGCATCGGCGCCGGCATGTCTGGTTCCTCAGGCCTGCGGCGATGGCGCGTCGCCGGCCGAAAGCGTTTCGCCGGGAACGACCGGGGCAGACCGCGTGGACGGGTCGGCGAGCAGCGTGAATCGCGGCCGAAGTCGAACTTTCCCCATTTCAGGCTCCTCGAACGGAGTGCCGGCGTCGGCCGCGGCCGGGCTCGCGGGGGCGAGGCTCCAGAGAAGTCCGACGCGAGTCGCGTCCTCGTTCACCCGGACCTGGAACGGGTGCGGGAGCGGCGTCACAACGAGAGGCATCGGTTCGCCGGTGCCGGTCCCGACCTCTGGCATGCTGTTCTCCTTCCGATGAGCCTGGCGGTGGCGGACGGCGCGCGTCATGCGCACGAGACCCGGGATTGCCGGTTCTCGCGGCCCCCGGTTCGATGCGGGGTTCGCACCCTGGAACAGGTGCTACAGGTCCCAGTAGGGATCGTAGCCATACATCATCTGCTCCTTCCCTGATCTGGCCCGGTGGGCATCGGTCACCACGGTCCGGGCAGCACCCCTGGCGGAACCCACAATATCCATGCCGCGGCGGCTTTCCCCGTAACCGTCCGGATTCACGCGCGGTGGGAGCAAGCAGCGGAGAACCCTACTCCCGGACGCGATCAGAATGATGATGGAGTCAATCAGGACGGAGATGAAGGTGTCGGCGGCTGCGGGCTGCTACGCGGTTACACCCGGAAGGTGGCGGCACACATCTTGTGCCGCGAACCACCGGTGGAGTCTCGGTCCGCTTGCGGGTCGCGCTCTTCCTTGATTTTGAGCACCTTGCCACCCGTATCCTTGCACAGCCGCATCACCGCACGGGGTGAGCCCAGGCCTGGTCAACATCGCCTCAGAGCTGCACGGAATGCAGCTCTGAGTGCTAAACTGGGCCGGAGACAACCCGCCGGCGCGGCGGCTCCTTCCCGTGGTGAACGGGCACCGTGGGAACGAACGGTTGCATCAGGGAGGCCAGGCCAGGACGATGCCCGACGCCATGTCCGCCATCATGCCCACCGTCTTCGTCTCGCACGGAGTGCCCACGCTTTCGCTCGATGAGGGCCCGGCGAGGACATTTCTGCTCGCGCTCGGCTGCCATCTGCCGCGCCCCCGCGCGATCCTCTGCGTCTCGGCGCATTGGGACAAAGCGATTCCCGCGGCCACCGGGACACCCCGGCCCGAGACGATCCACGATTTCTTTGGCTTTCCCGAGGCGCTTTACCAGTTGCACTACCCGGCCCCCGGCTCGCCGGAGCTCGCCGCGCGGGCCATGGTGCTCCTGCGCGACGCGGGGATCGAGGGGGTCGTCGACCCGCTGCGCGGGGTCGATCATGGCGCCTGGGTGCCGCTTCGCCTCGTCTATCCCGATGCCAAAGTCCCGGTCGTGCAGCTCTCGGTACAGTCGCGTCTGGATGCGCGGCACCACCTGGCGCTTGGCCGTGCGCTGCGGCCGCTGCGCGCAGAGGGGGTGCTGATCCTCGGCAGCGGAGGCGCCACCCACAATCTCGGCGACTTCGCCGGGCAGCCGGCGGATACGCCGCCCTACGACTACGCGCGTACGTTCGACGACTGGCTGCACGACACCATCCTCGACGGCCGCGAGGCGGATCTCCTCGACTACCCGCAGCGCGGCCCACAGGCCCGGCGGAACCACCCCACCGCGGAGCACTTCCTTCCGCTCTTCGTGGCTTTGGGCGCTGCGACGCACGACGACGAACCCCGGGCTCTCTACCGGGGGATCGAGTACGGGATGCTGTCCATGGCTGCGTACGGGTGGTTCCCGCCCACAACGGGTGCGCCGGAGAGGAAACCATGACGGGCCGACGGCCCGGTGTAGCGAAAGGTGAAGAAACCGGATCGCGAGTGCCAGGTTCGAACACGGGATCGCGGGTGTCAGGTCCGTCAGGTCCGGCGGCGGGATCGCGATCGTCGGGTTCGGGCCCGAGATCGCGCGCGTCGAGCCGTAGCGCGGGGCTCGTCTTTCATCCGCTCACGCCCGATCGCTGGACGGATCTCGAGGCTCTCTTCGGCCCGCGCGGGGCCTGCGGCGGCTGCTGGTGCATGGCGTGGCGGCTCGCCCCGTCGGAGTTCGGGCAGCGCAAGGGGGACGGCAATCGCCGCGCTCTGCGGGTGCTGGTGACGAAGGGGCAACCCACCGGCATCCTCGCTTACGAAGGGACTGACCCGATCGGCTGGTGCGCCGTCGCCCCGCGTGAGGCGACACCGAGGCTCGAGCGATCGAAGGTGCTGGCGCGGCTCGACGCTCTCCCCGTCTGGTCGGTGACGTGCTTCTTCGTGGCCCGCGGGCATCGCAAGCAGGGCGTCACGGTAGCGCTCCTGCGTGCGGCCGCGGTCAATGCTCGGAAGGCGGGTGCTCGGATCCTCGAGGGATATCCGGTGGAGCCGCGCCAGAGCGAATTGCCCGCCGCCTTTGCCTGGACCGGTCTGGCTTCGGCGTTCCGTGAAGCGGGGTTTGTCGAGGTTGCGCGCCGGTCGGCGACGCGGCCGATTTTCCGCCTGACCTTGCGCAAAGGTGCGAGCCCTCGGGCAGCGAGGAGATCCTGATGCCGCAGTTCCTCTACCGTGTGCAACCGGCGCGGCCGGACATGCTCACCCAAGGCCTGACGCCGCAGGAAGAGGCGGCCATCGACAAACACTTCCAGTACCTGGTACGGCTGGCCGACGCCGGCGTGATGCTCCTCTTCGGCCGCACTTTGAACACCGACCCGTCCACGTTCGGTTTGTGCATCTACGAGGCGGCGGATGAAGCGTCCGCGCGTGCCATCATGGAAGACGATCCGGCGGTCCGCTCCGGCGTGATGCGCGCCGAGTTGTTCCCGTACCGGATTGCCGGCGTGGGACGGGGACTTCGCGATCTGGCGGTGTAGGATCGGGCATCGGGGCTCCTCGCGCGTTGCAGGTTTTCAGAAGCCGACAAACGCCTCCGAGACGATGTTCTCGATCAGGGTCACTGCATCGTCGCTGAGTTTGCTGAAGTCACCCTCCCGGCGCTTCCGATTCCCTTGCATCCAAGTGTAACGACTGATACATTGTCTCTTCGCCTCGGTTCCACCAAGGCGAGGCCACGAATGACGCCCCGACCCGGGGATGCGAGGGAATCGATGACGCCACGACGCACGGAGACGATCGATGCCGGCGGCGGCCGCGAGCGGCTGCTCGGTGCCGCGGCTCGCCTCTTCGCCTCCAAGGGGTACGCCGCGACCTCAGTGCGAGATATCGTGAGCGCGGCCGGGGTCACGGCACCCTCCCTCTATCACCACTTTGGTAACAAGGAAGGGCTCTTCCTCGCCATCATGCGCACGAACCGGTCGCGGGTCGAGGCGGCCCGACAGGAGGTGCTCGGCAGCGGCGGGTCTGCCGCCGTGCGCCTTCTGCGGTTGAGCCGGACTGAGGTCGTCCTAAGGCGGGAATTCGCCGACTTCGCCGGGGCGGTCGTCCGGATCGTCTCGGAGCCGAAGAGAGCGGCACCGAGGTTCGACTTCCGGGCGCTCATGCTCGAGAAGATCCGGCACTTCGAACAATTGGTCGAGGAAGGGATGGCGAGCGGCGAGTTCCGCCCCTGCGCTCCGCGCCACGTGGCGTTGACGCTGGTGGGCGCGATTGAGATCGTTTCCCGAGCCTCCTTGTTTGATTCGGGAGCTGACGGGTCGGACTTGGCGCTCGAAGGGATGGTGGCGGTGGTCCTTTCGGGGATCACCGCGAGCCGCGTCCGAACGACCTCGCGGCGCACAGCGGCAGCCGGTCCAACGACGAAGTTGTAACGGGCATTACAGGGAATGGGAGAGCGCCATGCGCAGTTCTAAGATGACCCTCAGGAACTTCTCGATCGGTCTTGCGGTCCTCGGCACGACGCTCGCGGTTGGCTGCAGCAAGCGGGCCGCCGCCCGGCCCCCCGGAAGTGGGCATCGTGACGCTCGCTCCGGAGCGCGTGGTGCTGACCACCGAGTTGCCCGGCCGCACCGTACCCTACCTGGTCGCGGATGTCCGGCCGCAGGTCAGCGGCCTGCTTCAGCAGCGCCGCTTCGAGGAGGGCGCGGACGTGCGTGCCGGGGAGCTGCTCTATGAGATCGATCCGGCGCCGTATCGCGCCGCGGTCGATGCGGCCGAAGCGGCCCTGGCGATGGCGGAAGCCAACCTCCCCGCTGCCCGCTCGCGGGCCGAACGGCTGCGCGGCCTGGCGGCCATCCACGCCGTCGGCGAGCAGGACATCGACGACGCCGAGGCCGCGTTCCACAGGGCCGAGGCGAGTGTGGCGGCCAGCCGGGCGGCGCTTGAGAGCGCTCGCATCAACCTCGCCTGGACCCCGATCAAGGCGCCGATCTCCGGGCGTACCGGCCGCTCAACCGTGACCGTTGGCGCCCTGGTCACCGCCTACCAGCCGGCGTCGTTGGTCACCATCCAGCAACTCGACCCGATCTACGTCGACGTCCAGCAGTCCTCGGCCGATCTGCTGCGTTTGCGCCGGGTGCTGTCGAGCGGCGCCCTGACCCGGGAGGACAACTCGGCGAGCCACGTGCAGCTTGTGCTCGAGGACGACACTCCCTATCCGTACGCGGGGGCGTTGAAGTTCCAGGACGTCACAGTCGCGCCGACGACCGGTTCGGTGACGTTGCGCATGGTCTTCCCGAATCCGGAGGGTGTCCTGCTGCCGGGCATGTTCGTGCGCGCCGTCGTTGAGGAGGGTGTGGACGAGAACGCGATCGTTGTCCCCCAGCAGGGCGTCTCGCGCGACCCGCGGGGCAATGCCGTTGCCTTCGTGCTCGGCCCGGACGGCACGGTCCAGGACCGCACACTTGAGCTCGGGCGCGCGCTGGGTAACCGCTGGCTGGTCATCCGGGGTCTCGCCGCGGGCGACCAGTTGATCGTCGACGGATTGCAACGGGTGCGTCCGGGTGCGAAGGCGCGCGGCGTGCCGGCCGCGAGCACGGCCGCCGCCGGCCCCGCGCCGGGCAGTGCGCCCGGATCGGTGCCCGGCAGTGCGCCTGGATCGGTGCCCGGCAATACTCCCGGTCCCGCGACCGGCAGCACGTCCGGGTCGGCGAAGTAGGGGGCGGCCATGTCTAGGTTCTTCCTTGATCACCCCGTCTTCGCCTGGGTCATTGCCATCGTGATGATGCTGGGCGGGGCCCTCGCCATCTACAAACTGCCCATCGCGCAGTACCCGCCGGTCGCGCCGCCGTCGATCTCGATCCGGGCCGTGTATCCCGGCGCGTCGGCGCAGACCATCGAGAACAGCGTCATTCAGATCATCGAGCAGAAGATGACCGGGCTCGACCGGATGATCTACATGGGCTCGACCAGCGACGCCTCGGGTTCCGCGGCCCTGACGCTGACCTTCGCTCCCGGCACCGATCCGGACCTTGCGTGGGCGAAGGTCCAGAATAAGCTGCGGCTTGCCATACCGATGCTGCCCGAGGTGGTGCAGCGCACAGGTCTGAGCGTCGGCAAGGCGACCCGCAACTACCTTCTGATCGTCGGGCTCACATCCTCGGATCCGACCTGGACCAACAACGACCTCAGCGACTATCTGGTCTCGAACGTCCAGAACGCGCTCGTCCGCGTGCCCGGGGTAGGAGAAGTCGAGCCGTTCGGCAGCGGTTACGCGATGCGCGTCTGGCTCGACACGGACAAGCTGACCAAGTACGGCATGACCATCGCCGATGTAGTCGCCGGGGTAAGGGCCTACAACGTCGAGATCTCCGCCGGGCAGTTCGGCGGCGCTCCGGCGGTGCCGGGTCAGAGACTCAACGCCTCCATTCTGGTGCAATCGCTGCTCAAGACCCCCGAGGAGTTCGCCGCGGTGCCGTTGCGCACTAACCCCGATGGCTCGGTGGTGCGCGTCTCCGACGTCGGCCGCACCGAGCTCGGTTCGGAGCTGAACGACATCTCCGCCAACTACAACGGCCGGCCGACGACCGCGCTTGCCATCCGCCAGGCCGTCGGAGCCAACGCCCTCGACGTCGCCGACGGGGTCAAGGCGGCGATGAAGGATCTCTCGAAGTACTTCCCCAAGGGGATGGAGGTCGTCTATCCATACGACACCACGCCCTTCGTGAAGGTCGCGATCGGGGAGGTGGTCAAGACCCTGATCGAGGCGATCATTCTCGTCTTCCTGGTCATGTTCCTTTTTCTCGGGAACCTGCGCGCCACCCTGATACCGACGATTGCGGTGCCCGTGGTGCTCCTGGGCACCTTCGCCGTGCTCGGGCTGTTCGGCTTCTCGATCAACATGCTGACCATGTTCGCGATGGTGCTCTCGATCGGTCTGTTGGTCGATGACGCGATCGTGGTGGTCGAGAACGTCGAGCGGCTTATGAGCGAGGAAGGGCTGTCGCCGCGCGAGGCCACGGCGAAGTCGATGGACCAGATCCAGAGTGCGCTCGTCGGCATCGGCCTCGTCCTGGCTGCGGTTTTCGGCCCGATGGCGTTCTTCCCGGGCTCGACCGGCGTTATCTACCGGCAGTTCTCGATCACAGTGGTCGCCTCGATGCTGCTCTCGGTGGTGGTCGCCTTGATCCTCTCGCCGGTCCTGTGTGCCGGGCTGCTCAAGCCGGTCGAGAAGGGCCACGAGGCGGCCGAGACCGGCTTCCGGGTTCTCAAGCCCTTCTTTCTCTGGTTTGACCGCCTCTTCTACCGCATGCGCGACGTATACGAACGGGTGGTCGGGCACATCCTCGGCCGCCGCCTCCGCTACGTGGCGGTGTTCGTGGTGATCGTCGCCGGCCTGGCGGCGCTCTTCTCGCGCATGCCGACCGCCTACCTTCCCGAGGAGGACCAGGGCATTCTGCTCGCCTCGGTCCAGACTCCGGCCGGCTCGACGCTCGAGCAGACCGGCCTCGTTGTCAAAGGCGTGCAGAAGCACTTCCTGGAGCAGGAGAAGGATGCGATCGAAGCGAGCATGGGAATGACCGGAATGGGCTTCGGGGGCCGCAGCCAGAACCAGGGGATGATCTTCCTCAAGCTCAGGGACTGGAAGCTGCGCAATCGTCCGGAGCTGCGGGTCAAGTCGATCGCGGCCCGGGCGATGCCGGTTCTGGCGGGCATTCGCGAGGCGAGAGGGTTCGTGTTTCCCCCCCGGCGATCCCGGAGCTGGCGTCGGCCACCGGCTTTGACCTCATGCTGCAGGACCGGGGCGGGCTGGGCCACGAACAGCTCATGGCCGCGCGCAATCAGCTACTCGGCGCCGCGATGCGTGACCCGCGGCTGGTTCGGGTGCGACCCAATGGATTGGAGGACGTGGCCCAGTACAAGGTGGACATCGACTGGGAGAAAGCCGGCGCCCTCGGCGTGCTGCCGAGCGTCGTGCAGAGCTACCTCTCCGGGGCGTTTGGCAGCGCCTACATCGGCGACTTCGTCCAGGGTGGCCGCGTCAAGCGCGTCTACGCGCAGGCCGACGCGCCGTTTCGGATGCTGCCGTCCGACCTCGACCGGCTGTATCTGCCCAGCACCCGCGGCGGTCTCGTTCCGCTTTCGGCGATCGCCTCCGGGCGCTGGGTCTACGGATCGCCGCGGCTCGAGCGTTACAACGCCCAGGCGGCGATCAACATTCAGGGCGAGGCCGCGCCGGGCCACAGCTCCGGGGAGGCGATGCAGGCCATGGAGGAGCACGTTGCGGAGCTCCCGAAGGGGATCGGCCACGAGTGGACCGGCATCTCCTACCAGGAGCGCATGGCCCAGTCGCAGGCCGGCCTGCTCTACGCGTTTTCGGTGCTCGCCATCTTCTTAGTCCTCGCCGCGCTCTCGAACTGTTGGTGGGCGCACCGCTGCCGGACGAGCTCCTGCCCGAGGATCTGAGCCCGCTGGTGGACTTCCCTGCGCTCGCGGTCGGGCTACCCTCCGAGGTCCTGCTCTCTCGTCCCGACATTCTCGCGGCCGAGCATCGCCTGCGCGCGGCCAACGCCGATATCGGCGCCGCGCGCGCCGCCTTCTTCCCGCACATCTCGCTGACCGCGGCCCTGGGCACGCTCTCTCCCGATCTAGAGCATCTGTTCGTCTCCGACACCCATAGCTGGCGCTATGCTCCGGTCGTCCAGGTGCCGATCTTCGGGGGCGGTGGCCCGCGGGCGAGTCTGAAGATGACGAAGATCGAGCGCGAGATCGCGGTTGCCGCCTACGAGAAGACGATTCAGGCGGCGTTCGCGGAGGTCGCCGATGGTCTTACCCTGCGCACGACGCTACTCGAGCAACGCGAGGCCTGGGACCGCCTGTTGGTCGCGCTCGAGCAGACGCTCCGGCTCTCCGAGGCGCGCTACCAAGCAGGGCTCGATGGTTACCTCGGCGTGCTGGTGGCACAGCGCTCGCTCTTCTCCTCGCAGAGGACGGGCGTCGCCCTGCGCCTGGCCGAGAAGGCCAATCGGATCGCGCTGTACAAGGCACTTGGCGGGGGGAGCTGAGCGTCGAGCGCCGCCGTCACGACGCTCCATCCGAGGTGGCCCGTCCGCCACTGGCCTTCTCGTCCGAATACTCCAGGACACCCCAGAGCAGCCAGAGCGCGGTCGACAAGGCCAGCCCGGCGTGGGCGTTCCAGAGCGCAAGCCCCGTCGCCGCGACGTAGACGAAGAAGCCGGCGCGATACGCGCGACGAATCTTGCGCACATGGGACTCCGGCACTCCGGAGCGCAGGAGCCCACCTCGGGTGGCAGCCTCCCACAGCGCGTTGTAGGCGATACTCACCAGAACGTAGGTTCCGCAATAAAACGCAGCCGCGATGGTCGACGACGGGCCGAGCATGTGGCTCGCCAGCACGGCGGTCGGAAAAGGAACGAAGGTCACCGTGAGCAAGAGAAAACCGTTGGCCGCCAGAAACGGTCCGCTCACTCGCCGCACCATCCGGAAGATCCCGTGATGGTTCATCCACATGATGAGAATCGCGGCGAAGCTCGTGAGAAACGCCGCGAACGACGGCCAGAGGCGCAGCAGTGCATTCCCGAGCGCCTGCCCGCTCGTGTTGCGATCAACGGGCGGGACCTTCAGCTCGAGGACGAGCAACGTGATGGCGATCGCGAAGACGCCGTCACTGAACGCTTCGACACGTCCGGTCTCGCGCTGTTCGTTCGACAGTTTCACGCCAAACAGCTCCTAGGCTCGTCGTCGCCGATCCGTGAAGCCCATCGCTGCGTGCGTGCCATCACAGAGCGGCTTGTTGCGGGAGACGGCCCTGGCGTCATGACAAGTCGCTCCGCTCCGAATCTCGGCGGTGACCCAGGCGTCACGTAGCGATGGTCAGTTCGAGAGCGATCTCCAGCTTCAGCACCTTGGAGATTGGGCAGCCGGCCTTGGCTGCGGCCGCCGCTTCCTCGACCTTTGCCTTGTCCGCGCCGCGCGCCTTGACGGTGGTCTGGAGCACGCTCTTGATCAGCGTCAGGTTCTCGAAGGTGATGGTGCAGGTCGTCTCGATCTCCTCGGCCGTGATACCGTGCTCTCCGAGCTGCCCGCTGAGGGCCATGCTGAAGCAGCTCGCGTGGGCGGCGGCGATCAGCTCCTCCGGATTGGTCCCGGGAGCATCTTCGAAGCGTGTGCGAAAGGAAACCTTCTGGCCTTTGATGGCGCCGCTGGCGACGCTGAAAGTCCCTTGGCCATCCTTCAAGCCGCCATTCCAGGTCGCGTTTGCCGTCCGTTTCATGCCAAAACTCCTTTCCTTTCCTCCTGTCTCGTTTCGCCCGGCTCCGCTCAGCATCGATGGAAAGAGTCCGCCTCGGGGACTCGGGAGGCAAGTGCCAATGTGCCTCGGCGTCGAACCGGCGAACATGACGGCGTTTCAGGCAAACTGCACCGATCGTTTCATGAATGCTTCCATCCATCCACCAGCCGGTGATAAGAAACGCCGTCTCCGGGTGCTTCTCGGCTACCGCGCGGGCGGCAACGAGGACCGGCGCGTAGTGCTCCCAGGTTGGCAGCGCCATCTGGGCAGCCGGGGCGCGTGCCTGGAAATCCTTCAGCGTGTCGAGATCTAGGCGCACTATCGCGCCCTCTGCCCATCCCCACCCAGGGGACGTAGGCCCCGCGATCGAGACCACGCTTCGGATTGTCGGCGCACGCGATCTTCTTCTTGTAGACATACGTAGAACAGCAATGTATAAAGCTGCATGTATGGACATCGAGAAGGATCTCGTCGCGGCGAGGTGGGGGAAGTCCGAAACCGGCCAGAAGCGCAAGTACGAACGGATCACCAGACAGGGGAGGACACAGCTTGCGGTCGAGCGGGAGCGCCGGCAGGTGGTGGACGACACACTGCGCGGCATCTGGATGAAAGCGTCTACGGCATGACGACCCTCGCCGGTCGGTCACCCATCGAGGATCAGATCGCGCAATGGCGAACGTATCTGCGTCGCCGTTCCGCCATCCATGCTCCGGACGTGGAGGAGCTGGAAGGTCACCTGCGCGATCAAGTAACGGCCCTGACGGATGCGGGCTTGGCGCCGGACGAAGCCTTCCTGATCGCAATCAAGCGCCTGGGCATCCGGGACGCGCTCTCGCGTGAGTTCGCCCGCGAGCACTCGCAGCGATTGTGGAAACAGATGGTCATCTCTTCCGACGCCGCCGGCGAGCCGAAGCAGGCGGCACGCACCCAGGCGCTCGTCGTCTTGGGTCTCGCGGTCATCGCTGCGTTGGCCATCAAGGCGCCCGCGCTCTTCGGCCTTCGGCTCGGCGGCGGCGATGAGTCGTTCTACGCCCGCAACGCCGGCCTGTTCGTGCTGCCGCAGCTCGCCGGCTACTTCGCCTGGAGGCGCGGACTCGACGTTGTGAGCTGCGTCTGGCTGGCGCTGTCGTTTGTGGCAGCCGGTGTATTCGCCAATGTCTTTCCCTTCGCGGCGCGGAGCGATACCAGCCTGTTGACCGCGTTGCATCTGCCGGTCGCGCTCTGGCTCGTCGTCGGCATCGCCTACACGGGTGGACGATGGTTTGCGGGCGTGGGGCGGATGGACTTCGTGCGGTTCTCAGGCGAGCTGTTCATCTACTACGTGCTGATCGCCCTCGGCGGGGGCGTTCTCACGGCCTTTACGGTGATGATGTTCAAGGCCATCGGGATGAACGCCGAGTCGGTGGCCGGGGGTTGGCTGATCCCGTGTGGCGCGATGGGAGCCGTCATCGTTGGATCGTGGCTGGTGGAGGCAAAGCAGAGCGTCATCGAGAACATGGCGCCCGTGCTGACGCGGCTGTTCACGCCGCTGTTCACGGTCGTGCTGCTGACGTTTCTGGCGACCATGGCGTGGACCGGCAGTCCGATCCGCGTCGAGCGGGATGTGCTGATCGGCTTCGATCTGCTGCTGGTGCTGGTCGTCGGTTTCGTGCTCTACGCTGCCTCGGCGCGCGATCCAGAGGCGCCGAGCGATTTCTTCGACAGGTTGTTGCTGCTGCTGGTGGCTAGCGCGCTTGTTGTCGACTCGGTGGCATTGGCCGCCATCGCGTCGCGTATCCGGGAGTTCGGCTTCACCCCCAACCGAGTGGCGGCGCTCGGTGAGAATCTCATCTTGCTCGTCAACCTCGCGGGATCGGCCTGGCTCTACACGCAGTTCCTGCGTGGATGCCGACCGTTCGCCGCCATCGAGAGCTGGCAGACGGCGTATCTCCCTCTCTATTCGGTCTGGGCCGCCTTCGTCGTGATCGTGTTTCCGCCTCTGTTCGGCTACATCTGAGTGCCGGCGTCAGGGCGAGGCACGCGTAGACGGGTCCGAACGATCCGAACGCCGATAGGCAACCCGTGGTCCGGACAGTGATGGTTCAGCGGGAGACCACGCCCGCGTGAATGCCGGCGATGACTCGATCCGTTCCGCGAGATCCACGAACCGCAGACCGGTGGGAGGGCCGACCTCCACAAGAATGTCCACGTTGCTGGCCTCGCTCTGCTGGCCGGGGGCACGGGGCCGAGCAGGGCGAGCTGAGTCACCTGTGAGTGCCGCGCGAGCCCGCTACGCGGATCACCGAGCCGACCCTCCCGCCGCCCCCGTCCCACCCGCCTTCTGCTCGATCAATTCCTTGAGCAGCTTGATCTGATCCACCTGGATCGCGATCAGCTCCTCCCAACGGCGCTCTCGAAGATCGTCAAGCTTCTCGCCGAGAGTCATGATCTCCACTTCGGCCTTTAGATTGATCTCATAGTCATGGTTGGCCTGGATCCGGTCCTTCACCCCCTGACGGTTCTGCGACATCATGATGACCGGCGCCTGGATCGCGGCCAACATGGAGAGCACAAGATTGAGCAGAATGTACGGGTAGGGATCGAAGGGATGATGCCCGGTCAACAGAATCAGCGAATTGAGAACGATCCAAGTGAAAAGGACCGCGCCGAAAATGAAGATGAAAGGCCAAGAGCCGCCGAAGGAGGCGACTCTGTCCGCCACCCGCTGTCCGACCGTCTGCTGCTCGCCCACAGCCTCCCCGACGTGTCGGGTGATCTGCTTGCGTTCGGCGATGTGTCGCAAGACCTGGTGTTCGCTTTCCGTCAGGTCCGTCGGCTTCTTGCGCAGCCAGCGCTCGGCCAGCTCGCTGATCCTATGTTCCATGTCTGGCCTCCTGCGTTGAGCTCGGGGTGGTTTGGCCGGGCACGGCGATCCACGCCTCCTTCGCGGCCGGAGGCAGGTCCGGCATGTGCTTGAGGAAGAGCGTGACCTGCCACAGCTTCGTCTCCGCCAGCGTCGCTCGGAAGGACGGCATGCCGGTGAGGCGGATACCGTGGCGGACTTTCCAGTAGATCTCACCCTCCTCGTCGTCGTCGACGGGATCTTTCGCGAGCTGGGGAGCGCGCTGATACAATCCCTGGGCGATGTTTGACGCCTCGCCGTCGGCAGCACCGTGGCAAACCGCGCAGTTCGCGGCGTAGATCTTCACGCCAACGGCGAGGTTCGCGTCGTCGGCGGCTACGGGCGGCGAGCCCTTCGGTGCCTGGCGCGCGATCGTCGCGTGTAAGGACTTGCGAGCGGCCCATTCCTCCAGCCCTGATGGCTTGGCGTCCGCGTTGGCCGGTATGCCGCCGGTCGCGATGAGCAGGTACGCTCCCAGCAATCCGGTTGCGACGACCGCAGCGGCCCCGAAAACGAATCCTCTTAGCATGATCGCGTTCCTCCCTGAGTCAGCTTTGTCTCACCAAGTCCGTCGCCCGGTCGCCCGGTCCAGCGCATCGAGGCTCCTCACATAGTCATAGTCGGCACGCTGCAAGAGCCGTCGAGCCTCCGAAAGCGACGTCTCCGCATCAAGAAGACCGAGGTTTGTCGCCGTACCCTCGTAGGCGTCGACTTTGAACATCGACCGGGTCTCCTACCCAAACGCGAGAGAGCCGCAAACCAGAACAAACAGCACCGGAACGAAAACCGTCGCCTTCCAATCAAACCGCCGTAGTTGGCCATAGAGACTCCTCCGGAATCTATCTCGGCCGTGCAAAGCTCACCCCCTCGCCTCCTTGGAGTTCACACCGTGGCAGACCTCCCGTGCCCCTGCCGCAGCTCCCTACTTCTGGCGCTTCTTCGCGATCGCCGCTAGAGCCCGGTCGGCGCTGGCGACGTACATAGCCTTGGTTTCGGCGGACAGGCCTGTCATTCGTTCCAGTTTGCTCTTGGCATCCAGGTACGATGTCTCGGCCTTGTCCAGCTCCCCGGCTGCCAGGTAGGCCTCGCCCAGACTGTCGGAGGCATTGACGGACTCCGGCAGGATCTCGACACAGAGCGCCAGGATGGCTATGGCGTCCGCGATGCGCCCGGTTCCTAGAAAAGCATAGCCAGCCTGTATGATGGCGCCCTCAAAGGATGTTGCGACGTCCGGGTGGCTCTTTGCGGCGGTCCGGACCAGTTCCGTGGCGGCCGGCAGACCATTCCTATCGAGAACTTCCAGGAAGTCCTCGGGAGTCGGCGGGGCCTGTTCCGCCTTGCGGGTCGAGACGGTGCACACGTTCGCGATTTCGCTGCCCGGTTCCGCCGCGCCCATGTCCCGCAAGTGCGTGTCGAGAAACTCCAGCGTCAACGCGCAAACGGCTTCGTAGCCCGCCGTGGCCGCCGACCAGTCCCGGGCTATCCCGTCTCGAGAGCATCGACGCAAAAGGCTCGACATGGACCCGAAGTCGTGATGCTCCATTCCGGGGACGACGGCCCGAGTCATCTCGGCATACAGGGCCTGATCCAGAAACGACTCGTCCGAGGACTCGGGGTTCGCGACGTCAGGGGCGGCGGTGAACACGAGCAGCGGAACCCGAAGCCGCTTTGGTCTGAAGTGAGGGAAGGTCCGTGCGACCGCAAGGGACTGCTCCTCTCGGAGGGTCCCATCCAGGCTGATGACCGTTCTGACCCGGGCGTGGCGGAGCGCAAAGAGGACGCTGGAGAGGCCGCCCCAACTGAACCCC
Source organism: Candidatus Eiseniibacteriota bacterium (assembly GCA_903844735.1). Classification (GTDB taxonomy): domain Bacteria; phylum Eisenbacteria; class RBG-16-71-46; order CAIMUX01; family CAIMUX01; genus CAIMUX01. The sequence goes on from CAIMUX010000074.1 coordinate 26,213, forward strand.
GCGGTGCCGATGCGCTCGGAATCGGCTTGCGGCAGGGATTGGACGTATCCGGCGAGAAACTCGAGGTCCCTCGTTTGGGCTTCCAAGCCAAAAGCGTTCCAGGGCATCCGCCCCGCGTCCGGGCCCGTCGACGGGGCCGCGACCACGATGTAGCCGTGACTGGCCAGATACTCGAACAGCACGGAGTTGTCGAACGCCGGATACCCCATGCCCGGGGCATAGACGAGGACCGGAAATTTCCCCGGCGCGGGCTTGGCGTCGCGGCGCGCCCACACGCGTTCGCCCATCAGCCGGTCGATGGATGGCTGGTCCGGTGAACCGGCCTGCGGTGTGACCGTCTGGATGTATTGCAACTCGGCGACCGCGCGCGCCGCCGCGCCCTCCGCTTCCGGTCCGGTGTCCCAGGCCAGCAAGGGTAGGTAGTCACCGTAGGTCATCGCGAGGCCACTCGTCGCGGACTCGGCCGGTTGCCAGACGGCGATGTGAATCGGGCGCCGGCCGTAGCCCGGCCGCGGTCGCCCGAAGAAATCCGTGGGAGCCCGGAGGGTCCGGGTCAGGTCCTCAACCGTCGCGGTGCTGAAGCCTACGGCGTAGGGGCCGGGGGGCAGCTCCCTCCAGGCAAGAAACGATTGGGCACGGGCGAATGATGTCATGATCGCCAGACCCAGGAGGAGAGAGAAGAAAGCGCATCGAGTGAACACAGTGCCTCCCATGAACGATATCGTTCGGGCGCAGCCGATCGCGCTACGCCGGTTTCAACCCCTCCGATCTCTATCGTATTCGGCGCTCCCGGATCGGGCAAGCTCGCAGGCAGATGCTCGAATGCGCACGCTCACCGAACCTGCCCCGATCTGCTATCCTCTTCATCCTATGATCGCATTGAACAACATTTCGAAGCAGTACGGTCGCCAGATCCTGTTCCTGGAGGCCTCGATGCAGCTCAACCCCGGCGAGAAGGTAGGCCTGGTAGGGCCGAACGGTGCGGGCAAGACCACGCTGTTTCGTGTGATCGCGGGGGAAGAGCAGCCCGACGAGGGTGATGTATCGATTCCAAAGCGCACCACGATCGGCTTCTTCCGGCAAGACACAGCCGAGATGTCCGGCCGCAGCGTGCTCGATGAGGCGATCGCCGGGAGCGGTCGCCTCGGGGACCTCCACCACGAGCTCACGGATCTCGAGCACTCGCTCGCCGATCCAGGGCGGACCGATGAGATGGACTCGCTGCTCGATCGCTACGGTGTGGTGCAGGACGAGTACCAGCATCGCGGCGGCTACGATCTCGAGGCCCGCGCCTACACCGTGCTCCACGGCCTCGGTTTCGAACAGGACCAGATCGACGGTGATGTCGGTGCCCTGAGCGGCGGTTGGAAGACCCGCGTGGCGATGGCCAAGGTGCTGCTGATGAAGCCCGATGTTCTGCTCTTGGACGAACCGACGAACCACCTCGACATCGAGTCGATCTTGTGGCTCGAGCAATTCCTGAAGAATTCGGCGGCGGCGGTGCTCATGACCTGTCACGACCGCGACTTCATGAATCGCACCGTGACACGCATCATCGAGATCGACGGCGGGGACTTGACGAGTTGGGGCGGAGACTACGACTTCTACGCACGCGAGCGGGTGATCCAGGAGGCCCAGCGCGAGGCGGCCTATGCGCGCCAGCAGGCGATGTTCGCGAAGGAGCGCCGCTTCATCGAACGCTTCGCCGCGCATGCGGCCAAGGCGGCGCAGGTACAGTCGCGGGTGAAGAAGCTCGACAAGATCGAGGAGATCGAGGAGCCGCGCCGGCGGGTGGTGGTGAAGTTCGACTTCCGCCAGCCGTCGCGGTCGGGCGACGATGTCCTGATGCTCAAGGGCGTGACCAAGGCCTATGGTCCCCGCAAGATCTACGAACGCTTCGACTTTTCGATCCACCGAGGCGAGCGCTGGTGCGTGCTGGGGCGCAACGGTGCCGGGAAATCGACACTCCTGAAAATGGTGGCCGGGGTGATCGAACCCGACGCCGGGTCGGTGCGCCTCGGGGCGAGCCTCAAGATGGGCTACTTCTCCCAGCAGGCGCTCGATCTCCTCGATCCTGCGCGCACGGTGTTCGAGCAACTGCAGCACGACCACCACAAAGAGACCCAGGGCGTGCTCCGAAGCTGCCTGGGCGCGTTTCAGTTTTCTGGCAAAGACGTCGACAAGCTGATCCGCGTGCTTTCCGGCGGCGAGAAGTCGCGCCTCGTCATGGCGGGGATGCTCATTGATCCTCCGAATTTCCTGGTGCTCGACGAGCCGACGAACCACCTGGACCTCGAGACCAAGGAGATGCTGGTCGAGGCGTTGGGGCAGTTCCAGGGCACGATGCTGTTTGTCTCGCACGACCGGACGTTTCTGAAGGGGCTGGGGACTCGGGTGCTCGAACTGGAGTACGGAACGGATGGCGAGCGGTGGCCGCGCCAGTACCCGGGCAGCTACATCGAGTATGTGCGGAAGACGGGGCACGAGGCACCGGGGGTGCATGCGTGAGCACCCCGGTCATCAAAGACGGGCGTGTTCCAGGACACCACCGGGGCGGACCCATACGAACCGATCACCATTTGAATGCAGGGAGCACGCTACTTGCTGAAATTCCGCACCCGCGACACACCCTGCGCCTTGTCACCGAAATCGCTGAAAAAATACAGAACGTCATCCGCCTCGTCGTAGACGAATGAATTCGGCATGTTTGGTCCCTTTGTCCAATCGGTGGAAGACGCCGGGGTCATGGGCAAGCGGGACACTTTCAGGGTTTTCCACGGTTGCCGTCCGTCAAGGACGGCGGTTACGTTCGTGGCTTCAAAGCCGCCTCCGGTATAGCCGGACGCAGTACATGTGCAGGAAATGATCAGAATGTTCCCATCGGCCATCGGATAAGCGCACCCAATGGCGTCCCCTCTTTCCTCCCAGTTGCGCCCACGGGTCCGTGCCGGGACCGGGTTCACCGTGTCCGGCCTTACCCATGTATGCAGATCGTTGGAAAGCACGATCGATGAAAACGGATCAAACGTATACTCACCCACTCCGACAAAACGGTATCTCTTTCCGCGGAAGGACACTGAATCAAGCAGGCCGGGAAACCGTCTCACATCGATAATGTCCTGAAGTGCCCCCTTCAATCCGTGCGTATTCAGTCCCAGGCCAGCGACGATGTCCCACTTGACAAATCCATCGCTTCCGTCACTCCTAAACCACGGGAAAGACCTAGAACTCATATAGACGCATCCGTCGCCGAACGGGTCGATGAGCAGACAGGGGTCCGATGGGCACCATATAGGACTCACCCCGACTTTGTTCCAGTGCAGGACATCGCTGCTCGAATATGTCACACCATTTCTCATGCGCATGTAGAACTTATCATCCTGTGTCCATTTCCAGTGCACACCGTTTGCGAAATTCGTCGCCGATGTTCCGTATGCCGCCGGCTTTTCGGGGACAAGAATGGGCGATGTGTAGAATTCCCAGTCGTAATTCCAGTTGTCAAGGTTGGGGTCGAATGTCACATCGTCGAATCGCGCGCCGCCGCCGGAGTCCCCTATGAACGGATACCGCGCATCGGGGAGGTTGGCAAGAGCCCTGAGGCTCTCTTTCAGATACCACGAGGTTTCTCTCTCGGCGTACAAGGATGCGATGCACGCATTGGCAAGCGGAGACCAGAGAACCTCCAGCTTCGATTTGTCGCCCGCGGAAATCGTGACCTGAATGCTCTTGAGTTCGGTGACGGCGCCCTTCGGACTCCTTGAGCAAATGGACATTGTCTGGGTCGCAAGGTTCAATACGGCATATACGGCCCCACCATTGGTTGCAACGAAACCTATGCCTGGAACCGAGCCATCGCTATCTCCGACAATCACTGCCGACAACGCCCCCTGCGATATCCTGCGCCAGCCGGAATCCATACCCTCTGATATACTGCGCAGGTAGGCTGTGGTATAGGAGGCATTCGCCACGGTCTTGCATGCAAGTGATTTCGATCCGTAAATCGCGTTAGAAGATATCGCAAAGCCCGAGCCTTTCATATCAGTGAGGTTGCCGTCTTCAAAATCGTCCATGAAACCGTTTGCGGGAACGCCGAAGCTCCTCGCCAAGCAGACTGAAGAAAGCAGGAACAGCAGTAGTGTCGGTGTTGCCATAGAAATCCCCACACTGCGCCATCTCCCGATGTCTCCCATACAACCTCCTTATGCGATGATGTATTGAGATTCCCAATTGCCGACAAGCATCATGGGGACGGGCGTCTTCGGGGTCAAGCGCACGCCTCTCGCCCGGAAGTCGGGAGCTCCCCGGTTCCGGCCCTGGGGGGACCCCGATGATGGCGAGCCGATGCCGGTGGATCGCGGTGCGAAGATGCCTGAAATAGCGGTATTTACAGTCCATCGCCGGTCGGCCGGGTTGATTTCAGAGCGTGAGGCCCGGATTCAGCCCGGCGCTGACCGAGATCCAAACGCGCCCGAGGTCCGTGAGGAAGTACATCTGGTCGCTCGCCGTCGGCCGGCCGCGCTCGACAAGGAATCGCAGATCACGGGCGCTGAGGACCGAGGGCAAAGATTGCTGCACGGCCAACTCGCACTCGTTCAACATTCGCTTGAGGCCCCCGGCTATGATGTTCGTGAGCTCGGCGATGGCGTCGCCGAGTTCCGGGTGGTCGAGTGTCATCGAGTATCCGCCGAAACGCGTGGCTGCCTCTTCGGCTACCGGGCCGTCGAGGCCAAGGGTCAAGTTCCAGTGGACGTCTCCCGAGAGAGTGAACAGACCATAGACAACCGGACCGGGACCGACGGGTTCCGCCTCGGTTGCCTCCACCAGCTCCAGTTGGCAGACGCGGGAGAAGGCTTGCCGCACCGCCTGGGCGGCGCACTCGCCGTGCGGCACGCGCCACGGGCCTTCCTTCATCGGGATCGCTTGGATGATCGGTAGCAGCCCCTTCTTCAGCCGCCCCGCATCGAGAGGCTTGAGGAGCAGGGCATCGACCCCGGCGTCGTTGACGACGGAAAGCAGCAGATCTCCGTGCGACTCGGAAGTAACCATCACGACCGGCGGGCCCTGGTGGCGATGCTTGCGCAGTTGGCGCAGGAACTCGACCCCCCCCATTCGGGGCATGTGCATGTCGACGAAGATCAGGTCGACCCCTTCGCCCAGGGCCGTCTCCAGGGCGTCGACACCGTCACCGAACTCCGTGAAGCTGAAGTTCGCGAGGCCCGTCTGCGCGAGGGCCTGCAGGATGGTTTTCCGGGCCAGTCCGGAATCGTCGATGATCAGGGCGTGAAGCGCACGCATCTGCTGCCCCCCGTGCCACGGTTGCCGGCGGATCCTCGAGTCTCGTCGAGGAGCGCCCTCATTCTGACGCCTGAATTCTGACTTCTGGCTGCCTGAGTAGTTCAATATGAGTTTCCGGCGGGGCGGGGTCAAGGACGGAGCAATCCTGCGACAATGCTGAGGTGACGGCGGCGGATGTCGCCCCCCGGCGGCGGAGAGCAAAGCCGGGCGAGAGCCGACGGGCGAACGACGCCGAGTTCACGTCAACGGGCGAGAGCCGAAAAGATATCAGCCGCCGATCGGTCGGGTCACGCTCGGGGCGACTCAGGCTCTTTGCGGGCCGGGTGATCGGTCGCTGCTCGCGCTCGCCGGTCATCATTCCTGATTCGCTGGATGCGTAGGAAGAAGTTGCGGAGGTCACTTACCTCTCGAACGACCTTCTCGATTCTGGTCATCCTGCAGCCTCCGTATGTCCAATCGGTCCTGATCCGAACCAGGCTGCTCTTTCAACCAGATAAGATCCTCGCGGCGGACAACCTTGACCGTGCCGTCTGACCCGACCTGGTTCGTGGCTGCCTCCACGATCTCCCGATGCCGAGCAAGCTCTCCGACCAGAATGTCCACGACGAGGTGGTCTTCGGCTTCGGTCTTGACGTAACGATGGAGGGTCAGTGGCGTGTTCTGAAAGGTCCAGGGCTCGGTCGCCTCGGTATACCCCCTCGCCGTCATGGGCGCGGGAAGGCGAGGGAAATCGTCCGGATGGATCAGGATGTCGATGTCCCGCGTGAAGCGCGGTTCATCATGAAACGCCATGGCCAAGCCTCCGACCACCGCGTACCGGATTCGCGCCTTGTCCAGCATCTGCGTGATGGCGAAGAACTCGTCGAAGAGATCCATGCCTTCACGATACCACAACTTTATAGGGCTCGCGGCACCGCGGCACCCGCCGCTGCCCCCTGGCCATCCGCGGGCACGTTCTCGGCGGCGGCGGCCCGGCCCGGTGGGTTCTGGGGCGAGACTGGCAGGAGCCTCCGGACGTTTCCGACCATCTTCCTCGACAGCCGCGTTGCTTCAGTCAGTGGACCCGCGGTAGGATACCTGGTCAGCCGCCGGATCGCATTGGCAAGAGGCGTTCCGGCCCCCGGATCGCCCCGGACACGGCGGGACCGGCAGACAGCAGGCGCAGACGGCAGGCAGCGGGAGGGGACGATGGGCTGGGACTACAGCGAGAAGACCAAGCAGCTCTTCATGGATGCGGTCCACGGGAAGCCGGGAACGCACATGGGCGAGATCGAGGACCCGGATGGCTTCGGCGAGCACGGCTCCATCGCCTGCGGCGACGCTCTGCGCTTCACCTTCCGCGTGCGGCGCCATCCCACCGACCCGCTGCAGGACGTCATCACCGAGGCGCGCTACCTCACCTTCGGTTGCACCTCGGCCATCGCCGCGTCGGAGGCGCTTTGCCGCCTCATCGAGGAGGGCGGCTTCACGCCGGTTCAGGCGCTTGGGGTCACCAACGCCGATATCGTGAAGTACTTGGATGGCCTCCCGGAGCAGAAGATCCACTGCTCCGTGATGGGGGCCGAGGCGTTGGAGGCGGCGGTTTTCAACTGGGCGACGAAACGGGGCGCGGATCTGGGTGCGCTCGGCCTCGGCGCGCATGCCGACGAAAAGGAAGATGGCCGGATCGTCTGCAACTGTTTCACTCTGAGCGAGCCGTACATAAAGCGGAAGATCCGCGAGCTCGGCCTGAAGACGATCCCGGAGATCACCGGTGCCATCAAGGCGGGCGGCGCCTGCATGTCGTGCCACCACGTGCCGGGCGGCCTGCAAGACCTGCTCGACGAGGCCTGGGGCCGCCGGCCCACGCGTCTGCGGGCCGAACCCGATGCTCCCGCCCCGCGCGAGGGCGGGACCGAGACGCCCGTTCCCGTTTCCCCGTTCCTGTTCAGCAAGAAGGTGGAGCGCACCATCGACGAATACATCCGGCCCCTCCTGCAGCGTGATGGCGGCGACCTGGAACTCGTCGACATCAAAGACATGCTGGTCTATTGCCGGCTCACCGGCGCCTGTGCCGGGTGCGGCGGCGCCGGCTTCACCATGAAGCTCACGGTGGAGCAGGTTCTCAAGGACACCATCGACCCACGGATCCGGGTGATCAGCGTCTGAACTGACCGGCCCTGCCCGCGACCCGAGGGCTCGGCTCCATTGTGTTCCGCCACCGTCCGGATCAAGAGGTCAGAGCGATGAACCCCGAATCCCCGAGCACCATCTACCTCGACAACAACGCCACCACTGCCGTCGCGCCGGAGGTGCTGGAGGCGATGCTGCCGTTCTTGACAACCGAGTACTTCAACCCCAGCTCGGTCTACGAGCGGGCGAAGCCGGCAGCGCAGGCTGTGCGGCGGGCGCGGGAGACGGTGGCGGCATTCCTCGGCGGCGCGGCTCTGGAAGAGGTTCTTTTCACCTCCTGCGCTACCGAGAGCGTCAACGCCACGCTCCACGGCGCTGTCCGCGCGAACCCGGGGCGAAGGCACCTCGTCACGACCGCGGTGGAGCACCCGGCGGTCTATGAGGTCGCGAAAGACCTGGCACGCGGCGGATTCGATGTCGAGTTCCTGCCGGTGGACCGCGCGGGGCGATGTGATCCCCGGACCCTGGCGCGCGCACTGCGCCCGGGCGAAACGCTTCTCGTGGCGGTGATGCATGCCAATAACGAGACCGGCGTGGTCTTTCCGGTGGCGGATCTGGCCCGGCTGACCAAGGAGACCGACCCATCGATCCTCTTCTTCACGGACGCAACCCAGACGGCGGGGAAAGTGCCGCTCGACATGAACGGTGCGCTGCGGGAGGTCGATCTCCTCGCCTTCTCCGGGCACAAGCTGTACGCACCGAAGGGGGTCGGCGTCCTCTTCGCGCGGCGTGGTGCACGGCTGCGGCCGTTTCTTGTGGGCGGACACCAGGAGTCAGGCCGTCGCGCGGGCACCGAGAATGTTCCCTACATCGCGGGTCTTGCGCGCGCCTGCCGGTTGGCGCAAGAAGACCACGATGCGGTCGAGGCGCGGATCCGCCGGCTCCGCGACCGCCTGGAGACCGGATTGCGCGCGGCTATACCGTTTGTCGAGGTGAACGGTGAAGGGGCCGAGCGACTGCCCAACACCCTGAACCTCTCGGCGCATTTCATCGAGGGAGAGGGGATGCTTTACGAACTCAACGATCACGGTATCTGCGCGTCGAGCGGCTCGGCCTGCACTTCCGGTTCGCTTGAGCCGTCGCATGTCCTACGTGCGATGAGGGTGCCGTTCACAGCCATGCACGGGTCGATCCGCTTCTCCCTCGGCCGTTACAACACGGAGGCGGAGATCGAGCGCGTCATCGAGGTCTTCCCGGGAATCGTCGCCTCGCTGCGGCGGTTGTCGCCCTACTGGGATCCGGCACAGAATCGGCCTCGGCCGGAAGCCGAGGCGATGATGCATGCCCCGCCCGACGCCGTCGGCTAGGTTCTCTGTAGCCGAGCTGCCGGTTCGACACCGCCGGCTGTAATCTCTGTAGTCGAGCGACCGGCTCGGCTCCGGCCGTGTCAGGCGGCCATGTCGCCGTAATGTCCCAGGACAAACGCTGCGAGATCGTCCAGCCCGATCCGGATCTGGTCCAGGCGCGGCGCCGCTTCCTCGAAACGACCCTGCTTACAGGTCTCCTCGAGAAATCGGCTCGCTTCGGCGAGGGGACCGGCCCCAATCGAACCCGAGGAACCCTTTAACGTGTGCGCCGCCCGCTGCGCCGTCGCCGCGTCCTTGGCGGCAACAGCTTTCGCCACATCCTCCACCAGGATCGGCGCGGTGCGCAGGAACTCGCCCAACAGTTCCTTTTCGAACTCCGTGTCCCCGCCTGAGATTTCGTCCAGGCGCTCCAGTTGCAGCGGTTGCGGCGGTTGCGGAGGCAGCAGCGATTGCGGCGGTCGTGGCGAGCCGTTTCCTTCCATGGTCGGTTCCTCCTTCGTGTGTCTTGTCCATTTGGCAAGGGCGCGGATCAAGTCGGGTGACCGGACCGGTTTGCCCAGGTGCTCGTCCATGCCCGAGGCCAGGCAGTGCGCTCGGTCTTCGGGAAGGGCATTTGCGGTCAGTGCAACAATGGGTGTGTGCGTGCCTCGCCGGGCATCGTCCGCACGAATGGCGGCGGTGGCTTGGTATCCGTCCATCTCCGGCATCTGGACGTCCATGAGGACAAGTTCGAACGCGTGCTCCCGGCAGAGGCGCACCGCCACCTCGCCGCCATCGGCTTCCTCCACGCGGCCGCCGGCCTTTTCGATCATCCGGCGCACCACCCTCCGGTTCACCGCGTTGTCATCCACGACGAGAACGCGGAATCCGGGGGGCGGAGGAACCGGGTCGCTGGTCGCGGGAAGACCTCGCGCAGCCACCGCGATGGCATCCGACGCGGGGAGGTCGCTCGCCGTCCTCGGGATCAATAGCCGTCGCAGCTCGGCGAGAAGCCGTGAACGCCGCACCGGCTTGGCGATGACCCCGGTCACGCCGAGCAGGGTCGCGTCCACCTCGCGCGGGGCTTCACCGGGACCGCAAAGAAGGAAGACCGGTACCCGCCCGGTCGCACCCAGCCGGTGCTGGATTTCCCCGGCCAGCTCCAGCCCGTCCCGATCGGGCAGGCGGCGATCGACGAGGTAGGCGTCGAATCCCTCGCCCCCCGACGCAAGATTCGCTAGAGCCTCCGATGCCGAGGCCGCCTCGTGCACAATATGGCCGAAGGAGCGCAGCAGCGCCGTCACCGCGGACCGGCTCCACGCGCTGTCATCGATCAGTAGTATCCGGAGGCCATCCGCGGACAGGTTCTCGGGAATGGCTGCACCGGCGCACTGCAGCGGAACCGTGAGACGAAACGTACTCCCCCCGCCGGAAACGCTCTCGGCCGTCAGTGAGCCGCCCATGAGGATGGCCAGGCGGCGGCTGATGGCCAGTCCCAGCCCGGTGCCACCGAAACGCCGGGTCGTTGACTGGTCTTCCTGTGTGAACTCATCAAAGATCACCGGGAGCCGATCGGGAGCAATGCCGATCCCGGTGTCGTGCACGGCGAAGCAGAGTACCGGCTCGTGCCCGTCCGCATGCGTGGCGGTGACCTCTACGGCGACCTCCCCCTTCGCGGTGAACTTGACGGCGTTCCCGACGAGGTTCGTCAGGATCTGCCGCACCCGTGCCGAATCGCCCCGCACCTGGGCCGGCAGCGTGGGATCAACGGAGGTGGTGATCTCGATCCCTTTTCTCGACGCGTTCCAGGCCAGAAGCCCCGCGACGTCCTCCACCGGCTCTCGCGGGTCGTACGGCTCCTGGTCGAGGATCATCTTCCCTTCGTCGATCTTGGAGAGATCGAGGATGTCGTCCAGGATATGGAGGAGGTTCTCGGCCCCGCCCTGCAGGACTTGCACATGCTCGCGCTGCTCCTCGGTCAGTTGGGTGTCCAGCAGGAGTCCGGCCATGCCGAGGACGGCGCCCATCGGCGTGCGGATCTCGTGGCTCATGGTGGAGAGGAAGCGGGACTTCCCCCGCAGGATTTCCTCGGCCTCAGCCTTGGCACGCCGGAGATCCTGCAGCATCCCCTCCTTACCGCGGAGTGACGCGTCGAGGGTGCCAACGAGATCGTTGATCGAGCAGGCAAGCCCGGAGATCTCATCGCGTCCGATGGCCGCCACGCCGGTGCCAAAATCACCGCTCGCGGCGATCCCCATCACCTCGCGATGAAGCCGGTCCACCCGGGAGAGCACGTCCCTTTCCAACAAGAGTAGGATCATCAAACCGAACAGGCAGCCGATCACGAGGAAGGTGCCGATGAGCACCCGCACAGCCCGTCGCCCCTCGACAGCCGACTTCCCAAGCAGGTCCGCCCGGATGACCAGGTGTTCGCTGTTGAAGAAGTCTCCGACCACGGCTGCGCAGGCCACACGCCCGCGCTCGTCGTCGCGCTCGACCCGCTCGGCCAACGAGCGCAGGGCGAAACGCGCCTGGCCAGAGGCAGAATCCGGCTCCGCTGGACGAGTCGCGGGTGTCCGGAGCAGCGTGTCCCACGTGCCTGCGATGGGCATCAACTGGGCCAGCCGCGTGATGGAGATCTTCCCGCCATTCGCCCTGTCGGCACCGCTGACCCCATCGTTCGGGACGAACCAGCGGCCGAGCACCAGGGTACCGTGGCCGGGTCCCTCAAGCTGACTGGTGAGGATCGGGGCCGTGGCCAGGAGGAGTGTCCCGCCTGGCAGGCTCAGAACCCCCGTGTAGATCGATTCGGTCCGCGCCTGCAGCGAGTAGGCAGGGAGGGCTCGGAGCACCGAGTCGATCCCGGCGGGCAGCGGCAGGCGCGTCTGCTTCTCCGGATCAAAGCCGGTAGCAAAGACGCGACGCCCGGCAAGATCGATGACGACGAACAGATTCAGGCCGAGCGCGGCCAGACCTTCATCGTTGAGGTTTTCCGCCTCGTAGTTCGGCTGCTCCCCCACGGCAAAGCGGTATGTCTCATCCCAGCATGCCCAGTCGATGCTGCGGGAGCGGAGCGAGGCCAGTCTCTCGTCGACAGTCCGGAGAACGCGATGGAGTTCGCCCCGCGATCGTTCTTCATCGATTGCGCGAAACGGGCCCAGCAACATCGTCGATGAGACGTACGAAAGACCCACCACCAGGGTGGCGAGCATGGCCCCGACAGCCAGGAGTGTCCGTTTGCGTAATGTCACGCTGCCTCGTCGCGGGGCACCGGCAATGGTCCCTTCCTCGATGCGTCCTTGCATTGGGCCGGTCAGTGGGCGATGGGGTCCACAGAGAGGCGCCGTCAACACTGCATCTATCGGCGGGTTGGGACGATTTCCTGAACCTGGAGTGGAGTGGATTGGCCGTTTCGGGGAATCTCCCGGGGGTCGCCGGGATTCGCGCTATCCTGCCGACCGCGAATCGGTTACTGGACCGCAGCGCCCAGGCGGCGAAGAACCTCGTCGATTTCGGCGGAGGTGGTGGTCCGGCCCAGGCTGAACCGGACCGCGCCCATGCCGATCTCCGGCTCCACGCCCATGGCTTGCAGGACCGGCGACAGTGTCACCGAGCCGGCGTGGCAGGCCGATCCGGTTGAGGCCGCGACATCGCCGAGAGCGACGAGGATCTCCGATCCAGCGCGACCGTGGAAGTTCATGCTGAGCGTGTTCGGCAGACGTTCGGTGGGGTGTCCGTTCACCGAGACCAGACCGGCGAAACGGCCGAGGATCTCCTGCTCCAGGTGGTCGCGGAGGGCGCGGATCGCCGGCATCCCGAGGTGCGGGGCGGCAACCGCACACGCCCGACCCAGGCCGGCGATCAGCAGGACGTTTTCGGTGCCGGCGCGGCGTCCCGACTCGTGGCCGGCGCCGTGGATCAACGGTTCGAGCACGAGTCCTTTGCGGAGGAATAGCGCACCGACGCCCTTGGGGCCGTAGAGTTTGTGCGCCGCCACGCTCAACAGATCGACACCGAGGTCGTCCACGCGGATGGGGATCTTCCCCACCGATTGGGCCGCATCGGTGTGGACGGGAATGCCGCGGGCGTGCGCGAGGGCGGCGATCTCGGCCACCGGTTGGATTGTCCCGACCTCGTTGTTGGCGTGCATGACGCTGACCAGGACCGTCTCCGGGCACAAGGCCCGGGCCACCGCGTTCGGATCGACCCGGCCGTGGCCATCGACCGGGACCAGCGTCACCCCGGCGCCGAGTCCCTCCAGGAACCGCAACGGCTCCAGGATCGCGGGGTGTTCCACGGCCGTGGTCACGAAGTGCGGGTTTTCCACCCCCCGCTGCCGGGCCATGAAGAAGACACCTTTGAGTGCGTGATTGTTCGCCTCGCTGCCACCGCTGGTGAAGATGATCTCGGCGGGGTCACAGCCGAGGAGCGCGGCCGTGCGGGCGCGGGCGGTGTCGACGACATTCCGAGCGAGACGGCCGGCCCAGTGGTCGCTGGAGGGGTTGCCGAAGGCCGTGTTGAGGAGGGCGCGCATCTCCTCGGCCACGGCGGGGTCGAGGGGGGTACTGGCGTTGTGGTCGAGGTAGATGAGGGGCACTTCGCCTCCGGATCGGTCGATGGCCGTCTGCCATCTACGGTCCGGTAAGTCTACCACGGTGGGGACGGACCGGTTCGGACCGGCCCCGCAGACGTTCTCTAGTACGACCCCGAGCGGTCTCCCTGACCTTCTCCCGTGTGCTCTCCCGACGTAGTCGGAGTCCGGGCCTTGTGTTATCCTGCCTGGCGCCTAAGCTCCGTTGCAGATCCGGAACAACAGAGGGAAGCATGGATAGCTCCGTCATCAAGCTCGCACCTCCATGACCCCACAGCTCTCGATCCATTTCGTGGGACTGAAGGGCGTACCTGCAACCTACGGTGGGGTGGAGCATGTCGTCGAAGAGATCGGCGCCCGCCTGGCTGCACGCGGTCACCGCGTGGTCGTACACTGCCGTGAGCACTACACCCCGGCGGGACTCACTACCCATCGGGGCGTCTTTCTACGGCGCGAGGGCAGCATACGGACGAAACACCTCGACACCCTGACCCATACGGTCCGCGCCCTTCTCAGCGCGGTGCGCGAACGTCCCGATGTGATCGGTCTGCACAACTATCCCAACGGGCCACTGTCCGTGATCGCCCGCGCAGCGCACATACCGGTAGTGCTGCACATGCATGGGTTCGAGTGGGGTCTGGGCAAGTGGAGTCTTCTCGACAAGGCAATCCTGCGGATGATTCTCATCCCGGCGGCGAGGATCCCAACGGCGCTGACGTCCGTCTCCTCGATGCAAGCCGAGTTCGTGCGGCACAGGACCGGTCGGTCTATCCTGCACGTGCCCAATGGTGTCTCCGCGCCGGCATGGGTGGAAGGCGGCGGCGATCCGACCGACCGCCTCAGCCACGTGGGTCTGGAGCGTGGGGGATACATCCTCTGCGTCAGTCGACTCGTGCCCCAGAAGGGTGTCGAGCATCTGATCCGCGCGTATCGAGCGAGCCGGCTGGTCTTACCCCTTGTGATCGTCGGGGATCACAATCACGCTCCGGAATATGCGACGATGCTGCGGCGCGAGGCAGGCGAGGACAGGCGCATCCGTTTCCTCGGATATCGGTACGGCGACGAGTTGTGGAGCCTCTATGCCGGCTGTCGCATGTTCGTGCTACCGTCGGAATCGGAGGGGATGCCGTTGGTGCTGCTGGAAGCGATGGCGGCGCACTGTGCCATTCTGGCTTGTCGCATCCCGGAAATCGAGGACGTCGGCCGCGACTGTGTGGCCTATTTTGCCTTGCGGGACGAACGGGATTTGCGGGAAAAACTGGAGGTGCTGGCGGAAGACGGTCCGCGGCTCGATGATCTTCGCAAGGCGGCCGTCGTCCGCGTCCGACGGCACTACCGGTGGGAGCAGGCCGCCGATGCCTACGAGTCGTTATATGAAGCGTTGGTGGCCGGGCGAGGATCCAACTCCGGCCTCGCCGGGCATGCCGGCGACGAAAGGGTGAAATCATGAGAGCCGGAAACTGGCCATGTGCCCTTCTGACCATGTTGCTTCTGGCGAGTTGGACAGCCGGTGCGCCGGCAGCCTGGTCCCAGGCTCAGGACACGCGCCAGATTCCGGCGGATCGCTGGCCCACGCCGTCGACCAACACCGGGGGAGACGCCACCGGCACTGTCCTCCCCATGCCGCTTGCCTCGTCGCCGGGGAGGCGCCTCGAGGGGCCGGTTGACCGAGCACGTTACCGGCTGGGCCCCGGGGACCTCGTGGATGTACGCATCCGCACCCGGCCGCTCACTGACCGCGTTCTCCGCGTCTCCCCGGAGGGCTATCTCGTCTTTCCCGAGGCAGCCTCGGTTCCGGTAGCCGGCGTGACCCTGGTACAGGCGGACAGCACGGTGGGTGTCGCGCTGTCCATGTACTACAAAACCGCGGAGGTGGAGCTTCGCCTTCTGGAGATACGCACCTTCGGCGTGTTCGTGGTAGGCCAAGTCCGGACGTTCGGCATCGTCGAGGCTTCGCCGACGGAACGCGTGTCCGAGATCATCGCCCGCGCCGGCGGTCTCCTGGAGGGCGCATCATCCCGAGCCATCCTGCTGACCCGGACTTCCGGCGAGATCGTCCCGGTCGATCTCGGACTCTTCGCTCATGCCGGTTCGCTGACGCATAACCCCGAGGTGGAGGCGGGTGACCGCATCTCGGTACCACCGATGGCGGCGGTCGCCACCGTGACCGGAGCGGTGCGCCGGACTGGCGATTTCGAGGTTGCCCCCGGAGACTCGGTGGCCACCGCCATCACCCTGGCCTACGGTCTTCGGGAAGATGCGCTCCTGGATTCCGCCTACGTTGAGTCGTTCGCCGGTTCGCCGCTTCAGACCACGAGGACCTACCTCGATCTGTCCCGCGGTGAAGATCGGCGCCGTCCGATCCGGGAGCGCGACTTACTCTTTGTCCGTCCGCGACCCAACTGGACCGACACGCGATCGGTGCAGTTGATCGGCGAGGTCCGCTACCCGGGTGTGCACGCCCTGCCGGCGGACTCCATTTCCTTGACCAAGCTGATCGCCCTGGCGGGCGGGTTTACAGGGTTCGCCTCGCTGGGCGAGGCGTTCGTCCTACGCAAGCAGACCGACCTGCCGGCCGACCCGGAGTTCGAGCGGCTGAGCAAACTTCCATCTTCGGAGATGTCCCGCAGCGAATTTGAGTACTACACGCTCAAACTGCGCAGTCAGAAACCGGCCCTGTCGGTTGACTTCGTCTCGCTATTTCAGCGCGGAGACAGTCGGTATGACATCAACATCAGCCCCGGGGACACGGTAAACGTCCCTCGCCGGCAGCCATTCGTCGTGCTTACCGGCGAGATCGCCCGCCCCGGAAGCATCCCCTTTGAGGCGGAGATGGACGTGGACACGTACATTGAGCGCGCCGGTGGCTATACGGTCCGAGCCGACCGCGGACGCGTCGCGGTCATCCGCGCCTTGACCGGGGAGTGGGCAAAGAAGGGCAAGGTGCGCCGACTCGGCCCGGGAGACACCATTTGGGTGCCGCAAAAACAGCCGACCGACTACTGGAAGCTCACCCTGGGGGCGATTTCCGTGCTGGCGCAGTTGTCCACCACCTATCTCGTGATCCACAACGCGGTCGGGCCCTGACGACGCCGACTGATCGTCACCCGCCCAGGCACGGTCGGTCGATCGCTCGAAGTGCCTCTTCCGGAGAAGGCTCATGACCTCGGCTCCTCGGGCAAAGCCGGGGGTTGGTCCAGACCCTCGGCTCTCTCCCAGACCTTGAGGGTCTCCAGGAAGGCGTAGAAGGAAAGCATCAAGCTGGTGGCCATTCCCCATCGCCCTTCTCGGAACCCCCCGCGCCGCAGAAAGGACCAGAAAAAGATCCTCGCGGGGGAAGAGAAGAGACGCCAGGCGGATGGATGAAGGGCGCTCGATCCTGAACCGGAAATTCCGCGCGATCGGCCGGCGAGGATCGTCGCAACTTCCCGCGACGTGTAGAGGTCGGTCTTGCGAACGTACTCCGCGACCGTGGGATAGGGAAGGTGATAGATGGGGCATCGGAGGGTTCCGACGGATCCATCCACCACCAGAGACTCATGCACGGCATGAAGGGGATAGTGGGCGGACCCCGCACGCACCAGACGAATCAACGAAGTCTCCGCTCCCCAGTAGCCGTGACGCACCCAGCGCCCGAGGATGGCGGTGCAAAACGGCACCCGGTAGGCGGCCTCTCGACCAACGGTGATGACGCGCCGCACCTCTTCTCCCAGACGCGCGGAGACCCGCTCGTCCGCGTCGATCTGCAGGATCCACCCTTGCGGGACGAGACGGAACGCTTCGTTCTGATGGGCATGATTCGGGTCGGCCCCCGATTGCGGAGCTCCCGGCAGGATCCACTTCGTGTACCGCGCGGCCACGGAGACGGTCGCATCCGTGCTTCCGTCATCGATGACCAGAATTCGGTCGACCCAGGAGAGTCGGCTGAGGCAGGCCTCGATGTTTCTCTCCTCGTTGCGGGCGACTAGGACCGCGGTGACGACGGCCGGCCCGGTCGCCGGTCCCTCGGGCAAAGGAAATCTGGGGTCCAATGGATCGGCCGCCGGGCGTTCGAGTCCGTTGCCGCCCCTCTCCGTTCCGCTATCTGCTCGAGCCATGCCAACACCTCCAAGACCGAGTCAACCCGCTGCCTCGAGATCGTGCGTGCCCTAGCCCGGACTACATAGAATCCGGAGATCGCGCATTCCTCATCAGAGAGTCAGGCAGCACCGCGCAACTTCCTCTCGATGGCCCTGGCCAGGGGATGCCCCCCCAGCCACGCAGCCAGACAGTAGACCGAGAGACCAGCGAGGCCCGAAGCCAGAAGGACGCCCAGGGTCACGCTCCAGTGGTCGGTCGCCGTGGGGTGGAAGAGAGCTCTCGCCCCCAGCGCAGCGAGGGCGGCGGCGGCACCGGCACCGATCGCGCTCCAGAGCTCCCGGGTGGTCACACCCAGCCGCGCATCCGGATGCCTCCGCCGCACGATTTGGAAAAGCACCAGGCAGGTCAACCAGGTGCCTGCGACCACCCCCCAAGGAACCCAGACCAGGCCATAACGCAGGGCCAGGAAGCCATTGACCGCCCCGGTGATCATCAACTGAATCACACCGCCGATCACGAGGGGGCTGGACTTGCCCGAGGTGTACAAGAAGTCGCGCAAGAGTAGCAGGACCGCACTGGGCAGGACCGCCAAAACCCCCACCCGCAGGAGCGGGATCGTCCCCAGGACATCGTGGTGCACGAACAGCCCCCGCTGGAAGGCCAGGCTCACCACTTGCGGGGCCAGGATCCAGACTAAGACCGTCACCGGGATCATGAGGAAGACGTCGACCTGGATGCCACGCGACAAGGTCGACGCCCGCTGGTCCCGGTGCTCCTCCCGGGTTCGGGACATCTGCACGTAGATCGGTAGCGCGATCGATGCCGCCAGCAGGGTTTGGATCGGCGTCAGCAGCTTGCGCGAGTAGGCCAGCGTGGCGAGGCTGCCCGCGGGCATGTAGGAAAGGACCGCGCGCTCTATGACCCCTGCAATCTGTATCAGGAAAACGCCCAGTGCGACCGGCGCGACCACTGCCCCCAAGCGACGGAACTCGCTGTGCCACAGAGTACCCGGGCCAAGATGAGCGGGAAGGAAACGTCCGGGGCCGAACCGTGCCAAGCCGATCCCGGGCGCACCGAGAACAAGAACAGAGGCCTGGAGAAGGGCGGCGCCGTTTACGGCCAGGATCCAGGCCGTCATGGCGTCCGAGGCGGGCAACCCCACCAGCAGTCCAGCCTGGACTAGGTTCCCGACGAGCAGGATGGCACCCGGCAGGACATAGCGATGGTGCGCGTTGTGGAGGGCGCGGGCGAACTCGGAAATCTCGGAACAGACCAGAGCCGGGCTGATCCAACGCAGTAACCAGACTCCCCTCTCGACCTGTTCCGGTCGCAGGCCCGGGGCCATGATCCAAAGAAGAAGCCGGGGCGCCAGCAGTACCACCAAAGAGAGGCAGACCCCGATGAGAACAACACTGCGCAGGGCGGCGGCGGAGAAGGAGGCGGCGCTCTCTGAACCTCGGGTTTCCAACTCGCGGCCGTAGATCGAGACGAAGATCCCGAAGCACTCGCGCAGGAGGATGATGGTGGGCAGGAACACCAGGATAGCCTCGCCGTAGGCAAGAAGGTCGGCCGTGCCCCCGGCTCCGAATCGCGCGGCGATCGCCCCGTTCTTGACGAGCACGGCCAGGTTGGTCAGAAAGCTAAGCAGCGCCACCAGCCCGATTCTCCGCCCCAACACGGAAATCTTTCCCGGCCTGGAACCGGGTGAACCCGTCGCCGCCGGGCTCACCGTGGACTCCCATCCTGGCGGAGGTCGGACGGCTCCGCGGTGCTCACACGCAGGACCGCACCCAACATGCGGCATCTCTGGCGTACGGTAAGGGAGGTACGCGGCATGCCGGGAAGGTAGGACAGAAACCCGAGCAGCAGGCGGGGTACATAGAGGAAGAGCAGGCCCAGTCGGTAGGCCAAGGCACCCGTTCTCCCACCGTACTTGCGGTGATAGAGCAAGGCTCCTCGCAGACTCACGGTCTGTCGATGGACGGGGTCCTGAAACGATCCGCCGTGGATATGGCGGGCTCGGGCGGCGGGTTCGAGGACCAGACGGTAGCCCTCATAGACCAGACGACGACACAGATCGGCATCTTCGTAGTAGAGAAAGAACCGCGGATCCATTCCTCCCACGCGCAGGATGGCGTCGCGTCGCACGAGAAGACACGCCCCGGAAAGAAAAGTGAGAGGGGACTCGTCCCGGCCGCGATTCCTCCGCTCGCGTTTGCGCCAAAAGAGACCGCTCAAGGAGAGCAGATCGCCGGCAAGCCCTGGCCAGTCTGACGGGGACTCGCTCATGTTGCCGTCACCCTCGATAATGACCGCGGGACCGACAGCCGCAATGTCGTCCGCGGCCTCGATCGCCCGCAACAGCAGGCCCAGCGCTGCCGGCTCCAGCACCAAGTCGGGATTGACGATGAGCACGAAGGCCGTCGAAATCCCCGCGACGGCCAGATTAATAGCCCGACCGAACCCCAGGTTGGCCCCCGGCGCCAGCAGCCGGCCTCCGGCCGCCGCGAATCCTGCCGGAAGATCTTCCAGGCGGACCCTCTCCGCCGCCGGGTTGTTGTCCACGAGCACGAGGGAAGAGAGGCTCGTCGCCTCCTGAAGGAGCAGGGACGAGACGCAGTTGAACAGGTGCCCGCTGTCGCCGTAGCAAACGATCACGGCGGCGACGCCCGTCTCCATCTCACTCGCCGTCTTGCTCACCGGTCGGCCCGCTGCCTTCCCCGCCGGCTCACCCTCCGGCTTTCCCACCACCGCGCCCATCGCCTTTCACCTCGGTTCACGGGTCGATCCATCGATACCTCAACCACGCGACCGGGAGCGGGGGGAGCCGGTCAGAAGCGACTTCAACACGGCCATCTCCCGCGGAACGACGGCGGCAAATCCAAACCCGGCGGCCGCACGTCCCGCCTCCACTCCCATCCGGCGACACCGGGAGGGATCAGCCAGGAGACTCCTGATCGCTTCGGCCATCGCCTCGACGTCACCCGGGGAGACGAGCACGCCGTCTTCCCCCGTGCGGATCAGCTCGGAGTTTCCGGGCACGTTCGAGACCACACACGCCGCCCGGCATGCCATCGCCTCAATGAGTGATTTCGCGTGACCTTCCATGGTCAACGTGGGCAGAACCACGACCGACGCCCGGCACATCCAGGCCAGAACCTCCGCCTGCGGGATCTTGCCCAGGAACTCCACCGCAGCCAAACCAAGCGCGTCGCGCCGGGCCTCCAGGTCTCGCCGCTCCTCCCCTTCACCGCAAATCACAAGCCTGGCCCGGGGACGGTGCCACAGCACGCCGACAAAGGACTCGAGCAGGCGGTCAACCCCCTTGCTCCAGTGGAGACGGCCGGCGAAGACGATCAGGTCGTCTTCACGATCCCACGCCCGGGCGACTTCGTCGATCCGCTCGAGATCAACCCAGTTGGGCAGCAACACCGTCTCCTTCTTGTAGAGAAGCCGCACGCGTTCCTCCAGCCAGACCGTCGTGACCAGGACCAGATCGGCCGGTCGCAGGGCCATGCGCTCCAGGAACGGGGCCAGCCGGCCCTTCCATCTCCGCCCCTCGTTCATCCGGGTCTGCCGAGCATAGTCCCATTGATAGGTCACCATCATCGGGCATCGGGAAAGAGCCCGGACCAGGCACAGCGTGGGAATGTTGCTGCCGAAGACCTTGATCACCCCTCTCATGCCCGGAGCCTGCCCGATGAGCCAGAGGTAGAAGAACAAATGACGCAGGAAGAACCGGCGGGGTCCGCCAGGCCCCGAGTGGTGGCGAAGCCCGAGCACGGACGAGTAGTCCGCGGCATCGCTCGAATAGACGTGGACCTCGAACTCCCGCGCGTAGGCCTGCAGCAACTGGCGGTGACGCTCCAGTAAGCCGACCGACTCCAGCCCTGCCAGGGAGGCATGGGTCGACTGGATCACGGTGAGCACCGGTCGGCTCATCGCCGCATTTTCCAGAGACCGGCCATGCTCAGGCCCGCTCGATGTAGGCACGATGCCAGGCATCGAACGTCAGCAGGCACCAAAGAAGCCGTCCGTGATCGCACACACCCAGGCGATGCTCTTCCAGGATCCGGGTCACCTCGTCCGCGCGGGCGAACTCCCGGAACGCGCGGCTCTCCCGCACGCGGGCTCGAAGTTCGGTTTCGAGGGCACCCCGGAACCAAGACGAAATGGGAACACCGAACCCTTGCTTCTTCTTGCGCGCGTTGCTCGCCGGCAGGTAGCGGGCAGCCAGATCCCGCAAGAGCGACTTGGTCTCCCAGCCCTTCAGCTTGTACTTCCAGGGCAACCGCGCGGCAAACTCCACCACCTGATGGTCGAGGAAGGGGCTTCGCATCTCCAGCGAATGGGCCATGCTCATGCGGTCGACCTTGACCAGCATGTCGTTCACCTGCTGGAAGCGAGTCACGGCGTACTGAGCCTGATCCATGATCCCGGCCCCCGAACCCAGCGGTATCTCGCCTATCTCGCTGGGCGCTCCCGACAGAGGCAGAAGCAGGCGGTCCACCTCTTCCCGGGGCGTGAGGGAGAACTTGCTCGCGAGCATCTCTTCCAGGTCGAGGTTGCTGTCGGCAAGCCGCTTGCACCAGGCCTGCGCGGCCCACCGGGACGCGCCGGGCGGCCGGCTGGCGGCAAGCCGCGCGGCCAGCGGCTGGATCACCCCCCGGCGCAACGCTGGCGGCAGTTTCCGGTAGAACTCCGCAAAGCGCAGGCCCTGGAACAAGGTATATCCGGCGAAGACCTCGTCGGCGCCGTCCCCGCCCAAGATGACCTTGACCCCCTCCCGGGCCAGCCGGCACAGGTGATAGGTGGGCAGGGCCGAGGAGTCTCCCACCGGCTCATCGGTGTGGCGGACGATGCGCTCCACATCCGTGAAGAAGGAACCGCGCAGATCCTCCTGGGAGAGAAGCTTCACATGATGCCGCGTGTGAAAGCGGCGGGCCACCCGCGCGGCGGCGGAGGACTCGTCGAACCCGTCCTCGCTGTAGGCGATGGTGAAGGTCTCGACCGGTTCGCGCTGGACTCTGCTCATCGTAGCCACGATCAGGCTGGAGTCGGGTCCCCCGCTGAGAAACGCGCCCAGAGGCACCTCCGAGGTCAGCCGGCGGCGAACCGCGCTCTCGATCAGGGCGTCCAGCTCCTCCAGGTACTCCCGGCGCGGCCGGGGCTTCTCCGGTCGGATCTCCAGGTCCCAGTAGGTCCGAATCGTCGTGTCCTGACCGTCGTACGACAGGATCGAGGCCGGAGGAAGCTTGTACACGTCCGGATAGATCGTGCGCGGCTCGGGCACGAAGCCGTACCGGAAGTAGAGCCGCACCGCCTCCGGAAAGACCCGGCAAAGCGAGGGATCCGCCAGCAAGAGAGGCTTGGCCTCGGACCCGAAGAGAAGCCCTCCCGTGGTCCGGGCGTAGTAGAGCGGCTTCTTGCCCATGCGATCGCGGGCCAGGAAGAGACGCCGGCGCGTGCGATCGTAGAGAGCCACGGCAAACATCCCTTCAAGCGCGGACGGGAAATCGGCACCCCTCTCTTCGTAGAGGTGCACCAGGACCTCGGTGTCCGACTGGGTGCGGAACCGATGCCCCTTGGCCGTCAACGTCGTGCGCAGCTCGCGGTAGTTGTAGATCTCTCCGTTTTGCACGACGACGACGCTGCCGTCCTCGTTCCGGATCGGCTGGTCGCCCCCCTCCAGGTCGATGATGCTGAGCCGCCGCACCCCCAGCCCGACGCCACCCTCGGTGAAACACCCCCGATGATCCGGTCCCCGATGGACAAGCGTGTCCGCCATCGCGCACACCAGGGCCGGATCCGCCGTGTCTCGACCGTAGACGCCACAGATGCCGCACATCAGGAGTTGCTCCCAGCCGGTCCTGATCGCGGGCGATTGCGGCCCGCCACGGCGTCCTCGTAGAGGCGCGCGATCCGGGCCACCACCTTCCGGCGCTCGAAACGATCCCACGCCACGCGCCGGCCGGCCTGGCCCATCTCCCGGCGCGTGCCCGCATCGCCCAGCAGGCGGTCGACCGCCGCGGGGAATTCAACCTCCAGCCGATCGGGATCGACCAACGTCCCCGTGCGGCCCGACTCCACGACTTCGTCCAAACCCGGGATCCTCGGTCCCACCACGGGGCGTCCCGCCATCATCGCTTCCGCGGCCACGATTCCGAAAGACTCGCAACGCGAGGCCAGCACCGCGACCTCGCACAGGTCACACAGTTGGGGAACATCTTGCCGCGCCCCGAGCAGATGCACCCGGCCCCGCAGACCCAGCCGCTCGACCTCGCGTCCGAGAAAGGCCCCGAGGGATCCCTCCCCGGCGATGAGCAGAACGGCGTCGGGACGCCGCTGGAAGACCGGGAGAAGCAGGTCGAGAAGCCGGTCAAACCCCTTCTCGTGCTCCAGGCGGCCGACGCTGAGCAGAACCGACGCGCCGGCGGAAAGGCCGAGCGAGCGGGCCAGATCTTCCCGGGCCCCGTCCGAACGGGGGGCAAAGCGATCGCCGTCCACGACGTTCGGCAGGACGACGATGCGCTCGGCGTGCCCGGGAATGATCCGCAGAAGAGCCCGCCGCTGCGCTTCAGAAACGGCGATGGTCGTCGACGTGTAGCGCGCGCCCAGGCGGCACCAGAATCGCCGCGTGAAGCTGTATCCCATGAGGAGCAGACCGGTGTGCTCCGTGCTGAAAGTGATCCAATCCGGCCTGACCCAGGCCGTGACCGCCCGCGCCCAAGGCGTGGACAGATGATCGTGCACGATGTCGAATTCGCTTCGCCTGAGCCAGCGGACATACCGCAGAATGCCGCGCAGATCCGCTCCGCCGCTGAGGCCCATTTCCCGGACTGTCACACCGTTGCTTTGCAGGAAGTCCCCGTACACCCCTCGATGCGAGAAGAAACAGACGGTGAGGGAGAAACGATCCCGGGGAAGGGCCAGGGCAAGGTCAACGACGTGCCGTTCGGCCCCTCCCATGCCGCCCGACCACAGAAGACAGAGCACCCGTATAGGCCGATCCGGCGCGGGGGAATTGTTACTCACTCCGAAAGTCCTTCACCCGATATCCGCCAGGCGAGGCCACCCAGGCACCAGTAGAGCAAGTTGGTGGGATTGGTGTTCATCGGCGCGTTGGAAAAGTTCATCAAGAGCAGAACGAGGGCCCACACGGTACCGATGCGGGCCAGGATCCGGTATTCCCGGCAGCGGGATCGTCCCAGCCGCAGCAAGCCCCACAGCGGCAGGAGATGCAGGAGGAGCACGGCGCCGAGACCAATCACGCCGCCCTCCAGGGCCGTCGTCATGTAGTAGTTGTCGGTGGCGATGCCGCCCGTGATCCCCTCCGAGAGCCCCATCCGGTAGTAGAGCCCGGCGCTGGCCGTGGAGCCCAGACCGTGACCGATCACCGGATCTTGGGCGAACATGGCGACGGCACGACGGTTCTCCTCGATGCGCGCGACCAAAGAAGTCGACACCCCGACTTCCGTGGAAAACGAGGAAACGAAACGATTCTTGAGCAGGGGCCCGAAGTGCAGCCAAGCCAGGCCGGCCACAGCGAGAATGACGGCCAGGAACACGGCCAGGAGACGCGGGCTGCGGCGTTTCCAGACCAGGATGAGAACGAACAGCGCGGTTCCGATCATGACGGTCATGTTGTAAGTCAGGATCAGCGAGTAGGTGCAGAGCGCAAAGACCAGGCCGTAGAGAACCCGTCGGCCGCGCCTCGGGTCGATCTCCAGGAAGAACAGGGAGAGCGCCAAGCCCATCAGGCTGAACGACGCCAGGGCCACCTGGTCGTCGAGCACCGAGAAGACGCGCTGGAAGAACTTGCCGCTCAGAGGATCCAGGGCTACGTAGGCCAGGCCCCAGGTCTCCAGATTGACGCCGAGGCGGGTCATCAACTCGATGCCGACCAGCGCTTGGGCCACCGCGCCTGCAGCGACCACGGCGCACGCCAAGAGGATCCCAGTCAGAAACGAGGTCACCGCCCGAAGATCTCCCACAGCCTCCGCGGCGAGGAACACGAGCGGCGGATAGAGCAGAAGACCGCGGACCGTATCGACCACCAGGAGGGGATCGATACCGCGGAAGAACGAGACACCCGCCAGAAGACCCAGGAGCCCGGCCGAAGCCAGGAAGCACAGGAATGGAAGACGCACCGTCGCCGGCCAGGACCAGCGATCCAGGATTGGAGCCTTGACCAAAGCCCAGAACGGGAGAGCCAGCAGGAAGAACGTCCCCTTGGCCCAGCCCAGGGGAAGCCCCACGACGCGGGACAGTAGCGGCGCGACCACGGCGAACCCCAGGAAAACCGCCAGAAAGAGCCCGATCCGCCGGAGCAGCAGGAACACCGCCCCGACCAGAACCAGGGCCAGCAGGAGAACCAAGAGGCCGCCCCACGGCGGCGCCTTGATCATCCCTCCCACGTACAGGAGTCCCGCCAGCAGTCCCGCGGGGACGACCCACGGGAGCCGGATCCCCGACAGGGCGAAGCCGCGGGATGACGCGCTCATCACCGACCCACACCTCCCTGCGCCGCAGCGTTCGAAACCGGGCGCCGGGCCCGCAGAGCCGGAACGCAAACGCCCGCCACCATCCCCGCCATCTGAGCCCACTGCTTGGCCGCATGCAGCCACGGAAAGACCAGGAGGTCCGTGCCCCGAACCGCGCGGCAACCGAGGACCCCGTAGACCAAAGGCACGGCGAGTACCAAACCCGCGGCGGCGAATCCACACCAGGGAACCGGGGGCGTGAGCGCCGCCAGCAGGAGCAAAGCCGGGAGATAGAGCAACCTGGGAAGGAAGCCCGGATCCGAGAAGAGACGCCCCCGCCGCCCGTACGGCAAGGCGTAGTGCAATCCGTAGCGGAACCACTTCCGGAGAACCCCGCGGAATGTCGTGGGATGGAAGTGGTCCACCTGGCAGGCCGGATCGAAGATCAGACTGTACCCCCGTTGGAGAAGGCGGAGATTCAGATCCGGGTCCTCTCCCATGTACAAGGCAGGGTCGAAGCGGTGCTGCCGGAGCACCTCGCCGCGGAAGAGCACGTTCATGGTGGCCAGAGAACGAACGCGGCGCCGGGAGGTCCGCGGGCCCAGTCCATAGTGCAACCCGTTCAAGCAACGGGCCACGAGGCCGCCCTGCGGGATTCTCCCCGGGCCGCCCACCGCGCAGGCCGCCTTTTCCTCCTGAAGCACCCGCAGCGCCTGCGCGGTCCAATCGACCGGCAGCAGACAATCGGCATCGACGAGCGCGATCCAGTCCCCGCGCGCGGTCTCGATGCCCCGATTTCGCGCGGCGGCCGCGGTGGGCACGCCCTCGGTGAGCAGCCGCACGGGATAGCCGCGCACGATCTCCGGCGTGGAGTCGGTGGACGCATTGTCGACCACGATGGTCTCCGTCGTCCCTCCATCGAGGTTCTGCCGCAGGATCGACTCCAGGCACGACCCGATGGTCCGCGCGGCGTTGTACGCCGGAACAACGAAGCTCACCATGACGCCATCGCTCCCGGCGACGATCGGGCTCCCCGGCTTTGCCTCGGCGTCAGACACGGCGCACTATGCTTCGCGGCCGCGTCGGGGCGGTGAACCGACCGTCTCCAGCAGGGCAATGCCGGCGACCGCCGCGATCAAACCGGAGATCGCCCCCGCCACCACCATGATCTTGCGTTTCGGCGAGGTTCGCTCCTGCGGCGGGATGGCCAGATCGAGAACCTGGATGGTGGGCGCATCCGACGCCTCCTGGATCTTGGCCTGGTAGTACTGCTGGTTGAGGTACGTTTGCAAGAGAACCTGGGTCCGCAGCTCCCGTTCGAAGCGCGCCATCTGGTACTGCAGATCGGGAATCTCGGCGGCGGCCAGATCCATCCAGGTCTGGCCGCGCGAGCTCCGCGTGGTGTCGGAAGTCCCCTCGAGGCCGTCCAGCATCCGGCGCAGCTCGTCGGCTTCCTGCTGCAGCCGGATCTGCGTGGGATTGTCCTTGGTCATGATCTGGGCGGCCACGCCCAACTCTACTTCCTTGGCCAGCAGGCGGCTCTGCAGTTCCGACGCCGTCGTGATCAGGGCCTTGGTCTGGGCGTCCAGGGCCACCGCCCCGTGCCGGCGCTGGAACTGCGCGAGGTCGTTGCTCAGCTTGCGGATCGACTCTTCGTTCTCCTGGAGTTGGCGTTCGAGGTACAGGCGCGTCTGCTTGGCCCGGGAGAGACTCTTCTCCCGGTTGATCCTGTCGAGCTGTTGTACGAACTCGTTCGCCACGTCGGCCGCGCGCTGCCGGGTGCGTTGATCGCTCTGAGGTCCGGCAAACCAACCGGTGCCGAATCCTACCGTCACCATGAGTATGCCCGCCTGATTGACGGAGAAGCTGCTGGCGCCGCTCAAGGCCGTCACCGCTCGCTCCATCGCCACCGCGTCGGGAAAGCGACGAAGACGAAACCAATCAAGCAGGTTCTGCGAGGTGATCACGCCCTCCATGACGGTGCGGCTGCGCAGAATTTGGGCAAAGAGCTTGGCGGTGCTCGCCGACTGGTCCTCCAAGCCGAGAATCCCCAGAGGCGCTGCCATCTCGGAGAGCCCGGGGATGGACCGGGAGGCCTGCACCGGGGGGAGGAGGGTCGAGCGTGCGTGGTAGACGCGGGGCATCACGAGGGAAAAAAGTACCGTGCCCACGAGAAACGCCAGCCACACCCAGACGAAGAGACGCCGCCGCCGGCTGGCAACGTCCAGGAGGTCGTCCCATCCCACCGTCTTCGGCCCACCTGTCATGAAATCCGTTCTCCCGTCTCTTGTCGCCATTCAGCAGTGATCCGCATCGCCCCCGAGCTCTTCGGCGCCTGCGCGATGTCTAACCGGCGGACTAGCCGAGGCTGCCCTGCGCCCCATCGTCCATCCCCCCCCCGCTCCCTCCGCCCTGTTTCTCGTGCCACTCCTCCAGCGCCGCCACGGCGCGACGAAGGTGCGGAACGACGATGCTCCCTCCCACCACCAGCGCGACGCTGAAAATGTCATAGAGCTCCGGGTCGGTCACCCCCAACTCCTTGCACTGGAGCAGATGGTAAATGATGCAGTCGTCGCAGCGCAGCACCATCGAGGCGGAAAGCCCGAGCATCTCCTTGGTCTTACGGTCCAAAGCCCCCGTCTCGTAGGTGAGAGTGTCGACTCCGAAGAAGCGCTTTATTGCACGGTTGTCGGCAGCCAGGATCTTCTCGTTCATCTTCGCCCGAAACTCGTTGAACTCGTCGACTCTTTCCATCGTCCCTCCGTTCAAGTGAGGCGTCCCACCATGCGGATGGCGAAGCTCGGGCAGGCCTGGACACACACCCCGCACCCATAGCAGAGATCCCGCACGATCCGAAGCCGCCGTCCATCCAAGAGCCGCGCGCCAAAGTGGCAGGCCGGCACACAGGCGAGGCAGTCGCCGCAGCGCTTGGGGTCGGTCGCCTCGATGAACGTCCCCTGATCGCACCGCTCCTGTGGGTTCAGGAAGTACTCGCAGCAATCGTCGCAACAGAAGCAAATCCCCTCCGTGACGCTGCGATCGGTCTGGCCGCGGAAAGGCCGAGGGACAAGCCGCCGCTCCAACGCCTCGCGCAGGATCTCCGTCACATCGTCGCGGGCGATCTCCCGATGCCCGGCCGGGTCAGCAGCGGTCACCGGGGCGAACTGAAGACAGAGGTCGGCGCGTGAGCGCTTGCATTCGTCCTTCCGCTTGCGACAACCGCAGATACTCAACCAGAAGCGATCGTGGCCGGCCACGAGGGCGGTCGCCTCTTCGAGGGTGCAAACGTAGTGCAGCGGGCGTTCGTCAGCCATCAAATCTCCTCAAGCTCCGAGAACGATAGCGAAATGGCCGCCCGGCTGCAAGTCGCCCGGACGGAATCTGCACGTTTGCGGTACCTCCCGGGCGTGCTCGCTGGTTTCGGTCTCCAGTAGTGCTAGTGGATCAGATTCTGATCCCTCGCGGGTGGTCGTGATCGCGAGATGCTTCATGTCGCCGCGGGTCGAGCACGGGAATCCGGGACCTCCAGGTTTCGACATCTCATGGCGTGTCCCCGTCGGGAGGCACCTGTCGCCGCCCGAAGCCAGCAAGAACACCAACGCTCGTACCTGAACCGCTTCCCTTGCCGCCTTCGCCGCCCGCCTGCTACGCTCCGCCTCCCATGCTCACCAACCCGGTTCCCGTCGAGGCCCGCGGCCTCATCAAGCGCTACGGCGACCTCGCCGCCGTGGCCGGCATCGACTTTGAGGTCAGCCTCGGCGAGTGCGTCGGGTTTCTCGGCCCCAACGGTGCGGGCAAGACGACCACGGTGAAGATGCTCACCTGCTTCACGCCCATCACGGCAGGGACGGCCCGGGTCTTCGGTCTCGACTGCGCCGATCATCCACGCGAAGTGAAGCGGCTCCTCGGCATCTGCCCGCAGGAGGACAATCTCGACCCGGATTTCAGCACACGGAAGAACCTTCTCACCTACGCCCGCTACTTCGGCATCACCGGGCGGGAGGCGGCGCGGCGGGCGGACGAGCTGCTCGACTTGGTGCAGCTTCGCGACAAGGCGGGCGCCAACATCCGGGAGCTTTCGGGGGGGATGAAGCGGCGACTCATGCTTGCCCGAGCGCTCCTCAACGAGCCGCGCCTGCTGGTCCTCGACGAGCCGACCACCGGCCTCGACCCCCAGGCCCGCCACCTCATTTGGCAGCGGGTCCGGGCCCTGCGCGCCGACCAGGGGGTCACAGTTCTCCTGACCACGCACTACATGGAGGAGGCGAGTCAGCTCTGCGATCGCGTCATCCTCATGGAAGGCGGCCGCATCCTGCTCGAGGGACACCCGGATGCGTTGGTGGAGAGCGAGGTGGGACGTGAGGTGGTGGAGGCGTGGGAGGCAGTCCCGGGGTTCGCCGAATTCGTTCGTGCTTCCGGCTGGCGGCATGAAGAGGCGGATGGACGGTTGTACATCCACGATGTCACGGGTGACGTGGTGGCGGCCGCCATCCAGGGGCAATTCCCCGGCCAGCAACGGCTGATCCGCCGGGCCACTCTCGAGGATGTTTTCCTGCACCGCGCCGGACGGGCGCTGAAGGAGTGACCGCCGTGCCGTGGTGGCAGACGTTCGCCAACATCTCCCCGCGAGCGCTTCGCGTCTGGCAGCGCAACGCGGACGTGTTCCGTGCCACCATACTCGTAAACTTCCTGCCGCCGATGCTGGAGCCGGTCTTCTACATCGTGGCGTTTGGGTACGGCTTCGGCAGCCTTGTCAAGACGGTCCCCTATCTCGGGAAGGAGATCTCCTACCTATCCTTCATGGTGCCCGGCGTCATCTCCATCGCCGTGATGTTCCAGGCCTACTTCGAGACGACCTATTCGTCGTTCGTGCGGATGTACTACCAGCGGACCTTCGACGCCATCACCGCCACGCCGCTCTTGGTCGAGGATGTCATCACCGGCGAGTGGCTGTGGGGTGCGACCAAGTCGGTGGCAGCCTCCGTCATCATGCTGGTGATGATCTCGTTCTTCGGGCAGGTGCACTGGCCCGCGGGGCTGATGGTGGTGCCGTTAGCGTTACTGGGCGGACTGCTCTTCTCCGCTCTCGGCCTCGCCACCACAGCCTTAGTGCCGCAGATCGACAACTTCAACATCTCGACCTTCCTCGTGATCTTCCCGATGTTCCTCTTCAGCGGAACATTCTTTCCGCTGGAGATCCTGCCGGGCTGGGCCATGAAGATCGCGCTGATCCTGCCGTTGACGCACATTTCGTCGCTCGTGCGTGGAGCCTGCCTGGCGCAGGAGTCGCCGTACGCTCTGGCCAGCGTCGCCTACCTGCTGGTTCTCACCGCGGGCGCGTTCGCAGTGGCCTTGCTGTTGATGCGGAAGAGACTCGTGAAATAGGTTGGTAATGGATCGACTTCTGTTGATCAAGACTCGCGGGCGGGCCTGACGGCAGCTTCCGGGACCTGTCTCGGGTGGTCGTTGGCCGGAGTTCGGGCGATCCTTACGCCCGGGCAGGGGGTGGTGACGTCGGGCGGGACCTGCGGCATGTCTTGCGGGATGGATCTGTGGCGGCTGCCGCGAACATCGGCCCACTAGGGACGCGGTGCTCTGCGTCGGAGCATCAGAACGCGAAGTGCGCGCTGTTTTCGGTCTGACGATCGCCCATGGCCGCGGTCTTCACCTGCCGCCAGTAGTACTTCCACCACGATCCGGGC
>CAIMUX010000075.1 GCA_903844735.1 Candidatus Eiseniibacteriota bacterium
CAAGGACGCGGGCGATCCGTTCCAGGTGGCCATCGTGGACATGCAGATGCCCGTCATGGACGGAGCGGCGCTGGCCCGCTCTGTCAAGGCCGAGAAGACCCTTCAGGATACCCGCCTCGTGTTGCTGACCTCGATGGGCCAACGGGGTGACGCCCGGAAGATGGAAGAGATCGGCTTTGCCGCCTACCTGACCAAGCCGGTGCGGCAGGATGAAATCATCGGCTGCCTGTCCGTCGTGCTGGGTGGTGCCGCCATGGCGGAACCGGCGCGGCCCGTCGTGACGCGCCACGCGGTTCGCGAGCTGCGCCACAGCGCCGTGCGCATTCTGCTGGCCGAAGACAACATCACCAACCAACAGGTGGCCGTGGGCCTGCTGAGGAGGTTGGGGTTGCGCCCGGATGCCGTGGCCGACGGCGCGGAAGCGGTCCGAGCCCTCGAAACACTCCCGTACGACCTGGTGCTGATGGACGTGCAGATGCCGGTACTCAACGGACTGGAGGCCACCCGGCAGATCCGCAACCCGCGGTCGGCGGTTCGAAATCATGAGATCCCGATCATCGCGATGACAGCCAGCGCCATGCAGAGCGACCGGGATGAGTGCCTGGACGCCGGAATGAACGACTACGTGTCCAAGCCGGTCTCCCGCCAGGCATTGGCGGAGGCGCTGGACAAATGGCTACCAAAGGAAACCACGGCGGCGGCGGCGAACGAAGCACCTGTTGGATCAGTGATAGGCGGGCACAATGAAGCACAAGAATGACCCGCCGGGTGACGCGGCCGATGAGCAACGCCGCGAAACACCCGCGGTAGCAGACCATCGGGGATCGTCCCCCGCCGGGGACTTCGCAGCGTCGCCGGAAGAGACCCAGCGGGCGTTTCACGAGCTGCGACGGCACCAGGTCGAGCTGGAGACGCAAAACACCGAGCTGCGCCGGACGCAGGCGGAACTGCTGGCCGCGCGGGCCCGTTATTTCGACCTCTACGATCTGGCGCCGGTGGGCTACTGCACCTTGAGCCGCGAGGGATTGATCCTGGAGGCGAACCTCACCCTCGCAAACCTGCTGCGGGTGGCCCGGCCGGCACTGGTCAAGCAGCCGATCTCCCGGTTCATCCTCAAGGATGACTGGGACGCCTACTACCTGCACCACAAGGAGATCCTGGAGACGGGAACGACGCAGGCCCGCGATCTGCGCATGACGACAGGCGACGGGGCGCAGTTCTGGGCCCACCTGGAGACTGCCGCCGCCGAGGCCACCGCCCGCGCGCTCACCGTCCGCCTCGTGATCATAGACATTACCGCGCGGGTTCGCGCGGAGGGAGATCTGCGCGAGAACGAGGAGCGGTATGCGCTGGCCCTGCGCGGATCCGAGGACGGTCTGTGGGACTGGAACCTGGCTACCAATGACGTCGTCTATTCGACACGGTGGAAGTCGATGCTGGGCTACGCCGAGGACGAGGTCAAAGATCACCTGTCCGAGTGGGAGCGGCTCGTTCACGCGGAGGACAGATCGCGGGCCCTGGCGACGGTGCGTGATTTCATCGACGGCAAGCTCGCGAATCTCGCGGTGGAAATGCGGATGCGGCACAAAGATGGCCGGTGGGTCCATGTCCTTTCGCGCGGCGGCGTCGTTCGAGATCAAGACGGTCGTCCCGTGCGGCTCGTCGGCACTCACGGGGACATCACCGACCGCAAACAGGCCGAGGCGGCGTTGCGGGAGTCCGAGCGCCGTTTCAGCGCGGTCCTGGAAAACATGTCGCTGATCGGCGTGATGCTCGACACGGCGGGGCGCATCACATTCTGCAACGACCACTTGCTGAACCTCACCGGTTGGACGCGCGGCGAGTTGCTGGGGCAGAGTTGGTTCGACTGCCTCCTGCCGCCCGACATTCGCGCCGAGGTCAGAGACGAGGTGTTTGTCAAGACCATCGCCGCGGGAGAGCTCCCCGTCCACCACGAGAACGAGATCGTCACCCGCCAAGGCGAGCGGCGCCTCGTGTCCTGGAACAACACCGTACTCCGGGACCGCGACGGACTCATCGTCGGCGCGGCGAGCGTGGGTGAGGACATTTCGGAGCGCCGGCGGGCGGAGGCGGCGCTGCGCGACAGCAACCGCCGGTTGGAGGAGGCCGGCGCGCGTATCGCGGTGGCGGTCGCCGAGGCGGAGCGGGCCAACGCGGCCAAGAGCGAATTCCTGGCCAACATGAGCCATGAGATCCGCACGCCCATGAACGGCGTCATCGGCATGACCGACCTGCTGCTGGATACGGAGCTGAACGAAGAGCAGCGGCGCTACGCCGACATCGTGCGCAGCAGCGGCGAGGCCCTGCTGTCGCTCCTGAACGACATCCTGGACTTCTCCAAAATCGAGGCTGGCAAGCTC
>CAIMUX010000076.1 GCA_903844735.1 Candidatus Eiseniibacteriota bacterium
GCCTCGGCGGTGCGGGTTGGGGACCGAACGGTGATGACAGCGGCACGGCGCCAGAACCGACACGAGCAGTGAAGAACGATAGCCGGCGAGGCGCACGGCTTTGCCGGTCCGGACTTCGTTGTACGAACTAAGCATCATCGTGCACCACCGAGTACATCATTGAACAAGCTGGCCTGATGTCTTCGCTCATGTGTCGAACAGCCAATTGGTGTGAACTACGGATATCCCCATCGGCCGCCCTGAGTATCCATCCGGAGCGGAGTCGAGCGCAGCGCCACCCGCCTCCCCCCGAATGACTTCTCCCAGCGACCGACAGCTCCCCGGATCTCATACGCCGCGCGGACGCCCCGGCATACCGCCAGAAACGATCGGAGCACCGCACGGGCCGGCTCGCT
Organism: Candidatus Eiseniibacteriota bacterium; assembly: GCA_903844735.1. Lineage (GTDB taxonomy): Bacteria > Eisenbacteria > RBG-16-71-46 > CAIMUX01 > CAIMUX01 > CAIMUX01. Next base: position 396 of record CAIMUX010000076.1, read on the forward strand.
CTCGGCCGGTTGCGCGGTAACCACAGCGAGGCCGATCTCGCCGGACGCTGCCGTCGCCGTCGCCCCGGTTGCGCGGTAAGGGCCGTGGGGATAGCCCGGTAGTCGGATAACGACAGCGGGACTGCGGACCCGAAAAGGGAAGGGTCTGCACACAAGTCGCGGATGATCGGCGCGCGGCCGGTCATCCGTTCTGTTCTCGCCCACCTCGGCCCACCGTCCGCCACCATGCGCAAGGTCTCCCGAACCCAGACACCCGCACTACACACGATCCGCTGCAGCGGCGATGATAGCACAGGCCTGGGCGTCCGGCAATCACGCGATGGACACGCCCGATGCGTGGGGCTGCGGGTGGGACACCAGGCAGAGATGCGGTCTCGGTGGGCGCGAGCCGAGGCTACGGCGAACGTCGGAGCTCAGGGCGCGCACGATTCGGAAAGGCCGTGGATGTCGGGCTCGGACTCGACCTGCGCGGTACCTCGTCGCGTCTTGTGGTTCAGAGGATCGCGTCCAGCGGGCTGCGGACTCCCCGGCCTCCGCGGTTTAGGACGTGCGTGTACACCATGGTGGTCGACACATCGACATGCCCGAGAAGCTCTTGGATGGTCCGAATATCCGAGCCGCTGTCGAGAAGATTGCTGGCGAACGAATGGCGCATCGTGTGGCAGGACACTCGCTTCGGAACTCCGGAACCGAGGGCGGCCTCTCGGACGGCCCTCTGAAGCACGGACTCGTGGAGGTGATGGCGGCGCCTTTGCCCGCGTGCTCCACCGGGGGGCTCTGTTACCCGATAGAAACGAGTGGCCGGGAAGACCCACTGCCACGGCCACTCCCACGCGGCCCGCGGCAGCTTCCGGTCGATGGCGTCGGGCAGCTCCACGGACCCCTGGCCGCTTAGCATGTCGCGCTCATGCTGCTCCTTGACAGAGACCAGGTGCATGCGCAGCGGCTCAACCAGACCCTCCGGGAGCACGGTTACCCGGTCTTTCCGGCCCTTCCCATCACGGACAGTGATCTCTCGTCGGTCGAAGTCGACGTCTTTGACCCGCAGCCGACAGCATTCCAGCAGCCGAAGCCCGGAGCCGTACAGCAGCCAGCCCATGAGCTTCGTGACTCCGGTCATCCGCAGCAGGACCGCCCTCGCCTCACCGGGGGTCAGGACGACGGGGAGGTGGACCGACCGTTTCGCCCGAACCAGGCCGTCCATGCGTTCGATCTCGACCTCCAGGACATGGTGATAGAGGAAGACGAGGGCGCAGAGTGCCTGGTTCTGGGTGGCGGCGCTGACCTTGAGTTCGCAGGCGAGGTAGTTGAGGAAGGCGCGGATTTCTTCGGCGCCCATCTCGGAGGGGTGGCGCTTGTGGTGAAACAAGACGTACCGCCGGGTCCACCCGACGTAGGCCCTCTCGGTCCGGCGGCTGTAGTGACGTACGCGGGTGGCGAGGCGAACCCGATCGAGCAGCCGCGGCGTCGGGGTTTCGGCCGTTGAGGCGGGGGGAACGGCCGCCCCGCTTGCGCCGGGCAGGCGCTCGGCCGGGAGGGGGTTTTGGGCCGGAGAGTAGCCGGCCGAATGGGTGGGGTCTTGGCTCATCTGCCCCTCCGTTTCCAGGAAGTCCCGGCGATCGGGTCGTTCGCGGCCCGTGTGCAGAGTGCCGTCGATTTGCCGCCAGTGGAAAAGGAAAAGCTTGGAGCGTGCCGCGGTGAGGGAAAGCAGAAGTGGCCCGGCCCTTCGTTCTCGAGCGAACAGGTAGACCGGGCGGGCGGGGAGGCCGAGCACGGCGATCGCGACGATGGTCGTCATCCACGGAGACTTAGCCCGCGCTATTCATGAAGCTCGTCGCGAGATGCCGAAGATGCCTGCAGATGCAAGGCGCGCGAAGCCCGGCCGCCGCAGGCATACTCGTGCAGTATGTCGAGGCGGCCGGGCGAGCGCAACGCAGCAGATGCGGGCAGATGCGGCATCGGAGCAGAGCGCTCATGAATAGTGCGGGTTAGTGTTTCTCCGTGTCCGCTTCGGCCGCACAGCGGCGCCGTGCTGCCGGGTGGCCGGGGTGATGGGGCGGCGTGAGCGCGGAGGTTGATGCCACCGCGGGCCCCGAGGAGAGGTCCTCGGAACCCGCGCGGCATCTGTCCTTCGTGCGTGGCGGTGGAACCGCTCGCTAGCTGCTAGCGGCGGCCTTGGTCAGCGGCAGAGCGGGCTCCACGGGCGTCGCTTCAGAGGCCGTCGCCGTCGTCAGCATTCCCGTAGCCGCCATTCCCGTCGCCGTCTTTCCTGTAGTCGTCGTTCCCGAGGTCGTCGTTCCCGTCGCCAAGGCCGGCTCTCCCCCCGCCGGCGCCGTGGGGCGCGGCCGGCGGGTGACCCGGCGGAAGTACGACCGCACGCGGTCGTGCTCGTTCGGGTAGATCACCGCCAGGTGGAACGCGGCCCGGCGGCAGGCTTCGATGCTCTGGAGCTTCTGTACTTGGAGTTGGCCGTAGGCGGCTCCTTCGTTGGCATGCGCCTGCGCGCGGTGGTCGAACGCGACGCACATCTGATCCAAGGCCGCCTGCAGGAGGGTGCCCTGTGCCTGCACCCTCGAGCTGGGGTCCTGGGCGCACCGCTCGACTAAGGAGCGCACGTCCGTCACCAACTCGAGGTACGAAGCCTTGTTGAAGGCCTCCAGCCCGCGCGGGAAGTAGGTCAGGAACTTGGGGGATCGCCGGTTGCGGCGCAGGTCGTCCAGGATCACGTCATGGGAGTGCCGGACGGCGTTGCGCAGGGTCTCGGTCATGTTCCCCAGCCCCGTCTGCGTCTCCCGGACTGCGTGACGCTTGCTGGTCCATGCCTCGATCTGCTCCTTGAGCGTCGCGGACTCGGCCTCAACGTCGGATGCGATCTCCCTTGCCAGCGGATCCGCCTTGAGGTGCGCGGTTAGGTAGGCGAGGTCTTCGAGGTGCTCGGTGGGCGCCGAGCGGATGGTCCTGACTTGCATGGTGCCTCCTCCCGTCGGCGCCCGCCCCCTGTCCCGGGGGCAAGTGAGCGCCGACACTCGAACATGGATCTTGGGTTTCGTTTCGGACTTGCCGCGGCCGCTGCGCATCCGGGGTGGTGCAGCGCAATAGACGGGCCAAATGCGGGAACTCCGTGCTTGTGAAAGACAAGAAGATGGGTGACCTCTGTAACTCGTGCTGCCGCAATCGCGACATCGTTGAATGAATCGTTCGACACGCGATCCGGAAGGCGTGGAACCCCGAGTCGGCAGCGTGAAAGGTGTGCCTGAGCGGCACAGTGTGCCGAAAAGTGTGCCTGAGCGGCACACCTCCGGATGGTTGTTCGGTGCTCTGACGGCGAAGATGCGGCCCCCGCCGGAGGGCGAAGCCTCCGCACGCCGGGAAAGTCAGTCGCCCCCGCCATCCGGCCCGGGCGAAAAACCGAAACGTGAAATTCCATCCGCCGCGGAGCAGGTCGACGTTCTTCACTGACGAAAGGGATTCGTCAGCGGCTCGTACAGCGTTTTGTACCGGCGCCCAGGATCACCCGGAGCCTCGTACAGCGTTGTGTACTGCCGCCCAGGAATCCCCGGAGCCTCGTACAGCGTTCTGTACTGGCGCCCGGGATTACCTGGAGCCTCGTACAGCGTTCTGTACCGGCGTCCGACTTTTCCCGGAGGGTCGGTCAGCGTTCTGTACCGGCGTTCGGAGCCGGAAATGGGTCGGTCAGCATTCTGTACCGGCGCCGGAAATCTGCCGGAGGGTCGTACAGCGTTCTGAACCGGCGGATTCCGCGGACCGAAGGCCGGTACGGAACGCTGTACCCGCTGTCGGCTTTTCCCGTGCGGCCGTACGGAGATTCGAAACGCGCGTCGGGATTCAGCGGCGACTCGTATGGAGTTGTGAACTCCCGTGGGAACTCTTCGGGAAGGCGGTACCGATCTCTGCACCGGGTCCGGACGGCCGAAGTCGGGAGTGGGGCGTTGTGACCTGGTGTTTTCCGGGCGGAATGTCACATTTCAGATCTCTGAACTGGTTGGCGGCGAAAATGGGCTCGCTCTTGGGCGATCTCGCCGGTGAGCGGCGCGGCGCCGGCTCCCGGGACGGTGGTTGGACGGGGGGCGTGCGCGAGAACGCGTAGCGCGCCAAGAGCCATCCGAGCCGAGCGGGCGGGCACGCAGCCGGTTGTCGGCGACCATGCGAGTGGTCCTCAGTCCATTTCCGTGCCGGATGAGGTAGGCCTCGGCGCATCCGCACGTTTCCTATTCATCTGTTGAGTCTTGGCACCCTACGGGAGTCTCTCGCGGGGACGGCTCGGGAGTGGCATCCAGCCGGGACCCAGCCCGAACCCGGTGCGCCTGATCAACCTCCGGGGAAGTGAACCGCAGGGGGGCAAGTCCGATCGGAGCTTCAAAGATTCCGCATAGGCTTCGGGCTTCAGGCTTCGGGCTTCAGGCTTCGGGCTTCAGTCTTCAAGCAACCGGATGGACTCGGAATCATCGCCCTCACGCCTCCCCCACCAACTCCGCCAGCGCCGCGAAGCGCTCGAGGGAAAGAGTCTCGGCCCGAGCGCCCGGGTCGCACCCGGCCCGTTGGATAACGGAACAGGTCTCGTCCTTGGTCCAACCGAGCCCGTGAGCGAGGGCGTTCAAGAGCGTCTTTCGCCGCTGGCCGAATCCGGCCCGCAGCACGCGTTCGAGCGCCCGGATCGACCCGCCATAGGGTGCAGGGCGTGGGAAGGCGAGTTCGACCACCAACGACTCGACGCCGGGACGCGGCCAGAACGCGGAGCGGCCCACGAGCAGGAGCTGCCGAGCGCGGGCCTGGGCCGCCGTCCGCACGCTGATGGAGGAGTAGGCATCTTCGCCGGCGCGCGCCAACAACCGATCACCGTACTCGCGCTGCACCATGAGAACTGCGCCGTCGAGCCTTTCGGCGTGGGCAAGGATGCGCAGCAGGATCGGCGTGGTCAGGCCGTACGGCAGGTTGCCCGCAATCCAGGGACGACCCGGCACGATATCGGCGCTGGGTCGCGGGGCGACCATCGGTGACCCCGGCGGGACACTCATCGTCGGCCTCGACGGCTCGATGAAGACCCCGGGAGGTGGGGCACCCACCGGCGGCCCGGGCGGGACATCCATCGCCGGCCCGGGCGAGTCGGCGATCGCGTCGAGAAGCGGTTCCAACGGCATGTCGAGGATGTCCCCGCCGACCACGCGGAGCCGATTTCCAGCGACCTCAGCGGCGAACCGTTCGTGCAGCAGGGCTACCAGCGTGGCATCGATCTCCACCGCCGTGACCCACAAGCCCGCGGCCAGCAGTTCCGCCGTAAGGGCGCCGCCGCCCGGCCCGATCTCGATCACCGGCACACCTGACGGCCATGCGGCCCGGCGCACCGTCTCCCGCGGAACACGAGGGTCGAGGAGGAAATTTTGCCCGAGGCGGCGCTGGGGGCGGATCCCGTAGGCGGCGAGCCGTTCCCGTTCCGTGGAACCCGGTTGGCGCGACGGAGGCCCGGGCCGCACGGGCGCCTGCCTCAGATCCCGTCCGTGCCCGGCAGGCGGAAGAGCTTCCGCGCCGACGCATCGGTGACCCGTTCCACCTCCGCCACGGTGATCCCGACATACCTGGCCAGCGCCGCCGCCACGAGAGGCACAAACGCCGGCTCATTCCGTTTCCCGCGGTGCGGTTGCGGCGGCAGCCACGGGCAGTCGGTCTCGAGGACAAAGACCTCTGGGCCGAGCTCGCCCGCGATGGTGGCGAGAAGCGGCCCGCTCTGGCGGGGGTGATACGTGATCGCGCCGCCGATGCCCAGACAGAAGCCGAGGGACGCCGCCTCGCGCGCCTCTTCGAGACCGCCCGAGAAGCAGTGCAGCACTCCGCGCACCCCGCACACCCCGCCGCCGCCTTCCTCCCGCACGATGCGGAAGATATCGCCGTGGACCGGCGGGCCTTGGGGCCCGGTCCGCGCATGCACCACCAGCGGCAGACCGGTTTCACAGGCGAGACGGACATGGCGTCGGAAGAAACTCTGCTGGGCCTCAGACGGAGCGTAGTCACGAAAATAGTCGAGCCCGGTTTCCCCCACGGCGCACACGCGCGGGTGGTTCAGGTTTTCCGCCAGGCGGTCGAGGTCTTCCGGCGCGGCCCGGCCGGTGTCATGCGGATGGATCCCCGCCGTGAGCCGGATGCGCGGATCGAGCTCCGCCACGGCGAGTGCCCGCGGCCAGCCGGCGGCGTCGATGCTGACCTCGATGATTCCCGCCAGCCCGGCGGCGAAGGCACGCGCGATCGCCAGATCCCGATCTGCGTCGAACGCGGCAGCCTGCAGGTGGGCGTGCGTGTCGATCATGCGGAGTCCGCCGCCCCCTCCGCGTGCGGGCAGCCGGTCGCCGGCGGCCCGTTTCGGTTACCGCACTCCTCGAAGGTCAGGCAGCAGAGAAGCCGTCCGCAAATGCCGGAGAGGCGAGACGGGTTGATCGGGAGATTCTGGTCCCTCGCCATCTGCAGGGTCACCCGCTCGAAGTCGGCGAGGAAGCAGCCGCAGCACAGATCGCGCCCGCACGGCCCGAGGCCGCCAAGGCGTCGCGCCGCCTCGCGGGTGCCGATCTGCCGCAGCTCGATCCGCGTACGGAAGATGCCGGCGAGGTCCCGCACCAGATCACGAAAATCGACCCGGTGGTCCGCCGTGAAGAAGAAGCTGATGCGATTGCCGTCGAACTGGTGTTCCGCATCCACCAGATGCATCGGCAGACCGAAGTGCTTCACCCGTTCGCGCACCACGGCGAGAGACGCGTCATCCTCCGCGCGCATTGCTTCCCGCCGTTGCATCTCCTCTGGTGTGGCCTCGCGGAGCAGACGCCGGGAGCGGGATCCCGGACGGATCGTGAGACCGGGGGAGGGGGCCTCCACCACCTCGCCCAGGTCGCAGCCGCGCTCCGTCTCCACCACAACAAACGCCCCCAGCGGCGGTTTCAGCCGTTCGTCGTCACGGAAGATCTCGACACGGCGTCCCTTGAAACGCACGCAAACAGGCTCGCCCGGGTGGATCTCTTCCTCCGGCGTCGCGGGGCCCGGCGTGGGGACCTCATCTGTCATGCGCGCCATTCCCTCCCGCCGGCTCAGGGCCGGAAAAAGCCTTCTTCCGAGCCTGATCCGCCCGCGGTGCGCCAGAGGGCCGCGTGAAGGGCCAGGGTCGGATTGCAGTTGCGGTCCAGGGCCGCCGCCATCGCCTCCACCACGCGAATCCGCCGACCGATCTCCGTCGGCACGAGCGCCCGCCCGACACGCCGCGCTTCATCGATCAGGTCCGGATTCGCCAGATCTGCGGCCTCGAGCCCCGCCCGCGCCGCAACGCAATCGCGCAGCCACGCCAGGAGTAGCTCGCATCCGATCCTCGCCGCATCGCCGGTCCAGGCCCGCTCGAGAGCGCGAACCCGCCGTTCCACCTCCGCCGGGGTGGCCGCGGAATCCGGCGGGAAGTCGAACGCTGCCCGCACGCGGTCCCGCAGGCCGCGCACGTCAAGGCCGCGAAGCTCCAGTGCCTGACCGAGGCTCCCGCCGGACAGAGCCGCGAGCAAGTACGCATCCTCCCCGGGGATCTGAAACTCGTCGACCAGGACCCGGTGCAGCCGCTCACGCCCGAGGGGCGGCACGCGCACGCGCTGGCACCGCGAGACCAGGGTGGGAAGAATATCGGTCGCATCCCCGGCAGCGAGAACCAGCAAGGTTTCGGGTGGCGGCTCCTCCACCAGCTTCAGCGCCGCCTGAGCCGCTTGCTCTGTCATCCGGTCGACGCCCACGAGAACGATGACCCGACGGGTGCCGGCCACCGGCGCTTTCGCCGCCTCCTCCTTCAGGGCCCGGACGCGGTCGATCCCGATCGACTCGCCCGCACCGCCGAACGGCGGATGATACGGGTCGGCCGCGTAGGCGGCAAGGAGCGCAGCCATCCGGTCGGGACTCTCGGTCTCCTCACGCGTCGCGGGCACCACGAGATGCAGGTCGGGATGCGTGAGGTGTGCCACCTGTCGGCATGGTACGCAGCAGCCGCACGGAGAAGCCACCGTCCCGCAGAACAGTTCCTGCGCGAACGCCAGAGCGAGGCGGGTCTTGCCACTGCCGCGAGGGCCGAGGAAGAGATACGACTGGGCCAGGCGATTCTGCGCACGAGCGCGAGAAAGGTGGTCCAGTACCGGATCGAGGCCGAGGAGCCGGTCGCGCAGACGAAGGTTTTCCGGCTCCCCGCTCACTCCAGCCACTCCCGCGGGTTCAGCGCCTTCTCACCCTGCCGAACCTCAAAATGGAGACAGGCCCCGCGCACGGAGTCGGTGTCTCCCACGCTCGCGATCGACTGCCCCGGGGTCACACGGTCGCCCCGGCCCACCGCAAACGACGAGGCATGGGCATAGAGGGTGTAAAACCCGCCGCCGTGGTCGAGAATGACCGTGCGCCCATAGCCGGGAAGCCAAGCGACATAGACCACGATCCCGGCCGCCACGGCCCTGATCGGCGTGCCCTCCGGTGCGGCGATGTCGATGCCGTTCTGTGGCACCCGCGTGCCGTAGCGCGGATTCACCTCGAACCCGAACTCGCTGAGCACCGTGCCGCGCACCGGCCACGAGAGGCGCTTCTTCTTCGCCCCGACATCTCCCGCCACGGGCGGCGGAGCGCCCCGTTCACGCGCCCGGGCTCGGTCTTTCTCCAGTCGGTCCAGCATCCGGCGGATAGCGACCTGCGCTTCTTCCAGCTCCTTCACCCGCCGCTCCCGGTCGATCCGCTCGTCACGCAAATCTCCCAGCGCGGCCTGCGCGACAGCACCCCGGCTCCGCAGGCGCTCCTCTTCGCGCCGTTTCTCCACTTCGAGCATCTCCACGCTGCGGCGGCGATTCTCCAGTGCGGCGGTCCCCTCAGCCAGAGCCTGTCGTTCCCCGACCAGCGCCTCAAGATCGAGCCGCTCGCGGTAGACGAACCGGGCCATGAACTGCGACCGAGCGAAGAGCTCGCCGAAGCTGCGCGAGGAGAAGAGCAGTTCGGGTCCGGCCACGGCGTGCATCTTGTAGTAGCGGACGAGGCCGCGGCGAAGGCGAGCAGCCGTGTCACGCAGCGCCGCCTCATTGTCGAAGAGATCGGCCTGGCTCGAGGCCAGACCCGAGCGGATGACATCGTCCTGTGCACGCAGCTCACGAAGGTAACGGCCCGTAAGTTCGCCATCGCGGCGGATCCGCTCCTGCAAGCGAGAGAGGTCGCGCTCTTTCGAGCGCAGCTTCTCGATCTCGCGACGGTTCTCCTCGATCTGCCCCTTCAGCGTCTCCAATTGCCGCTGCCGGTCACCCGACTCCTCGGGCGCGCCCTGCGCCCCCGCCGGGGAGGTGAGCCCCCCGGCGAGGAGGAAACAGCCCAGGAGGAACCACCCAGGCAGAAACCGGCCAAGCAGGAACCAGCCGGGTCCCCCCGGCCACCGCGCCATCAGGATCCCGCGGGTTAGACGACCCCGCGGGACCGCCTCAGCGCACGACCTCTTCACGCTGCGTCTCCAGACTCCGCAGAGCCGGTTCGACGGAAACCAACGAGGCCAACACCCCGAAGACAAACGATCCGAGAAGAAAGAGCGCCTGCCAGCTCGGCGGAAGAAACCGCGCCCCGGGAAGGAAGGCATCGAAGACGGCGCGCGCCGCGGCCAGCAATACGAGCGCCAGCCCGGCCGAGCTCACGCTTTGCATGCCGCCGAGGATGAGGAAGGGCAGGCGAATGAAGCGGTCGGTGGCCCCCACCATCTTGAGGATGCGCACCGTTTCCCGCCGCCCCAGGAAGACGAGGCGAAGCGTGGTCAGGAGCACCACAAAGACCGAGACGGCGGCCAGGCCCCCCACCGCCATGGTGGCCCGGGAAAGGGTGCGAATGTTCTTGTCCAGAATCTCCACCCACTCCTCGCCGTAGATCACGTCCTCTACGTCCTCATAACTGCGGATCTCCGACGCCAGAGACTGCAACGCCCCCGGGCGAGCCGCCGACGACGACGTGAGGGTGACCACGAGACTCTGCGGGAGCGGGTTCTCCCCGAGAGCAGAGACGACGGAAAAGCCGCCGAGATCGCGCTCGATCTCAGCCAGCGCCTCCTCGCGATCGACGAGTTTCACCTCGGCCACCTCGCCGAAGCGGCGGATCGCCTCTTGCAGTCCGCGGGCCCGATCTTCACCGGCCCCTTCGGCGAGGAAGACACTGAGCGCTTTGCGCGACTGGAGCCGGGCGGCAAAGCCCTGCACGTTGTGCGTGGCCAGAAGGACCAGAGCGAGGAGGAAGAACACGGCGGTGAGTGCCAACACCCCGGAGAAGGTAGCCCCCCGCCCGCGGTGGAAGTACTCCCAAGCCTCGCAAACAAAAAAGCGCATCTGTTCCAAGGCGTCAATCCTCCGGACCGCGTTGCGGCGGGCGGCGAATGCGGCGATCCGCCTTCAGCTTCCCGGCCTCGAGCGCGATCAGCCGGTCGCCAAAACGCTCGGCGAGCTCTGCGTCGTGCGTCGCGACGAGGACGGTCGCGCCCGAAAGGTTGACATGGCGCAGGATCTGCATGATCTCGGCCCCCATCTCAGGATCGAGATTGCCCGTCGGCTCGTCGGCAAGAATGATCGTCGGCTGGTGCACGAGAGCGCGGGCGATGGCCGCCCGCTGCTGCTCGCCCCCCGAGAGGTTCTCGGGGAACTCATTGCGCTTGGCAAACAGGCCGACGCGGTTGAGCACACGCCGCGTCTCCGTGCGCAGGAGGTCACGGTTCAACACCCCGGTCATTTGCAGGACGTAGGCGACGTTCTCTTCCACCGTCTTGTCACGGATGAGACGGAAATCCTGGTAGACCATCCCGCAGCGGCGACGCAAGGAAGGGATGTCGCGGCGGCGGATGGTGGCCGAGTCGAACTGCTGGACACGGACACGGCCGCGGCTGGGTCGCTCTTCGAGGGTGACCAGCTTGAGAAACGTGCTCTTTCCGGCGCCGCTGGGCCCGAGAAGGAAGACCATCTCGCCGACATCGACGCCGAGGTCGATGTTCTCAAGAACCCACGCCTCGCGCGGGCCGGCGTAGCGCTTGTACACCCCGTCGAAGTAAATCACGGGACGATACCGCCCGAACCGGGGTCGTGGCCCCAAGGATCCCGCACGGCGCGACGCTCCACCAGCCGGTAGAGGTCGCGAGCGGCCGCCCGGGAAATCGACCCCTCGGGTGGGAGGGCGAGAATCTCGAACTCTCTCTCAAAGCGGCCCGAGGGCTCAAGCAGCACGACCCGATCGCCCGGACGCACGGCGGCGGCGGCCTTGGCCGGTCGTTCGTTCAGTCGCACCGCGCCCTCCTCGCACGCACGCCCGGCCTGCGAACGCGTCTTCAAGAGGCAGAGGCGGCTTAGAACCAGATCACACCGCATCGCCACAGACCGAAGCGGCTCACCAGTTCATCTTCTGGTCGACCGGGTATTTCGTGCGCAGTTCGTCGAGCCAGATCCGCAGTTTCTCCTCCATCAATTTCTGTCCGGCGTACTGGCCCATCTGCTCGGCCACCTCCTCGTAGGTATACGTTCCCTCGGCCTGCTCACCGAGGATTTTGAACAGATGAACCCCCTGCTCGCCCGCCACCGGCGGCGAGATTCGCCCGACCCGCAGCGTATCGGCCACCGCACGCATCTCCTCCGGCAGCCCCTCGAGTGGGACCCAGCCGAGGTCACCGTCGGTCTTCTTTGCCTCGGGGTCGTCGGAGTACTGTCGAACCGCCGACGCGAAATCCAGCGATCCGGAAAGGGTGCGGCGGCGCACGTCGGCGGCGCGCTCCCGGGTCCGGGCCTCGTCCGACTTGGTGGGCACCACACCGATGAGGACGTGTTTCAGCTCAACCCATTCCCCATCCGGATCGCGGGCGATCACTTTGACGAGGTGGAAGCCGTACGGCGTCTGCACCGGCGGGCCGACCTGCTCCAGCGGCTGCTCGAACGCCGCCGTCTCGAGGGTGGGTTCCAGCTCCCCCTTCTTGAAGCGGCCCAGGGTGCCGCCCTCCTTGCCGCGTGGATCGTCCGAGTACTGCGCCGCCGCGTCCTCGAAAGAAAGCCCGGCCAGGATCTTCTTCCGCACGTCGAGCGCGGTCTCACGTGCCCGCCGCTCCACCAGCGAGTCGGCCCGGGTGCGCAGGAAGATGTCCTGCAACCGCAGTGCGCGCGGTTTGGGCGGAATCTGGGCGCGGTTCTCCTCGAAGAAACGCTTCCCCATCTCCTCGGTGACGTTGACCTTCGGGCGGATCTCCTGCTGGATCAACATGCCGGCGAGGATCTTCTTGCGGGCCTCGGCCCGGTACTCGCGGCGGAGATCGTCCTCCAGCAACCCTTCTTTTTTCAACTGGGCCTGAAATCCGGCTTCCCCCCCGAGTCGGCGCACATGCTCGTCGATAGCGCCATCGACCTCCTTGGTGACCTCTTCTTCGCTCGGCTTGAGGTTGCGTGCCTCGGCTTCGAGAAGGAGAAGCTGGTCGTCGATCATGCCGCGGATGACTTCGCGGTGAAGCCGGTTGTAGACGGAAGTGTCGGCCAGGTCGACCTGGAGCTGCTCCGCCGTCCCCTGAACTCGCTTCTCCAGATCGGAGCGCAAGAGAGGGGTGCCGCCCACCACCGCCACGGTCTCGTCCACCACGCGCTCACCGCGAGAAGGCCCGCTCCCCTGAGCCCGACCTGTCGTCGGACTCGCCGCGACGAGAACCACCATGGCAAGAACCGCCGCCGGCAGCATCACCCGCTTCCAAAACCTGTTCACGCCTAACCTCCTACCCATTAGCCGACCGCACCGCGACCCGGCCCTGTGGCGGCCCGCCCGTCGGTACTCGACGTGGCCGCACCGGCCGCAGAATGACCCTAGCGCGGGAATGGCGCGCAGGCAACGCCTTTGGACGCCGCGTCGCCGCGCATCGCATCGCCGGTCGTCGCCGGCGTGCAGGCCGCCCACCTCGTTGCGGGCTGCACGGTGCGGAACAGCCCGCCGTGGCCGCGAAACCACGCGCAAGGCGCACGCGGGGTTTCGGTTGAGAGGGACCCCCGCGGGTGGCCTGACTCTTGCGCTTCTCCGGCCGAAGGATCGAGGTCACAGACCGCAAGGTCCGAAGGGAGAGCCTGCCATGATCCCCATTCGTGTGCTCTTGGTGGACGAGTCGCTCCCGCTGCTGCAGGCAGTCAAGGATGAATTGGAGTCCTCCGGAGGCTTCGAGGTCTTTACGGCCGCGTCCCCGGCAGCCGGCCTGCTCGGCCTGGCTCGTCTGCGTCCCGACCTGCTGATCGCCAACCCCTATGCCGGGCGCGGTACAGCGGAGGATTGGCGTCGCGCTGTGGAACGCTACCGCGCGGGCCGCTCGCTCAGCGTGCTGCTGCTGGCCGGTCGGGTTCGTGAGCCGGATGCCTCCGTGCTCCGTGGCATCGCCGATCTTGGCATCGTTGCGCACCGTCGGGGGAGCCGGGTGGTCGAAACGATTCTCACCGGCTGGGCCTGCCAGGAGCAGGACGAGCCCCTGCGCCACGCCGCCTGAAGCGATGCCGGGAGCCACGGACAAGGACACGACGATGTGCGCAAAGGCGAACGCGCCCGGACCGATCGCCATCCTCGGCCGCACGAACCGCATCCTCGACAGCTCGGCCCGCATCCTGCGCGCGCAGATCGAGCTGCGAGGCGGCGATGGCGCACGGGTGACCGCGGGACGCGAACCGGCAACCTGTCACATCTGTGCCGAACACGACCACGTCCGGCGGAGCGAGTGCCTTCGTCTGCGCGACTCGCGCGCCGCCACCGCTGCCCTTCACGGTCGCCTCCTGGAGTGGAGTTGCTCCCACGGTGTCGAGCTCAGCGTCCATCCGATCGCCGGGCGTGACGGGACCGGCGGGAACTCGACCCTGCTTCGCGTCGGCCCCGGACTCCGCCCCAGAGCGGCTTCCCTGCCGTCCGCAGCGGCCGGTACTCCCGGCGCCGAAGGGTTCCCGCTGCACCTGCGGGCCGACCGAGGGCCCGGCCGCGGCGGCCGCCGGGCGTTCCTCCGCGACCTCTCCCGCCTGCTCGGCGACGGGTCGATGATGGCCGTCGAACTCGCCGAGCGCAGCGCCGAGCTAACCACCCGCTGCGACGAGCTGCGGATGTTCTACGCGGTGGCCGGCAGCCTGGCAGTGCCCAGCGATCTGCGCACCGCCTTGCGCAACACCATCGAGTTCGCCCGTCTGGCCCAGGATGCGGATGCTGCGGTGCTGGTAGTTCCGAGTCGACGCTTCCACGAAGTCCGCGTGCGCCACGGACTCGAGGACGAGGCCGGCCCGGGGCCGCGTCGAGCCTGGGCGGCGTTGCAGCGCGCGATCGAGGCGCCTCTGGCGGCCGGGGGTGGCCTCTTCGTGGGCGCACCATGGGAGTCAATCAGTGCCTCGCCCTTCCGCCGGCCGGTCGAGGTCCTGGCGGTGGCGCTGCAGGGCAGCGGTGGCGGTTTCCTGGCCCTCCTGCACTTCGACGGCCGCCACTCTTTCCGCACCAGCGACGCGAAGCTGGTGGAGTCGCTGGCCGAACAAATCCGTCTCGCCACCGCCAACGCGGAGCTCTACGAGGACCTCCGCTTGTTCCTCACGGCCACCGTGAAAAGTCTGGTCGGGGCCATCGAGGCGAAAGACAGCTACACCAGCGGCCACTCCGAACGGGTCAACCTCGTTTCGATGCTCATCGGCCGTGAGCTGGACCTCTCCCCCGAGGATCAAGAGACGCTGCGCTGGGCCTCCATCCTCCACGACGTGGGCAAGATCGGAATGCCGGAGGGAATCCTCCGAAAGCCGGGGCGCCTGACAACGGAGGAATTCCAAGTCATCAAAGAGCACCCCGACCGCGGCCACCAGCTCCTCCTACCCATCGGCCAACTCGCGCAAGCGGCCGAGATCGTTCGCGCCCACCATGAGACGGTGGATGGCAAGGGGTATCCGCTCGGTCTGAAGGGAGACGAGATCCCGCTGCTCGCACGGATCATCGCGGTAGCCGACACGTTCGACGCGCTCACGAGCACGCGCCCCTATCGGACGGCCCGCTCCTTGGATCACGCCTTGGAGGAGATCCGCCGGGTCCGGGGGACCCAACTCGACGGGCCCGTCGTTGACGGCTTCCTCAAGCTCGTGCCGTTCTTGCGGGAGCATCGGATCATGATCCAGGCGGTGTCGTTCCCGGAACGGAAGGCGGCCGCTTGAGTCGGCATCGAGCCTGATGATCTCGCGGTGAGCGCTCCGCCTAGCTACGGGCTTCAGATTTCAGACTTCGGGCTTCAGGCTTGTGAATCCTGACTTCTGTCCACTGTCCACTGTCCACTGTCTTCTGTCTACTGTCTTCAGGCTTCGGTCCACGCAGGACCCGGGCGCGCTCCCGACCGAGACCGTCAGGCGGGCTCATGCCGTCCGGCGGTTGACCTCGCCCGACACCGAACACGGGCTCGAAAGGTCGATCGCTGGGGGGACGGCTGCGACGGCGGGCGTCACGGCGGCGGCACGAGCCTGCGCGTACGCGCTCAAGACGGCCGTCTCGATCGCCACCCGAGTCTCCTCGTTCACCGGATGGGCCACGGTGGTCCAGCCCCCCTCCGGGCTGTGCATCCGGGGCATGAGCACGACCGTGGATCCATCGCGCCTCAGGAGGATGCGCAGGTCATGCACGACGAGAAGCCCCCACAAGGTGATGGAGGCGAAAGCGAGGATCGGCGGCTCCCGCGTGGGCTGAATCCGCACCTCCGTGACGAGCGGAACGTTTGCCTCGTCCGGTCCCATCCGCTTCCTCCTGCCCCTTCTGCTCCAGTCCGTGACCCGGTGACTCTAGCACGCCGAGGCACCCGGAAGCTCCCATCTCTTCGCCGGCACCCGGCGGGTTTTCCGAGGTGAAAGATTCCGGCCGGCGGGGATCGGCCTCCCGCAACCCTCAGCCTCTGATCTCGCCGGGAACGCACGCGGGAAGCCCCCCTGGGCCAAAGGTCGGCGCCGGACATCGCGCCAAGCTCAGGTAGGCTGAAGCCCCGGACCCGCAAAGCCAAGAAATCGTCGGCTCCGCCGTGCCCCCTCTGCGGGCAAAAGTCCGAAGAACAGAGGCGTCGCGTCGACAACAAGGCCAGGTCCAGGTGAGCGTGAGCACGATAACCGAGGGTGTTTCCCCCACGATATTTGAGGGTCCGGATCATCGGCGGGCCACCGCCGGCCTGGGCCGCGGCCGTTCGGCCGCGGCGGGTACCGCGAACACCTCAAGGTAGAGCTTCTCGTCGA
>CAIMUX010000077.1 GCA_903844735.1 Candidatus Eiseniibacteriota bacterium
CAGCCGCCCGCGAGCTTGCGCAGGAGGTCGACAAGATAGGCGTAGGTGTCGATGCCGTGCAGCGCACAGGTACGGAGCAGGCTGTAGAGAGTCGCCGCGTGCTCCGCCCCGGCATCCGATCCCGCGAACAGGTAGTTGCGGTGCTTATGCGGAGCTCCGCATAACCACGATTATGGCCACCGCCGGATTATGCGGAGTCCGGGGACCTCCAACTTCTCAACCGAGGCCAAGATAGTCGCTTAGCCGTACAGAAGCCCGGATCGGCTCCACATAATCATGGTCGTTCTCTCCGGTTTCTCAACCCGAAAGGAGGACGGCCATGGGCCGCGATTCGTCAGCCCTCAACCGAGCACTGTCCTGGCTTCTGAAGACATCCCTGGCCGGGTCTGCCGGGGATTTGCTGTCCCGCTTCCGGGACCGTGGCTACGGCGGCGCCACGATCATTCGTTACATTCGGAGCATCGCCCACTTCGGCCAGTGGCTCGACAACACGCGAGTCAGTCCATCGGATCTCAGCGAAGCGCTTGTCCTCGACTTTCTGGATCGGCATCTCCCGCGATGCCGGTGCCGGGCGCGCATCGACCGAGACCGGAAGTGCGTGCGCGCAGGACTGGTACACTTGGCGACGGTTCTTCACGAAACGGGCGTTGCTCCCGCATTTCGCGACAGGGAAATCTGGTCATCCGCCACCCGGCGCGAACTCGACCAGTTCGATGAACATCTCGATCGAACGCGGGGCGCCTCCGAAGCGACTCGGACTTGGTGTCGGAGATATGTCGGCTATTTTCTCGACTGGCGATTCGGGGATAACCCCGTCGCTCCCGAGGAACTGCGCGCGGAGGACTTCCGTCGCTTTCTCCTGGATCGGTCCTCTCATTGCCGATCGGGCACGGTTGGAGTAATCGCGACGGCGCTGCGGATCTATCTGCGATATCTGGTCCTCCTGGGACACTTTGTGGAGCACCTCATCGATTCCATTCCTCGTGCGGCGCAATGGAGCAAGGCGCGGCTTCCGCAACACCTGACCGAAGAGCAGGAAGAGCGCTTCCTTCGTGCCCCGGATCGGTCCCGCCCCACTGGACGTCGCGACTACGCCATGTTCCTTATGATGTGCCGACTCGGCCTGAGGGTCAGCGAGGTAGCGGACCTAACCCTCGGTGACATCGACTGGCGCCAGGGCACCGTGTCCGTACACATGGCCAAGAGCAGGAGGATCCACACTCTTCCCCTCCCCTCCGCGGTCGGCGACGCCGTCGTTGCCTATCTGCACGACGGAAGACCAGGCAGTCGAGACCGGCACGTATTTCTCCGGCATCGACCGCCGGTGGGACGGGGCGTCAGCAGGGGGCTGATTCGAGGTGCGGCGAGAAGAGCCTACCAGAGTGCCGGACTCGCGTCTTCCTGGACGGGAACGCATCGACTTCGCCACACAGCTGCGGTTCGGATGGTTCAGGGCCATGCGTCGATCAAGCAGATCGCGGACGTTCTCGGCCATCGCTGCGTCGACACGACGGCGATCTATGCAAAGGTCGACATTGAGGCTCTCCGGGAGGTCGCCCTCCCCTGGCCGGGGAGGGCGACATGAACCGCACGGATCTGATGCAGGCCGTCGATGACTATCTCCGGGTCCGGAGAGCCCTGGGATTCCAGCTCCGAATCGAGGAGACCCAGCTGCGGTCCCTGGTCCGCTTTGCAGAGTCCCGGGGACACCGCGGTCCGTTGACCGGCGAACTCGCGGAGGCCTGGGCACGAGCCTCTCGTCGATCGGATCCCTACACATGGTCCCGGCGACTCTCCGTGGTTCGCCCCTTTGCCAGATACCTTCACGGGACCGACTCCGGAACGGAGATCCCGCCCGGGAGGATCTTCGGGCCGGTCCATCGCCGCGTACCCCCGCACGTCCTCACAAAGGAGGAGGTCACGCAGCTCGTGCAGGAGGCAGGGCATCTGTTCCCGGACAAGGGGCTGCGACCCCTGACGTTCGCCGCCCTCTTCGGGTTGCTGGCCTGCACGGGTCTTCGCGTATCTGAGGCACTTCGCCTTCAGACCGGGGACGTAGACTTGACGGGCGGCCTGCTGCATGTCCGGCAGAGCAAGTTCCGCAAGTCTCGACTCGTTCCCTTGCATCCATCGGCCGTCGAGGCCCTTCAGAGCTATGCTCGGCGGCGGGACGATCTGACTCCTCTCGTTGCGGCTTCGGCCTTCTTCATGCTCGGGAAGGGTGTCCCCGTCACATGGTCGCGCACCCGCACGGCAGTTTACGGCGTCCGCCGCCGGCTTGGATGGCAGCCGACCTCCTCAGGTCCCCAACCCTGTCTGCGTTCCTTGCGTCACACCTTCGCCTGCCACCGCCTTGTCGCCTGGTACGAGCAGGGAGCCGACGTGAACAACCGGATCCATTCCCTCTCCACCTATCTCGGACACGGCAAGGTCACCGACACATATTGGTACCTGTCGGGGATCCCCGAGCTGCTTGCGATCGCCGGGAAGCGCTTCCGCGGTCTCCCAGGCGGCGGAGGGGAGGAGCCATGAGAGACATGACCGACGCCTCGCACGATCTCACCCAACTCCTGCAGGACTTCTTCCTGGATCGGCTCATTCGGCAGCGCAACGTCTCGAAGTGCACCGTCGCCGGCTACAGGGATACGTTCAAGCTTCTGCTGACTTTTGTCGCCGATCGACTCCACCGGAAGCCCACCGAGCTGGCGCTCCCGGACCTCGATGCTCCCGTCATCCTTGCCTTTCTCGATCACTTGGAGACCGAGCGAAGGAACTGCATCCGCACACGCAACGTCAGGTTGGCAGCCATTCGATCCTTCATGCACTTCGCGTCATACCGAACCGCCATCGACCTTCCGACCGTCCGGCGGGTCCTGGCGGTGCCGTTGAAGATCTGTGAACGCGGACCCGTCGACCACTTGTCCAGGGAGGAGGTGCAGGCTCTACTCGACGCGGCCGACCCGACATCCTGGAGTGGACACAGAGACCGGATCCTCTTCCAGACCCTCTACAACACCGGCGCGAGGGTCTCCGAGACGATCGCCATGAACATCGCGGACGTCGATCTCGGAGACCACCCCCAGGTGCGTATCCACGGCAAGGGACGAAAGGATCGGGTCGTTCCCCTGTGGCCAGAGACACGGAGGGGGATCCGGCGGTGGCTGGTTCGCACGGCCGGTTCCGGCTTCGCGCCGCTGTTTCCGGGACGCTCACGGGGCCGTCTCTCACGATCCGGTGTCGCATCACGGCTCAAGGTCCTGGCTGCCCACGCCTCGGCGAAGTGTCCCGGCTTGGGCCGCCACCGGATATCACCCCATCTCATCCGTCACTATTCCGCTTCCCGGACTATTACCGAGTAATCTCAGTGCCGCCAGGTTTTCGGACCGACGATCCGCACGGACTCGGCATAGTGTGGCTCCTTTCAGACCCGGTAACACGGGAGGAAGGAGTCGACGATGAAGCACATCATCGATGACGACGTGGTCCTGTCGCGGCCGTCGGAGGGTCCGCTGGCGGGACAGATTGCAGCCTTCGCGAAGTGGGCGCGCGACCAGGGATACGCGCGGCAGTCACGGTACCGGCGAGTGTTGCTCGCGGCGGGTTTTAGTCGGTGGCTCGGCCGGCAGGCCGTCAAGCTACGTCAGATCTCATCCGAGCATCCGGCACGGTACCTGCGATCTCGCGCTCGGCGAGTTCAGGTGCACAGGGGTGATGCGGCGGCGCTGAGGCAGCTGGTCGAGTTTCTGCGTCGGCAGGGCGTGATCCCCGCCGAAAAGATCACCCCGCGCCGATTGACCCCGGTTGAGCAAGCGGTCCGAGCGTTCGAGCGATACCTGCGCGATGAGCGCGCGTTGGCCGATGCGACCGTCATCACCTACGTGCCATTCGTCCGCGGCTTCCTCGCCGATCGGTTCGGCGAGGGAGCGGTCACGCTCTCGCACCTGTCGGCCAGCGCCGTCGTGCGATTTGTTCAGCGCCAGGCCTCGCGCCTGCATCTGAAGCGGGCGAAACTTCTGACCTGCGCTCTCCGGTCGTTCCTCCAATATGCGCGCTATCGCGGGGACATCGTGCTCGACTTGGCCGCCGCGGTTCCAACCGTGGCCAACTGGTCGATGACGTCGATTCCCCGAGCCATTCCTGCGGATCAGGTGCGCAAGCTGCTGGCCGGTGTCAGTCGCCGTACCGCGATGGGGCGTCGCGACTATGCAATCCTGCTTCTGCTCGCCCGCTTGGGGTTGCGTTCAAGCGAGGTGGTCGGTCTCGAGCTCGGGGACCTCGACTGGAACGGCGGACGACTGAGCATCCGCGGAAAGGGCGGTCAGCGGACCGCGTTACCGTTACCTGCGGATGTCGGTGCCGCGATCGTCGCGTACTTGCGGCACGGACGACCGCGCAGTACCAGCCGTCGCGTCTTCTTGCGGGCCAGAGCTCCCATCCGCGGGTTTCTGGGCCAGAGTGCCGTGGGATCGCTCGTGCGACATGCGCTTGAGCGCGCGGGCATCGAGGCCCCCACCACGGGGGCACATCAATTTCGTCATGCCTTGGCCACCCAGATGCTGCGCCACGGCGCGTCGCTGGCCGAGATCGGCGAGGTGTTGCGGCATCGCAGCCCCGAGACCACGAAGATTTACACCAAGGTGGACGTTGATGCGCTCCGGGCACTCGCGTTGCCGTGGCCAGGAGGTGTCCGATGACCGCGCTGCGTGCGGCTGTGCAGGAGTACCTCACCCTGCGACGCAGCTTGGGGTTCAAGCTGCGAGAGGCCGGCACGGGGTTGCTCGAGTTCGTCACTTTCATGGAGCAGCACCGCGCCACGTACATCACTCGCCAGTTGGCGCTCACCTGGGCCCAGCAACCGTCGACCGTTCAGCCGGCGCAGTGGGCTCGACGACTGAGCTTCGTGCGGGGCTTTGCGCGTCATCGGAGCGCGACCGACCCGCGCACCGAGGTTCCGCCGGACGGCTTGTTACCGTATCGCCCGAAGCGCGCGCGACCCTACCTGTATTCGGACGATGAGATCAAGAGCTTGCTACGCGCGGCGCTCACGCTGCCTGGCCGTGGTGGACTGCGGCCCTGGACTTATCATTGTCTGTTCGGGCTCCTGAGTGTCGCAGGCCTGCGCCTCGGCGAAGCGTGCCACCTCGAGCTGCGGGACCTCGATCTCCGGGACGCGGTGCTGACGATCCGAGGCGCCAAGTTCGGCAAGTCGCGCCTGGTCCCGTTGCACGCGTCGACCTGCCACGTTCTCGCGGATTACCTCGCGCGCCGCGAACAGCATTGGGCGGGACGGCCGGTCTCCTCCTACGTGTTTGTGTCCAGTCGGGGGAATCGGCTGGATGTCGGAGATCCACCGCACGTTCTACGCGCTATCCCGGCAGATCGGTCTGCGCGGTCCATCCCAAAGTCATGGGCCGCGCCTGCACGATCTACGTCATCGCTTCGCTGTGACGACGCTGTGGCGGTGGTACCGCGCTGGCGAAGACGCAGGGCGACGCCTACCCATCTTGTCCGCCTACCTCGGCCATGTCCACGTCAGCGACACGTTCTGGTACCTCAGTGCGTGGCCTGAGCTGATGCAGGAGGCGATGCGCCGGCTCGAACGACGCTGGGGGAGGCGACCATGACCGGCAGTACCACCCTCGCGCCGCTGCTGGAGCAGTTCTTCACGAAGCGCCTGATGCAGCAGCGGCAAGCCAGTCCGCATACGATCAGTTCGTATCGCGACACGTTTCGTCTCTTCCTGACATTTGCGGACCAACGCCTGCACACGCCGCCCTCGCGCCTGAAACTCGAGGCGGTCGATGCACCGTTGATCGTAGCCTTCCTGGATCACGTGGAGAAGGATCGAGGGCTGAGCGTTCGCAGCCGGAATCTGCGGCTGACCGCCATCCACTCGTTCTTTCGGTACGCGGCCTTCGAGGCGCCGGCCCATGCCGCGCAGATCCAGCGCGTGCTCGCCATCCCCACCAAGCGCTTCACGCGGAACCTGGTCCACTTTCTGTCGCGCTCAGAGGTGGAGGCGTTGCTCGCCGCGCCCGATCGGCGCAGCTGGTTTGGCCGGCGTGATCACGCGTTTCTCCTCGTGGCGGTGCAGACGGGTCTACGTTTGTCCGAAATGACCGGGCTCACACGCGAAGACGTCACCCTCGGAACGGGGGCGCATGTCCACGTCATCGGAAAGGGCCGCAAGGAACGCTGCACACCTCTCGCCAAACCCACGGTCGCCGTGTTGAAAGCCTGGCTACACGAACCACCACGAGGCGACGGGCAGGTGCTATTCCCCAACGCCCGGGGCACTCGTCTCAGCGCCGATGGCGTTCATTACCTCATGGTCAGGCATTGCGCGGCGGCAGCCACAGTCTGTCCATCGCTGAAACAGAAACGGGTCACCGTTCACGTTCTGCGTCACACCATGGCCCTCGATCTGCTGCAAGCGGGTGTCGACCGCTCCGTCATCGCCCTGTGGCTCGGGCATGAATCGGTGGAAACCACCCAGATCTATCTCGAGGCCTCACTCGCCATGAAGGAACAGGCACTCGCCAAGACCACTCCGCTGAACGGCCGACTCGCTCGCTATCGACCTGGGGATCAGCTGCTTCGCTTCCTCAACGGTCTGTAAGGCTACCCAGACTATGCCGAGTGATTGGCCAGACCCATCTCCGCTCTGAACGGTAACTCGGACGGAGCGCGAATGGCTGCCGGTCTCGCTCGGCATAGTCCGGGAAGCGGAATAGTGACGGCTATTCCGAGCTCGGAATAGTCGACACACGACCGCCATGCACATGCTCCAGTCCGGCGTCGATCTTTCCGTCATCGCCATGTGGCTCGGGCACGAGAGCATCGAGACGACGCATCAGTACATGGAAGCCGACCTCGACTTGAAACGGAAGGCGCTTGAGTCCATCGAGTCGCCGGCCGGTGGACCGCGTCGCTTTCGGGTGAATGACCACCTGCTCCGCTTCCTGGAGTCCCTCTGATTATGCGCACCCTTCGGCTTCGAAGATACCGTCGTTCCCGGGATCCGCCGAGGAAACTGCACATAATCCGGCGGTGGCCATAATTTCTTCCTACGGCCACACCGCGGAGCGCTCTCTCAGCCCCGTTGTTGTCGATTTCGAGCCGACCGTCGTCCAGGTAACGCTCGAGCGCCGCCCACTGCGCCAGGGCGTAGTGGGTCGCCTCCGCGAACGGGCTCTTGGGAAGCACTTCGTCTCGCTGGGCCTCGAGCCAGACCCTGAACTCTCCCAGCCACGGCTTGGCCTTTTCCTGCCGCAGCTCGCGGCGGGCCGGGGGATCCAGTCCGCGGGCCTCCTCCTCCACCCGGTAGAGCAGCTTGATGAAGGACAGCGCGATCAGGCTGCGAAGCTGGTCGCTCGTCTGCGCGTCATAGAAGCCTCGGCGACAGTGCGCCCAGCACCCAATCTCGATGATCCGGGCTTTTCCGGTCACCGGGTCGGGCTTGTAGAGGGCGTCATACCCGGCGTAGGCGTCGGCTTGGAGGTATCCGCGGAACTGTTCCAGGAACCCGCGGGGGTGCTTCCCCGCC
Organism: Candidatus Eiseniibacteriota bacterium; assembly: GCA_903844735.1. Classification (GTDB taxonomy): domain Bacteria; phylum Eisenbacteria; class RBG-16-71-46; order CAIMUX01; family CAIMUX01; genus CAIMUX01. The sequence goes on from CAIMUX010000077.1 coordinate 7,547, forward strand.
CGGTCCGGCGTGTACTCGTAAATGGTGTAGGCGTGGGCGTCGTCCCCGCGATAGACCCAGAGCCGTCCCTGCCGGGTGTGATCCCGCCCCCGGTCGAGCACCGGGACCGGCGTGTCATCGGACTGGATCGCGTGCGAACCGAGGATGGCGCGCTTCATCTCGAACACGACCGGCTCGAGCAGGGCCGCGCCCTCCCGCACCCAGTCGCCGAGCGTGGACGGGGAGAGTCTCACTCCGTGCCGCTGCAGGATCCCGGCCTGGCGGTGCAACGGGCAATGATCGGCGAACTTCCCCACCAGCACCTGGGCGAGCAGACCCGGACCCGGAAGACCCTTCTCGATCGACTGCGCCGGCGCCGGCGCGATCGCCACGTGTTCCTGGCAGCACCGGCAGGCATACTTGAACCGCACGGTCTGCCGCACGACGAGCGACGCGGGGACGTAATCGAGTTTCTCGCTCACCTCCTCGCCGATCTTCTCCCGCTCGCGGCCGCACTCCGGGCAGGCGAGTTCGCTCTGGCTCAGCGTGTGCTCGATCCGTTCGCGGCGGAGGTGCTCGGGAAGCCGGCGCCGTCCGTGCCCCTTGCTGTGGGGCTTGATCGTCGCAGGGTCCGGCGGAGGTCCGAGGAACGCCTCTTTCACCGCCCGCTCGGCCGGCCCGTCCGTCGTGCCCTCTGTGGGGGCCGCCGCCGCTTCGGTCTCGCCCTCGGTCTCGCGGGCTACGTCGGCGAAGGCCAGCCGGAGCTGATTCACGTCGACCGTCTCGGCGCGATGACCGAAGGTCCGGCGAAGAAGCTGGTCCAGCCGGTGGAGGAGCGTCTCGATCCGGCGCTCTCGCTCCTCCAGGCGCTGCGTCATGTCGCGAAGCATCGCCTTGAGGAGCGTGGGATCGTCCGTCAGTTCGGAGATCGGATCGGGCGTACATGCATCATGCCTCATGCTTATACACGAGACTGTGAGGAGTGGCAAGCACAAAGTTATACAGTCGCGATATTTTCTGCTACATCATTCCCGTACGATGGACGAACCTCCGCTCGCGCCTCGCACCCGAGAGATCGATCCCTTCCAGCAGGAGCGACAACTCCGATGCGTCCAGCTCCACACGGCTGCCGTCCGCCTCAGGCATGTAAAACCTGCCAGTCTCAAGACGCTTGTACCACAACGCATAGCCGCCGCGATCCCAGTAGAGAACCTTCACACGGTCCGCCCGGCGCGAGGTGAAGACGAAGAGATGACCGGACGTGGGCTGCTCCTTGATCACCTGTCGCGTCATCTCCGCGAGAGAGTCAAACGACCGGCGCATGTCCGTGGGCTCTGTGCACAGAAACACTCGTACCGACCGCGGCCAGGTCAGCATCCGGCCTCACGCAGGGCCGCGAGCACGCGGCCGAGGAGTGGCCCGTCACAGTCGCCGCCAACCCGGATGCGGATGTCACCGGGCAGGATGATCTCCAGCGGAACCAAGCCGGCCGGGGTTGGCGGTCGCGAGATGACGCCGGAGACCGCCTCCCGCGCCTGACTCGGCACGGGTGCGCCCGTGGGAGGCACCGCCACACGCACGAACCGCGGAGAGGTTGCTCCTGTCCGCCCCCCCGCGGCACGACCGCAGGAGGCACCGGCCAGTCGGCGCTTCCACCAGGCAAAGGTACCGGCGGAGATCTTCATCCGGCCACAGTAGGCCCGCTGCGTCTGCCCGCTCCGCGACCAGTCCCCGATCAGCGCCCGCCAGCGCGAGGCCGCTGGCGAGTCCTCCCTCGTCACTCGCGGCCTACGCGGCCTTCTCTCGTCCATCCATCACCTCCTGGTTGATGGACGGATCGTCGCCGGAAATCAGGGATAGGAACAGATGCAGTTCACCGGGCGCGTACCCACGTTTCGAGCCACCCCGGCCCGGCTCCCGCGTCTGCAACCGACCGAAATGGGAACTCCGGGAACCGCTCACTCGCTGGGAAGTGCGCCGTTCGGATAATCGGGAAGGACAGGCCGGCAAGTGAGCCACCGGGGTCCGTCACCGCAAGTTGGGGTTGTCCAGATGAACCGGATCCGTTCGACGAACCGGACGAGGAGAAGAAGAGCGCCAGCGATTTCGCCCGCGCTCTCCAGGGCGGATCAAGATCAGGACCTGGAACGTAGCCCGCACCTGCGGGGCGATCCGGGAGATTGAGTGGGAGGTTGATCGGGTGTGAAAGGTCGCTCTCGTAGGGTGCTGTGGTTCATGGCCACGGAACCAACCACAATGCCTTCCGCTTTGGGGCAAGGGCGATGGCCGGTGATCTATCTTGGCGGTGCTTTCACCGCGATGCGGTAGTTTGTACTTCGCACCCGGCGCGTCAAGACGGCTTTCACTCGTCTCGGAAAACCCGGCACTCCTCCTGCAGATACCCGATCACATCCTGCTGGCCGCGGTTCACCCAGCCAATCAGGGTGGCCACCAGAATACGAATGGGAAGAGTGCTCATGCGCGGGAGTCCACACGGCACCACTCGGATGGCCGCCGATAACCGGCTGCGTGTCCACAAGTTCAGCTCGGCTGACTACTGGCACACTACGGCATCGTCGCCGGGAATCAGGTGACGGAACAGATGCGATTCACCGGGCGCATACACAATTACCGAGTCTTCGCGCGGGATGGCCCAGCCTGCCGCGGTGGCCAGAATCGCCGAGCCACCCCGCGCGCAAGAGCTTCGATAGGGTTTCAGCCTATTCTACTCTCAGACCGATGGATCGAACTGCCTCCAAGACGAGCCGGCGCCCTGTCCTCCCGTAATAGGCGCCTGACCACCACTTCCTGTCTCCAACAAGGACCGTTACACCGTCGCTATCCGACGGACTCGTCGTGAACAGAAAGAGGCCCTGCCTGATGTTCTTCTCCTCCTTGCCGCCAATCACGACGAGGCGCAGTGCCGGCAGACGCAGCTCTACGTACTCATGCTCCGCCTTCATCTTCTTGACCGATCTCTCGTCCACCGCGCACTCCAACAGCTCCTCGCGATTCCCAACCACTCTCAAAAGGGACGCTACGCACTTGCTGTCCGTCGCGCACCGAACGGCAGCCGGCGGCCCGCCCGGGGGGGAGTAGCTCACTTTCGCCCGTCCTTCCGCCACGGCCGCATCCCCGCCGCCGCATCCGCTCAACCACGACAGCATCACGCCGAACGTGATCCAGCGACACATGGCGTGTTCCACATTTCGCCCCTACTGCAGCTTGACATCATCAATGAGCACAGCCGTGTCGTAGATGCTGTCGCCGACATCCCCGGCCTCCATTCTCAGCGTCACCGTTTGACCGGCCATGCCGCTGACGTTATACGAAAGACTCTGCCATCCAGTCATCCAAACATCACCCTGGTCGAACACGATGCCGGGAGAGACACGACTGAGCTGGAAGTTGTGCGCGAGATAATCGACGTTCGTCGATAGGACCACATGCTGTGTACCACCCTCGTCCGTCAGAACAATTCTGAAGTAGTCTTGGTATTGCGAGCCAACCCATTCCATGAACTCCTCGGAGAGGAAATTCCAGCGCAATGTCAGCGTCGTCGCGCTCGATGGTAGACAAAAGCTCTGCTCGATCGCACCGGAGGTCGTCGTGAACCCCAGCCCTGTCGACACAACGCCCATGTACGTTCCACCGGTCGGCAGCAGGAATCCTAGCTGGGTGATCACTCGGCCATCGCCGGTGCTGGTCCAGCCCGAAAGCGAGCCCTGCTCGAAATCCCCATTGAGCAGCCCCGCCCCGACGCGGACGGCAGCGGACGAGGGAAGCATGAGAAAACTCGCGTGCATGTTCCCGGGATCAGATTGCCCGGGCGTGAATGCCTGACTAGTCGACATGCTTCCATTGATGATGTTCGGGAGCGTGGCCATGGCCATGTCGCGGTCGAAACCAGATCCAACGGTCTCAGAAAATCCGAAATATGTGCTCGTGCCCTTGCCGATGAAAGCATTCGACATCGTCAGGTTCTGCGCGCTCTGACAAGACCCATTGTAGACGATCGTGTTGGGGCACGTGCCCGCGCGCGACGAAATGAAGCTCGGACGGATCGCCCAATATGTGTCGTTGCTTCCCGTGTGAGTCGCGGTCGTCAGCCTCCCCAAGATCCAGTGGTCGAAGAAATGACCAAAGAACGAATACTCTTCGCCCGTGAGAAAGATAACATCGTTGCCATCGATACCTCCATGGGTGTGAATGACAATCAGGCCATAATCGCAGAGGTGATCAAGTGCATCCACGTTCGCGGCCCCATCTTGCAGGTAGGTCACCTCATAGTGAGGGCAAGACGAGTTCGTAAGGAGCGTATTGATCTGATCTTCAAAGGCCGTGCCCCAGGATAAGAACTGCGCGTGGTTCGGAGCATAGACCAGGACCTTGTTGGATCCAACAGTCTGATCTGCGGCTTTTGCCGCCTTCTGGTAGCTGGGCTGGAAAGTGCCGACCGTCTGGCTGAACGGGAGGATTCTCGGGCCGATGCCCCGCTCGCTGGTCCCTCCGGAGCCGCCATCGGTTCCCGGCTCATCGATGATGATTACCCCGGTGAGGCCAGTGGTGTAGCGGATGGAAATATCCCGAGAGGCCGAGATCGACGCTGAGGCGACACCCGGTTGCCCGAGCAGCCATTGCACGGTCATGGTGGGCGCTTGTTGCGCGCCATACTGCGTAGCGAACGCGTTGTACTGCTGGGCCCCGGCCTCTTGTGTGGCGATGGTGGCGTCCGCCACCTGTTGAGAGACCTGCGCGACCACCTCGATCTGGCCATAAGGGGAATACGAGGTCACCGGACCGCCGATCTCATTTGAGGTGGCTTGCACCCGAATGCGGATCTGCCCGGCATGGGCCCGATTGAGCGTCAGGGAATTGCTGTAGAGCCCGTCCCCTTGAATCTCGTCACCATGGGACAGGTTCCCATCATCATACATCTGACCGAGTGAGGCGACGGGACCACCGAGAGCATCGACCTCCCAGAGAGTCACGCTGGAGGTAACGAGATTAGGGTAGGATCCAATACCAATCGTGACTCGCAGCGGGGTAGGTGTGTTGACGAGGATGACTCCGTCTGAAGGAGTCGGGGGGGTGAGGAAAGGGACACTCCCTTGGATTCTGGTCGCTGCCTCGTTTGTCCAGCGATTGGTGAGGGTCGTCGTGCCCTGAGAAAGCATTACCAGTCTCACTCTGTAGTACACGGAATCGCTTGATGGCGGGGAGATGTCGGTGAAGGAGAAGCTACTCCCCGGCGTGGACGTTATCCGTGTGAGCCCGATCGTGTTGAGAACGGCCTCGTCCTGAATCACAAATCGACCGTTGGACGCGTTATACTGTCTGGTAGAATGAGTCGAGCGATAGACGTGGTAACCGACGGAGCTGACAGGATAGCCCGGGAACATGGCCGGTGGCTTCCAGGTCAGAAGGGCGCTTCCACCCTGAGCCTGTGCGGAGAGATTGGAAGGGTCGGTTGGATACGATGTGCCAAGTGCGATCCCGCTCTGTTTTCCGCTGGGTGCGGTCGGTTCGTCCTTGCTGGAACAGCCTACGAACACGACCAGTAGGACCAGGAAGAGACACAATCTGGAGCGCATAGCGAACCTCCTTGTGTTACGCGGCCATCCAGCCCTGAATTCGTTGCAGTTTGGACCTGAGATCACAGGTCCACCCCGCGTCGCTGGCTACGCCAGCATTTTCTCCCTGACGAGCACTTTGCCGTCAAGAAAGACCCGAAGCGGCGTCCGACCCTGACGCCACTTGGCCTGGGGCGACGGCTCGTGAGTGCAACCCACGATCCAGTCGTCGGAATCCCGCTGCAGCTCCTCCAGGCTGCCGCAGATCGTCTTCGGGAATGCCACCCGGCAGAACTTCCTCAGCATCGTCTCGCGCAAGCATGCGGAGATACTAGTCTGCGGCTGACGCAACGTCGTCCGCCTGCGCTCGATCTCAATCAGACCGAGAAAGAGCTCGGGCGGATGGCTGTTCGGCCGCCCACAATTCGCGACAGCCCGCCCAGTTAGCGTCCGCTGCACCGGCACTTACTGCACCCTGAAGAGCGGCAGCACTCGATCATCCAGCGCATCGGCCGCCGTAATCGGCACGTCTGCCAGGCCGCGAGTCTCATGCCGAACCCGCTGCCAGGTACCGCCACGCCGGGTCGATGGCGCCCCGCAGATGGTTCGGGATAGCTCCCGCGGCTCTTGCCAGCAGATCCGGTGGCTTCACGAATGGTCCGCCAGAGACGCCGCGCGATGCGGCTCTTGCAGGGTTCTGCGCCCATCGCCAGAGAGGGAATTGGTGTTGCAACGAAACCGCGAATCGGCGAGAACCCAGTTCGCCTTGAGCAGGAGAGGAAATCACAAAAGCAGGCCTCCATCGAAGTCGAACGAGAACATGCCCATCCCAGCGTGGAGTCAACCGCGATCCTGCGCGAAGCGAGGGAGTAGCTGCCGTCCCCGAAGACCATAGCCACAACAGCGCAACGGAACCGGGCCTTCTGGCGGGGCCCCTGTTCGCCTGCGGTATGAACATTGGGCTCGGCCGACTGACCGGGGTAGACGAGCACAGAATACAGAATAGTGGGCGACTGACAGAGGCTCGTTCAGGTCAGCCAGTCCCCCCCACGACTCGACCGCCGACGCCGAGACACTATTGTTTGTCGTGCCAGACATGACTTCCCCTCCGCGCGCGACGCACCTTGTCTGGCACACCCCCAATCCTGGAGGTTTGTGCGTGTCTGACACCCCGACATCATCCGAGGTCGGCAGGGCACGCAACATCACGAGCGCCCACCGTCTACTAATGGTTCCTTCTCTTCCTCCAGCGCAGAGCGACGAACCCCAGGAACGCCGTTCCCAGAAGCCCCAGCGTTGTAGGCTCAGGAACTTCACCAGATGGGGCGAGAGTAGCGCCGATAGAGAAGTAGCGATTGCCAGCGCCGATTGCTTTGTTGAGATCTGCAACCCCGTTCCCATTAAGCGAGAGATTGAGTATTTCGTCGAGCGAGCCGTCTACCGTAACGTCGAAGGCCCCGTATGACACTCCGCTGCCGAGGTCATCGAATATCGCCTGGCTGGTTCCCTCAGTATAATTCAGCACCGCGGCGTCGGTGCTCACGTCGAAAACCGAGAGGTGCTGAAACGTGCGCCCCAGTTGAGATTCTCCGAAGTACCTCTGCACGTTGAAGGTGGCCGATGTGACGGACCCGGTAACCCCGGTGAGGTCAAAGGTGAAGAAAGCATTGACAAGATCGGTCCCATCGTCGCTGAGATCCCCCACGACGTAATTGTCGTTCCAATCCCCGTTGGTTTCGACGGCACTCCACCAGCCCTGGTTCATACCTGCGCCAAACAGACCGACACCTGTGCTCACACCTGCGGAGCCGCCGCCCTGAAGGCCCAACGACAAGGCGTTGGCATTGCCGCCGCTCCATCCGAACAGGTACTCTGAATTGTGGACCAAGGGTCCCATTAGGCCAATGACGTTCACTGCCTTCACCGGCGTTGGCAGGACCAGCAAAAAAGCCAGCAAACCAACGACGGCCAAGCTCGCCCCACTCAAGACACGGAACTCACCGCTGCGCACATGCCCCCCCTCTCTTGGAATGACCGGGCTCCACCAATTTGGTTCAATGACCACCCACGGAGCCAGTCCGCAAGATTGATGCCACAGGTTTCGCCCGTTCTCCAAGAACCGACTCTACGGACGTAATCGACGTCGCTGCAGAATGTTCGGAGCTCCGAGTCCATGGATACGTCGGAGCCTGTCTCGCGTTGCCTGCTCCTGAGGTGTAATGGAACCCGTCACTTGATATTCCCAACCTTACGAAATGGATTCTCTCTGGTTCTCACCGGACCTAACAACCTACTCTAGGACATCGAATTAGCCAAAATTGGACAACTGGCGTCGCGATTGGAAAGGAACCCGACGGCTTCGAGACGTCATGGATGCTGACAAGCTATGCCCATCCGGAGAGTGAAATGAAGCAGTGGGCGCAAGAGCCCCCGATTGAAAGCCGATCGGTGTCCTGGGGGCGACGTCCATGGAGCCGTGCGTGGGCCCCGCGCCAGAACACAACCAAGGTGCGCGTCCCAAGAAGCCTGCCCGGCCCAATGGGATCACAGGTGCAGCGAGCCGGACTGGCCGCCGAGTTCGTAAAGCGTCCGACACGGCCCCCCATGGTTGAGCGCCCTCGGCTTGTTCTCGTCGCACCCCAGTCCGACGTTTCGACCCTCCGCCGGGTATGTAACCACCAGGTACCGGGGCTCTTCGCGCACGAGCCAAGGGGCAGGGGCGTTCCAGGACAGGCGATGATTCGCGACAAGGCGCTGGCGCTCGGGCGGTTCAGGAGAGCCCCCGACCGCTGGCACACCGAGTGCGGCAGATGGGTGAGCGACTTCGGCGTCTCACGCAGCGTGTCGGCACTTGCTCCGGCTCCCGACTTCAGCGCCCCAGGTGCTCCACTCGCGAGCGCACTGTGCCCATGATCGTGCTGGCGTTCCTCACCGATCTCGAGGTCGTGGGCAAGATATTGAGACATCTGGGCTTGCCCACCACCGCCCCGGCCCTGGCTCCGTCCAGGTCGTCCAGTCACTCCCTCGGATTCGCCCTGCCGGGGATGGGTGGAGCTTCCGTCGGTGACAAAGTGTATGCCGTCGAGGATTCCGGAGAACTGGAGCCGGTCATCCGGCCGCCTCCGTAAGACGCACCGCGGATCGCCAAATTGCCCCCGCGACTTAGACCAGCCCGGGATCGACCCCAGTGGGGGCACGGCCGACCGGGCGGGCGCCCCCTGTTACGGGGGCAAGGGGGCGAGGTCTGTCCGGTCCAGGCCCGCCCTGTCCCACCGGTGGCGGAAAGTCGGGGGCACAGGGGAAACCGCGGCCGATTTCGCTCCGAGGGAGCGGGGTTTCGTCTCTTTGACCACCCACCGGAGGCTCGGCAAGGCCCTGGCACGTGACCTTGGAGCTCGGCGATGCTCCCGTCGGGTTGCTTGGAGTGGGGCCTGAGGCGACCGAAGCCGATATAATCGCTTATGAGCGAACGTCGCGGCTCATCGCGCCCCGCCCCAGACGCCCGCCGCATCCCCCAGCATGCTCCGGATGTAGGTGTCCTTGTCCTCCTCCTGAAACAGGACATGCCGCCTCTGCATCTCAGCCTTCTCCATACTCCAGAACGTCCTCATCTTGTCGAAGGAAGTATTCGAGACAATGAACGACTCCAACTTCACGTTGGCGTCCCCGAGCCGCTGCTCGATCTCCTTATGAGCGTGAGCACGGAATCTGAGGGTTCGAGCCCTGGTTTTGAATCATGGAAGCTGAGGTTCCGGGGTCTGCGTCCCTCAGAAACCGTAGAAAGTACCCCCTCGCAGAGCTTGCTCTAAGCATCCGGAGGGGGTTTTCTCC
>CAIMUX010000078.1 GCA_903844735.1 Candidatus Eiseniibacteriota bacterium
ACCCTCCGCACAACAGCGCCTGCCAGTACAGCATGCTGACCGACCCTTCTCACGACGAAGCCCGCCAGTACAGCATGCTGACCGACCCTTCTCACGACGGCGCCTGCCAGTACAGCATGCTGTCCGACCCTCCGCACGACGGCGCCTGCCAGTACAGCATGCTGACCGACCCTCCGCACGACTGCTTTCGTCAGTACAAATCTCCGACCGACCTCTCGCACGATTGATTTTCACTTTTCAGCTCCTCTCCGGGGTCGGATCGCGGACGCCACCGGCTTTCCAGCCGTTCGGACTCATCTCCACCCCGCGGAGGGTGCTTCTCCGCCGTGCGAACACCGAACACGTATCAGCCCCCGGGCCGGACAGCCGTTCATTGCGGTGAACTGCGCCGCTGTTCCCGAGGATTTGGTCGAGGCGGCGTTCTTCGGGGCGGCCAAAGGAGCGTTCACGGGCGCGACCTCATCCCGGGAAGGGTTCTTCCGCGTTGCCGATCGGGGCACCCTCTTCCTGGACGAGATCGGGGACATGAGCCTCAACGCGCAGGCCAAGGTGCTCCGCGTCTTGCAGGAAAACGTCCGGGAGCTGCAGAACGTCATGGAGCGGCTGGTGGTCCTCAGGCCCGGCGCGGAGATCCGACCCGGAGATCTGCAATTGGATTTGACCCCGGGGACACCGGGACCTGCCGGCTCGCCGCCCATGGCGGGTTGGAACCCCTATGAAGGGTCCTCGTTGCCCGAGGCTCTGCAGGGGCTGGAGCGTGACCTGATCCAGGCGGCGTCGGACCGCAACGGTGGGAACAAGGCGCGGGCGGCGGCCGAGCCGGGGATTCCGCGGACCCATCTGTTCAGACGAATGAAGGTCCTGGGGCTGAGCCTGGAGTAGGGGATGGCGCGACAGGAGGCTCGCATACATCTCCCTTGAGGTCACGCCCTCATGAGGTTGCCGAGACCCGGGCGCGTCCCCGGGTCGCCTCCACTAAGTCGGCGCGCAACCCCTCCGCACGGCTCCGCCGAACCCCGACGTGAAAGCGCGCCCCGTCACCGAACTCCCGCAGGATCGTGTGCACCGCCGGCCCCTGCTTCGCCAGCAACGATTCCACGGTGCCCAGTTCATCAAAGGCGATCTCCACGTCCAGCGTAGCCAACCGCCACACCTCCCGTCGCGGTGCCGCGTCGAGTGCCAGCCTGGCCGCCTCTCCGTAGGCGCGTACCAGCCCGCCGGTACCCAGCTTGGTGCCACCAAACCAGCGGGTGACGACGACAAGCAGCCCCTGCACTCCGGCGTGGCGGATCGCGCCCATGATCGGCACACCTGCCGTACCGGAAGGCTCGCCATCATCGTCCCATCGCTCATGGGGACGATCCGGATCGCCGGTACACAGCGCCCAGCAGTGATGCGTGGCGTCGTGGTGGCGGCGACGGACCGCTCCCAGCTTCAACTGGCATGCCGCTTCGTCGTCCGCGCGAAAGCCCTGACCCAGAAAGCGCGAGCCTTTCACCTTCAGCTCTGTCTCGGGGCCGTCCTCGATGGAGACGGACAGGTCGGGGTCCGCGTTCGGTCCCACCTCAGCGCTTCCCCTCCATCGACGCGGTGTAGTCGAGGACTGCGCGGAGTTGACTCTCACCGTCGAGGCCGGCCTCTTCGAGCACCTTTTCCGCCTGCCCGCTGCCCGGGTAGCGGCCGCCGCGAAACGGATGCAAGGAGCGGCCGATCCCCGCTTCGGAGCGCACCCATCGGTAGAGCGTCGCCAGGGTGAAGCCGGTAATCCCCATGGCGTGCTGCGCCAAGTCCGGGTGGAAGATCTCGGCCCGGCGTGACGCGGGCAGCAGGTCGAAGAGCTCCACGCTCGACACGTAGAAAACATTCAAGCGCAGGCCGCGTCGATCGACCTCCGGCAGCACGTGCTGAACGAATTCGTAAGCCACGCCGCTTTCCTGCAGAACAACCGTGCCATGGTACGGCGCGCCCGCGGGATCAGCCCGGCGCATAGCGTAGACCCCCTCGGCTGCAGCGGTGGCCGGCGGCAGACCGAGTGCCGTGCGGTCGGGCACGATCTCGTTCGGGCGCGTCACAAACGGTGCTATGACCGCCGGATGGTGTCGGAAAGCCGCCATCAGCAGCGGCCACAGCTCCTGGGGCTCCCAGGGTGTCAGCGTGATGGCCGCGCCGAGCGGGAAGTTCTCCTGCAAGAGCTGGAGTGCTTGCGGGTCGGCGTGCGTCGGGCCATCCTCCCCTGTCTTCAATCCGGCGTGGGCGCAGATGAGGATAAACGGACTGGCTGATTCACCGGTGAGGTCGCGCCGCGCCTGCTGGCCGATGGCGTGCAGACGCGCCGCGATGTGTTCAAGAGCGGCGATGAAGGCGCCATAGGATGCACCGGCGCCTATGTGGTGGCCGTAGGCTGAGACGCCAGTCATGAACGCACCCATGGCGTCCTCGGCAATGCCGCCGCAGGCCACCAGACGCGCCCCCGGGTTCGTCTCGCTGTGGAAGAACCCGGTCGGGAAGCCGCGCGCGAGGTTCGAGACGCTCGTGGAGCCAAGCAAATCGGCCGCTCCGCCGATGATCGCCCCATGGGTCTGTCGGTTCAGGTAGTTCAGCGCATCGCCGAGAGCGCCGCGCAGGGTGGTGGCGGTGCCGGGCGCGATCTGCAACTCGGCGGGGATCTCCTCCGCACGCATGTCGCCGGCGTAGATGCGGGCCGGGACCGGCCGGTCGGCGGCAACGACGCGCGCGGACGCACCGAGGCGTGTCCGCGCGGCGAGTACCCCGTCGGCCAAAGTGCGGACCCAGCCCGCCTTTTCGATGATCCCGCGCAGCACCAGCAGCGTATCCCAGAAGCAGCGCTCGACGCGGTCCGGTGTCCTTTCCCCCTCAAAGCGTGGGAAGCGGACGCCGAAAGCCTGCTCGCAGGGCTCCAGCGAGGCGTAGTACTCAGGCGAGAGGTGCTTGTGGCCGGCCCCGTGTGATGCCTTTCCCTCGATGCCGTAACGCCAGCCCTTCACCGTGCGGTAGACGATGGCCGTGGGTTGGGCGTTGCGACGAACCGCCGCCAGCCGCTGCGCGGCCAGCACAGAACGGAAATCCTTCCCGTCGGCAACGCGGGCGAGGTTCCAGTCATGGAGGTAGAGCATCTCGCCCGGGTCCCACTGGACATAGTCACCGGGGCCGGTTTCGTCGCGGCAGACCCGGTTGCTGTCGATGGAGGCCTGGTTCCAGTCGAGATGAAGCACGGCGTTATCGAGCCCGGCGGTGGCCGCAATGGCCAGCGCCTCCGAGACCCGTCCCGCTGTCATCCCGCCTTCGCCCTCAAGGATGTGCACGCGGGGGGCGTGCGCCGAACCGTAGGTGTCGAGACCGCCGAAGGCCAGCCCGAGCGAAGCGGGCACCCCGACGCCGGAGGCACCGGTGGAGAGCTTCACGAAAGGGGTGGCCGGGGTCGGATGGCCATCCAGGGGCCTCGACTTGAACTGCAGGAAGAGCGGCGTGGTCGTCGTCGGATTGCGGCGGAAGCCGAGAAGATCCTCCAGCCGCAACTGCCGCGCCGGCTCCGGGAGCGCCCCGGGGTGCACGGCACGCACCACCTCGTTGCGCAGCGCCCACATGGCATACAGGCCCATCGCCTTGTGACCGGCGGCGTAGCTCAACAGGTCGGCTTCCGGCCTCTGGGGGTCGCCGATGTCATAGTCCATGCCTGCGAAGAGAATCGACGCGACGATCCGGCCCGAAGAGATGCTTCCGCCCGGGTGACCGGAGGTCGGCACGAAGTTGTAGAGGATTCCACAGAGGGTCCGGTAGACCAGGTCATAGCTTTCGAGTGACGCGAGCAGCGCGTCGTCGCCTGGTGCGGCGCGGAAGTCCGCACTGGTGACGTCACGGTGCCAGGCGCGGCGGGCCGCAAGCTGGAACGGGAGGGGGGGCTCGTCGTCGTCGGTCATCAGCGTCCTTCCTTTCGTGATCTCGGGTCGGGATCAGATGCGGGCAGGATAGACTTGCTGTGAGATTCAGGCAACAGCGGCTCCTGATCGGTTCGAGCCCGATCGGCTACGGGTTGGGTAGGAGTTCGGAAGGAGGCAGGGTCATGGACAGCGAGTGGAGAATCCGCCCGGAGTCGGGCGAGTGCGCCGAGTTCTACCGGGGCTACATCGCCGGAGTGCCGGACGGGGACATCCGGATGACCCTCGCCCTCGGCCTGGAGCAGACCCTCCGGCTGCTCTGGGAGATCCCCGCCGAGCGGGAGAGCGTCGCCTATGCGCCTGGCAAGTGGACGGTGAAGGAGGTCGTGGGGCACCTCACCGACGCCGAGCGTGTCTTCGCCTGCCGCGCATTGCGATTCGGTCGCGGGGACGAGACGCCACTCCCTGGCTTCGAGCAGGATGACTACGTCCGCCGCGGCGGATTCGAGGCGCGCACGCTGACCGACCTGGCCTCCGAGTTCGAACACCTCCGTCGCGCCAATTTGCTTCTTTTCAGGGGGTTCGAGGCGGAGGCGCTCGGGCGCAAAGGCGTGGCATCGGGACATGAGATCACCGTCCGGGCTCTTCTGTGGATCATGGCCGGGCACGAACTGCACCACGTGGCCATCTTGCGAGAGCGGTACGTGACGGGCGGACCATGACGAAGCAGATGCGTTCGAATCCCGCTCGCGCTATCCTGTAACACAGTTGCTCTTGGGTGCGTACCTTTCGCACTGTCCGGCGGAGTACCGACCCGGACGCGGGAAGGAGACACTGCGATGCTCGAGTTGCTGTTTCTGGTCGCTCTGGTGGGGGCGGTGATCCTGCTGCCCCTTGCGGTGATCGGCCTTGTGCTGCGGTTGGTCTTTTCGATCGTGCTGCTGCCGTTCAGGCTGCTGGGCGCCATCGTCGGCCTGGGGGTAACCGGCTTGGTCTTCGCCGTCCTTGCGGTCGTGCTCGCCCTGGTCATCGGTACGCTCACGTTGGTGGGCGCGATTGTGGCCGGCGCGCCGATCCTCCTCCTCGCGGGCATTATCTGGGGCCTGGTCCGGTTGCTGCGTCGCGAGAAAAAGGCGACGGCATGAACGAGAGCGCCGCGGGCGTGCTTGGCCCGCTCACGCCACGCGGATGGGAAGCGATGTACAACCGGATGCGCTATCAGGAGAGGAGCCCCGGGGCATGATCCTTCCCTCCCGCGACGCGGCGCTCGCCCTACTCCACGAGTTCACGGCCTCGGAAAGCCTGCGCAAGCATGCCTATGCGGTGGAGGCGATCATGCGAGCGTATGCCTTTCGCTTCGCGGCCGACATCGCTGCCGGTGTCACCGCCGGCCCCGCTGCCGGTGTCGCTTCCACCGAGGTAGACGAACAGTTCTGGGGGTTGGTGGGATTGCTCCACGATTTTGACTACGAACGGTTTCCCCAGGCCCCCGAGCATCCTCTGGAGGGTTCGAAGATTCTGGCCGAGCGCGGCTGGCCCGAGGACTTCCGCCGTGCCATCCTCTCCCACGCAAGTTACACGGGTGTGACGCGCGAGCGGTTGGTGGAGAGAACTCTTTTCGCCGTCGACGAGTTGAGCGGTTTCGTCACCGCGGTGGCGTTGGTCAAGCCGTCGCGGTCGCTCGCCGCGGTGGACGCCCGTTCGGTGCGCAAGAAGCTCAAAGACAAGGCGTTCGCCCGCTCCGTCAACCGCGAGGAAGTCGTGCAGGGACCGGCGGAGCTCGGCGTCGATTTCGATGAGCACTGTACCTTTGTGATCGCGGCGATGACGGGGATCGCGCTGGAGTTGGGGTTGTAGCGCCTCTGTTCGTGGAAACGGTCGGTCACCCGTCGAGGAGGCACACATGGCCCAGCGATCACAACAGAACTTCGGAAATCATGCGCGTTATGTCCCGCTCTACCATTTCGGGCTGCTTGCCATCGCCCTTCTCTCGCTGGGCCTGGCGGTGAAGCGAATAGCGTCGCACTTCTCCGCAGATACGCTGCTTGAGGTCCTGCTGGTGGTGGCACTTGTGCTGGTGGCCTACTTTGCGCGCAGCTTCGCGCTCACGGTACAGGATCGCGTGATCCGGCTCGAGATGAGGCTTCGCCTGCAGACGCTCGCTCCGGAGTCGGCGACTCGCTTCGATGAGTTCACGATCGCCCAGCTCACGGCGCTGCGTTTCGCGGGCGACGCCGAACTTCCGGCGCTGGCGCAACAGGTGATCGAAGGCAAGAGGACGAAGGGCGTGGACATCAAGAAGCAGATCCGCAACTGGAAGCCGGACCACCTGCGCGTGTAGCCGCGGTCCACCCTGGCGTATCCTCTTCTCCAAGGAGCGGGATCGCGCGCGTCCACCGTTTCAGTCTGGTTCGTGAACCCGACTCTGCATCCCTCACCACGGAGGCATCCGATGCTGGTGCTGGCCATCCATCCGACGGAGCCCGAGCTTGCCTACTTCGAGAGGATGCCGCCACTTGGCATGCTGTGGATCGGGGGCGCTCTGCGCCGCGCCGGCTACGGCGTGGAGTTCTTGGACATGCAGGTCGATCGGCGGAGTCCCGCGGAGGCGGCGGCGGCCCTGCGCCCGAGGCTGGCACTGATCGGAGGGACATCGCACTCCCGATTCGTCGCGTTCGAGGTCGCCGCCGCGATGAAGGAAGCCTCGCCCGAGACCATCGTGGTGTACGGAGGACCGCACGCGACCTTCACGGCCCCGGACACCCTGGCCCATGTCGAGGCCATCGACCTGGTGGCGCGCGGTGAGGGCGAGGAGACCGCCGTCGAGATCGCCGCGTGGACGCGCGCGGGAGCCGACCGCGGCCGACTGCCGGATATCCGCGGCATCTCCTACCGCGAGAATGGCGCGGTGCGGGACAACCCCGACCGCATGCCGATCGCCGACCTCGATGCACTCGGTCCCCCCGACCGTGATCTGGTCCCGATGGCGCGCTACAACACCCGGATGGAGTACCTCGGGATCCCCGGCACGTCACTGATGAGCGCGCGGGGATGTCCGATCGCCTGCACTTTCTGCTCCGCCTCCGCGATGTTCGGCCCCCGCTACCGGGCGCGTACGCCGCACCTGGTGGTTGACGAGATCGAAATGCTCGCCGCCCGCCATGGGATGCGCGGAATCAAGATCTTCGACAGTACCTTCACCCTCAGCCGCCGCCACGCCGGAGCCTTCTGCGACGAGATGATCCGGCGCCGTCTGGATCTTCCGTGGGAATGCGAGATCCGCGTCGGTTCCGTGGACCCGCCGCTTCTGGAGAAGATGCGGCGTGCCGGTTGCTACTACGTCGACATCGGTGTGGAGTCCGGCTCCCAGCGGGTTCTTGACCAATGCGTACGCAAGCAGATCAAGCTTGAGGAGGCAGAGAAGCTGTTCCGCTGGACGAAGGAACTCGGACTTCTCACGAAGGTCTTCTTCACCGTCGGCCACCCGGGCGAGACCGTGGCCGAAGGGCGGATGACCAACAGCTTCCTTCGGCGGAACCGGCGTTACATCCGGCTCGCGGGGTACCACGCGGGCGTCAAGGTCTACCCTGGCACGGAAGTGGAACGATACGCGGGCGAGCACGATCTACTGCCGGCCGGCTTCCGTTGGTCCGCTCCGTATCTCAACAAGGACCAGCAGCGGCTCTTCCGTCCCGTCGACAACATTCCCATTCTGCTCCAACCGGGCCTCGGTGTCAGGGAGCTCCGCCGATTGCGCGTCGGTTTCATCGTCGACCGCTTGATGTCTCCCCGATTCATCGCGGAAAAGATCGCCCGCGTCCTGCGTGGGCGAACGTTCGGCGGCATCGTCAAGCAGATCGCGCGCGGGCTCCGGGGGCAGGCGGGATCCGGAGAGCCATCCTCGCCAACAAGAAGACACGCTGATGCCGTGCGAAGAGACCCTTCAGGCCACGACCTCCCGGATCACCAACCTTGAAAGATCCGCCGTGCCGGCCCCCTGTGCTTCCGCAGCGATGATGTGCGGCACCGCCGTCAGTCCCAACCCGAAATAACGCAACGCGTAGCTGTCCACTGCCACCGGGTCGATGCCGGCGATGACCTGTCCCGCCACCAGCACCTTGCCCGGCCCCGCCGGCCCGTTGGTCAGCAGGACATGGTTGGCATCCATGATCACCAGGTCGTGCGGGACGGCGGTGGCCAGGTCCGCGATGCACTGGTGAAGGCCGATGCGGTGAAACGACTGAGCGTCCCGCACGAGGCCCATCAGGTTCTTCATCGCCAGTGTCACCCTGGTCGCGGCGTGATGCTTGGCGATCGGCATGTTGATGAAGACGTCGGCATTCTGGAGCTCTGTGGCTAAGTCGACCGTGGTGATAGCGCGGCCGCGCGGGACGAAAACAGGACGGAACTCCTCCGGCTTGCTGATGAGCTTGAGGATGCCACCGCCGCGCTCCACAGCCGCCACCGTGCCGTTGCGCCGCGCGGAGTCGGCGTCATCGGCGCTGACCGCCACGACTTCGCGGGCACCGACGCGGAGGCACTCGCGGATCACCGCCTCCAGGATCTCCGGGTGGGTGTGGATTGCCTTCTCCGGCGGGCTGGTCCCCACCGGGTTGGGCTTGATCATCACCCGGTCGCCGGGGTGTATGAACTTGGCGAACCCGCCAAGGGCCGCCACGGCGGCGAGAGCGTTGGCCGCGGGTGAGCCGCCCTTCGCTACGGCGAGATCCACGGGGGGCCGGTACCGATCGAGGCGCGGGGCGGCCATGACCCGCGGGACGCGCAGTCCGCCGCCGAAAGCCACCGCTGTGGTCATCGCCGCTGTGGCGGCCGCCGCCCTGAGCAGAAACTCGCGCCGGTCCATTGCGGACATCATGGCTTCGTCTCCTTGTCCATCTCGGCAAGGGCCGTGCGCGCCTCCACGGCGCGATCGCCGTCCGGCTGCAGTTCGAGGAACTTGTTGAACGCCGCCCGTGCCCTTCCCGCGTCGCCGAGCTGCCGGTAGGCACGGCCGAGCATGAACGCCGCGTTGTCGAACTCCGGCCGCAACGCCAAAGCCTTCTCATATTCACGCGCAGAGTCGGCCGCGCGCCCCGCCTCCAGCAACCCCTCACCGTAGCTGTCGTGTGCATTCGGGTCGTCTGGCGCGAGTGCGACGTAGCGCTCGAAATAGGGAAGGGCCGTCGCGGCCTGCCCTACCCCGAGGAACGCATAGCCGATGAGGTTCAGCGTCTGAGCGTCGTCCGGGCGTTTCTCCAAACACCTGTCGAATGCCATCCGAGCATCCTCCGTTCGTCCAGACACGACATAGCCGTGGCCGAGGGAAAAGAGGACATCGGGGCCGTCCGGCGCCAGCGCGGCTGCCTTCTCCAACGCCTCCACCCCTGTCTTGTACAGCCGGGATCGAACGAAGGTATCGCCCAGCGCCTGCTGCGCCTGGGCGTCGTCGGGGGCGTCGAGCGCCCCCTGCTGCATATCGGCCAAAGGTTGCCAACGCTCGTCCAGGGTCTGCCTCGCCACGGCGGCACGCAGACCATTGGGGTACGTTTCGAGGTATGCGCGCAGTTCCCGGGATCCGCGCACGAGGTCTCCGTCGACCCAGGTCTCACATGTCAGCTTGCGATACTTTCCGCATTCCACCAGGGCAGGGTCGGCCGTGGAGGCGAGGAGCGAGTCTGCGTTGGCGAGCCCAGCGCCATAGTCGGCGCGCCCGAGCACCACTGATCCGCGCAGATAGATCTCATAGGGTCGCCAGTCGAACGGCACACGTGGTTCGACGAGCGGCCGCTTCTCCATCGCCTTGGTGAACTCGGTGGCGGAGGGGTAGGAGCGGATGAGACGCCCATAGCAAGCGGCGGCGGTGTCGATCGCACCGAAAGCTTCGTGGGCTTGGCCGAGCCTCCACAGGGCGGTGGCAGCCAGCTCGGGTGGCGGGGCCCCGGCCAGAATCCCGCGGCAGGCGGCGACCAGACGGGTGGGGTCACCGGACTTTTCAAGACAGTCGGCTGCGGTGCCGGCGATCTCCGCCCGGCGTAGGCGCGAGGCGGTGTCGGACGGCAGCAGACGCAGGGTCGCAAGCCAGGCGTTCCCGGCCGCGAGCCAGTCGCCGCGGACGGTCAAGTGCTTCGCCCGGCGTTCCGCGGCCACGGCTGCCCAGGGGCTGGTCGGGTAGTCGCGAACCACCCGCTCGCACCAAGTGAGCGCCTCGGCGGTATCTCCCTTCGCTTCGAGGAGAAGGTTCGCCACCGCGATGCACGCTACCGGCGCCATCGGATCGGCGGGCGCACGTGCCAGAAGGGCTGCATACTCGCGGATCGCCCCATCGGTGTCGCCGCCCACCAGCAGGCGAGACGCGCGGTCCAGCTCGTCGGGGACGGTAGTGCCGGCGCCGCCGGCGGAGGCACCCGCCGGGATGCCTGCCGGGATGCCCACCGCGGCGCGCGATGCCTCGACTTCGCCCCCGGCAATCGCGTTACAGGCCAAAGGGACGAACGAGATCCACCCGGCGAATATGACGTGGCCGGGCATCAAGAGACCGCGTGGTATAGGAGTCTGGCGGAGACCACGACCTGGCCTGGACTCTGACATGTTCCCCTCCGAACAACCCGGAACGCCGATGAACGGCCGATGGTCGACCGCGCAGGCCCGGGTGGAAGCAGTGTACCCGTTCTGGGGCCGGTTCGTCGCCAGAAGTGAATGCCATCCGGCGGGTGAGTCCGCCGACCGGATGGGCCGCAAGCCGCGCCGATCCTAACGCGCGAAGGGGAGGGACCACGACCGGCCCCTCCCCGCCCGATGTCCACGCTTTGACCCCCGCCGGACGGAGCGGCCTACAGCTTGACCAATTCGACCCGGCGGTTGTTGGCCTTCCCCTCGGCGGTGTTGTTCGCGTCGATCGGCTTCCCCTCGCCCCAGCCCTTTGCTTCGAGACGACCGGCGTCGACCTTGTACGAGTCGACCAGATATGTCTTCACTGCATTGGCCCGCCTCTCGGAAAGGTCCAGGTTGGCGGCCTCGGCGCCGTCGCCGTCCGTGTGCCCCTCGATCGAGAGCCGCAACTCCGGGCTCCCGGTGAGAAGTCCGCCGATGTCCGTGAGGGTCTTGTACGACTCGGCCTTGATCTTGTCCGACCCGGAGTCGAAGAGGATGCCGTGCGTGACGATACGCCCGGCCTCGTCAAGTTGCTCCTTCAGGGTCTTGCCGCCCTCGGCGTAGCGGACGTTGCCGAACAGCTCCGGGTTTGGCGCGTTGGCGTCCCCGGGTTCGACATACAAACGGAACCCGACCGGCTCGAAACCTTCGATGGCCGGGACGTTGGCCACCCGTTCGTGGTCGACGTAGCACTTCATGGTTGTCTTGGTGGCCATGATCCGCATGGTGCGGACCGTGCCGACCGGGACGTCGTCGATCCTCCGGTTGGCGTACTCCTTACCGTTCATCTTGATGACCGTGCCTGTGCGGTTCCCGATGTGGAACTCGCCGACGACCTCGTCTTTCGCATCGAGCCACTGGATCGTGTATCCGTCGCCCCAGCCCTCGGTCTTTTTCTCCAGGATATCCATCTCGAAGGTGTACTTGGGCGGGAGCGGGCCGGAGGCGACCTTGGGGCGGATGCTTCCCCGGTCGCTGCAGAGGATCCAGCTCCGGTCGCCCTTCTTCACGATCTCGAAGACGCCGTTGTCGAGATTCCAGCGGGACGGAAACTCACCCATTTCCTCGGTCGAGAGGTCATCGTAGAAGATCACCTTGTCGCCAGGGATGAAGTCGAACTTGGTAACCATCGACATATCTTCGGCGGTGGCCGTGCCGCCTTTCGGGCCGGGGGCGGCCGGGGCGTTTCCTTCCGCGGGTGCCTCGGCGCCCTCCGCCGGGGTCTCCGCCGGCTTCGCGTCCTGATTCCCGGAGCCATCGACCGCTTTGTCGAGGACTTCGTCGGTCTTCTTGTCGACTTTATTCTCCACTTTTTGCTCGGCCTTCTTCTTCAGCTTGTCCTTGAGGCCGCCGAACTGTGCCTGGGAGGGTGTCGAGACCGCGAGCATGGCCATGGCCAGTAGAAGGGCTCCGAACAGGCCATGAAATTTGCGCATCTGTGTCTCCTTTCCTGGAACGACTCTCCGGGGAGTCTCGACTCCGGTTCGGGTCTTCATGTGGTGAAGCCTACCACGGCCTGCAAAACGTGGTTTCCGGGTCTCCGCCGGAGTCGCCCATCCTGCGCCACGATCGCACGAGTCCGGCGCCACTCGTCCGCCATCTGTTGCCCAGTGATTGACTTGGGATGCCCTGCGGTTCCATACTAAGCACGAATCCGTCGTGGGCGGCAAGTTCCCGATGCCGGGCCGCGGCCTTGCCGAGCTGCGTTTTCCAAGGAGGATGCGACGCCATGAGGAGACTACTATCGATTTTGGGCGTGATCTGCTGTGCGGCATCGGCAGCCATGGCCGGCCCGAATGCGGGGGGCGTCCTCTGGGTCCACGACATCGGCTCCATCTACAGTGACAGCGACCCGGTGTTGCCACCCGTGAGTCCGCCGCCGGCCGACTGCGCCAGTGTCGACAACGAGATCCCGGTTGTGACAGATCCAGTCCCCGGGGGGGAATCCATCCGATTCTGGAAGGTCTACGCGGCGTTCCCCACGGGAAGCACCCCACGACTGAAGTCCGTCTCTTGGAAGACCCTCTTCGATGAAAACGTCAGCGATCCATACTCCTATGTGAACGTTGTGTTCGGCGCTGTTCCGGACGCAGACGGCGGGGGCACCGACTTCTGGATCGGGGCCAACGGCTTTCCGACCGTCAGCGGTGGTGAGGTGGGCCAGAGCTTTCCCACCGGTCCTAGAACCACCACCGTGGTCGAGCTCTTCTGGTTCTACGGTTGGGGCTACAGCGCCGGCACGAGCCACGGATTTCCGACCTGGTGCACGGCGCCCTACAGCGACCCCACGAAGCGCTTCTTCGTTGATGACGCGGCCCCGCCGAATGCGGACCCCATCATGGGCTATGGCTGCCTCGGCTTCGGCATCCCTGGCTACACACCGTGCCCGAGTGGGCCGGTCCCGACCGAGCGCGCAAGCTGGGGTCAGATCAAGAGCAGCTACCGCTAGCTCGAAGCGAAAATCGGGGTTGGCCTGAGACTGGGCCCACCCGTACCCCTCTATCCCGCATCTGACGTCAGCGATCGGGTGGCGGGAGCAGGTGTGGGCTGTGAGCACTCGATCGCCCGGCCGGAGCCTGTGATCCGACCGCCTCAGTGCGAAGCACCCCAGATCGCCGGCGAACTCGGCGCCCCGGCGTCCCCTCGAAGGGGGCCATGCCTCCGCGGGGGAACGGACTACTGGACCATGGCCGGCCGCGAATCCCATACCAGGCAGCGGGGACGAGCCCTGCCGTGGTCAGCCCCAATGACGGGGATTGCGGGGCAAGGCCAGAGTGTCCGCACGTTCGTGCGGTCGAGCCTACAGCGCCTGCCGGCATCAGTTTGTCATCGGCCCGCGGCGTCCCTGTTCGCAACACGTCGACAGGCCCATGGTTAGGGTCGGTCGGTTCTTGACACGATACCGGTTTCGAGCAATTGTGTTCGCGGGATCGTTTGCGCTTGGTGTCGGCTGTCGACGCACAGATGTGGGATCCCGTCTCTACAGAGACTCGATCCTGTCGTGAAATTCCATGACTCGTTGCACAGTGAAGGTCCGCATAAACGGCCAGCGCCAGGCGACGCGGCTCGTGCGCTTCGCCTTTTGGGGGGGGCACGGCGGGCGCGTAACTTCTCGCGAACCGAAACGGAGTTATCCTTGAGATCGCGAGAGGCGAGGTCCATACTGAGCGGTTGGACGTGGGGAGTGGGGCGCGCCGCGCGCCTTTTGTGTTGATGGGTCAAGGCTGCCGGGATGTCTCACGGGACACCGGGCCGGACCGGGGGATCAGACGATCGCCCTATGCGCCACGCGGCGCACCGTCACAATGGGAGGAGGGGACATGAGCAACGCAGTCGAAACCGTCCTGGCTCGCCATCCGGGTGCCAAGCGAGACAAGTTGATTCCCATCTTGCAGGAAGTACAGACCGCCGAGGGCTACCTGTCCGAGGCGTCGATCGTACGCATCGGAAAGCACCTGAACCTTCCCGCGAGCAAGATTTACGGGGTCGCGACCTTTTACAACCAGTTCCGATTCCAGCCGAAGGGCCGCTTTCACATCATGATCTGCCGCGGCACAGCCTGCCACGTGAAAGGCTCAGCCAGGGTGTTGGACACCCTGACTCGCATGCTGAAGGTCGCCCCGGGGCAGACCACGCGCGAAGGCCTGTTCAGTCTGGAAGTGGTCGCGTGCATGGGTGCCTGCGCGCTCTCGCCGGCCCTGGCGATCAACGACGAGTTCTTCCCGAAGGTCTCGCCGACCAAGATCGCGAAACTACTCGACAAGTGCCGCCAGCAGGACGCCGAATCGGCCGCGGTGGCAGTGGCCAACGCCTAACCCGTAGGCAAAAGGAGACTGCCGTGATCCGATTCGAGAACGAAAGACAACTAGAGACCTACCGCGAGGGCCTGAAGGCCGCGCACGACCCGTCGAAGACGCGGATCTGCGTCTGTGGGGGCACCGGCTGCAACGCCCAGGGCTCCATTAGCCTCGTGGCCGCACTCAAGGCCGCGGTCGAGCGGCACGGACTGTCCGACACGGTCGAAGTGAAGGTCACGGGCTGCCACGGCTTCTGCGAGAAGGGGCCGGTCGTGGTCGTTCGGCCCGAGAACACCTTCTACGTACTGGTGAAGGCCGAAGACGCCGAAGAGTTGGTGCGCGTGACGTGCGTCGAAAAGGGCTTAGTCGAGCGGTTGCAGTACGTCGACTCGGCCACGGGCGAGCTCATCGTGCGCGAGCAGGACGTGCCATTCTACAAGAAACAGACCCGGCTCATCCTGGCCGACAACGGTCACCTGGACCCGACGTCGATTGACGACTACCTGGTGAACGGCGGCTACGCAGCGCTCGTACGGGTGCTGGCCGGCATGACGCCGGAGCAGGTCATCGACGAGGTGAAGCGCGCGGGGCTGCGCGGCCGCGGAGGCGCGGGTTTTCCCACGGGCCGGAAGTGGGAACTCTGCCGGCAGCAGCCCAGCGACGATAAGTACATCATCTGCAACGCCGACGAGGGCGATCCCGGCGCCTACATGAACCGCTCGGAGATCGAGGGCAATCCCCACCTGATGATCGAGGGAATGATCATCGGCGCGTACGCCATCGGCGCCAACCACGCCTACATCTATTGCCGCGCGGAGTATCCGCTGGCCATCGAGCAGCTCGAGAAGGCGATCGCCCAAGCCCGGGCCTGCGGACTGCTGGGCGAGAAGATCCTGGGTACCGGCTTCAACCTGGACATGATCATCAAGATGGGCGCCGGCGCCTTCGTGTGCGGCGAAGAGACCGCACTGATGAGCTCGATCGAGGGCAAGCGCGGCATGCCTCAGCCGCGCCCACCGTACCCGGCGCAGTCGGGTGTCTTCGGCAAGCCCTCGAACATCAACAACGTCGAGACCTGGTGCAACGTGCCGTTCATCCTCAATCGGGGCGCCGACTGGTACGCGGGGATCGGCTCCGAGAAGTCGAAGGGCACGAAGGTCTTCTCGCTTGTGGGCTGCGTGAACAACACCGGCTTAGTCGAGGTGCCGTTCGGAACGACACTGCGCGAGATCGTCAACGAGATCGGCGGCGGCGTGCCGCGCGGCCGGCATTTCAAGGCCGCGCAGATGGGCGGCCCGTCGGGCGGGTGCATCCCCGCCAGCCAGATGGACGTGAAGATCGACTACGAGTCGCTGCAGTCCCTGGGCGCCATCGTGGGTTCGGGTGGCTTGGTCGTGATGGACGAGTCGACCTGCATGGTGGACCTCGCGAAATATTTCATGGAGTTCATCATGAGCGAGTCGTGCGGCAAGTGCATCCCCTGCCGCGAGGGGACACGGCGCATGCACGAAATCCTGGTGGCGCTGACCCGCGCGCGGGCGAAGGACGAGGATCTCGACGCGCTGCTTCGCTTCCAGGGCGTGATGGAACTGGAGCGCCTCGCCGACGTGATCCGCCGCACGTCGCTGTGCGGCTTGGGACAGACGGCGCCGAACCCGGTGCTGAGCACGCTGCGATGGTTCCGAGAGGAGTACGAGCAGCACGTGTTCGAGCGTCGCTGTGTCGCAGGGGCCTGCAAGGAACTGGTCGGCGCCCCGTGCCAGACCGGATGCCCGGTCGGGACGGAGGTGTGGCGCTACGTGGCCCACGTGGCGCGCGGCGAGGTAAACGAAGCCTACCAGGCGATTCGCGGCGCGAACCCGTTCCCGTCGGCGTGCGCGCGGGTGTGCAACCACCCTTGCGAGATGATGTGTCGCGCGGGCTCGGCCGACGGTGACCCGGTTGCGATCCGGACCCTGAAACGCTACGTGGTCGATCACGTCGATCCCGCGATCTTCAAGCCGAACATTCTCCCCGCGGCTGCCGACGCCCGGAGCATCGCGGTCGTGGGCGCCGGACCGGCCGGACTGACCGCTGCGCACGAATTGTCGAAGCGCGGTTACCGCGTGACGCTGATCGAGAGAGAGGCCAAGGCCGGCGGGATGCTGGTCGCGGGAATTCCCGCGTACCGACTGCCGCGCGAGGTGTTGGAGCGAGAGATCGCAGCCCTCTTGGATCCGAACATCACGGTGAAATTCGGGACGGCCCTCGGCCGGGACGTGACGCTGGAAGACCTGCGCCGCACCCATGCCGCCGTGTACCTCGCCATGGGCTCTCACCGCTCGAAGACGCTTGGACTCCCCGGTGAGGATGTGGAAGGGGTGCTCCCCGGCATTCGCTTTCTGAAGGCCTGGAATCTGGACGGTGAGTGCCTGGCCCGTGGACGCGTGGGTGTCATCGGCGGCGGCAATTCGGCGCTGGATGCCGCCCGTGTGGCGTTCCGGCAGCCGGGCGTCGACTCCGTGACCATCCTCTACCGCCGCTCGCGCGAGGAGATGCCGGCGTACGAGGAGGAGATCGAGGCCGCGCTTGAGGAGGGGATCCTGCTCGAAGCCATGGTGGCCCCGGTCGGCCTGGAGTCCGCCGCGGGACGCCTGACGGGTGTGCAACTGCTGCGAAACGAGCTTGGCCGGCCCGACGCCAGTGGACGCCGCAAGCCGGTGCCGATCCCGGGCAGCGAGTTCTCGATCGGTCTGGACACCCTGATCGTCGCGATCAGCGAGGAGCCGGAGCTGGAGGAGCTCGCCGAGTTGAAGAAGACCCGCAGCGGCGGTCTTTCGGTCGACGCCGAGGCGTTCACGACCAGCGTACCGGGCGTCTTCGCCGGCGGCGACCTTGCCACCGGACCTAACACCATCATCGCGGCGATTGCGGCCGGCAAGGATGTGGCGCTGATGATCGACCGCTACCTGCATGGCCGGCAGCTCAGGCGCCTGCCCAAGGTGGCGCTGCCGACGGTGTTCGTAGCACCCCCCGTTGACAGCGACGAGGGTGAAGGCGCGCCGTCGGCCCGCGTGCACCAACCCTGCCTGGCGGCGATCCTGCGCCGCGAGGGCTTCGCCGAGGTAGAGCAGTGCATCTCCGAAGAGGACGCGTTGCGCGAGGCCCGGCGGTGCATGCGCTGCGACCTTGAATTCACCACCCCGGCCAACTAGGAGGCGATCATGCTGAACATAACCATCAATGGTCGTCCCGCCGAGGCACAGCCGGGAGAAACCATCTTAGAGGCACTGAACCGTGCGAGCGTTAAAGTGCCGACCCTGTGCCACGTGGAGGGGCTGGCCCCCACCGGCGCGTGCCGTTTGTGCATGGTCGAGCTGGAGGCGAATCACCAGCTCGTTCCGGCCTGCTCGTACCCCGTCGCCGAGGGGATGGCGGTGGGAACCCGCACCCCCGACGTGCTCGAGGCGCGGCGGACGATCCTGGAGCTCTTGCTGTCCAATCACCCGGATGACTGCCTGTACTGCCTGCGCAACGGAAACTGCGACCTGCAGCGGTTGGCCAAGGAGCACGGCATCGACCAGCGCCTCTACCGCGGCAAGCAGACCAAGATCCCGCTCGACATGTCCGGCCCGGCGCTTGTCCGCGATCCCGAGAAGTGCATCCTGTGTGGGCGCTGCGTTCGCGTGTGCGAGGAGATTCAGACGGTGTCGGCCATCGACTTCGTCGGGCGCGGCTGCAACGCGTACATCGGCACCGCCTTCGGCCGGGGCCTGAACGTGTCGAGCTGCATCCACTGCGGGCAGTGTGTGCGGGTGTGTCCCACCGGCGCGCTGGTCGAGCGCAACCAGGTGCGCGAGGTGCTGCGGGCGCTCGCCGACCCGAATCTGTTCTGTGTCGTGCAGCACGCCCCGGCCGTCTCGGTCACGCTGGCCGAGGAGTTCGGGATCCAGCCCGGCTCGGATATCGACGGCCGGATGGTCGCCGCGCTGCGCAGCGTCGGCTTCAAGCGCGTCTTCGACACCTCCTTCACCGCCGACCTGACCATCATGGAAGAGGGCTCCGAGCTCGTCCACCGGGTGAAGACGGGCGGCGTGCTCCCGATGATGACCTCCTGCTCTCCGGGCTGGATCAAGTTCGTCGAGCAGTTCTACCCGGAGATGATCCCCAACCTGTCGACGTGTAAGAGCCCGCAGCAGATGATGGGTGCCCTCATCAAGAGCTTCGTGGCCGAGCGCGAGGGGGTGGAACCCCGACGCATTTTCAGCGTGTCGATCATGCCGTGCACCGCGAAGAAGTTCGAGGCCGGCCGGGCGGAGATGCGCCAAGACCACGTTCCGGACGTCGACATCGTGCTGACGACGCGTGAACTGGGCGCGTTGCTGCGCCTTTGCGGCGTGGACCTGAACGCCTTCGAGCCGGAGGAGACCGACACGCCGTTCGGTGAGCGGTCGACGGCCGGCAAGCTGTTCGGCGCCACAGGCGGCGTGATGGAGGCGGCGATCCGTTCGGCGCACTTCCTGCTTACGGGTAGGAACCTGGCCGACCTTAAGATCGAGCCGCTGCGCGGCCTCGACGGCTGCAAGGAACTGACGGCGAACATTGACGGCCTGGAGGTGAAGGCGGCGGTGGTCAGCGGCCTTGGGAACGCCCGCAAGCTGCTGGACGAGGTCCGCGCAGGCACGAAGCAGCTTCACTTCATCGAGGTCATGACGTGCCCGGGTGGGTGCATCAATGGCGGCGGCCAACCGCTGTCGACCACCACGGACGCCGTCAAGGCGCGCATGAAACGGCTCTATGAAATCGACGGCGAGGAGACGCTGCGGCTCTCGCACGAAAACCCGTGGGTCACCCGGTTGTACGCGGAGTTCCTGGGCGAGCCGCTGGGGCACAAGAGCCACGAGCTGCTGCACACGCATTACCATCAACGGGACGTGGTGTTGTGATGGAGGGGAAGATGGAGACGACCAAACGGGTGCTGCTGGTGGACGACGACGACGACGTCTTAGAGCAACTCACGGCGATTTTTGAGGCGGACGGCTTCCAGGTGAAGACGGCCTCGAGCCGCGCGGACGGGGAGGACGCCCTCTTAGGGTACCATCCCGACATCTGCGTGTTCGACCTGATGATGGAAGAGACGGACGCGGGGTTCGTGCTTTCGAACACCTCGAAGAAGATCTACCCGGACGTGCCGGTGATCCTGCTGACGGCGGTGGCATCGGCCACGGGCATGGATTTCCGGCCGAAGTCGACAGCCGCGCGGGCGTGGGTGAAGGCGGATACGATCCTCGACAAGCCGGTTCGGCCCGAGCAGCTTCGGGAAGAGGTGCGCAAGCTGCTGGACTGCTGAGGGGTGTGAGGCCGTGGAATGCCCAGTCCAGATCCTGATTTCTTCGCGATCATGATCGAAACGCTGTGGCCGTTCTCTTGACGGGAGGCCTTGATCTCGACTCAGGGAACGGCCTTCTGCTTACGGTTGTCGAAGAACTCCTTCCAGAAGAAGCCGTTCTCGAAGGCAACGGCGACGGTGGTTGTCATCCACGGAGCCATGAGGTTTCTCCTTGTCTTTCGCGGACAGCGGATGCTGCCGCGTGGTCGGGTGGAATCGGTGGTCGGGCTGTGTGACCCAAACGGTGAATTTCGAGCGGCGGCCGGGGTCAGCACCAGAGTCGACCCCGCGGGTGCGGCATTCGCTGCCGTCCCCGTCGCGGTCGCCTGGATCTGTGGGGTCGGGTCTCCCGCCGTCGGCGCCGTCGAACGCGCCTGGCGGTAGGTATGCCGGAAGTACGAGCGCACGCGGTCCGGCTTGTTCGGGTAGAGCTCCGCCAGGCGGTAGCCCACCCGGCGGCAGGTGTCGATCGTGGCGAGTTTCTCGACCTGGAGCTGGCCGTACGAGGCCAACTCGGCCACCAACGCCTCGCCCCGGCGGGCGAACGCGGTGTCCATTTGATCCGCGGCCGCGTTCAAGAGGCCGGCCTGTTCCTGGACCTTCGGGCTCGGATCCTGCGCGCACCTCTGCGCCAGGGAGCGGACACTCGTCAACTGACTCTGGTACGAGGCCCGGGTGATCGCGACCAGCCCGCGGGGGAAGTAGGTCAGGAACCTGGGGGAGCGGTGATTGTGGCGCAGGTCATCCAGGATCACGGCCTGAGCGGTCCGTGCGACGTTGCCCAGGTTCTCCTCGACGTTGCCCAGAGTCTCCCTGGCGTTCGTCGCTTCCCTCTGCGTTTCCTGCACGACCTGACGATCGCGGCTCCAGTCCTCGAGTTGGGCCTGGAGTCCCGCGGAGGCGGCTTCCACGCCGGGCGCGAACCTGACGGCCCGCGGATCGGCGGTGAGACGTGTGACTAGATAGGCCAGATCCGCCAGGTGTTGGGTGGCCGGTTGCTGCAGTACGGTGATATCCATGGTGAACTCCTCCGGTCGGCGTCTCATGCGAGCCGACACGCGAACATCCAACGATCGATTCTCCTGGACTCCCCGCGGCCGCCGCGAATCCGTGGGGGCGGCGCGCAAGACTTGGGCCAAACGGGCAGGCCGCGGCGCGCGAACCGACGGAATCTCGCCAGCGTCGGTGACCAAGTCCCGGACAGCCCGCAAAATGTGAAAAGCAGTTGTGACTCTCGTCAGGTCCGTAGCTGTCCGAGGCGAGATCAGTCGTGTATCCCGGCGGTCAGGGTCGTTCCCGGGCGGGAGCACCGGTGCGCTCGCGCGGATCGGTTCGATCCTGGCTGCGGAATCGGTGCATGGGCCGCGACAGGATCGAGCCGATCGGGGGGCAACCGTGTTCTCGCTCGTGCTCGATGCTGGCGGGCTCGAGCGCAGCGTTGCACTCGTCCGGTCTCGACCCGATCCGGCCGTCCGCAACGGGAATTTGGGGCGGACAGGTTCGGGCGAGGGAGCGGCACGGTTGCACCTGGGCCGGAGAGGGTGTGACCTGAGCTTGGGCACGAGTGACTTTGCTTCGCGCGGGGCTGTCCGGGCGGGGGCGCGGCTGTGTCCGGGGGCGGGGGCGTGCCGCCGGCTGGCCCTCGTGATCGCGTCCGGGGGGGCAGCGTGCAACCGGCTCTTCCGCACCGTTGCTCCCGCCGGGTGTCCCCGGGGTGACGTCACTTCTTGGCATTGATCTTGAGCGAGTACGAGCCGCAGGGGCCAAGCCGTCGAAGGTCCGACACTCGGGCCGGCTGTTCACAGTGTCGTATCCTGACCGAGGCCATAAGATTCGGCTCATCATGGCCCGGCTGGCAAGCCGGAGGGAGAGGTCCAACTATGAAGCGGCCAGCGACTAGGAAACCCAAGGATCCGGAGGTCCACGAGATGAAGCCGGAGTACGACTTCAGCCGCGGGGTCCGAGGCAAGCACGCCGCAGCATTCGCCAGGGCAACCAACATCGTTGTTCTGGATCCCGATGTTGCCAAGGTCTTTCGGGATTCCGAGTCGGTAAACGAGGCACTGCGGGCGCTCCTGCCGATCCTCGCTCGCCGGCGGAAGCGGGTGGTTCGAGAAGGGCAGAGTGCCTAGGATTCCCGGATCGCAGGCGTCGGGCGCGCGGGGCGCCGGCGACGGGCCGGCTGGCCGTGCTCGTGATGCCATCGGGTCCTAGATCGCCGCCAGTTCCCCTTCCGCCACCAGGCACTTCGCGTGGAGGATGCCGAACTTCGCTCCGTCTTTGGGCCGCCTCCCCTCCGGCCAGTAGTAGACGCCGGAGCACGCCGCGACCTCGACTTCCTGACGGGCGCGGGGCGATTGCTCGGCCGCCGCGGCCGCGAGCAGCGAGGCGGCGACGGCCACGGGAAGGGGGGAGGCGGCGCCGGCGCACTTGGACAGGAAGCCGTCGATCCCACCGGAAGAAAGGATCGAATCTCATCACACCCCCGTCAGCCGATGTCGTACCCCGGCGCCTAGGGTCCGGGTACTCCGTTGCGTGCATCACCGGAGGGCAGGAGGCTGCCGCGGTGGCCGTTCCGCCAGATCCGTCGGCCAACGAGCTACCATAGGGTGAAGGGCTGAGCAGCCTGTTTGCTGTTGGCAGGCGACCCACAACAAGATCGTCTCCTTCATCTGGGGCATCGCCGATGACGTGCTGCGCGATCTCTTCAAGCGCGGCAAGTACCCGGATGTCATCCTGCCGATGTTCGTCGTCCGGCGTCTGGATGCCGTGCTCGAGCCGACCAAGCAGGCGGTTCGCGACACCAAGGCGATGCTCGATGACGCGCGTATCACCGAGCAGCGCGCCGCCCTCGCCGCCGCGGCCGGCCAGGCGTTCTACAACACCTCGCGCTTCACGCTCCGCGACTTGAAATCACGCGGCAGTCAACAGCAGCTCCTCGCCGATTTCGAAGACTATCTCAACGGCTTCTCGCCCAACGTCCAGGACATCCTCGGTAACTTCGAGTTCCGCAACCAGCTCACGACCCTCTCCAAGGCCGACGCGATCGGTACGTTGATCAACAAGTTCCTCGATCCCGAGATCGACCTCTCGCCCGCCGGCATCGACAACCACGCGATGGGCACGGCGTTCGAGGAGCTGGTCCGCAAGTTCAACGAGGACAACAACGAAGAGGCGGGCGAACACTGGACGCCGCGCGACGCGGTCCGGCTGATGGCGAACCTCGTGTTCCTGCCGATCGAGGCCGAGCTCAAGTCCGGCACCTATCTGCTCTATGACGATGCCTGCGGCACGGGCGGCATGCTCACGGTAGCCGAGGAGGCGCTCGCCGGGATCGCGGCCAAGCGCGGGCTTCAGATCAGCAGCCTTCTGTACGGCCAGGAGATCAACCCTGAGACGTACGCGGTCTGCAAAGCCGACATGCTGCTCAAAGGCGAGGGCGAGAGCGCTGACCACATCGTTGGCGGCGCGGAATGGTCCACGCTCTCGCACGACGCCTTCCCCGGCCAGGAGTTCGACTTCATGCTCGCCAATCCGCCTTATGGGAAGAGCTGGAAGAAGGACCTGGAGGCCATGGGCGGCAAGGACGGGATGCGCGACCCGCGCTTCAAGGTCATGCACCAGGGCGAAGAGCTTTCGCTCGTCACCCGCTCCAGCGATGGCCAGTTGCTCTTCCTCGTCAACATGGCGTCCAAGATGAGCCACGGTTCGGCGCTGGGCAGCCGGATCGCCGAGGTCCACAACGGCAGCTCGCTCTTCACGGGCGACGCCGGCCAGGGCGAGAGCAACATCCGCCGCTGGATCATCGAAAACGACTGGCTCGAGGCCATCGTCGCCCTGCCGCTCAGTCTCTTCTACAACACCGGCATCGCCACGTATGTTTGGGTGCTGTCGAACCGAAAGCCCGCGCACCGCCAGGGGAAGGTGCAGCTCATCGATGCAAGCCAGTGGTTCCGGCCGCTGCGCAAGAACCTCGGCAAGAAGAACTGCGAGCTGGCGCCCGAGGACATCGAACGCATCAGCCGGACCTTCCTTGCGTTCAAGGAGACGCCGGAGTCGAAGATCTTCCCCAACGCCGCCTTCGGGTACTGGAAGGTGACGGTTGAGCGACCGCTTCGTCTGCACAGTCAGTTGTCGCTCAAGGCGATCGAGACGCTTCGCTTCGCTTCGGGCGACGAAGATCTGCGCGGCTTGCTCTATGAGGAGTTCGGCGACGATCTCTTCTCGAAGTTCACCAAGATCTCGGCCGCGGTGGAGAAGCGCCTCGCCGACTGGGGTGGCGATGAGGACGAGGGTGACGAGGAAGAGGGCGGCACCGCCAGGAAGGGCCTGCCCGAGAAGAAGAAGCGGAAGCTGCTCGACCCCAAATCCTGGGAGCGCGACGGACGGCTCGTGGAGGCAGCTACGGCGCTGCGCGGGGCGCTGGGCGATCAGCCCTTCGAGGACCACAACGTCTTCCGCGAGCGCGTGGACGCCGCGCTCGACAAGGCAGGCCTCAAGCTGCCCGCCGCCGATCTGAAACAGATCCTCAAGGCCGTGAGCTGGCGGGTCGAGACCGCTCCGCCGGTGATCGCCAAGGTGCACAAACCCGGCAAGGCTAAGGCCGATCCGCTCCGCGGGCTGTTCGAGGTTCCCTCTGGCTCCGGGAAGGGCGCCAGGGGCGCGGGAGCGCTACGGGTCGTGGAGTACGAGCCCGACTCCGACCTGCGGGATACCGAGCAGGTGCCGCTGCTGGAAGAGGGCGGCGTCGAAGCCTTTATTCGCCGGGAGGTGCTGCCCTACACGCCGGACGCGTGGATCAAGGAAGAGGCGACCAAGGTCGGCTACGAGATCAGCTTCACCCGTCACTTCTATAAGCCGCATCCGTTGCGGACGTTGGAGGAGATCAGCGCCGACATTCTGGCCATCGAGAAGGAGGCGGAGGGGGTGCTGGATGGGTTGCTGAAGGGGGGCGGGGCATGAGCGCGAGAAGCGTCATGGCTACCGGGGCAAAGGGGAGGTCGAGGTGAGCTTTATCCTGCTCGACGAGCTGCCGTGCGTCATGCGGCTCGTGCGGCGGTCCTCTGAGCGGCACATGGGTGATGGGGGGCAGTTGTGATTGCCGACCTAAGGCCATATTCAGATTACAAAGAGTCGGGCTCTCGCTGGCTCGCGACAGTCCCGTCACACTGGGAAGTCCGCAACCTCCGCACGCTCATTCGGCCACGGAACGAGCGCAACCGTGTCGATCTACCGCTACTGTCTGTCGCTCGTGAGAAGGGCGTGTTCGTCCGCTCCCTCACGGATGCCAACGAGAACCACAACGTGATTCCCGAGGACTTGAGCAACTATAAAGTCGCCCGTGCCGGCAATCTCGTCGTCAACAAGATGAAGGCATGGCAGGGTTCCATGGGGATCGCGCCGTGCGACGGCATCGTCAGTCCTGCGTATTTCGTCTTCGACTTTGCCATTGCTGACCGCGCCTTTGGTCAGGCTCTTCTGCGCAGCAAGCCGTATGTCTGGCACTTTGGGCAGGCCTCGGATGGTGTGCGCGTCGGGCAGTGGGACTTGACCATTGCCGGAATGCGGCAGATTCCTGTGCTAGCGCCCCCGCCGGCGGAACAGGCGGCGATCGTGCGGTTTCTGGGCTGGGCGAACGGTCGGCTGGAGCGGGCGATCCGGGCGAAGCGGAGGGTAATCGCGCTGCTTACGGAGCAGAAGCAGGCCATCATTCATCGGGCCGTCACTCGGGGTCTCAACCCGTTTGTCCCGTTCAAGCCTTCCGGCATCCCTTGGCTTGGGGACATTCCGCGGCATTGGGACGTGCGGAGGATTCATGGGGTGTTTCGGGAGCGCAAGGAGAAAGGAAAGCCTGAGTGGCCAATCCTTGGTGTCTCGATTGCGCAGGGGGTCACCAAGGATGACGAGTGTGACGAGGATGGCCGCCCGAGGCGTCTGATTGAAGACAGAGCCTTGTACAAAGTCGCGCACAGCGGGGACATCGCGTACAACATGATGCGGATGTGACAGGGCGCTGTTGGCGTCGTCCCTGAAGACGGTCTCGTGAGTCCTGCATATGTGGTTGCTCAACCGTACGAGCACGCAAGCGCGGCCTACTTCACCCTTCTCTTTCGCACTGATGCCTGCAAGAGCGACACGGTGAGCCGCTCGCGTGGAATCGTTGACGATCGTAACC
Source organism: Candidatus Eiseniibacteriota bacterium (assembly GCA_903844735.1). Lineage (GTDB taxonomy): Bacteria > Eisenbacteria > RBG-16-71-46 > CAIMUX01 > CAIMUX01 > CAIMUX01. The sequence goes on from CAIMUX010000078.1 coordinate 25,888, forward strand.
GCCTCTATTGGGACGGGTTCAAGGATCTTCGGGTCCCGGTTCCGGCCATTGCCGAGCAAGACGTCATCGTTGAGGCTATTACCGAGCAGACGTACACAATTGGCCAAGCGGTTGTGAGGGTGGGCCGAGAGATCGAGCTCCTCCGCGAGTACCGTACCCGCCTCGTCGCCGACGTGGTCACCGGCAAGCTCGACGTGCGAGAAGCAGCGGGGCATCTGCCCGAGGAACCCGGTCCCAATGCCGGCGAAGACGTTGCGGACAAGAGCGAGGAGCCCGATCCCGCCGAGGAGGGGGCCGAAGCATGAAGCACGACGAACGCACGATCACCTTCCGTGAACGCGAGTTCAAGGGAAGCCGCCTACGCTGCCTGCTTCTCACGAGTCAGTCGGATACCGAAGTGGCCGGCGTCCTCACCTCGTTGGTCGCTCCTCACGCTTCGGTAACGCCGGAGGACCGTTGGGCCCCACGCGGCCTCCGTGAGCCGGACGAAGGGAAACTAGGGGAAACGCCGGGGTTCCTCCCCGAGGGCGGCCCGGACGCGCTCACTCGCTGGTGGCTGGCGAACCCGGGACGGGCCAACACGCCGAACTGGGATTTGGTGAGCACGTGCCGGATCAACGATCGTACGGGCCTCGTCCTGGTAGAGGCCAAGGCCCATGAAGCGGAGCTCGGTGACAATCAATGCGGCGCCGTGGATGCAGACAACATCGACCGGATCGACAACGCCCTGGCCGAGGCGATGGCCGGCTGGAACACCCAGATGCCCGGCTTCGTCTTGTCGGCCAAGACACACTACCAACTCAGCAATCGCTTCGCCTTCGCCTGGAAGCTGGCAACGATGGGCGTACCGGTCGTGCTGGTCTACCTGGGCTTTCTGGACGCCAAGGAGATGGAGTGGGGCGACCGCGTGTTGCTCAAAAGCCAGGCTCGGTGGCGAGACTGCGTGCTGGATCGGTCGAAGGGGACGATCCAGCAGGCGGCATGGGACCGGACCTTCGATGTTGACGGGACACCGGTGACCGTGTTGATTCGATCTGCGGTCGTTGCCATCGATGTGCGGTTGCCTGTTGCCGGAGCTGGGCGGTTACTTGACGACCGCTTGATAGGAGATGTGTCGTGACCACCGGCCCTGGTGCGAGCCTGAGCCCCGAGATGCTCGACAGCGCTGACGATTTGGAAGACACTGAAGCTGAGGAGGCCTGAACGATGACTGAGCCCGCCGACAATCTCGACGAGACCGGACCCGGTGATGAGGAAGCCTCCGTATGACGTCGCCGCGCTCCGCAGACTGGATCCGCGGCCTGGTGCGCGAGCTGTGCAAGCTGCCGCGTGAGACGGAGTGGGTCGAGTTCAAGCGGAACGACGCCGAGCCGAAGCGGATCGGGGAGTACCTGTCAGGGCTGTCCAACGCGGCCGCGCTGGGAGGGAAGGCGTGGGCGTACGTCGTGTTGAGCGTGAGCACGGAATCTGAGGGTTCGAGGCCGGGTTTTGGATCATGGAAGCTGAGGTTCCGGGGTCTGCGTCCCTCAGGAACCGTAGAAATGACCCCCTCGCGAAGCTTGCTCTAAGCGTCCGGAGGGGGTTTTCTCC
>CAIMUX010000079.1 GCA_903844735.1 Candidatus Eiseniibacteriota bacterium
AACGTCCACTGCCACTGCATCTTACCCGATGGTCTCTTCGTCCCGGTCTCCGATGACGCGAGCACACCGCTGCGGTTCGTGCCGCTGCCTCCACCCACCACCGCCGAGGTGGAGGAGCTCACCCGGACGGTCGCGGGTCGCCTCACCGGGCACGCGCGACACCCCGCTGCTGCCGGGGCTCGAGGGCGGACGGGACGAGGATGGCCTGCAGGGAAAGCCGTTCTGCGCTTCCGTAGCCCCCCTGAGGGCACGGCGGGTCGAAGGGGCGGAGTCTACCCCGGTCGAGCCCAAAGCCAGGGATTTCGCGGAAACGGCGGCCACCTTCCCGCGCCGGGGCGGGGATTCGCACCCGTGACGGTCCACCCCTACAATGGCGGCACGGCGAGTGGCCGGCCGTGTCCCCGTGAGGAAAAGAGATGTTGCCTCGCCCCCGAAGGTCGGCCATGGTCCTGCTTGACGGTTCGGAGTCGGGCGAAGGGAGCCCAGTGGCGATAGATCGACTTTCTATCGGTCGGCACTCCGCCGTGGGCCGAAAACCAAAGGGGGAGGAAGATGATGAACCGAAACCGAGCTGGTCTACTCGCACTCGTGGGTGTTCTGGCCCTGTCGGGGCTGGGCACCTCGACTGTCCACGCCCAGGCCAAGAAGGTCGTCTCGAGCTATGGACCGACCAACCAGGACGTGACGTTCGCTCAGATCAAGGCGGAACGCCTGGCCGTGAAGGCCGAGCGCGCCAAGGCCCATGCCGCGCTCCTGGCTTCGAGGTACGAGCTGATGCCGGCAGTGGGAGACGCCCTGATGTCCGGAGGGAAGGCGGTCCCGGTGGGGCCCACGGCCCGCTTGACCGGCACGTCATGGGACGGGCTCGACAAGCTGACTCCCGAGCAGATTAAGGAGAAGGGGCTCTTTCCGTATCCTCCTCTTCCGTTCCCAGACCACGCCGAAGGGGGAATGCTCTTCCCAAAGATGACGATCGACGTGCTTCCTCGTCTCGTTCGCTTCGACCTGGACTTCGACCTCCCGGAGCACGTGCTGCCCGAGAAAGCCCCTCCGATCTACCTGACCACGCGCCCGGACCTGGGCGACGTCTCCAAAGGCAAGGTCGTCACGCTCGAGAATTACTACGAGATCTTCAACGGCGTGCTGAACCCGAAGCAGCTCGAAGGCCTGCGCCTCCTGGTCACGCAGTTCCCCCAGCAGCAGTTCAACGCCACCGAGGACCGCCGCACGGACCGTGCCGACGGGATGATCGGCGTGGCCTGCTTCGACTGCCACGTGAACGGGCACACCAACAAGGCCACGCACCTGGTGGGCGACATCCGACCCCAGGAGTTCCGCCACCGGATCAACACTCCGTCTCTCCGCGGCGTAAACGTCCAGCGCCTCTTCGGATCGCAGCGCGCGCTCAAGACGGTGGAGGACTTCACCGAATTCGAGCAGCGCGCCGCCTATTTCGACGGCGACCACGCCATGGCGGCCAAGAAGGGGGTCAACGTCCTGGAGCGCGGCTCCCAGGTCCACTTCATGTCCGAGTTCATGTCCATCCTCGACTTCCCGCCCGCGGCCAAGCTGAACATCTACGGCGAGCTGGATTCGGCGAAGGCAGCTCCCGCCGAGGTGCGGGGCCAGGCCCTCTTCTTCGGGAAGGCCCGTTGCTCCGCCTGCCACCCGGCTCCCAACTACACCGACAACGACATGCACAACCTCAAGGCGGAGCGGTTCTACAAGCAGACCCTGGCGGGCGGCATGGTGATGGGGCACGACGGGCCCATCAAGACCTTCCCCCTTCGCGGCATCAAGGACTCGCCCCCCTACCTCCACGACGGGCGCTGCCTGACGCTCGAGGACACCGTGGAGTACTTCAACCTGATCCAGCAACTCCACCTGAAGGCCACCGAGAAGAAGGACCTGGTGGCCTTCCTGCACATCCTGTAAGCGGAGGACGACAGGACCCCCGGGGCGCGCCCGTGCCCCGGGGATCATCGAGCCGTAGGTTTTGGGGCCAGGCAGCGACCTGCGTGCGCGCACCGTTCCCTTTCTCGGCCCAGAAGTCGTTCGCCCCAGTGCCGCAAACGCCGCGCAGCCCGCCCCTCGCGGCACTCGACCAGGCCGATCACTCGCTGCCATTCCAGTGCAGCATCGTTCACCCAAAGCCAACCGCCCACGCCTCGCCTGTTCCACCGGACCAGACTCCGCAGACGGCGTGGAGGTTCTCGCCGTGCGGCCGGACCTCCTCAGCCTGGAGTCCTACGGCAGCCCGATGACGCGCGGCTCCGGCCACGACGCGCTGGGCACCTGCACCCTCGACGTAGTTTCAGACCAGACCGTGGTCACCGGGCTGTAGCCCGTTCTATCCGAATATTCGAACGACATGTTGCGATGCAGGTTACGCATCCCGCTTTGCAGTCTGATATCCTTCTGAAACGGTCGAAGCGATTCATCTCCAGCTGCTCCTCGCAACCTTCGCGGGGTGGGTGACTCGCCAACAGGCCCGGGCCGTGGTCTATCTGATCGAGGAGAACCGAGTCTTGAAAGAGCAGCTCGCGGCCCACGGCCGGTCCTTGCGACTCACAGACGACCAACGCCGGCGCCTGGCTGCCAAGGGTAGGCCGCTCGGCCGCGAGCTTCTCGGCAGGGTTGCGACGATCGTCACTCCGGACACCATAGTGGCTTGGTACCGTCGGCTGATCGCCTCAAAGTGGACGTATCCCCGGGCCAAGGTTGGCCGGCCGGGCGTGATGAAGGAAATCCGCGCGCTCGCGGCTTGGTCACGTACTACACGCTGTTTGTGATCGATATCGCCACGCGCAAGGTGAACATCGTCGGCACGACGGTGAACCCAACCTCCGCCTGTATGGGGTTGCTGAAGTGCTACTACCGGCAGGCGGCGTGGTATGTTCGCATCCGATCGGATTCTCGGACAGGACGGGATCGCCGATCCAGCCGAGCTTCTTCGCATGAGGGACGATCGCCATGACTAGGTTCTTCATCCTTGCGGCTGCCGGCTTGGCGGCGGCCCTACTGACCTTCGCTGCGACCGCCGGCGCGCAGGCCGGTTCTCATCCGCCGATGTTGGGGAGCTTCCCGGAGGCCCTGCTGGCCGAGGCGGTGTCCGGTCGCGCCGCCCGACTCCCGGCTGAAGGAGGGCTCGCCGATCGCGGGTGCGTGATCCCGGACCCCGTCTCTCGGTCGCGTGCGGAACTGGCCCGGGTCCCCATGCTCAATGGCGACAACCTGGGGACGCATTACGCGCGCGGGAACACGCTCGTGATCATCGTCTTCGTTAACGACAGCCAGTTCACCTGGACCCCTGCGGAGATGGCGGCCAAGGGGGCCCTGGCCAGGCAGGCGAAGGACTACTACCTGGCCAACGCGCCGGTGGCGGCCAACCTATCCTTCGACAACCAGGGCACGACAAGCTACTACTTCTACGAGGTCAGCTCACCCCGCATCGTCGGCTACCGGGGGATGACGACCGCGCTGACCGATAGCCTGCTGGTCCTCCTCGGGTTCGATGACGACGACGGGGATGGCGGCAGCGGGGATGAAGCGACGCTGTACCTCCAGACCTGGAATGGAGGCTGGGACAACGTCATCCTGGCCTTCGCACCTCACTCCGACAGCAACGGGCGCAATTGGGCGCGCCAGAAGTACTCCGTGTGCTCCCTCTATTTCGACGCCCCTTACGCGACCTGGGCGCACGAGTGGGGTCATCTGTTCGGAGCGTGCGACGAAGACAACACCGCATGCGGCTCCGGTGCCTGCAACGTCGTGTGTCCGTTCGCCGACGAGTATCGGGATGCCGCGGTGCTAAACGGCAACTGCCCCGATCCCTGCGGACCGGGACTTCCGTGTCTTATGGCGGACCCACACAGCGTTACGGATATCTGTGCGTTCACGCTCGACGGTTGGGGCTGGAACGACGAAGACGCCAACGGCGTTCTCGATACCCACCAGCGGCGGGTATCGGGCAGCACCTTCGTGGATATCATTGAGCTCTGCCCCGGCACCCCGGTTACGGTCAATCAAGTCACGGATGGCTACGTGTGCTCGCAGAAGTGGACGAGTTGGGCGGTGGCCGGCGTGCGCAGTCCGGCCACCGCAGACTACAATCTGAAGCTCTACGCCGACAGCAACCACAACTTTCCCTACGCCTCGTCGGAATTCCCGGGGACCACGGTGGACTTCGTGGTCGGCGACTATAACCACGGCCGGTTGGGCAACGAGCACATCCAGATCACCAGAGCCTCGGGTACCACTTCCGATTACCGGCTGCAGTGGGAGAGCGGCTCCGAGGCGCTGCAGTACAGCGTAGGTTCCTCCCACACCTACGACCTGACTTGGCCCTCGGCCGATGTCGTACATGCACACGACATCCTCATCGATGGCGGCGTGGCGGACGGACGGGACGTCACAGTAGAGGTCATCGACCTGAGCGGAGCAATGGATCTGGGTGTGGCGCTCTTCAAGTCAGATGACGCGGAGTACTATGCCGCCCGCGCGAATGCGGTTGCCAAGGCCGACGCGCAGGGCGTGGGCGGCACGGAGACCATCGCATATCGCGCGCGCAGCACCGATGACTATGGACTGGTGGTGTTCAACCAGAACGACAGCGGCGGTGATTACCGAATCACGGTCCGCGATGCCGGGATCGTCGGGATCGGCGACGAGGAAACTCCGTCACTGTCCCTGTTCTTATCCCCAAGTCCGTCTTCCGGGGCATCATCGATCCGCTACAACCTGCCGAGGGCCGGGCCGGCGGAGGTGGCGATCTACGACATCCAGGGTCGAGTGGTGCGCCTGCTCGTTAACGAGGAGCGTCCGGCAGGTGAGAACACGGCGACCTGGGAAGGCCGCGACAACGGGGGCCGACCGGTAGGGGGCGGTGTCTACATTGCTCGGCTGCGGTTCGGTGGCGAGGTGCGGCCGTTGAAGTTCGCGCGCACGCGGTGAGGCCCAAGCCCCGGGAGAGTCCCAAGCTACCGACCGAGGCCGCGTGGTTAAGTTCCCAGAGATCGGTGGGCTGCATCATCACTACCAACGCGTCGCGGCCTGACCCGCCTCCCGTCTTCGCACCGCCGAAATCCCGAGGAGTAGGTCCGCCCGACGCGCAACTCGGCGCCCCGTCAGCCAAACCCAACCACCTTCCCAGCCGCCCCGGCACGGCTCCCGCGTCTGCGACCGACCGAAATGGTCACTCCGGGAACCGTTCACTCGCCGGGAAGTGCGCCGTTCGGATATTCGGGACGGACAGGATATCGATGTTTCCATGAGGTCTCGATGGGTATCATTATAGACGGCAAGTTGGTGTTGGAGGTGACCTACGGAGTCTTTGCGGAGTGCGGGGTTAGCCGGACCTGGCTCGCCTCAAGTTCATGACCCGGTCGGGGACGACAATCGGCGGCGCCCTCCATCGCCCCCACACGTCACAGTACTGGTGATCTCACCAGCCGCGACACGATGACTTCCGTGGAGCCTTCCGCCAATCCGCCCACGAGGCCGGCGATTCCGCGCGGCTATGCCGCCTACGCGCTTGGCCTGCTCACGGCCATCAACCTCCTCAACTACCTCGACCGTAACGTCATCTTTGCGCTTTTCGAGCCCCTCAAGCGCGACCTGGGCTTCTCCGACACTCAGCTTGGCTGGCTCGGCTCTGCCTACATCCTCGTCTATTCGCTCGCGGCTTTGCCTTCCGGCGTGCTGAGCGACCTGCAGTCCCGGAGAGCGGTCATCGCCGGCGGGGTGACAATCTGGAGCGCCTTCACGTTTCTGGGCGGCTTCGTGCGGAGTTTCTGGCAACTTTTCGCGTGCCGCGCAGTGGTCGGTATCGGCGAGGCCGCATTCGCACCGGCGGCCAGTTCGCTCGTGGCCGACTACTACCCCTGGCCGGAGCCGCGCGGCCGCGATGGGAGTGCTTTCGGCCGGCCTCGCCATCGGCGGCGTGCTCGGACTCCTGCTGGGGGGAACCATCGAGCAGCACTATGGGTGGCGCGTCGCCTTCATGATGGTCGGCCTGCCTGGATTCCTGTTGGCGATCCTCGCATCACGCCTGATCAACCCCTCGAAACGTGGTGCGGGGCCCGGCGACCGGGTCCGCTCGTTCCGGATGGGCCGGCCTGGACCTACCCCGATCGGCCGCGAGGCGGACACAGCGTTCGAGGGCCTGATCGAGGCGCTGCGGCGCGTGCTCCGCACGCCGACGCTCGTCTACGTGTTCATAGCGGGAGCGATGATTTCGTTCGGCATGAATGGACTGGTGGGGTGGGGGCCGACGTTCATTACGCGAACACTCGGCCTGTCTTCGGGCAACGCCGCCCGGCTGCTCGGGATCACGGGCCTGATCGCCGGCATCAGCGGCACGATCGCCGGTGGCCTCATCGCTGACTGGTGGCTCAAGCGAAATCCACGCGCGCGCGTGCTGACCGTCGCCCTTGGAATGCTGCTGGGCGGGCCGCTGACAATCTGGCTCATGACGGTGCGCGATCCGTGCGCGTTCCGGGTTATCTTCGGGTTCGCCTTCTTCTTCCTGTCCTGGTACAACGGTCCGCTCACCGCGACCGTCTTCGATGTAGTGCCCGGCCGCATCAGCGCCACCGTGGCCGGGGCGTTCTTCCTGTTCATTCATCTGGCGGGAGATGCCATCGCGTTTCCGCTGGTGGGCACGCTCTCGGATCGCTTTGGGCTTGAGCGGGCGGTGTTTGTGCTACCGGTAGTCGCCATGGCGGGTGGGATCTTGGTGCTTGGCGCCGCGCGGAGGGTGATGCGGGATATGGCGCGTGTGGAGGCAGATGCGGCAAAAGGCACTTGACCCGCACTCCGGTCGACAGGCTTCAGTGGTTCCTATGCGGCTTCCTTGCACCGGCTGCGTCTCCGGAGCGCCGCCCAGTCGGGATGCAGTTCGACCCCTCGACCCGTGGCCCTGGCGGGAAAGTCCCGACGTCTTTGCGCTGGCCATCCGGGAGCCGGGGGACCACGCGGGCTCCGAGTGCTCGCTGCACCGCGACCGGCCGACCGGCAAGCAGGTCCACGTACGCACCATGGGCTTCGGCGCCTCGGAGATCAGCGTCGGCTTCGCGGCCCGGCCACAGGGCCTCTGGTCGTGCACCACCAGCGTCTTCAGCCCGCCGGGGTCGGATCGCAAGGATGCCTTTGTCTAGGCCGCCAAGGGAGGCTCGGAGTTGGCGGGCGCCGACCTGATCATGACCTACGTGGCGAATACGTTCGCCCCGTTCGAGGTTCTGGTCACGGGCACCACGCTCGACTGGCCGCGGTTCGTGCGCGTGCGTATCGGCGCAGCGGCGCGCTGAGAAAATCGCCTTCATGACCCTCGACCCCGCGCTTCGGCCTACCGCGACCACGACCAGCTTCTCGACATGGGGCCGACCACCGCAGGGTGCGGCTTGACGAGTGGGCATCCAGCCCGACATACTTGTCCCCGGGCGTTCTTCCTTCTTGTTGGTGGTGAAGGTCCGGCCGTTTTCATCAGATTCCTGCTGCCATCCAGAGACGAACGCCATGGTTCTGTTCGGGGCCCGCCCCAAGAGAGCACGGCAGGCGACGGATTGCGGGCCCGGTTCTGCGGACGCCAACCATCATGATGCTTATCCGCAAGGAGGTTGTCATGTCACGTCCCATCACGCGCCTCGCGCCCGCCGCATTCCTTCTGCTCACCTGTATCCCCATTCTCGCGGTTCCGCCGGCCGACGCACTCCCCAAGCCGGCCGGTCCCCTCGGTATTTGGAGCTCGAGCGACGGTCTGGTCTACCAGGCACCGGACATCCCGGAGAGCACGAACGTCCAGACCGCCTTCGCTTTCGGGGACTTCTGGGACCTGAACGATCTCAGCTACGAAGGACTTACCTTCCGGCAAAGGATCGAGACGACGTGCAACGAATGGAACGTCGAGCGCTTCACCGGCGTGATCCGGCCACCCAGCGAGGGAGGGGTGCTCAATGTGCCGGCTGACTCTGACCTCGCCGCCTGGGCAGGGAATCGAACGACCGATTCGACGCTCTACTACGCCGTGGCCGAGCAGGGCGGCCGGGTGAGCGCACCGGTTTCGGTCTGGATCAAGCGGGGCGGCGAGAAGGTCTTTCCGGACATCCTCCTGCCGGGGCCGGCGGGCGTGGGCCACGAAACCGCCTCGGGACCGGCGGCCCGAAGACTGCCCCAGATCGACACCTCACCCGACCCATTCCGCGAGACGACCGTGATCCGGTACTCGGTGACGCACACGGAGCACCTCAGGGTGCGGGTGCTCGACATCGGCGGCCGCGAAATCGTCCCGCTGGCCGACACCTGGTGCTCACCGGGCGAACATCACACGATCTGGAATGGGCAGGATCGATCGGGGGAAAAGGCACCCGCGGGGATGTACTTTCTGCGGCTGGAGGACAGGCGCGGGAGCCCGCGTGCATCGGGGCGCGTCCTCCTTCTGCGCTGACGCAGGAGGGCACCGCCGGGAAGGTGGATCACCAGCTTCCCGAGCTTCTACTTCAGGATTTCCCGCGCGATGACGGTGCGCTGGATCTCCGAGGTCCCTTCGCCGATTTCCATGAGCTTGGCATCGCGGAAGAACCGCTCCACCGGGTATTCGCGGCTGTAGCCGTTGCCGCCGTGCACCTGAATCGCCTTGGTCGTGACCCACATGGCGGCCTCCGAGGCGAAGAGCTTGGCCATGGCCGCTTCTTTCTTGTAGGGCAAGCCGGCGTCGCGACGGCGAGCCGCATTCCACACCAGTTGCCGCGCCGCCTCGATCTGCACCGCCATGTCCGAGAGGATCCAGGAAAGCCCCTGGAACTCGGCGATGGGCCGCCCGAACTGCTGCCGCTCCTTCGCGTAGGCGACGCTCATCTCGTAGGCTCCCTGAGCCAGACCGACCGAGAGGGCGCCGATGCCGATTCGCCCGCCGTCCAAGGTGTCGAGGAAGATGGCGAATCCGCCGTCGACCTCGCCGAGAAGCGCGTCGGCAGGCACACGGACATCGCGCAGGCTGAGCTCCACGGTTTGGGAGCCGCGCACGCCGAGCTTGTGCTCGTCCTTGGAAACGGTGAACCCGGGGGTCGGGTGCTCGACGATGAAGGCCGAGATCCCTTTCACACCCTTCTCCTTCGAGGTCCGCGCCGCCAGGATGACGGTGCGGGCGCTCCCGCCGCTCGTGATCCAGTTCTTCGTTCCGTTCAACACCCAGTGGTCACCGTCGCGCACGGCGGTGGTGCGAGTGCCGCCCGCGTCGGAGCCCGCGCCCGCCTCGGTGAGGCCGAAGGCGCCGAGGTGTTGCCCGCTGATGTGCCCACGCAGGTACTTCTCCTTCTGCGCCGGCGTGCCGAACTTGAAGATCGGGTAGGTCCCGAGGGAGATGTGCGCCGCCACGGTCAGTGCCGTCGAGCCGCAGACGCGCGCGATCTCCTCCACCGCCAGCGCCTGCGAGAGGGTATCGAGGCCGGCGCCGCCCCACTCTTCGGGAAACGGAATGCCCAGGAAGCCGAGCTCCCCCATCTTCTTCAGAATCTCGGGTGGAATGCGCTCATCGGCGTCGATCTTCGCCGCGATCGGTTTGAGCTCGCACCGCACGAAGTCACGGACGGCGTCCCGGATCATTTCCTGTTCGGGCGTCAGCATATGATCTCCTTGACCGGGCCCTCGACGTGAAGCCGGGCGCCTGTGACGGCCTGAATATCTTCGACGTTGAAGCCGGGGGCGGCCTCGCGCAGGACGAACCCCTGCCCGGCGACGATGTCGACAACCGCGTACTCGGTGATGACGCGATCGACGCACCGCCGGCCGGTCAGAGGCAGCGTACATCTCTGAAGCAACTTGGGTGCACCGTCCTTGGAGCAATGCTGCATGGTGACGATGACGCGCTTGGCGCCGGCCACCAGGTCCATGGCGCCCCCCATCCCCTTGACCATCTTGCCGGGAATCATCCAGTTGGCGAGATTCCCTTCTTCGTCGACCTCCATCGCCCCGAGGATCGTTAGATCGATGTGGCCGCCGCGGATCATGGCGAACGAATCGGCGCTGGAAAAGAAGGCCGCCCCCGTGACCGCGGTGATGGTCTGCTTGCCCGCGTTGATCAGATCCGCATCCTCCGCACCCTCATACGGAAACGGGCCGATGCCCAGGAGCCCGTTCTCCGACTGCAGGACGATCTCCGTCCCCGGAGGGATGTGGTTGGCGGCCAGGGTCGGCATCCCGATCCCGAGATTGACATACATCCCGGGGCGAAACTCCTCCGCCGCGCGCCGGACGATCTGTTCCTTGGTCAACAGCGCCTTCATCGCTCTCCCCCGCCCGCGCCCGCCATCCGAGGGCGCGTCGTGCGCTGCTCGATCCGCTTCTCGTGGCTTCCGGCGAAGAGCATGTCTGTGTAGATCGATGGCGTGTGCACCTGGTCGGGATCGAGAGCACCCAGCGCGACCAGCTCCTCGACTTCGGCGATCACCACCCGCGCGGCGGTGGCCATCATCGGATTGAAGTTCCTCGCCGTCTCCCGATAGACAAGATTGCCCCAGAAATCCCCTCGCCACGCCTTGATGAAGGCGAAATCAGCGACCAGGCCGCGTTCGAGGATGAACTCACGGCCGTCGAAGAGACGGGTCTCTTTGCCCTCGGCCACCACGGTGCCTACGCCGGTGGGGGTGTAGAAACCCGGAATGCCCGCACCCCCGGCGCGGATGCGCTCGGAAAAGGTCCCCTGGGGCACGAACTCCAGCTCCAGCTCGCCGGTGAGGTAGAGCCGCTCGAAAAGGGCGTTCTCGCCGACATAGCTGCTCACCATCTTGCGAACCTGCCGGGACTGAAGCAGCAGGCCGATCCCGAATTCGTCGACTCCGGCGTTGTTGCTGATGACGGTGAGATCCTTGGTGCCCCGTCGCTTCAGCTCACGGATCAGGTTTTCGGGGATCCCACACAGACCGAAGCCGCCCATCATGATGGTCGCCCCATCGGGGATGTTGACCCGGTCCAGCGCCTCGCCGGCCGAGGCGACAACTTTGTTCACCGCCATCTGGTCATGCTCCTCTCTCCTGCCCCGCGCTTGGCCTTCGGCTTGATCTCGTTCCCGACGAACCTAAACCGGGACCCAAGCCAGATCGAGGATCGTGTTGGTCGGATCCTCCGTATTGAAGACCGCCTTGATCTTCATCCCGATTCGAGGCTGACCCTCCTTCAGGTAGGACATCAGCTTCGTACCCACCCCCTCAAGGGAAACCGAGATGAGCGGACAGGGTGTGGTGAGCTTGAAGCCTGCGCCGGGGTAGAGAACCTCCGTATGGGTGTAGATTTCCCCGACCGTAGGAGCTTCAACCCACACCGACTGGCCCAGGCAGTCGGGACAGTGGGTGCGCGGAGGCAGGAAGATTCGCTTCTCCTCGCAGGAGGCACTCCCGCAACGGGTGCCCAGGAGTCTTCCTTCGCGAAGGCCTTGAAAGAAGGGTGATAGGCCTCCGTAGGTGTGAATGTGAGAGTAGTCCTTGACGTTCTTGATCACCATGGGCCGTTCGCTCAAGAGCTCACAGCCGGGCTGGGTCAATTCGATGTTCATCGCTCTGGCTCTCCCTCAAAGGCGGTGACCGCCGGATATTGACTACTGGAACTCCCCAGAATCGTGTCTCTCAGGCTTTCTCCAGGATGGCCATGGTCACATGACTTCCCGTCCCCGCGTGGCTGATGGCGGCTCCGCGCTTGGCGTCCTTCACCTGGAGATTCTCGAAGTCAGCCGGCTTGGTCTTGCCGTAACGCTCCCACATCTTGGGATCGGCATGGAACTTGGCCCACTTCTGCTGCAACTGCCAGAAGATCTCGTTGATCTGAAAGATTCCGGTGGCGCCCACGGCGTGCATCGATCCGATCAACCCGCCGGAGAGGTTCGCCGGCAGCTTTCCACCGTAATAGCCCTCGCCGCTGTCGATGAACTCTCTCCCCCGTCCGTAGGGACGCAAGCCGATGTCCTCATAGGTCTGGATATCGCTGATGGTAAAGGCATCGTGCGTCTCCAGGATGTCCAGGTCCTCGACTGGATCCGTGATGCCGGCCATGTGATAGGCCAAGTAGGCGGCCATGCGTGCCGCGAGAAAGGAGCTGAAGCCGGGCCAGTCGTGCGGGTAGTTCTTGTACAAGTCTTCCGGCTCGTGGGGCAAACGCAAGACCTCCATCGGTCTGCGGTCCGCGGTCCGCAGGGTGTGAGTGCCGGAGCAAATGGCCGTCAGCCGGATCGGCTGGTCGGTGATCTTATATGCCGTCTCCTCGTCGGCGAGAATGAGGGTGGCGGCACCGGTGGACATGACACAGCACTCCAGGAAACTGAGCGGATCGGAAACGAGTTTGTTCTTGAGCACGTCCTCCACGGTGATGCGCATCGGATTCTGGGCGAAAGGGGAGGAGACGGCATACCCATGGTTCTTGACCGCGATCTTGGCCAGGGTCTCCCGCGGCACCTTATGCTCATGCTGATATCGCTGGGCCATGAGGGCGTAGTAGGCGGTGTACATCCAGCCCAGCTCGGACTCGAAGTTCTTGCATGCGGCGCTGGCGATGTAGGCGTTCCCCTGCTTGGTCGGCACCTCGTCCATCCGCTCCCAGCCGATCACCGGGACGCAGTTGGCGTACCCCGAGGCCACGGCCAGGGCTCCGGCGAGAACGCTGTGACCGCCGGTGGCGCCTCCGGTCTTGACCTCGATGTTGCCCAGCGGGTCGAATCCGAGGGCGTCGTGCATCTTGGACGCGGCGAGAAGCTGATCTCCAAAATGGTCGGCGAACTGGGAGTATACGCAGAAGTTGACCATGCGCTTGAGTTCAGCCAAAGAGACCTTGAGGTCGTTTTCCAAGGCGGCCATGGTGAACGCCTCAACGCAGAGTTCCTCGGTCGTCTTCTCGGGGTACTTCTTGCGGAAATCGGTCTGACCCGCGGCAACGATGTAGACCGGTTTTTCGAACTTGGGAATGCGCAGATTCCCGGGACCAAATTTGATCATGCTCGCCTCGCCTCTCTGGGTCTCGTAGTTTGGACTGTGAGCTAACGGAACACGGAAGAGTATCAGCGTTGTCCGTCTCAGGAAACGGAAAGAGAAGCACTATTGTGTGAGATGTGCCGTGTCAATGTCGGTGATGCGACATCGGAAGCTCCGGTACCCAACAGGCCCTGCGACATCCGGTCTTCCTCGGCCGAAAGGAGTATCCTTCCTGGTCGTTCCCCCCCGTGTACGGTATTGGCTTCCGCTTGACCCCGACCACGAGAGCCTCGAGTGAGCGCCGACCGGTAGAGCGCCCAGTAGCGAAAGATCCGCCCGGTCGAAGGGCATTTCCATGCCGCGAGTGGGCAAGCGACTGCCGTTATCGAGGCAACGGTTCGAGCCGGCCATCAAAGCGTCCCGGGTTATCTCCATGGCGGACATGCTTGCGACCTCGGACATGCTTGTGACGGACGGTGCGCTAGGGACCGAGGAGCGCCGTCCGATACGGTGTTCCACGGAGTGACGACGTCCGCCTGGCATTATACAGTCGCGACGAACGTTTGGCGCGTATCGTCGTCGAGGTGGCAAGCAAGGATGCGGGCTACTACGTGACCACCTGGGATAAACGGGATGATCGCGGTCACCATGTCGCCGCAAATGTCTATCTCGTCATGCTGGACACATCACGGGAGCGGCGGGCCGAGAATGTGCTCTTGCTGCGATAGATCCTTGGGATGAGGGGCACTGGCTGAAGGCGTGCGTCCGGCCGGATCGCGCGCCCCTCGGTGTCTCTGGCATGCTGCCGAGAGAAGTCGTTGCTGGCGAGGAAAGTCGTTGCCACCGCGGGCAAAGGCCGTTAGAATGCGGGTCGGGGTGACCAGGGAAACGGCTCCGAGCCCGTATGTTTCATGAAGCTCGTAGCGGAGCGTGTTGAATCATGCGGGCCGACGCTGCCTGATCGGCGGCGCGATCGGGATGCAAGTCCCGGGGAGTGTGGCCATGCGGTTCCCATCTTGTTTCGTCAGCTACGGCCTACCCGCGATTCTCTTGGGCTTGCTCATCGTTGATCTGGCCGCCCCGACAGCGGCCGAGGCGGTCCAGCCTACTTCGGAGGCCGCCGGCTATGAGGTCGATCGGCGCGGGGAAGAGTCATCGTCAGTACGTTCCCCCAATGGACCGGCTCTGATGTCCACCCTCTCGCGATCTCGGGCTTGGAGCGATTTCGTCGCCCGTCATCCGGGATGGGTGGCCCGCTGGGACGTGGCCTCACGGGTGCCTGAGCGCCTGCAGGGCCCACCGGTGCCGATCCCGGGGTTCGTCTCGGTGGACGCAACGAACGCCGAGGCCGCGGCTCGTACGTTCCTGCGCGATGCCATGTCCTGGGTCCCGGTGGATGAGCTGATTTGGGTGCGAACGAACGCCGACCGCGGCGGCCTCTGGGTTCACTTCCAGCAGATACACCAGGGAGTCCCGGTTTGGGGCAGTCGGGTGAGCACGCGCATCAGCAAGCACGGCCAAGCGCTCCTGGTGACCAATCGCACCGCGTCCGGATTGCCCTCGCCGAGTGCCGGCCGCATGGCGCCTCAGGCCGCCATGGAAGCGGCACGAGAAGCAATTCCAAGCTCGCCTGCTTTCTTGGGTGAGCCGATTCTCACCTTCCTGCCGATCCGCAGGCCCACTCACTACGAGCAGCGCCTGACCTGGCGGTATGAGTTTCGCACGCAGGATCCGCCGGGCACCTGGGTCAGCTTCGTGGATGTCGCCGATGGCACTCTCCTGTGGAGATTCAGCAACATCAAGTACGGTGAGGTTCATGGGCAGGTCTTGGGATCGGTGGAACCGGTCACGGCCGACAATGCGTTCCAGGATCGCCCTTTTCCGCACCTGACGGTCACGTGCTCCTCCACCGGTGTCGATTCGGTGGTGACCGTGACGGGCACCGATGGGACCTACTCCCTGATCACCCAGGGTGACGTCGGACGCACCGCGAAGGTCGGCTTGCGCGGTCCCTACGGCGTAGTGTTCGACGCGAGCACCGGACAAGTCGCATCCTTCAGCCGTCCTGTGCTTGATGGCGATCCGGAGCGAGCGGATCTGCTCTTCGATGGTTCGAATGCCCAGACCTCCGAGCGAGATGCGTACTACCATGTCATGGTCGCCCACGACTACATCCGATTGATCGATCCCGGATTCGACCTCCTGGACTATCCCATGCCGATCACGGTGAACGTCAACCACACCTGCAATGCTATATGGGACGGCGAAGGAGTCAGCTTCTATGCTGCCGGGGGTGGATGCGTCAACACCGCGCGGATCGCCGACGTGGTCTACCACGAGTACGGTCACGGGATCACCGACCTGCTCTACCGTCCCTTCAGCGCTTCCGGAGCCATGGCGGAGGGGTTTTCGGACTATTTCGCCGCCACCATCGGGAATGACCCGAGGATCGGAATTGGTTTCCGTCCGAGCACGATCCTACGCCGCATCGACGTGAACCGTGTATTTCCGCAAGATTGGGTGGGAGAGTCCCACACAGACGGACTCATCATCGGTTCCGCCCTTTGGGATCTGCGGGAGGCCCTGGACGCCCCCCTGGCGGACTCCCTCTTCCATTTCGCCCGGTACGGGTACGCGGACAACTTCGACGACTACTTCTTCGACCTACTCATGGTCGACGACGACAACGGCAACGTTTATGACGGAACGCCGAACCTGAGCACCATCGCCGCAACCTTCCGGACGCACGGGATCGGGGACTACGGTATCCATGTCTCTCATGCTCCGCATCCGGATACGGAAGACACGACCCGCACACTGCCCCTGACCGCGTCGTTCCTGAGTGTCTTCTCCCTCGATCCGACACTCGTCCGGGCCCACGCCACCATCAGCAACGCCGGCGCGACTGCCACGATGGACTCCGTCATGACGCCCACCGGGGGTATTCGCGAGTACACCACGGTTCTCCCGGCGCAGTCGCCGGAAACGATCATCAAGTACTACTTCACGGCCCGCGACGCGGTCGGGACCACCGTGACCTGTCCGGAGAACGGGGAGGCCGACCCGTTCGTATTCCAGGTCGGAACGGACACGGCGCCGCCGACCATCGTGCATGAGCGGTTGCTCGACCAGCCGGTGGAGATCGCCGCCATCCGCGTCCGAGCCACGGTGATCGACAACCTGGACCAGCCACTGCGACCGGTTCTTCTCGCGCAGCGGCACAACGATGGTCCACCCATCGTCGAGTCCATGTCTTGTCCCGGTGACTCGTCCGACTATGTCGCCGAGATTTCCTCCGACGGGCTCGTCTTGGGAGACACCGTGGAGTACCGGATTTCGGCGGAGGATGGGGCCACCGTGGCCAACACGGCCGCAGACCCTCCGAACGGATGGCATGCCTTCCGGATCGTACGAGGTTTCGAACGGGACCTCGAAGCCGATGACGGCGGTCTTGTGGGTGATGGCGACTGGGTGTGGGGACATCCCGCCCTGGTGGGCGCCTATTCCGGCGAGCACGTCTGGGCCACCAATCTGAGCAACAACGGCTACCGAAATATGACGACGTCGGTTCTCGTGTCCACGCCGATCGACCTGTCCGGCTTTTCGGCGGCAGGCCTGGTGTTCCGCCATTTCCTCCGCTCTGAGCAGGACTATGACGGAGGATTTGTGGAAGTGTCACGGAGTGGCGCCTACGGACCGTGGATCCTTGTGCATCCCGACGGTGGCTATCCGGCCGACTTCGGGACACCTCCGAATGAGCGGTTGGGGTACTCCGGCGGCACCGGCGGTTGGGTGCCCGCCGTCTTTGACCTGTCGTCCTACATCGGGCAGGCCGACGTCCGTATTCGCTTCACCTTTGCCTCCGACGCGGGAATCACCGGGCTCGGCTGGTATCTCGATGATATCTCGGTGGTCGAGCGGCAGGTTACCGGGCGGCCGATCAACCTGCAGGCGCACGGCGGAAAGAACGGCTGGATTCCGCTGCTTTGGGACCCTCCGGCAGGGGCGGCCACGGGCGGACCCGGCCCTGTCACCGGGTACAACGTCTACCGATGCGCGGGGAAGGATGGCCAGCCCGGGCTGCTGAACACCGAGTCCGTCACGCTTTCGCAGTACAGCGACACGACCGCGGTGAACGGGGAGCTGTACCAGTACAACGTGAGCACGCTCTACGGAGACAGGGAGAGCCCACTCAGCGCACCGGTCTACGCTATGGCCTACGCGGCGGTGTATGCGGCGGATTTGGAATCCATCACCGCTGCCATCGACTCGATCGGCATCGTGGACACCACCCTGGTTCTTCGCAACGGCGGCACCGGATACCTGGAAGTGAGTGCGTACCTGGCCGACGCGGCGCAGACAATCGATGACATTCGCATCGCGATTCCCCTGCAGTATGCCGGCCATGCATCACGAACCCATGGTCTCCTCGCTCCGCCGATTTGGGCGAGCGATGCCATGTCCACCCGGTCGGAATGGGACACTCTGGCCACCGACGTGGATGACTCGCCCGGGATCGCGCCTGATCTGGCCGCTATGTTGGTTCGGCAGTCAGGCGACACTCTCTCCCTGCGTGTCACGGCACACCACGGTTCGATGCTTCCCTCGCTGCGGTTCGCTTCGATCCTGCTCCCTTTGGACACAGACCAGAACGCCGCGACCGGATTCAGCGGTGGGGAGTTCGTCATCCTGGGCGGGGCGGCTGCGCTCGAGCGCTTTGAACGCATGGCTGTGCTGCTGGACGACAGGATGAACCCGGTGGCCGGATTGATCGGATTCAATGATCAGGTCGGATGGATCGACTTCAATTTGGACAAGAAGGCTCTGGGGAGGCCCGAATGGATCAGAACGTCCGTGCTCGTCTTCGCGGGGCCTCACGATGAGCCGGTCGATCTGATGCCGGATGGATTCCAGGCTCCCTGGTTGGATATCAGCCCGCGTCATCTCACGGTCGATAGCGGGCTTGCCGGTGGTTTTTCCCTTGAACTGGACAGCCAGGTCGTGCCGGCCGGTGAGTATCGGGCCAAGGTGATTCTGGAGACGAATGACGCGACGCAAGCAGTGGTCGAGATCCCCATCACGTTCCTGGTGCAGACGGTGACGCCGATTATGCTGTCCGGCTTGACGGCGGAGGCCGGGGACGAGGGCGTTGTCCTTTCCTGGCGGGCTCCGGCGGACCTTCACTACTCCGGCTTCGATGTCTATCGGAAGCGGGTTTCGCCGGTCGAAGAGGAAGAGACGCGGATCACCGCGGAGCCGCTCGCGCCGGCCGCGAACGGCTGGTACCGATTCGTGGACTCCGACATCCTCGCCGGTGGGGAATACGAATACCGAGTGGCGAGTCTGGCACCCAACGGGGAACGGGAGTTCTTCGGGCCGCTCACGGTGACGACCCGTGGCGCGGAACCGCCGCGTGCGCTCTGGCTGGCACCCTGCTCCCCCAACCCCGCGCGGCAAGCTACGACCGTACGGTACGGCCTGCCACGGCTGGAGAAGGTGCGACTGACATTGTACAGTCCCGAAGGTCGGTTGGTGCGGACAGTGGTGGAGAACGCCGGCCAGGCCGCCGGCTACTACGTCGCTACCTGGAACGGGCGGGATGATCGAGGTCGCCCCGTCGCTGCCGGGGTGTATCTGGTTCGTCTGGAAAGCGGACGGCAACAGCGGACGCAGAAGGTTCTGTGGGTGCGTTGACCCATCCGGCGTCGATGCGACCGACCGCCGGGTCCGTTCCGTGAGCTACGGCTCGGACATGCACGACTCCCTTGATCCCCCTCCCCCACTGGCCTCATGATCGCGGTGGCCCGGCTTGGGACATCGGCCGCCCGGAACTGATGACCGGGGACTGTCGGAGAAGGGAGACCGCCGTGAAGCGTTGGGCGAGAAGGCTCCTGGTCCCGGCGGGAGTCATTCTCATCATCATGGTGCTCCGGCTCACCGTCTTTCGCGCTGCGCCAGTCCCGGTCACCGTCTATCGGGTGCAGGAAGGACGCGTCGAAGACACGGTGGTGAACTCGCGAGCCGGCACCGTCAACTCTCGCCACCGCGCCAAGATGAGTCCCGGGGTATCCGGTCTGGTCCTGGAGATTCCCGTCCGTAAGGGCGAGGCGGTGAAGCAGGGGCAGATCCTCCTCCGCCTGGATGCCGGTGAATACCGAGCTCAGGTGACCCTGGCCTCGCGGTCCCTCGATGCCGCCAAGGCCGCGGCGGATGAGGCCGCCTTGTTGGCCGACCAGGCGATGCGCGACCGCAGACGAGCGGAGGCACTCGCCGTTCAGGCCCTTCTCTCGAACCAGGCGCTGGAGGAAGCGGGCACTCGGGCCGAGACCGCACAGGCGTCCCGTCAGGCGGCCCGGGAGCGCGTGAGGCAGGCGGAGGCCGCGCTGGCGGCGGCACAAGCGACTCTGGATAAGACCACGATGACAGCACCGTTCGCGGGGATGGTCCTCGATGTGACCACCGAGGTGGGAGAGTGGATCAGCCCGTCGCCGCCAGGCGTGTTCATCCCTCCGGTCGTGGATCTGATCGATCCCGATTCGCTCTACGTGAGCGCACCGCTCGACGAGGCGGACGTCGCGCGCGTGCGCAGCGGCCTGCCTGTCCGCATCACCCTGGACGCGTTCCGAGGACGGTCGTTCCCCGGGACGATCACCTACGTCTCGTCGTATGTGGAGACGCGCCAGGAACAGAACCGAACGCTCACGGTTGAGGCCGATTTTTCGGAACGCAACCTTCCAACGAACATCCTGGCCGGCCTTTCCGCCGATGTCGAAGTGATTCTGGACGTCCGGGAGAGTGTTCTGCGCCTTCCGACCTATGCGCTTCTGGAGGGACGGCGGGTTCTCGTGGTACACCAACGCAAGCTCGTGGCGACGGACGTGCAAGCCGGTCTGCGCAACTGGGAGTTTACCGAGATTACGTCCGGGCTCACCCGGGGTGACCTCGTCGTGGTTTCGCTGGATCGACCGGAGGTGAAAGCGGGGGCGAGGGTCAGCGTGACCGCGGAGGTCGAACGGTGATCACCCTGGCCGGCGTGAGTCGCACGTTCATGGTCGGCGGCCGCCCGGTCCACGCCCTACGCGGGATCGACATGGTCATCGCCCGCGGCGAGTACGTCTCGATCATGGGCCCGTCCGGTTCGGGGAAGTCCACCCTCCTCAATGTTCTCGGCTGCCTCGACCGTCCCGACGCGGGATCCTACCTGCTTCAAGATCAGGAAACGGCGAGGATGACCGAAATCGAGTTGTCGCTTGTTCGTCGATTCCAGATCGGTTTCGTCTTCCAATCGTTCCATCTGATTCCGAGGCTGACGGCCGCGGAAAATGTTGAGCTGCCGATGGTCTTCGCCGGCATCGAACCGGAAGATCGCCGTAGCCGGATCGCCCGCTCCCTGGATGCGGTCGGTTTGACCTCCCGGGCGGACCACCGTCCCGATCAGCTTTCCGGCGGGGAACGCCAGAGGGTCGCCATCGCCCGGGCCGTCGTGATGGAGCCGGCGATCCTTCTGGCCGACGAGCCGACGGGAAACCTCGACAGCCTTTCCGGCAGCGAGATCGTGCAGTTGATCGAGCAGATGAACGCGAGCGGGCTCACCCTGATCGTGGTGACGCATGATACCGGCATCGGGGGACGAGCCCGCCGGAGGATCCGTCTGGCCGATGGCAAGGTCGTGGCGGACGAGGCCGCGGATGAGGCTGCGGATGATCCGGTGGGCCGCGTATGAAGACCCGCGACCTCCTCGGGTTCTCGCTGGGGGCACTCCGCGGCCACCGTCTGCGTACCTGGCTCTCGCTGATCGGCGTGGCCATCGGCGTGGCGTCGGTCATCATGCTGACCAGCCTCGGCGAGGGGGCTCGCCTCTATGTCACCGGTGAGTTCTCCTCGCTGGGATCGAACCTACTGATCATTCTGCCGGGAAAGACCGAAACACGTGGGGCCATGCCGGTCATCGGCGGGGCGGCCCACGATCTGACTGTGGAGGACGGGGAGGCTCTCCGGCGGCGCGTTCCGCAGATCGAACGAGTCGCGCCCGTTTCCATCGGCACCGCGACCGTGGCGTACGGAGATCGGCGGCGCGATGTCACTGTCATCGGAACCACGCACGACATCCTGGAGGTGCGAGAGCTTCGCATGGGAGCCGGCCGCTTCATCCCCGAGGGAGAGCGCGACGCTCCGGTCTGTGTGCTCGGGGCCGTCGTGCAACGCGAGCTGTTTGGGAATCAGAATCCGCTCGGAGAGATGGTCCGCCTGGGCGATGTGCGCCTCCGGGTCATCGGCACTCTGGCGCCGCGCGGGACTTCCATCGGAATGAATCTGGACGAGGTGGTGGAAGTCCCGGTGGACACGGGGATGCGGATGTTCAACCGCACCGGCCTGTTTCGCGTGCTGGCCCAGGTTCGTTCTCACACCGCGATGGAGGCCGCCCGCAGGGGTGTTCTCGCAGCCCTGAAGGAGCGCCACGACAACGAGGAAGACGTGACGGTCCTGACGCAAGATGCGGTCCTCGCCACGTTCAACAAGATCCTTGGGCTACTGACGGCGGTCCTGACCGGGATCGCGGCCATCTCGCTCACCGTGGCTGGCATCGGAATCATGAACGTCATGCTCGTGTCGGTCTCGGAACGCACCACGGAGATCGGACTCCTGAAGGCGGTGGGAGTCACGACGCGGCAGATTGTACACGTGTTCCTCATCGAGGCGGCACTGCTGTCCACGTCCGGCGGCTTGCTGGGGCTGGCCATCGGTATCGGCGCGGGGAGGTTCCTGCAGCACCTGTATCCCGAGTTCCCGGTGCAGCCGCCTTGGTGGGCGGTGGTGGCGGCCGTGGGGGTCTCCCTGGCCGTGGGCCTTCTTTTCGGAAGTATGCCGGCGCGCCGGGCCGCGCGGCTGGATCCGGTTGAGGCGCTGATGCGGAAGAGGGCATGATTCCGGGTATCCACTCATGTAGACACCGCACGGACCCGGCGCACGGACCCGCGACGCGACGGTGCCAGGGTCGAGGCCCATTCCGCCGACGAGTCCTGCCGGCCCGAGGGGCAGAGGTTCGGTTTCGACGTGATCCGCCCGGGGTGGGGGTTGCGCGAGTAGGGCAACTGGAGCGGCCATGATCCTGGAAGACATACTACGTCAGGCTTTCCGGGCGATTCTGGGCCACCGACAGCGTTCAGGTCTCACCATGCTCGGGATCGTGATCGGCATCGCTTCGGTAATCCTGCTCACCTCGCTGGGCGAAGGGGCGCGGCTGTACATCCTGACGCAGTTCACACAGTTCGGCACGAACCTGGTGGCGGTCTCGCCCGGAAAAGCCACCACGACCGGCATGCCGGGCGCCGTGGGCGGCACGATCCATCCCTTGACGCTGAGCGATGTCGAGGCGTTGGAACGCGTCCGCGGTGTGGAGAAAACCGCACCGCTCGTCATGGGAGCGGCCCCGATCCGGTACGAGGGCAAGGAGCGGTCCTCCTATGTCTACGGGGTGACCGCGGCTGTGCCGGATGTGTGGCGCATGGGAGTGCGCGTCGGGCGCTTTCTTCCACAGGGCGATGTTCGCACAGGCTCCGCCATGACAGTGCTGGGACCGACCCTGAAGCGGGAGCTCTTCGGCGAACGCAACGCTCTCGGCGAGCATGTACGGATCGCCGGGCAGCGCTTCTTGGTCATCGGAATCACGCAGTCGAAAGGCCAGTTCCTCGGCTTTGACGTCGATGATGCAGCGTACCTCCCCGTTTCTGTGGCGATGCCGATGTTCAACCGGGACGATCTGCTCGAGATCGATGTCTTGGTGTCCAACGCTTCCGTGGTCGACTCGGTCGTGTCCCGGATGCGGCGTACCCTGGTCGCGCGGCACAGCGGGGAAGAAGACTTCACCATCACCACCCAAACCGGGATGCTGGAGACTCTCGGCCGCATCATCCGCATCATCAGCCTCGCCGTGGCCGGGATCGGCGCGATCTCGCTGCTCGTGGGAGCCATCGGCATCCTGACCATGATGTGGATCTCCGTCCATGAGAGGACGAGCGAGATCGGTTTGGCCAAGGCAATCGGAGCCACGCCGCGGCAGATTCTGTGGCTGTTTCTGTGTGAGGCGGTCATGCTGTCCACCGCCGGAGGCGTGGTGGGTCTGCTGGCCGGGATGGGGTTGGCGCGGGTGATTCACCTGCTCATTCCGGCGCTTCCGGTTCACACACCGCTGGGGTTCGTACTGCTGGCGTTGGCCGTGAGCCTAGTGGTGGGACTGGCGAGCGGCATTCTCCCGGCGCGGCGCGCGGCGGCGCTGGACCCGGTCGTGGCGTTGGGAGCGGAGTGACGGCCGGGCCGGGCGCGCCACTCCTCGCATCGCTGTCCCGTGGATCAGAAGATGAAGTCGGTCGACAGAAACGTCGACGATCTCCGCCGCAGGATCTCCCCTAAGATCCGTCTGTTCACCGCCTCGTCTTTCGCCGCTACCAGCGTTCGAATGGAAAAGACGCGCAGCGCGTCGGACATGGACAGGGTCCCCTCCGCCGAGTCCTTGCGCCCGGTGAAAGGAAGCGAGTCAGGCCCGCGCTGGCATTGGCTATTCAGATTGACGCGGCAGACCTGGTTCACTAGCGGGTCGATGAGCTGGGAAAGGGTGGCCGGGTTGCCGCCGAAGAGGCTCACCTGCTGCCCGAACGGCGATTCCACGATGTAGCGCACCGGTTCCTCGATATCACGGAAGGTGGCTACCGGGATGACCGGCCCGAACTGCTCCTCGCGCCATGCCCGCATCCGCGCATCGACGGGGAAGATGACGGCGGGATGGAAGTAGGTGGCCACGGCCTGTCCGCCGCCGGGGTTTGTCACCCGCGCGCCGAGAGCCACCGCGTCAGCGACGAGTTCCCGGAGGTAGGCGACCTTGCCGGGCTCGGGGAGCGGAGTGAGCGTCGCGTCCGACTCCCAGGGCATTCCCGGTTGTAGAGCATCAATGCCGGCTTCCAGACGCGTCAGGAACGACGCTGCCACCGATTCGTGGACGAAGAGGATCTTGAGCGCTGTGCAGCGCTGTCCGTTGAAGGAGAGGGCGCCGAGGAGGCACTCGCGTGCCGCTAAGTCGAGATCGGCGTCCGGCAGGATGATCGCAGGGTTCTTAGCGTCGAGGCCCAAGACGCAGCGCAGTCGGTGCGGCCGGGGATGTTGTTTCTTGAGGAGATCGGCCACGCGGTGAGAGCCGATGAAGGCCAGGCAGTCGACCTTCCCGGAGGCCATGAGGGGCCCCAGGATCTGTTTTCCCTCGCCGTAGACGGTGTTGACCACGCCGGGCGGAAAGCTGTCTCGAAACGCATCGAGGAGCGGCCGGTGGAGGAGAACGCCCAGCTTGGGTGGCTTCATGACGACCGTGTTTCCCATGATGAGCGCCGGGATAAGGGTGGTGAACGTCTCGTTCAGCGGGTAATTGTACGGTCCCAAGCAGAGCACGACCCCGAGCGGCGCGCGACGAACCTGTGCCAAAATTCCTTCTTCGACGAGAAAGCGGCTGGAGGAGCGGTCAAGATCCTTGAGAGCGTTCACCGTCCCGGCGATATATTCGAGCGTGCGACCGAACTCTCGCTCCGCGTCGCGGCGCGTCTTGCCGATCTCCCAGACAAGGAGGCGCACGACCTCCTCGCGGCGCGCCGTCATGCGAAAGGCGAACTCTTCCACGCAACGAATGCGCTCTGTCACCGAGAGCGTGGGCCAGGGGCCGCGTCCCTGCCCCCACGCCACGACGGCTGCCTCGATCACCTCCAGCGCCGCCGCCGCCGTCATGTCGGGAAAGCTGCCGATCCGCACCGGGAACAGCCCGGCGGAGACTGCGGCACCGGGCATGCCGTCGACCTCGGTGGCTGGCGCCACGATGGTCTCCTGCGCGCCGCTTGCGTTTGCCCCTGGCTGCCTGACACACACCGGGGAAAAGACCTCGCGGCGCGGCCCGTCCCATCGGCGCAGAGCCCCTCCAAGAAGGTACTCGTCCTGTTCCACGGGTGCCACCAGGCGCGCGTCCGGCGGGATTTCGGCGTCGAGCGGAAATAGCGTGTCATCGATCGGTTTCATGGCGTGGCTCCTTCCATCCGGTCCGCCTCGTGCGTAACCGGGTCACCGGCGCGGCGCGGCCGCCACCCGGGTAAGCTGTCCGCGAAGCGGGCGAGCGCTTCGCCCGCGAGATGGTTTCCGGCCTCGTTCCAATGGGTGTCGCTTGGGATGTAGAGCGGACCCAGCCGGGCCCGCTCCTCGCGGAAGAGGGGTAGCAGATCGAGAATGGGGATCTGGGCGTCGGATGCCCAGCGCGCCAATCGGCGTGACGGTGCGTCGAGGTCCAGGTCGTCCTCACGCGCGCCGAGCCGGCGGATCGCCTCCTCCCGCACCGCCGGGTCGACCTGAAACTCGTCCGGGATGATCACAAGAGCCCAAGGAACCGCTGATTCCCGGCAGGTGCGATTGAAGGCGTCGAGATAGCCTTCCGCCTCGGTCCAGAGACGCTCGATGGGTACAGGAGGGCTCGCCGCGTAGAAGTGAAGCCTGTTGCGGAGGACCTCGAGGTAGAGGCGGGTCAGCGGTGCCGGGGTGGTCGGCACCTCGGTCGACATCTCGGCCGGCGTACCGGCCGTCTCTGTCGCACGACGATCCCGCACTCGCTCGCGTCGAAGCCGGAAAAAGAGCCGCTTCTCCAGCCAGGCAAACAGGTGCGACCGGCGCAGGATGTCCAGGCGTCGACTGGATGAACTGGTGCTGTATAACTCGCCGCGCCGGACCTCGTGACGCGTGGAGATCCCGGTGACATCGTTGCCTGTGTAGAAGCACAGCAGAACCAGGTCGGGGTCGCTGGCCAGCCCCACGGAGCGGAGTGTTCCGAGATACTGTTGTGGCCCGTACCCTCCGAGCCCCATGAGGATCACTTCCACGGAGTCGGGGGGCGAGGTCAGCCGTCCCGAGGCTGTCCCGTTCCCGTTCCGTTCCGCCGGCGGCGGTGACGCCTTGTTCCAAGACCGTTCGGCCACGCGCAGGAAGTTGTCGCCCAGTCGCACTTCACCGGCCACGAACGAGTCGCCGATGCCGAGTACGCGGCGGATCCCCACCGGCTTGGAGATCGCGTGATCATGGTCACGGAATCCCAGGGCGTTGACATAGTACGGGTTCCCCACAGTATCGCCGCGCGCCGGCTGGGGGCGCAGCCGGTAGCCGATTCTCGCGTCGCGAAGGTACGTGCCGTTCTCAGGCTGCGGCAGCCATTCCAGCCAGGCCCGCGCTCCCAACTCGGCCAGGGCAAGGCCAAGCGCCACGCCAAGGAGCACGCGCAGCGCGTTTCCGGCGACCTCTCTCAAGGCGCCGCCTCCTGCCCACGGTACTCAAGCTCGTAATAGCGTGCGTAGATTCCACCGCGGCGAAGAAGCTCGTCGTGTGTCCCATCCTCCACAAGCAAGCCGTGGTGAAGAACCAGAATTCGGTTCACGAAGCGAATCGTGGACAGACGGTGGGCGATGACAAGGCTGGTGCGTCCGCGCAGAAGCTCGCGGAGTGCCGCGCGGATCCGCTGCTCCGTCTCGGTGTCGACATTGCTTGTGGCTTCGTCGAGGACGAGGATCGGCGGATCGGCGGCGAGGGCCCGCGCGATGGAGACGAGCTGGCGCTCTCCCGATGATAGCTGTGAGCCTCGTTCGCCGACGCCATCCGGGCGGCTGCCGTCGCTCTCGCGGCCGTCACCGGCGTGATCGTTGCCGGGGACGGCGGCGAAGCGACCGGCCAGCGTCTCCAGGCCGGTGAGCCGGATCGCCTCCGCCACCATGGCCTCGGGTCGGCCGGCCCGCAGCGCGACATTCAGCCTGATGTCGCCCGTCCAGAGGAACGCCTCCTGCGGCACCAAGGCGACGCGGCGCCGAAGTGAAGGGATGTCCCAGTCGCGGACATCGCGTCCATCCACCAGCACGGCCCCGTCGTCGACGTCGCGGAACCGGCTGAGCAGTGTGGAAACGGTCGTCTTGCCCGCGCCCGTCTGCCCGACCAGCGCTACCGACTCGCCGCGGCGCACCGCGAAGGAGAGACCCTTCAGGACCTCTTCACCGGAGACATAGGAAAAACGGACGTTCTGGAATTCGACGGCGGGGGCGGGCCAGGCACCCCGCGATCCGTCGCGATCCCTCGGCGCGGTCGCCGCGATCTCCGGCTTGGTGTCGAGTAGGTCGAAGATCCGCTCCGAGGACGCCATGGCTCCCTGGAGGATGTTGTACCTCTCGGAAAGGTCGCGGATCGGCCGAAAGAAACGCTCGGCGTACTGGATGAAGGCGACCAGCGACCCGAGGGTGAGGGCTCCCCGCAGCGAGACGATCCCGCCGTACCAGAGAATGAGCGCCAGCGCCAATGACTCCAGGAGTTCCACGACCGGGAAGTAAACCGAGTAATAGAAGACCGATTTGAGGAACGCGTCCCGGTGGGCGGCGTTCAGACCTGCGAATTTCGCCTCGTGAATCTCCTCGCGGTGGAAGAGCTGGACAAGCGAAACGCCGGCGATCGACTCCTGAAGGTAGGCGTTGATGGCGGCGATCCGCACGCGAATGAGGGCGTAGGCGGTGCGCACGCGGGCGCGAAAGAGCAGGGTCACCGTCAGCAGGAGCGGGACCACGGTCAAAGCGACCAGCGCCAACCGCGGATTCAGCCAGAAGAGCACGCCGGCAATGCCGAACAGCGTCACGACGTCGCCGAAGATCGAGACGAGTCCGGACGTGAACAGATCGTTCAGAGCCTCCACGTCTCCGGTGAGCCGGGTCATGATCCGTCCCACGGGATTCTTCTCGAACCAGGCCTGGTCGAGCCCCTGGATGTGGGCGAAGAGCGAGTCACGCAGATCGGTCGTGATGCGCTGGCCCGTCGCCTGGGTGAGGACAAGCTGCAGGTAGCGCAGCGCGAAGATGACGACGAGTAGCCCCAGGTAAAACAGAGAGAGAACCCCCAGCCCATGGAGATCGCGTCCCGTGATGTACGTGTCGATGGCCCGTCGCGTGAGGAGCGGAAAGAGCAGCTCGAGGCCGGCGACCAGGAGGAGCAACAGGATGGCGCCGGCGATCCGCCCACGGTAGGGACGTGCATAACCGAGGAGTCGCGCCAGGACCACGCGGTCCAGCCGCGGCTGGTAGAGGCGTTCGGTCTCGGAGGCGGCGGGGTTGGTATCCGTGGCGTCGGCCCGCGTCGTTGCGCTCGCCTTCTTCGTGGCGCTCGCCTTCTCTCCGGCGCCGCCGGACAGGCCTGCAGGGCTGCGCCGCTCAGCCGAGGACATCCGACTCCTTCAGTTCCTCGGCCAAAGCCTGGCGCCGCGCCAGTTCGGCATAGAGACCGCCCGCCGCGATCAACTCATCGTGGGTGCCGGTCTCGGCGATCCGTCCCGCGTCCAGCACGACGATCCGATCGGCGGTGCGCACCGTGGAGACGCGGTGAGCAACAATGATCACAGTCCGTCCCGCCGCTACATCGCGGAGGGTGCGCAGCAATGCCTCCTCGGTGCTCTTGTCCACGGAAGAAAGCGGATCGTCGAGGAGCAGCACCGGCGGGTCCTTGAGCAGAGCCCGGGCCAGCGCCGCCCGCTGCCGCTGCCCGCCCGAGAGCGTCACTCCACGCTCGCCCACGCGTGTCTCGATCCCCTGTTGGAAGCCCGCCAGGTCGTCGTCCAACTGCGCCCGGTGCGCCGCACGGAGCACATCCTCACACGGGGCGTCGGCGCGGCCGAAACGGATGTTTTCGGAGAGTGTGTCGGAAAAGAGAAATGGTTCTTGCGGCACGACCCCGATGGCCTGGCGAAGGCCGCCGAGATCCAACTCGCGGAGATCGATCCCGTCGAGAAGGACGCGCCCGGCCGACGGGTCGTACAGCCGGGGAAGCAAGTTCAGCAGGGTGCTCTTGCCACAGCCGGTCCGGCCGGTGATCGCCAGGACGGTTCCCGCCGGGACGACCAGGTCGATCGCGTGCAGGACCTCGGCCCCGGTGCCGTAGCGGAACGAGACCCCCTCGAAGCGGATTTCCCCTCGCACCGGATCGAGCAATGTCCCGGGACCGCTGTGGATCTCCGGCACCTCGTCCCGGATGCGCTGGATCCGCTGCATCGCCGCCTCCCCTCGTTGGACCAACGAGATCACCCAGCCCACGGCGATGAACGGCCAGGTCAATTGCGAGAGATAGGCCGTGAACGCGACCAGTTCGCCCAGAGTCACCCCGCCGTGGATCACGCGTATCCCGCCGATCCAGAGGAGCAGCAAAGAACCGCCGCCGAGCAGGAAGGCGATCGATCCCTGGAAGAGCGCGCGGAAGCGGATCAGATCCAGGCTGCGGTTCATGTAGGTGCGGTTTTCGCGGGCGAAGTGCTCGCCTTCCGCTTCTTCCTGGCAGTATCCCTGGACCACTCGGATGCCCGCGATGTTCTCCTGGGCGGCATTGGAGAGGACGCCGTACTGGTCCTGCACCTTCACGGAGCGGCGGTGTACCTCCTGGGCGAAGCGTGATACCACCACCGCCATCAGCGGGAACGGAACCAGGGTCGCCGCGGCCAGCACCGGGTCGATCCGGAGCATGAGCACGAGGGAGACGGCGACCGTGGTCAGGGTCGTCATGCCGTACATGAGTCCTGGGCCGACCACATCCCGGACCGCGTTGAGATCGTTGGTTGCCCTGGCCATCAAGTCACCCGTCCGGTGCCTGCCGTAGAACGACAGGGACAGTCTCTGCAGATGCGCGAAAAAGTCCTGCCGTAGGTCGTATTCCACCAACCGGGAAGCGCCGATCAGCACCCAGCGCTTGAGGAACAGGAAGACGCCGGAAAACGCGCTGATGGCGAGGATCGTGGCCGCCGTTTGGAGGAGAAAGGACGGAGGAGCCCCGCGCTGTATTCCATCCACGCCGCGCTTGAGAAGCCAGGGGATGGTCAGGGCGGAGCCACTCTGAAGGACGACAAAGAGATAGCCCAGCGCAACCTGCCCGCGATAGCGGACCAGGTACGGCCTGAGATTACCCAGGTGGGGGAATAGGGGCACGGTGGCCTGCCGGTTCTTCTGGCCGGTCGCGTGATTACGGCCGGGAGGGGGAGAATACGCCGCGGCTTGTGGCCGGACAAGCAGGCGTGGGCTCCTCGCGATTCTTCGCCAAGCAGCTTCGGGCTTCGGACTTCGGGCTTCGAGCTTCGGACCGGAGGGCGTCGAGCAGTCCCTGCCGGCGACGAATCAGCTCCCCGTACGGGGGCCACGAGTTCGGCCGCGGCCCCGGAGCGATGGTTCGATGCTGCAGAAATGGCCCGGCCCGGCCGACAACGTGAGCAAGCCGGCAACCCCCGACGAAGGAGGACCATGGCCGCTTGGTGGATCTTGCTGCTCATGGCGATCGCTGTCATGGTAGCCGTGATGGCCCGCGTTCTGCGCGGGTCCCGGCTCTGGCCCGGACGCCGGTCCGCCCGCCCGTCTACCCGCCGGTCGGTACGCCGACTCGTTCGCGGAACGTCGACCGGCCCGGCCGACCGGCCGATGCCGGGAGCACCCGCCGCCACCATCGTGAGTCCCAAGAAGGAATCAGCCGCGCGGGCTGTGGCTGTGGACGCCATCGTCGAGTTGTCCGGGCTTACGCCCACACCTGAGCCGCACGAGCGTCCCTGGGACGACTCGTCCGACCCGGCGGTCTTGTCGGCGATCCTGGGGCGTGCCTCTGAGGTGCTCGAACGTGTGGCAACCAGGCGCGCCCTGCTGGCTGCCATCTCCGACCCCGCCGTGGATCCGCGGCGGTTGACCGACATCGTGGTCAGCGACCCGGCTTTGAGTGTTCGGATCCTGCGCTCCGTCAATTCGCCGTTCTACGCCCTGCGTCAGCCGATGGCCTCCATCTTTCGGGCGGTCCTCTACCTCGGCCACAACGAGGTGCGCAGCCTGGTCTGGAAGGCCTGTTTTTCAGAGGCGACAAACGATCTCCCCGGCGCCGGGGGGGAGATGCTGGACGCGATCTGGCGGCATTCCTTCGCGGTCTCACGCGTCGCCTACGCGCTGGGACGGTCCCTCGGGATTCCGCAGCCGGACGCCATCGCCACCGCCGCCCTCCTGCACGACGCAGGCAAGCTGGTGATCATTGCGGTGGAGCCCGAGAAGGCTGAGATGATCTATCGTCCCCCTCGTTTCGGATCCGCGCCGCAGTTGCGCCGCGAGTGGGAGGTGGTCGGCGTCGGGCACGGCCTGCTCGGCGGGGACGTCGTCCGGGCATGGGGATTGCCTGCGGAGGTTGCAGTCGGCGTCGAACAACACCATCTGCCGACCTTCCTCTCGCCGGATCACGCCAAGGGGAACGCTCGCCTTGTGGGGATCGTCCACCTTGCCGATCTGCTCTGCCACGCCTTCGCCCGCGCCGATGAGGAAGAAGTCGTGCACCTCCCGGCTGACGGTTGGCTGGCGGACCTCGGGATCAAGGGAGACCTTTCCACGGCGTGCGATGCCACGGTTCTGCACGCCTTGCGAACCGGGGCCGCGGGATTGGGCGAAAGGAAAGATCGGGCCGCCTGAGCCGGGATGGGCCGCCTCACCCGAACGGGAACGCGTGGAGCCCCGGCCTCGGGCGTCCATGACCGCGCCGGCCGCAGTCGCATCCCCCGGCCACTCCCTGTGCAGTTTCGATTGCGCCGCCGATCCGATCTCACGAGACTGCATCGAGCCCGAAGGAGAGGGACGCAGACCGCTCGTGCGGGCCGGGTGTCCTGCGACCTACCGGGGCCTCGATACCCGTGGCAGCGAAACACGCCGGGGTCCATCCCGGGCAGGGACGCTCTAACAGGTTGGTCCTTCCATCGCGGGCTACGCGCCAGGCGGCGAGAGGACGGAGGAGGATGGCCATGTCGCTTTCACGCCGTTCGCTGGCGGAGTTCATCGGTACCTTCTGGTTAGTCTTCGGAGGTTGCGGGAGCGCAGTGCTGGCCGCCGGCGTACCCAACGTGGGCATCGGCTACCTCGGGGTGGCGCTCGCGTTCGGGCTCACAGTCCTGACCATGGCCTTTGCCATCGGGCACATTTCCGGCTGCCACCTCAATCCCGCGGTCTCCCTTGGCCTCTGGACGGCGAAGCGGTTCCCCGGGTCCGAGCTCCTGCCCTACATCGCCGCACAGGTTCTCGGTGGGATCGTCGCGGCGGGAGTGCTCTACTTCATTGCCAGCGGGACTCCGGAGTTCCGGATTGCGGGCGGACTCGCCTCCAACGGCTACGGTGCGCACTCGCCGGGCGGCTATTCGCTGGGTGCGGGCTTTGTAGCCGAGCTGGTGCTGACCTTCATGTTCCTCCTGGTGATCCTGGGTGCCACCGATCGCCGGGCACCGGCGGGGTTCGCGCCGATCGCCATCGGCCTCGCGCTGACGCTGATCCATCTCATCGGAATCCCCGTGACCAATGTCTCGGTGAACCCGGCGCGGAGCACCGGCCCCGCGATCTTTGTCGGCGGGTGGGCGATCGCGCAACTGTGGATGTTCTGGGTTTCGCCGATCCTCGGCGCGATGCTCGCCGGTGCCGCTTGGCGCGGGCTCTTCACCGAAAAGCGAGCTTAGGTGTTGGAGAGGAGGTTTCGGCTGAGTAGCGGAGGAGTTGAGAGCGGGACACGGGCGTTGTTGGCCGGGCAGCTCAAGCCATGTTGACTGACTTCCCGAAACTCTACTGCCCGTTCCTTCGGCAGACATTCCGGGTGGACCGCGACCAGTGGAAGACCTTCGGCCCGAAACTCGGCCTGCGCCAACCGGAGGCCTACCTGGTGGTGGATCGGGTCAATCCCGGATATGAGTGGGTGATCGACGACCCCGACACGTTTGCAGTCGAGAAGCTCAACGGCACGAACGTGAAGATCCTGACGGAGGGCGGGCGGCTCTTGTGCGTCCAGAACCGCCTGAACCCGATTGACCCGCTCCAGATCATGAAGGGGAAGACGTTTCTCATCGAAGGCGTCCTGCGGGCCGTGGGAAAGGGTTATGTCCAGGAGAACGGAGAGCAGGCCGGCGAGGTCATCGGCCCCAAGCTTCAGGGCAACCCCTACCGCCTGGAGATGCACGAGTGGTATCCGTTTGACCTCGCCATGGAGCGCCTGCGCTATCGCTCCTTCCACGAGCACGCCCGCACTTTCGATAACTGGAGCGCGTGGTTCAGGGATCACCTGGACTCACGCTTGTACGCCAAGCGGGCCGGCAAGACCGGCGCCACGGACAAGGTCATGGCCGAGGGGGTCGTCTTCTACAATCTCAAGCGGAGGGACGCGAAGCAGACCTGGCGGGCCAAGCTGCGCCGGGACATGTTCGAGTGGTACTACTCCGACCAGGTTCAGGTCCTGGACTACGATCCGCGGGGTCGGGACGAGGCCGAGGACCAGGAGCGTCTTGATTAACCCGGGTGGCCGCTTTTCCTGCACGTGGCGGAGGCTCGGCACCTGCCACCGGCCGAATTGCCTGCGCACATGAAGGTCAAGGCCGCGGAAGAACTCGACGTGGCGCCACACCGACCCGTCCGAACCCCGGCACGGGTTCGAGGGAGAGTGCATCGAGGTGGTCGAGGACTTGGTAGAAGGGCCGCCACCGAAGCGGAAGGCGTGACCGAAGGCCGCCACGTGGAAACCGGCAGCCCCAGTGGAGGTGCCCGCATGGCGCCAGCGATCGCGCAGCGGGTGGGTGCGCTCGGGGACACGGCCACCGTCAGCTTCAAACCTCATCATGAGAATCGTGAAGGGAACGCCATGAGCATCCGACCGTTCCCCGGCGATGTCCCGGAGCGGTTCATCGGCGGCGCAGAAGAGCGCAGGACACCGGCGGAAGGCGACAACGGAATCGTCTACGCCCCATGGGAGCAGGCGGGCTTGTGATCGCCGGGGGCTCGGCAGTCGGATAACTTTCTTGACGATACAGGGAACGCGCCGCGGACCCGTGCACGTCAGACCGGCAGTTCGTCCAGGAACTCACGCAGCGGGATCACCTCCGCACCGCCCAGCTTCATGCGGCGCGGACCGAGGTAGACTACGATCCTGCGCTTGAGCGTCGGCGAATGTTCGGCCAGAGCCTCGAAGCCGCGAAGACGGCGGCGGTCCAGCGCGCGGCGCAGAAGCGCATTGCGCACGCCGAGATCGAAGAGGTAGATCTTCGGGTGGGCCAGAAGAGAACCGCGCACGGAGCCGCTCCACGCCGGCCAAAGTCGTGGCGAATCGGACTCGCCACCGCGACGCGGGAAGGGTTTTTCGCCGCGGCCGACGGCGGCACCCTCCTGCTGGACGAGATCGGAGACATGAGCCTCACCGCGCAGGCCAAGGTTCTGCGCGTCCTGGAGGATGGGCAGTACCAGCCGGTGGGCAGCACGGCCACGACCAAGGTCGACGTGCGGATCCTCGCCGCCACGAACCAGGACCTGGAGCGGCGGGTAGCTGACGGCAAGTTTCGCGGAGACCTGTTCTTCCGTTTGAGCGTCATCCCGTTGACGGTGCCGCCCCTGCGCGAGCGGGCCGGTGACGTGCGATTCCTCGGCGAATATTTTCTCCCCCGCTTTGCCGCGCTCAATGACCTGCCGGTGCCGCGGCTGCAGGAGGAAAGCTGGCGTCTCTTCGAGGCCTATGCCTGGCCGGGGAAGATCAGGGAGTTGAAGAACCTCATCGAGCGGCTCGTGATTCTCCGGCGTGACGCGGAGATTCGACCTGATGGCTTGCCGATGGAGGTGACCCGCGGGGTTCCGAACGCTTCCGGTTCATCGCCCGTTGCGGGGGTGAATCCATACCAGGGATTACTCCTGCGTGAAGCCAGGGATGCACTCTACCGCGATCTCATCCAGGCGGCCCTGGGCCGGCACAAAGGGAACGTCAGTCGGGCAGCGGCCGTGTTGGGACTCGACCGGGGGCAGCTCCACAGGCGGATCAGCGCCTTGGGGCTAAGCGAGGAGTGATGATCAAGAGATCGATATCAGTTCTGCTGACCGCAGGCATCCTCGCCATGGTGGCGATCGTACCGGCGAGCCACTCCGCGTCTCTCACCTTGACCAGCGGCCAGAGCGTCAATCGCACGACACCGGCGAACCTGATCACGAACGGGAGCTTCGAGACCGGCGGCCCGGGTGTCTTCTGGGCTACCGGAACGCTCAATGTCCCGTACTCCGCGCTCCCCGGGTGGGCCTCGGGAGGCGGAGTCAGCAACTACGCGCAGTGGGACAACACGGCCACGAACCACAACAGCGATCCGCTGCCTGACGGCACTCAGGGCCTCTATTTCGGCAATGCCTTCGTGACCGTCGTACCAGCCCCGACATATCTTCCCAGCGGGGAGGTCACGTTCTCTTCGACGCCGGCAATCATTCACATCTCGCCTCCGCCCGCCAACTTCATGCCGGACGTCACTCTCTCCCAGACCATCAGCGGCCTGAACGTGAACCAGGTTTACGTCTTCAGCTTCTGGGCCTCGGGTGAGTCGCCGGGCAGCCCGAACGGGTACGCCACGGACGGGGTCTTCGCTTTCGACGTCACGGGGTTCCCGACGACTTACCTCGCGGTGCCTCACGGCGGGACCGGAGGCATCGGATCGTCCAAGGTGTACCAGTTCCTGGTGCAGCCCGCGAACGCCACCACCACCTTCACCTTCACGAACTGGGGTCACCTCATCGACGCGGCGGGAGTCGGCAGCACGGAGCTGGTTTTGGACGATGTGGTCCTGAACGCGGTGGCCGCCGAAGCCTGCTGCATCCCGGGGGCGATTTGCCAGATCCTTTCCGGCCCGGATTGCCTCGCCCGAGGAGGCCTGTACGCGGGAGACGGAACGGCGTGCGGTCCCAATGGATGTGGGCCGACGCCGACGGAGTCTCAGAGCTGGGGCCAGATCAAGGCCCGGTTCAAGTAAGCCATCGGGTTCCGAGAACGCTGCCACCAATTGACGCGTCCGGCGGTCCGTCCGCTGAGTGCGAGACGGACTCGCCGGAGCGCGTGGGGCCGGAGCACTGTGCACCGTGTCCTATGTGCAGGAGATCCCCGGCTGGTCATGCTCAAGCGGAGCGTCCGGTGACCGCCCCGACTCGCTGCTGGGAATGTTCCTCGGATTCTCGAGATCCACAAGCGCCCGGCCGCAAGGACGACATGTCCATCGCCGTCAGCCCGCTCGGCCACTCGTGAAGATGGCTCCCGAAGCCCCCCCGTGCTACTCTCCGCCCCAGAGAAAGGACCCGTCGTGACCAGCACCTCCGGCAACAGCAACGGCCCCCCGGCCTCCGACCCACAGCGCCCGGGACGCTCCCCCTGGACCGACCCGAACCCCCAGGACGCCGAACGCTCCTGGGAGGTCGGCATACGCCCGCAATCCCTGACCGAGTTTGTCGGCCAGGACCGGCTGCGGGAGAACCTCTCGATCCTGCTCGAGGCAACCCGGCTGCGCGGCGAGCCGCTGGAGCATGTCCTCCTCACCGGTCCGCCCGGACTTGGGAAGACCACCATGGCGTTGCTCCTCGCCCACGAGATGGGAGCGGAGATCCGGCCCACAAGCGGCCCGGCCCTGGAACGCGCCGGGGACCTGGCCGGCCTACTCACGACGCTGCCCCCCGGCGGGTTCCTCTTCAT
The DNA here is from genome assembly GCA_903844735.1 of Candidatus Eiseniibacteriota bacterium. Lineage (GTDB taxonomy): Bacteria > Eisenbacteria > RBG-16-71-46 > CAIMUX01 > CAIMUX01 > CAIMUX01. The sequence goes on from CAIMUX010000079.1 coordinate 36,504, forward strand.
CGACGAGATTCACCGGCTGAACCGGACCGTGGAGGAGTATCTCTACCCCGCGATGGAGGACTTCCGGCTCGACATCCTCCTCGACCGCGGGCCGAGTGCGCGCAGCGTACAACTGAAGCTGGAGCGGTTCACTCTCGTGGGGGCAACCACACGGGCGGGGCTGCTGACCGCACCCCTGCGCTCGCGCTTCGGCTTCGTCGGGCGCCTCGATTTCTACGAAGGCGACGATCTCACGCGCATTCTCACGCGCACCGCGCGCATCCTCGGCGTGGAGGCGCAAGAGGATGCGCTCCGCGAGTTGTCAACGCGGAGCCGCGGCACCCCACGCATCGCCAATCGTCTCCTGCGCCGCGTGCGCGATTTTGCCCAGGTGCGAGCTGACGGACGGGTTACTCTCGATCTAGCGCGCGAGGCGCTCAAGCTGCTCGATGTCGACGAACAGGGGCTCGATGACATGGATCGGCGCATCCTGGAGGCCGTGGTGACACGCTTCGGGGGCGGGCCGGTGGGACTGAATTCCTTGGCTGCCACGGTGGGGGAGGAGTCCGACACTCTTGAGGAGGTTCACGAGCCGTACCTCGTCATGCAAGGACTGCTTCAGCGGACGCGCAATGGTCGCATCGCCACCGCCGGGACGTACCGGGTCCTGGGATTACCACCGCCGGAGCGGCCAGCGAGCCAGGGTCCGCAGGACACGCTCTTCTAGCCCGCGCCATGAACCACGATGCCATGCCGGATCGCCCCGTCCAGGACGACGGATATGACGGCATTCCCGCCCTAGGCCACCGCGCGCGCGCCGATGGCGGGAACCGGGCCGCCGCCGTCGATGCGGCCGCCGGCGCGGCAGCCACCCCCGACTGGCTCGCCGATTTCGACTACGACCTTCCCGACGCTTCCATCGCCCGCCATCCCGCGCAGCCGCGTGACACCTCGCGGTTGTTGGTTCTCGACCGCGCCAGTGGGGCTCGCACCCAGGCCTCGTTTCGCCATCTGCCGCGATTCCTGCGCGCGGGCGACCTCCTCGTCGTGAACGAAACACGGGTCTTGAGGGCGAGAGTCTTCACGCACCTCGCGCGGACGGGGCGGCCGGTGGAGGTCCTCTTCTCGCACCCGGATGGAGATGCGTGGGTGGCGTTGCTCGGCCCGGGCCGACGGCTCAGGTCGGGGGACCGGTTGCTGCCCCAAGGGAGAAGTGAATGCGGCGAAAGAGATGGTGATCCTCTTCCCGACCTCGTTCTTGATTGCCCGGTGGGAAACGGTCTTTGGCGCCTGCGTCCCGAGGGCTGTGCGGTGGAAGCCCTGATGGAGCGTGCGGGGCACCTTCCGCTTCCGCCTTACCTGCGACGCATGGACCGCCCCGAGGATGACGACTGGTACCAGACGGTGTACGCGCGAACGGACGGAGCGGTGGCCGCCCCCACGGCCGGGCTTCACTTCACGGAAGCCGTTTTCGCAGCACTGGCCGCGGCTGGCGTGGGGGTGGCAAGCGTGCTGCTCCATGTCGGCCCAGGGACTTTCCTGCCGGTTCGGGCCGCCCGGTCTGCGGAGCATCGGGTTCTCCCTGAGCGGTACGAGGTGACCGAGGAGACGGTGGCCGCGATCGCGGCGACGCGCTCGGGCGGAGGCCGGGTTGTTGCGGTGGGGACAACCACGGTGCGGGCGCTGGAGACGGCCTCCGCGTTGCCCGGAACGGTCGGAACGACCACGGTGCGGGCGCCGGAGACGGAGGCGGCGTTGACAGGAGCGGTCGGGACGTCCTCAGGCCTGACGGCGGGATCCGGCTGGACCGACTGCACCATTCTTCCCGGGCACCGCTTCCGCGCCGTCGATGCCATGATCACGAACTTCCACCTGCCGCGGTCGAGTCTGCTGCTCCTGGTGGCGGCCTTTGCGGGACGCGAGAGGGTCCTCTCGGCCTACGCTGAGGCGCGGGATGCGGGGTTTCGATTCTACAGCTTCGGCGATGCGATGCTCATCGTGTGAGCGGGATATCGGCGCGAGATAATGCGGTAGCTCGAATCGATCGAGACTCTGCAGGAAGCGGTGTGGAAGAATCGTGGGAGAGGAGTCTACAAGCGTGAACGAGACCGCTCACGACGGCGTTGGGACCAACCGGAGCACGGCCGACGTTCGTTTCGATCTCCTCCACGAGGCGCCTTCGGGACGCGGCCGCCGAGGCCGCATTCAATTCCCGCAACGCGAGGCCTCGCCGGGCTTCCGGCTGCCGGAGCGGTCGGTGGAGACACCAGCCTTCATGCCCGTGGGCACGCAGGCCACGGTGAAGACGCTTACGCCGGACGAAGTCAGTGCCTCCGGCGCGCGCATGCTTCTCGCCAATACCTACCACCTCTACCTGCGTCCGGGGCATGAACGGGTGCGGCGCCTCGGCGGCTTGCACAAGTTCATGGGCTGGAATGGCCCGATCCTGACTGATTCGGGCGGGTACCAGGTTCACTCGCTGGCGCGGTTGAACAAGATCCGCGACGACGGCGTGGAGTTTCAGTCCCACATCGATGGATCGCGGCATCGCTTCACGCCCGAGCTGGCGACGCGCGTGCAGGTGGCCCTCGGTTCGGATGTCCTGATGGCTTTCGACACGATGACGCCCTACCCGTCGGAGTGGGACCGCGCCCGCGCAGACATGGAGCGGACGTCCCGCTGGGCTGCCGCCTGTGCCGAGACCTGGCGGGGCGAGGGGTGGCCCGGCACCGCGCTTTTCGGGATCCAGCAGGGTGGGCTCTATGCCGACCTGCGCCGCGAGTCGACGGAACGGCTCGTCGCCCTCGACCTGCCCGGCTACGCGGTCGGCGGCTTGGCCGTGGGGGAGCCGATCGAGGAGATGTACGATGTGCTGGCCGAGTGCGCGCCCTTGTTGCCGGAAGCGAAGCCCCGCTACCTGATGGGCGTCGGTCGTCCAGAGGATATCCTCGAGGCGGTGGACCGCGGCATCGACCTGTTTGACTGTGTTCTTCCGACCCGCAATGCGCGCAAGGGGAGCGTGTTCACCTCGCGAGGGAAACTGGTCGTGAAGAACGCCGCCTACCAAGAGGACGAACGCCCCCTCGACCCGGACTGCCGCTGTCCGACCTGTCGCACCTTTTCCCGGGCGTATCTCCGCCACCTTTTCGCCGCGGGCGAGATCCTCGCCATGCGTCTGGCGACGCTACACTCACTCCAGTTCTACCAGGATCTCATGGAAGGGATCCGTTCCGCCCTTTCGGAGGGGAGGTTCGCCGCCTTCAAGACGGAGACCCTCGCTCGGCTGGCCGAGGGAGCCTGAACCCGAATCGGAACGTCGATGGTCACCGTGATGCCGGATGCGCTGGTCGCCGTTGCGGTCAGCGTCCCCGTTCCACCGGGGTTGTTCGCGAGAAAGTACCCGTACGCCACACCAAACGGGCCTCCCGGAATCGGCGGATCCGTCGGGTCACCCCCCCTGGGCGGCACGGCGGGCTGGCCGGGATCGCCGCCCGTGCCGGTGGAGTCTCTATCGTCGGGGCGCTGGCCGTCGAACGGGACAAAGACGCCAGCGTTCCCATCGTAGGACCAGAGGATCGGGGCGCTCCAGTCGACATCGTTCCATGTGTTCAGGGCGATGGCTTCGACAAGGACCGAATCGCCGACGGTTGCCTCAATCGGGTTCGGTCGAACTTCGATGCGGTCGAGAACCGGTGCGGGCGCCACGCGCACCATCGCGGTCTTCTCGATCGACACGCCGGTCAGCGAGTCGGTCACGACGCAGCGCACCGTCCCCTCACCCTCCTCCGAGGCGCGGAACATCACGCCCCCCCTCCCGTTCGAGAACCGCCCGTCGGGCGGCATGGGGGGCCAGGGCCCGTCCGATCCGACCCCGCCGCTGCCATCCTGGCCAGGCGGGCCGTTCGGGTCTATCCACGGCCCTTCCGTCTCTTCGATGGTGCCGAGAGATGCGGGCTCGACCGACCACGCGTACGCGAGACCACCGATGGGGCGGTCCCACTCGTTCAGGCCACACGCGTAGAAGAAGGCCTCGCCTCCGGACGCAAGCCTGACCTCTTCCGGATAGAGATACACGGTGGTCAGCGTTCCGCGCGCGAGGACGGAAACCCCGACGGTCTCGGTCCAGCTCGCCCCCGCGACGCTCACGTTGATCTCGCCGCGTGCCTCTCCCTGTACTCCCGCCGCCGCGGTGAACCGGACAAGGCTTATGGCTGAGGGATCGATGTCCGGAGGAAGCGGTCCCCCGGGCCCGGTGCTGTCGGGGGGCACTGTGATCGTGCTGTCTTTCCCTTCTGTCCGCGAACCGTCCCCCGGGAGGGCCATCGGTCCGACCCATCCGTCGTCCATTCCGTACCAGATCCTGGCCAGAATCTCCGAACGCTCCGCGGGCGTGAGGTCGGTGACCGGCTCGATTGTTCCGAGCGTCGCGGCATCGACGCTCCATACGAACGGAACGCCGCGCGCAACGTCGCCGGTGCCGTTGATTGCGTACGCCGCGAGATAGCGGGAGTCGCCCGCGAGCAGCTCCACCATGTACGGCGGCTTCACGATGATCCGCACGACATCGCCGTCGGCGACGACCTCGATATCCGCAACCGCGTTCACGCTATCGCTCAAAGACGCGACGATCTGCCCGCTTCCGACTGCGGTGCCGATGAAGATCCCCTCGCGCGAAAGCACGCCGATCGTGTGCAGAGAGCGGATCGACCAGGTCGGGCGGTACGCGCCGCCCTGCCCGCTGTCGACCCCGGTCCAGGGGTCGGCACGCCCCCCGATGTAGAACTGCACGCTTTCCAGCACACCGACGCGCGCCGACTGCGGATAGATCGCGATCGGTCCCGGGACCGCGCCGTCCGGAAGGACGGTGCAATCCATGGCCACGGTGTCGCCAGGGTGGACGCTGACCTCGATCCGGTTCGACTGGTAGGGCACGCCCTCGGGCGGCTCAACCACGACGGTGAAGTTGCCGCCGGGGAGACCTGTGAACTCGAAAGAGCCGTCCGCGGCCGTGACGGCGGTCTGATCCGTACCCTCGATACGAACCACCACACCGCCGAGTGTGCCCCCCCCGGAAGAATCGACCACGCGCCCCTTCAGGACGCCGTTGTTGTCGCGCGGTTCAATCGGGTTGTCGCTCTTGGAGCAAGCGATGGGCAGGAGAGTGACAAGAACGAGAAGAGCGATGAGATACCATGAGCGCATGATCGACTCCTCCTCTGGTACGTACCACGACTCTCAGCATGCCGCCTGCGCGCAGGATCGTCAAGGGTAGATTGGGTAGCGAGTTAGCCTATGCAACTGGCCACGCTGCACTCGCTCCGGTACTATCAGAACCTCATGGAAGGGTTCCGCTCTGCCCTCGCGGTGGGGTGGTTTACCGCTTTCAGGACGGAGACCCTCGCGCGGCTGGCCGAGGGAGCATGATCGCCGCCGGCGGTTCCGGCGAAGGAACGAAGGGAGAGACCGATCCGATGCACGATTTCTTCTGGCCGACCGTGGCCATGGCCCAGGCCGGCGCGCCCGGTGGTGGCGGGATGAACCCGGGCGCCGCACGGAGCAGCATGCTGCCGAGTTTCGTCCTCATGCTGGTGCTCATCCTGATCATGTACTTCATGATCATGCGGCCCCAGATGAAGAAGCAGAAGCAGGTGCAGGAGATGCTGAAGGCACTGAAGGTGGGAGACCGCGTGGTGACTTCCGGCGGGATCTACGGGAATGTCGTAGGCCTGAAGGACGACACCGTGGTTCTGAAGATCGACGATAACGTCAAGGTCGAGCTGGCCCGCCATGCCGTGGCCGGGGTTGTCACCAAGTAGCGGCTGATCCCCCGGAATCCCGCCTGGGGAGACCCGTTCGGATCGGTTCGAGGGGGGTGACCACCCGGTCCATGCGCGTCTTGTTTTTCGGCACGCCTGACTTCGCCGCCCGGGTGCTGGAGGCTCTTCTTCCTTCGCCTGCGGGGGATGTGCGCTCCGGCCACGAGGTCGTGGCGCTGGTGAGTCAGCCCTCTCGCCCGCAAGGACGCGGGCTTCGCGTGGAGGATCCCGCGGCCGTGCAGGTGGCGCGCGCCGCGGGGATCCAGGTGCTCCAGCCTGCGAAACTCCACGCGCCGGAGACTCTTGCGTCGTTCCGCGCATTGGCGCCGGATCTCTGCGTGACGGCCGCCTTTGGCCGCCTTCTGCGCCCGTCCATCCTGGGCATAGCACCGCGCGGCTGCTGGAACGTCCATGCCAGCCTGCTCCCGCGCCACCGCGGCGCCTCGCCGGTGAGTGCCGCCATCCTAGCCGGCGATGCGTGGACCGGCATCACGATCTTCCAGCTCGACACCGGGCTCGATACCGGCCCGCTACTGCTTCAGGAGATGACCCCCATCGGTTCCGAAGAGACGGCGGGCGAGCTGACCGACCGGCTGGCGCGGATCGGGGGACGCTTGCTCGCGCGGGCGTGCGCCATCGAGGAACGCGGCGGGCTCATCGCCCAGGCGCAGCCCGCGTGGGGCGCCACCTATGCCTCGCTCGTGGACAAGGAAGATGGCCTCCTCGATTGGAACCGTCCGGTGGAGCAGGTTGACCGTGCCATCCGGGCCTTCTCGCCTTGGCCGGGGGCGTTCACCTTCGCGGCGGGAAAACGGTTGCGCGTACATCGCTCGCGCCCATGGCACCGGTTGCAGGTGTCCGGGGCCGAGCCCACCCCGCTGGTTCCGGCGCTCGATACCGCGCCCGGCCCTCTGGTTCCGGTGCCCGAGGCCTCGCCCGGCACGCTGGTCCCAGCACCCGAAGGGATCGGTGTGGTCTGCAATCCAGGTGTGCTCCTTCTCCTCGAAGTGCAGGGGGAGGGGCGGAAACGACAGGAGGCCACCGAGTGGCTGCGGGGAAGCCGCCTGCCCGCGGGCGCGCGGTTGCGCGCGAGCGCGTAGTTGACCCGGTGCGCGAGGCAGCCCTCGCGGTGCTGGCCGGCCTCGACGAAGAGGCCGTGCCGGCCGGGGGCTTGATCGAGCACGCGGAGTCGTCCTTCGGCCGTCGCGAGGACCGCGCCCTTTTCCGCGCCCTCGTCGGAGCAGTGCTGCGCCATCGATCGCGGCTCGACGCCGTCATCAATGCGCTGCTCGATCGCTTGCCGGTGGCCGAACTGCCGCCGCCGATCCGGGCTGCGTTGCGTCTGGGCGCCGCCCAACTGATCGTCCTTGATGGGATCCCGGCCCACGCCGCCGTCGACACATCCGTGGAGTTGGCCGCGCGACACGGGCATCGCGGCACCGCCGGGCTCGTCAACGCCGTGTTGCGACGACTGGGGCGTGAAGGACGTGCCCGGTGGGAGGAATGGGACCGCCTCGAAGCAGACGACCCCGTGGAGACCCTCGCCGTGCGTCACTCGCACCCCGTCTGGCTGGTCCGTCGTTGGGCGATCCGCTGGGGCCTCGCAGAAACCGAGCGCGTCCTGCGCTGGAACAATGCGATCCCCGACTACTGGCTGCGGCTCAAGCCCGGTGCAACCGGGCCGCCCGGCGCCGCGGAGGGGTGGATCCCCGGCACCGCGCGTCTTCCGGCCGGTTCCCATCCCGCCGAGCAGCCCGGTTTTTCCGCGGGAGAGTGGACGATCCAAGACGGCAGCGGGATCCTTGTCGGCCTGTTGCTGCCTGATGTGCGTGGACTGGTGCTCGATCTGTGCGCCGCGCCGGGGACCAAGACCGGCCACCTCGCGGAACGCGCCATAGCGGGGGCGCGCATCCTCGCCCTCGACCCTTCACCAGGCCGCCTGCGCCGACTCGCGCGGGGGCTGGCGAGGCAGGGAGGCGCAGCGCGCAGGGCCGGCCCGGCAGAAGATGGATCCGTCCGCACTCTACTCGCGGCCGCGGACGGTCGTCGGACTCCCGTCCGCCCGCCGTGGGATTCGGTCCTCGTCGATGCACCGTGCAGCAACCTTGGCGTTCTCCGCCGCCGCGTCGACTTGAAGTGGCGGGCGCGGGAAGACGAGATTCTTCGCCTGGCCACGCTCCAATCGGAGTTAGTGATGGCCGCAGCAGCCGGGTGCGCCGTGGGCGGGCATCTGGTCTATAGTGTTTGCACCATGGAGCCGGAGGAAACCTTGGAGCAACGGGATCGCTTCTTTGCCACGCACCCGCAATGGATGGCGGCGCCACTGCCCGAGGCTGTACCCATGGAGGCACGCGGACGCGAGGGAGAGATGCTCCTTCCGCCCGGCAGGTTTGAAACCGATGGCGGCTACGCCTTCCTCGCGCGGAGGGGGGAGTCGGGAGCGTGATGGGCAGGCTCGACGGAACGACGGCGAGAGTGCGCAGGAAGGTGCAGCGCGGTGCGAGGTTGCCACGCTTTGTACGCTCTCTGCTGGCCTTGGTCCTCGGGGTGCTGGTCGGGGCTTTCCTGTTTGACCGGATTCTGATGCCGCTGTTGGTCCGCCACGGGGACGAGGTCAGGGTCCCGTCGGTCGGCGGGAGCGAGTTGGCGCAGGCGGAGAGCGCGCTGCGGACGGTCGGGCTTCGACCGCTGGTGGGGCCGGGTCGCCATCACACGGTAGTTCCGCGCGGGCAAGTGCTGGAGGTGTCGCCGCCACCCGGGCTTTCGGTGAAGCGCGGACGGCAGGTAATTCTCACGCCGAGCCTGGGGACCTTTCACCGCCCCGTGCCGGATCTGGTGGGTCAAAGCATGCGTCTGGCCAGGATGCGGCTCGGCGATGCCGGGCTCTCGGTGGGCCGGCTCATGTACGCCGCCAACGAACTCGTGGGGGCGGACCTCGTGATGGCGATGGAGCCGGAAGGAGGTACGCCGGCGCCGGAAGACGGCGTGATCTCGCTTCTTGTGAGTCGTGCCCGCCCCTCGGTCCCCTTCTGGCTGCCGGATCTGCGCGGGCTCCCGGGCGCCGCGTCCGAGATTCTGCTCGAGCAGGGAGGGTTTTCCGTCACGGTACAGACTGAGGATGGTGATGAGCCGGGGACGGTGGTGCGGCAGGACCCGCCGCCGGGAGCGCCGCTCTGGCCCGGCACGCGCGTGGTGCTGGGCGTGGCGCCGGGTTACGGCCGTGGCCGGGGTAGGGGCTGACCGGGATGGATGCCGGGAATGATGCGAGGGTGGATGCTCGCGAGCGGCTCCGCCTTCTTGGCACACGACCGCGCGTGCTCCCCTCCATCCTCTCCGCCGACTTTGCAGTGCTGGCAGCCTCGTTCCTGCCTCTGGAAGACGCCGGCGCAGAGGTTCTCCACCTCGATGTGATGGACGGACACTTCGTCGAGAACATCACCTTCGGCCCGCCGCTCGTGCGCTCCGTGCGCGCCGCCTCGCGGGCGTTTCTCGACGTGCATCTGATGATCACCGAGCCGTTGCGCTACATCGAGCCGTTCGCCACAGCCGGGGCCGATCTTTGCTGCGTGCACGCCGAGGTTCCGATCGAACCGGAGGCCTGTGCGGCGGAGGCTGCTCGCCTGGGGATCGCCCTGGGAGTGGCGGTCCGCCCATCCACGGAACTCGACCCGGTGATCGCACGCTGGGCACGACACGTGGCGCTTGTCCTCGTGATGAGCGTCGAGCCGGGGTTCGGTGGCCAGGGCTTCATTCCATCGGCGTTCGACCGCTTGCGGCGGACTCGGGAGATCTGTGATCGCCAGGGTAGTGCGCCTCTCATCGAGGTCGATGGCGGGATCGGAGCCGGGAACGCTGCCGAGATCGCGGCTGCCGGAGCGCAATGGCTGGTGGCCGGCAACGCCGTGTTCAAGGCGACGGATCCGGTCGCGGCGTGGCGGAAGATGAGCTTGAGCGCTGTGGCCGGTGCGGAGCGATGATTCGCACTCCCCACATCCTGGGGGCTTCTGAGGACGATCCGGCTCGGCGCACACCCCCGGATCATCTCGGAGACATGAGCCGCGGAGTGACGATGCCGAATATGGCGCGGCAGTTCGGCGTATGGCCGCCCGCCGATTTTCTGCTTCCGCTCAACCGCATGACCCACGCCGCCGCACCGACCGGAGGCGGTCAACAGACCTTGGCCGGCGGAGGAGCAACATGACCCGTCGTCTCTATCTATCCCCCCCGCACGTGGGCGAGGACGAGCGCCGGCTTATCCTCGACGCGTTCGACTCGAACTGGATCGCCCCCCTGGGACCACAGGTCGATGCCTTTGAACAGGAGATGTGCGATCGTCTCGGCTGTGGTCACGCCGTAGCCTTGAGTAGCGGGACCGCGGCCCTGCATCTGGCCCTGCTGATACTGGGGGTGAAGCCACGGGACAAGGTTTTAGTCTCCACTCTCACATTTTCCGCCACCGCCAACGCGGTGACCTACTGCGACGCCGTGCCCGTTTTCGTCGACTGTCATCCCGACTCCTGGTGCATCGACCCGTCTCTGGTGGCGGAGGAATTGGAGCGCGCGGCCAGGGCCGGAGAGTCGTACGCCGCGGTCGTCACCGTCGACCTATACGGCCAGTGCGCCGATTACGACCGGATTCGCGAAGTGTGCTCCCGACACGGCGTGCCCCTGGTGCAGGACGCGGCCGAAGCACTCGGGGCGAATTACCGGGGCATCCCGGCCGGCCGGCAGGGGGACTTGAGCATTCTCTCCTTCAACGGAAACAAGATCATCACCACCTCCGGCGGCGGCATGCTGCTGACCGATCGAAAGGATCGGGCTGATCAGGCCCGGTTTCTGGCCACCCAGGCCCGCGATCCGGCGCCTCACTACCAGCACTCGCACATCGGCTACAACTATCGGATGTCGAATCTCCTGGCCGCCCTGGGACGAGGACAGCTCTTGCACCTCGCCGAGAAGGTCGAAGCGCGCCGGCGAAATTACCGCACCTATGAAGCGGCCCTGGGCAAGCATCCAGGCATTCACTTCATGCCCGAGGCACCCTACGGCAGATCCACCCGCTGGCTGACCTGCCTGACCATCGACCCAGCGGCCTTTGGAGCCACGCGGGAGGAGATCCGGCTCACCCTGGAGGCCGAGAACATCGAGTCCCGGCCGGTGTGGAAGCCGATGCACCTGCAGCCGGTCTTCGCGGACTGCCGCTATGTCGGCCGCGGTATCTCGGACGCCATCTTCGCTGACGGTCTGTGTCTTCCGAGCGGTTCGGGCATGACGGACGGCGACCTTGCCCGGGTTGTCGGGCTGATCTTGGGATAAGCGCGGCTAACCGCGCTTACTCTCGACGAGGCGGGCGACGTCGGCGAAGGTCTCGAAGTTCTCCGGAAGGACGTCGGCGTCCCCGATTCGAATCGAGAAGCTTCGCTCCAGAAAGGCGATGAAGTCCATCATCGCGATCGAGTCGAGCGTCTTGTAGACGGGCAGGGCGGAGACATCGGATGCCTGCGCGGTCCGCGGTGCGTGACCGCGGACGTAGTCGACGATGATCTCGAGGGTTCTTTCCATTCCTAGGATTCCTTGAGCTTCGCTCTGTCGAGCTTGCCGTAGAGAGTCCGAGGCAGGGCATCCACGACCCGGACCTCGCGTGGGACCTTGTAACCCGAGACCATCAGCCGGCAGTGCTGGAGCATCGTCTCCGGGTCGACGGCAGCACCCGGCTCCACCACCACCTGTGCCCGGACCGATTCGCCCGTCACCGGATCGGGGACGCCGTAGACCCCTGCCTCCGCCACGCCCCGAACCTCAAGAAGCACGCGCTCGACATCCTCCGGCGAGACCTTCTCGTTGCCGACGTTGATCACGTTGCTCGCGCGGCCGGTCAGGACGAGGCTGCCCGCTTCATCGAGAAATCCCAGGTCGCCGGTGTGCAGCCAACCGTTCCGCAGCTTCGCGGCCGTTGCCTCCGGATCGCGCCAGTAGCCTCGCATCATGCTCGTGCCGCTCACGACCACTTCCCCCACCTCGCGGGCCGCCAAGGGCCGGTCGTCGTCGGAGCGGATTTCCACGCGGGTGTCCCGGACCGGTATCCCGACCGGATAGAAGCGGGCGGGATCATCGCTTCCCCGATCCTCCACCCAGTGATAGCTGATCCGCGGGGAATTCTCGGAGGCGCCGTACATATTGACAATCCGTGTGTTCGGAAAGCGCTCGCCGAGCCGCCTGACCAAACGTCTGTCGAGGAACTGCCCGCCGGACATGACATAGCGCACGCTGCGAAGATCCCATTCCGGGGGAATATCCAAACCCAGGACAATTCGCAGAGACGTGGGGTTCGCCGCCAGCCCCGTCAGTCGATGAATCGAGCAGGCCTGCGGAACGACCATGGGAAGACGCAGGTACGACGGGACGGGGAAGATTCCCGCCCCCGCCAGGGCGTGCGTCAGGAACTGGGATACGGCATACGCATAGCATGTCGGTGTGAATACCGCGGTGGAATCGGACTTGGACAGTTCCAGATAGGCCGCCACGGCCCGGACGTTCGCCGAGATCGCGGACTCGGACAGGACGACACCCTTCGGGGCTCCGGTCGTGCCGCTGGTGTAGATGATGATCGCGTCGTCCGGATCGGAGGCGACCGGGACCGGCGAGTACCGAAAGCTGTAGAGACGGCCATCCGCCTCTTCACACGCCACGACAGCCTCGGCCGTCTCGCCGACGGCCGGTTCGGCTCCCGTGAGCATCCACGTGGGCTGGGCTTGAAGAAAGCACCGCCGTTGCTCAAAGGGCGTCCAGGAAGTGCCAAAGAGAACCGCGGTAGCGCCGGCCGCGCGGATGCCGAGCAAGCTCACCAGATAGCCGATCCCGGGATCGAGGGCGAGTCCGATGCGCACACCCGGGCCCGCCCCCGCGTCGGAAAGTCTCCGGACGAGCCGATCCACCCTCCGGCGCAGCTCGCCGTAGCTAGTCGGATCCCTTCCCAGGATCGCGGGCCGTTCTCCGTCGTCCGTCCGACCGAGGATCTCCTGATAGATGCTCACGACGGAGACGCTCATGGGAAGCGCACCTCCACAGGGTCCTGGTACCGGATCACCCGTCCAGGGTTTCCGATGACGAAGGCGTTGTCCGGAATGTCCCGCAACACCACCGTTCCCGCGGCGAGTTGCACATTCCGTCCGATCCGGACACCTCCCGAGCGGATCACGCACCCCACGCCGCACGCGAAGTCCTCCCCGATCGTCGAAGTCGAGCCGATGATCGAACCGCCACCGACCACGCAATTACGCCCGATCGTCACGTCGTGAAGGATCTTCACGCCGCTGCCGATGAAGGCATACGGCGCTATCGTTACCTTGTTCAGGACAATCGTCCCGAAGGAGATCAGGCAGCCATCCCCGATCACGAGATCCGAGGCAGTGACGACGGACGGCTCGATCGCCGTGATCGCCTCCAGCCCGCTCTTCTCGAGAAGTGTGAACATTCCGAGCCGCAGGCCCAGATCGCCCAAGACCGGGATCCCGCCCACGACTCCCCGCTCCTTCAGTCGCGGCAGGAGATCGAGTCCCCCAAGGACTGGGATATCGTAGTAGGTCTCCCCCTGCTTCGCCGGATCGTCGTCGAGATAACCGACACAATCGAAGGCGGGCAGTCGGCGGAGGATTTCGCCGAGCAACCGGGCCGACTGCCCGGCACAGAGGATGACGATCTTCTTGCGGCCGGTCATCGGATCGAGGATCCCTCCTTGTTATCCGCACGGGCCATCACCTCATCGAGCGTTCCCTCGCGGAAGAGGATCGCGTATTCCATCCCTTCGATCAGGCACTGCCAGATCGCTCGGTCGAGATCGGTCGAGACGGCCACGGTCCCCCACCGATGCTCACCCTCCTGGAATTGTAGAGTGACGCGCACCCGCTTGCCCTTCTCGTTGCGTGAGTGGACGAAGTAGGCGTGAAAATCCGCGATCGCGATCGAACCGATCCACGGGTAGTCAGTCGCCAGTGCATCTGTCAGAGCGCGGAAATGGGTCTCAACGGGACCACGGACCTCCGCGACCCCTTGACGCGTCTGTTCTCCGATCGCGATCTCGACGGTGGCGCGCGTCTCGCCGCCGTTGTCGGGCTTGCCTTTGCTTATGGTCTCGCAACGGCGGATCGTAAACGGCGCGCGGTAGATCCCGAGGTGCCGGCGGACAATCAGCTCGAAGCTCGCCTCGGCACTCTCGAAGACGTACCCCTCGTTCTCCAGATCCATCACCCGATCGAGAATCCGCCTGAGCAGAGCCTTGTCCGAACTGAGTTGCCCGATCATCTTCGCCAGCTTGTCCTGGACGTTGCTCGTGCCCGACAGCTCGCTGATCAGCATGTGGCGATTGTTTCCGACACTCTCGGGAGGTACGTGCTCATACGTCGAGACGTTCTTCAGAACCGCGTGAACATGCATCCCACCCTTGTGCGTGAAGGCGGCGGGACCGACGTACGGCTGGTGAACCAGGGGCGGCAGGTTGGCCAACCCGTCGACGAAGCGGCTCACCAAGACCAGGCGTTTCAGGCTCTCGGGTCCCTGGAGCACGTCGTAGCCGAGCTTCAGCGAGAGATTGGCGACCACCGGGATCAGGTCGACATTCCCGCAACGCTCGCCGACCCCGTTGATCGTCCCCTGAACCTGCACGGCGCCGTGCCGGACCGCCATGAGCGCGTTGGCAACCGCCACGCCGGAATCGTTGTGAAGATGAACACCGATACGCGCCTCGGGCATCGCCGCGCGGATCGCCGCGAAGATCTCGGCGATCTCATCAGGCATCGTCCCACCGTTCGTGTCGCACAGGCAGAGGAGTCGCGCGCCGTTCGTCGCCGCGGCCTGGAGGGTAGCCAGCGCGTAGGCGGAATTGCGCTTGAAGCCGTCGAAAAACTGCTCGGCATCGTAGATCACTTCACGCCGGTTCGCGGTGAGAAAGGCAACGCTCTCGCCGATCATCTTCAGGTTTTCTTCCAGGGAAACCTGAAGGACTTCGCGCACGTGGAAGTCGGAAGTCTTGCCGACGAGGGCGATCGCGGGGGCCTGCGACTCGACGAGGGCGACCATACCCGGATCCTCGGAAGCGAGAGTCCCCTTGCGGCGCGTCATCCCGAACGCGGCGAGCTTCGCGTGGCGGAGGGGCTGGACCCGCATCTCCCGAAAGAACGCGACGTCCTTCGGATTCGACAGCGGATACCCCCCCTCGACGTAGTCGACGCCGAGGAGATCCAACTCACGGGCGATCGCAAGCTTGTCATCGAGAGACAGGTTGAAACCCAACCCCTGCGTGCCGTCCCGCAATGTTGTGTCGTAGATCTCGATGCGGCGTCCCGTAACCGGCGTTCCCTCCGACATTTCTGACCTCCCTGGATCGGCTGCCCTATCAGAAATCGGCACGGACGCGGGCCGCCTGAAGCCATTGGTTCCCCGACCCGAACCGGTGAGGATAGCCGCCCCGGGGGGGCGGGACAACCGCACGTTGGCCTCCGGGGTTCGGTCCTTCCGCTGGCTCGGCCCCGGGACCGCTCGACGGCCCCGCGAAAAAGCGGCATGGCACGGACGAGCGACCCGAGGTCGCCCCGGAGTTGAAACGTACTCAGCCGAGAAATTGCTCTGCGGAGAAGGTTTCCTTGCCGCAAACGACAAAGACAGGGCACTCTTGCGGCTGACAGCGTTGTCCGGCCATGCGGACCGGACCGGAGAGGGGACCGGGGTAGGAGACATCAGGGCTCCGCTGGATCTTTTCCGCCGTCGGCCCCCGACGGGAGGCTCGCTGCCGGCGTTCCCCACCGCTTCCCTGGCCCTCCCGGGCGCGGTCAGCGGAGAAACGGAGCCAGGGCTACATGCCAGCTCGTCCAGGCCGGTCCGACTCAACCTATGCCCGATGGGGCAAGCGCGGGCTCGACCTGACCGCCGGCCTGGCAATCCTTCTCGTCTTCGGCCTTGGGATGCTCATCATCGCCCTGCTCATCCGGTTGGAAGACGGGGGACCCGTATTCTATCGCCAGGAACGCATCGGCCGGGACGGTCATGCGTTCCGCCTGACAAAGTTCCGATCGATGGTCTGCGGCGCGGAGCACCAGGGAGCGGGTATCCGCGTCGAGAGAAACGACTCGCGCATCACCCGCATCGGACGGATTCTCCGCAAGCTGAGCTTGGACGAACTGGCACAGGTCTTCGATGTTCTGCGAGGCGATATGAGCCTGGTCGGACCCCGCCCTGGGCTGCGCTACCAGACTGAGCTCTATGATGCCGAACAGATGGGCCGGCTCGCCGTCCGGCCCGGGATCACGGGCTGGGCACAGATCAACGGTCGAAACTCCATCGCGTGGCCACAGCGTATCCGTCTCGATCTTGCCTACATCGACCAGCTGAGCCTCGGGATGGACATCCGGATCTTGGTTCGCACGATTCCGGCGATCCTGGCCGGATCGGATCAGATCGCGGATGCGGACTACTGGAAGCAGCGCCGCGCGCAGGTGGAAGCGCATACACCGGAACCGTCCCCCTCGCAGGCTCCGGATGGCCACGCCTGACGCTCGGCAGAAGCTGCGCGTGGGCATCCTCCTGGACTCCTGCCGGGTGCCTGCCTGGGCCTATGCCATGCTGGAGCAGATCCACCGATCCGACTACGCCGAGATCACCCTGATTGTCCTCAATGACACACCCGAGCGTCCGCAGAGCCCACTCTCGTCCTTTCTCGCCCACCGCCACCTCCTGCTGTACGGCGTCTATCAGAAGCTGGACGATCGGCTCTTCCGACCACGACCCGATGCTTTCGCCCGCCGAGATCTGCGCGACTTTCTGGCCGGCGTCCCCTGTATGCCGGTCGTTCCCGAGCGATCGGCTCACGCGGACCGCTTTACTCCCGAAGATCTCCGCCGGATCAACGAGCAAGACCTTGACGTCCTCATCCGACTCGGATTTCGCATCCTGGGCGGGGACATCCTCCGCAGCGCCAAGCTGGGAGTCTGGTCTTACCATCATGGAGACAGCCGCAACGAACGGGAGGGTCCGCCCGGATTCTGGGAGGTCTTGGAGAACCGCCCCGTAACCGGGTCCGTTGTACAGATCCTGAACGAGGACGCAGGCGCTGGACTGGTGCTGTGCGACTCCTTCTCCGCCACCGACCCGTGGTCCGTGAAGCAAAGCTGCAACAGCGCCTTCTGGAAAAGCAGCACGATGCTTCCCCGGGCTCTGCGCACGCTGCACCGGCAGGGAGCCGAGCGCTACCTGGCCGAAACACGCACGAGGAACAGCGCTCCTCCCCTCTATGCCCGCATCATCCGCGAGACGCCCACCAATCGGGAGCTCGCCCCGCTCCTCTGTCGTCATCTGACCAGGTTCTTAGGCCATCGACTGCGGCACCGCTTCTCCTTCAACCAGTGGAACCTCCTCTACGATCTGCACGACGGCGTTTCCAGGCCCTTCTCGCAGTACCAACGGATCACGCCGCCCAAAGACCGCTTCTGGGCCGATCCCAACGTCGTCTTCCGGGACGACTCCTACTATGTCTTCTTCGAGGAGGTGTTCTACAGGAAGAGGAGGGGTCGGATCGCGGTCCTGACCTTCGACCGGGCCGGGCGACCCGGCAAACCCATTACGGTTCTGGAACCCGACTACCATGTGTCCTATCCGTTCGTCTTCGACTGGCAGAACCGTACCTATATGCTGCTGGAATCGTCCGCCGCGGGCCGGATTCAGGTCTTTCGGTGCGAGGAGTTCCCCCACCGGTGGGTCTTCCACCGCAACCTGATCGAGGACATCGCTGCCGTGGACGGAACCCTTTTCCAGCACCAAGACAAGTGGTGGCTCTTCGCCAACGTCAGGGAGCGGGAGGGCGCCTCGATCTGTGACGAGTTGTTTCTCTTCTCCGCCGACAGCCCGCTATCCGGCTCGTGGGCCCCACACCCGATGAACCCGATCGTCTCGGACGCTCGCCGGGCGAGGCCGGCGGGCCCGCTCTTCCTTCATTCCGATGCCGTCTACCGGCCGTCGCAGGACTGCTCTCTCGGTTATGGTCACAGTCTGGTTCTGAATCGGGTCACGGTGCTGAGCGAAGCCGATTACCGGGAAGAAGAGGTGCTGCGGCTGGGACCGGATTGGGACAAGAAGGTCCGCGGCTTGCACACGTTGTCCCGGGCTGGGCGTCTCACCGTCATCGATGCCAAGTTCCGGCGATCCAGGCTGTTCTGATGAGGATTCTTCAACTCATTACCCAGACCAAGGTGGGCGGCGCAGAGAGCTTCGCGCTCAACCTTGCCGTGGCCCTGCAGGCCCGCGGTCATGAGGTGCGGATTCTGGCGCATCGCGACAACGGACCGCTATTCGCGCGCGCACCGCACGGGCTCTCGTACGGCGCCTGTCCGCGCCGCTCACGGCTGGATCTTCGCCTTTTCCCATTCCTGCAGCGGCACGTGCGGGATTTCCAGCCCGACGTCATCCACGCGCACAATTTCCCCGCGAACACCTGGGCCCGCGTGCTCGGCCATCTCCACCCGCGGGTCAAGATCGTCTGTCACGAGCACAGCGGCACGATCCGCCAACGGCCGCTTCGCCGTTTCCTCATCGACCGCCTGCTGAACGGCCGCACGGCGCTCTATCTCGCCGTTTCCGGCGAGATCGTGACGGCCCTGCACCGCGCGCGCGTGATTGCCCCGGACAAAGTCCACGAGCTCGCCGTGGGGATCGACATCGCGCGGTTCGCGAGCGCACAGGCCGACGAAGCACGGCTGCCTGAGGGAGCTCGGGGTAGGCCCCGCGCACTGCAACTGGCAAGCCTGATCCGGGTCAAGAATCACCGCATGGTGCTCGAGGCTTTCGCGCCGGTCGCCGCCGCCACCGAGGCCGTGCTGCTTCTCGCGGGCGATGGCCCTTTGCGCGGCGAGATCGAAGCCCGCATCGCCCAGCCTGATCTGCAAGGACGCGTCTTTCCACTCGGTCTTCGCTCGGATGTGCCCGAACTGCTCTCTCTGTCGACCGCCTTCGTTCTTTCTTCTCGCACCGAGGGAATGCCACTGGCGCTGCTCGAGTCGATGGCGGCCGGAGTCTGTCCGGTGGTTCCCGCGGTGGGTGCCATTCCCCAGCTCGTGCAATCCGGCGAGAACGGCCTTCTTTACCCCGCCGGCGATCAAGCCGCACTGTCCGCCGCGCTGCTGGAGACTTTTCGTGATCCGGCGACGGCCCACGCCCGCGGCGAGCGCGGTCGCGCAATCGTGGCCGAACGCTACTCCATCACCACCATCGCCGCGCTCGTGGAGGCCCACTACCGGAGCGTTCTTTGAATTCTGACTCCTGAATTTCGGCTTCCGGCTGCCTGCGTAGCTACTCGAAATGCTCCTGAAGCCCCGGCGGTCATCGGCGTCGACGAAGGCGTACTCACTGGATTTCCCCCGCCAGACGGCGGTAGAGGTCCACGTGCCGGTCGACCATGCGGGCCACCGAGAACTCATCGCCCATGCGCGCTCGCGCCCGCTCGCCCATGAGCGCCCGCGCGCCCGGATCAGTGGCCAGCTCCACGAGCCGCCGCGCGGCGCTCTCGGCATCTCCCGGGTCCACCAGCCACCCCTCCACGCCGTCGCGCATCAGCTCCGCGGCACCGCCGGTGCGGGTCGCCACCACGGGAACTCCGTGGGCCATCGACTCCATGATCGAGTTGCTCATCCCCTCGAAGTCGGAAAGGTTCAAGGTAGCGTCGGAGGCCGCCATGAGGGCCCGCATGTCGCTCACGACACCAGCCCAGCGCACCCGTTCGCTCAGGCCGCTGGCCTCCAACGCCTCGCGGAGCCGACGCGCCGTCACCCGATACGCCGCGTTGGTCTCCGTGGCTCCCGCCAGAACCAACACGGCGGAGGGCACGGCTCCCATCCAGGCGCACAGCGCCGCCGGCAGATGGTCGTGGCCCTTACCCCGGCGAAAGTGGGCCGGGTAGGACACCACGAAAGCCTCTGACGGCAGGTCGTAGGCGGCCCGCGCAGCCGCCCGTTCGCCCGGGGTGACGGCCGGCGGCAGATGGAGACCGTTCGGGATGCAGTGCATGCGCGCCTCGGCCGGCCCTTCCAGCCGAAGCACGCTCTCGACGACGGCCCGAGAGTTGCCCACCACCGCATTCGCCCACCGTCCCGTCACGCGCAGCAACGTCACGTCCCGCCTCGACAGTTGTTCGTCGATGTTGCGGCGGCTGGTCACCACCCGCAGCGACGGTCGTCGCAGGCGCAGGCACGGGGCCAGAATGTCGAAGGCCGGCAGGAACGCCTGGACAAGACCGATCCGCCGTCGCCGCACGATCCCCTCGAGCGCACCAAGCATGGCGAGCGGCCAGAAACGTCCACCTCGCGGGTAGAGGAACTCGATCGGCACCCCGGCCCGCGCGACGCGCCGCAGGTCATTCTCGCAGCCGCCATAGCAGGCTAGACAGGCCGCGATCCCACGGGAAGGGAGATGCTCGAGAAGATGAACCGCCTGCCGTTCGGCTCCACCAGGCCCCACTCCACCGATGAGGAAGAGGAGTCGGATCCTCGCCGCGCTCGCTGCAAACCCGGCCTCCGCGGACGCGATCTCCTCGCGCAGCTCCGCCGAGGCCCGGTTCCCGTTCGCGACCTCCAGCACGGATCCCCGACTGCCGACCGAGTCGCTCACGATCCGGGCGCCTCTCGGGACGCCCGCCATCTGTTCTTTGCTCGACCCACTCACTGTGCTCCGCCGATCATTACATCAAGCATGATCTTTATGACAGCTTGCGGCTCCAACATGCGTGCCCGTTCGAGGCACTTGATCTTCATGCCGGTCACTACTTCCGGATTCGCATAAATGCGCTCCAGTTTGTCCTTCATATCCTCGAAGTCATTGAAATCAAATGTCAGCCCCGTAACACCATCATCGATTACGTCTTCGCACGAATCCCATCTCGACGCGAGAACGGGAACTCCGGCAGAAAACGAATCCAATATCGAACCGGGAAAACCCTCCGTCGGGAACTTTGTCGGGAACAGCTGAATGAAGTAATCCTTTATGACCTCACTGGCCTTCCATCCGTCGACAACCCCCATGTACCTAACAAACGGCGGGAAATGCTTTTGCATCTCGCCGAAAGCTCCGGCATAGTCGGCCGACACTTGACCGTAAATGTCGAGCGTATACTTCACACCGTTGCTGTTTATCTCTTTGACAACTTCGATCATTTCAGCCACGCCCTTCTTCTCTTTGACTCTGGAGAAGAAACAAGCTTTCAATGGTTTCGTTTGCGCCAGAGAGATCTCGGACTCGGCGAGCATCTTCACCCTCTTGAAGTTTGGAAACACATGCACTTTCCCTATCCCCAGAACGGCCAGGTCTCTTTTCAGACGAGGAGTCTGGACAAACAAACCATCCAACTCCTTGACATATCGCACCAACCACTTGTTTCTTGTCAAGTGACTCGGAAGCCAGCCGCCGATGACATTATAGTATACTCTTGCGCCACACAGCCTTTTCAGAGTCACAGTCACCGGAATCAGCACATTGACCGCACTCTGGGCCGGAAACAGCAGCAGGTTCTTGCACTCACACTCCAACATGACGAGTCTGAAGAGAAGCGATAGTGGGCGCTTCTTCCAATCACGATAGCTGACCCTCTTTACGCTTTCGCGTCCAAGTGCCAGCTCAAGCTCGTTTGTAACAGACAACGTCCTGATCGTCTGTCCATCACCTAACGCTCCTTTGTCGTCAAAGAAGCCACAGACGCCGACTCGTACTCGTTTCATCATCTGTCGCTTACACACTCCTCAGTTGCATTTGCGGGCATCTACCGGCCCACGCCCGTCGCCGGCTCAACGCGCACCCTCGCCGGCCCCGCCACTTCATAGTAAAGCCCGCCGGCGTCGGTCGACTCCACAACAAACGGGAGTGCATCGTTCACGCGCACGGAGTAGGCCGTCCGGGGGACAAGCCCTTCGATGATGTTGGGCACGGGAGAAGTCTGCTCGCCCGAGAGACGATACTCCATGGATGGTACCATCACCCCCGTCCGACTGAAGACGAACGCGCCGACCCCGGTGATTGAGGCTCCGACCGCGGTGGAATCGTCGATCGCGGTGGCCGCGGCCATCCCTTGGGATGGCCGCCCGACCCAAAGCGTGTGCACAAAGTCGGTCTCGAGACCGATCGGCGCGATGGTCTCCAGGCGCCAGCGTCCCACCTCATGCTCGCCTTCGTACATGGCATCCGGACTCGTGTAGTTCACGCCGGCACCATCGCCGTCGTCAACCCAACACTCGAAACCCGTCCCTCCCACTTTGCGCATGGTCGCATCGGCCGGGAGCAGTGCCTGGACGGTGATCTTGCCGTCGTACTGCACGCCGGAAACCAACTCCGTGCGGGTCGCGCTGTACCGACCACGGCTATAGGTCATGATGTGCCCGGGCACGGTCTGGGCGAGAAGCGACCCTTCTTCGATGGAAGGCTCCTTGATCGTGTGAAGAAGCCAGCGCACGCTGTTGTCGCCGCCCGACAGGACGACCTTGTCACGCACCACGAAGTAGTGCCCGTAGGCCACGACCTCACGTTCCTGGCGCGCTACTTGCCTGGTCGAGTTCGTGTAGTAGTAGGCATTGGCAGGGTTGACCTTGGCTTTCATGTAGTAGTACGGACCGGTATCCGCTTCTCCAGGCTCAAAGGTGAGAAAGTCCGATGTGTCGTAGGTCGAATTGTCGGCCACATCGTAGATATGCTGCGGCCGGCCCGGGGCCGTGTAGAGGAAGTCCTGTCCCCAGATGTCCCCCTTCGCGCGCCTGAGGTCGAGGACAGTGACGACATTGGCCGACACCGCCCGATTATAGTGCTGCGTCGAGGTCTCGGAGTCGGTGTATTGTCCGCCGTGGATCGCCAGAGCGCCGCGATAGTAGATCTCAAAAGCGGTCTGGTAGTAATTGAAGTAGTCACCGAAATAGTCGCCCGCGTGCATCGAGAAGTAGACATCGTCGTTGTTGCCGTTGAGATTCCACCCGCTACGGAGAAACACCTTTTCGGACCAGCTTTTTCCCGGGGAGACCGCATCGCCGGGACCACCGTAGAAGCGGTAGAGCGGGAGCGTCTGCGCCGGCGCCTCCATCGGCAAAGTCGGATCCCAGAGTACGCAGATGGTGTGCCAGGTCTCGCCGTTCGTCTGCGAGAAGAACCATCCGTTCTGCTCCACCAGCCACGCGGCGAGGCCGTTGTGCCGGTACTTCGCGATCAAGGCGAGCCCGATGAGGCCGCGTGTGTCGATGCCGTACGACGACCCGGACATGAGCCGCTGCGCCAGGTTGTCGGGCCTCTTGGTCCACAGGATGTACTCGGCCCATCCATCGAGATACGATCCGCACAGATCCCAGTAGTCGCCGAGGCCCAACTCACGGAAGAGCGTCAGGTAGATGGTCAGCGTTTCGATGTCCTTGTGAGCGTAGTGATTGCCCTTGTAGTAGCCGCCATCGGGAAAGTAGTACTGCCGCGCGGGAAGGACGCCACCGCGCGAGGCTGCGGTGCCCCCCGGCTGGCGAAACTGGCGCACCCCGCGCATGCGACCGTCCCACTCGTCGACGAGGTTCCGGCAGAGCCTGTTCTGCGCCTCCGTGCCTTCGCCGGCGAAGGTCAGGCCGGGCAGACCATTGAAGGTCGCCTCGTTGCACTCCAGGTTGTAATACACGGTGCGTTGGTTACCGAGCTCCAGGCCGGACAGAGCCAAGTTGCGGACCTGCTCGCGCTCCGCGGGCGTGAGGTCGTTGTAGAGCCAGTCGTAGCAGAAGCTCCAGGACATATCCCTCCCCACCCAATTGCCGTTAACGATGTTCTGGATATAGAGCTGCTTCCCCTTGTTGAGGTAGGTCGCATCGTTGTCCACGAGACCGATCAGCACGAGACACATGATCTTTCCGATGCTCGGGGTTGATTCCATGCCGAGAGCACCGTCGGCGCGACGCTTGATCTCGCGGTACATGTTGTGCTTCCGCTGTCCTGGCGCCAGCTCCGAGCGGAGCGTGATCAGTCGGCCGGGCGTGAGAAAGAATCGAGGGTGCGGCCGCAGGTTCGCGAGGTTCACACCCTGCGCACATGCGATGGTCGCCCCGATGGTGGAAGCGATCAAGAGAGCGCCGACGCAGGCCCAGGCTCCATCAACGAATCGACTGTGCCGCGACAAGGTTCGTTTCCCTTCCGATTGTTGTGTTCAGTGCCCGGAATCGGCCGCCGCGAGCAGACACTCCTGAAGCCGGGAGAACTGCCGGTCCCGATCGAACTCAACCTCGGCCAGGCGACGCGCCTGGCGTCCCATCGCCTCAAGTGCGGCCGAATCCTTCGCCAGCGCCACCACAGCCGCGCCGAAGACCTCGGGGTCATCGCTCTCCACGGAGACGCCTGCCCCGTACTTCCGAAGAAGCTCCGCCTTCCAGCCTCCATAGTTCATCAGACACGGCAAGCCCGCCGCCGCATAATCAAAGAACTTGTTCGCCGAGTTCATTTCCAAGATGGGCAGCCGGCGGATGAGCATGATACCCACATCCGCTGCCGCCAGCCACTGGGGCACATCTCCCTTCGGAACCGGACCGTAGAAACGGAGATTGGTCAGTCGCAAGCTTCCGGCCTGAGCTTCCAGGCGCGCTCTCTGCCCCCCTTCCCCCACGAGACAGATCACCGCGCTCGGCAGGCGCTTTTCCAGGACCTGACAGACAGGCAACAGGAAGTCCAGTCCGTTCACGAGTCCCATCGCGCCGGTGTGTACAAGGAGAAACGCTTTCTCCAGTCCGTGGGTCCGACGCAAAGGCGCCCCATCCATGCCGGGCCGAAAGAGATCCAGGTCTGATCCATTGGGTATCACCATAATCCGTTCCCGCGGGATGCCGTACTTCAGGATTCCATCCCGCATGCCGGGAGAGAGGGCAACAATGTTCGCACTGCAACGGTACGTGAGGCCCGCCAACCCCTTGGCCGCGGAGAGGAGCAGGCGGTTACGTAGAATGCCCATACCCTCGGGCACCTCCGGCCAGAGGTCGCGCACCTCGAAGACGAGGGGAATCCGCCGGAGCAAGCGCCCGACGAGCGCGGGAATCGCCACGGTGAGGGGAGTGCTGCTGGCAAAGATGACGTCCGGACGACGGGTGCGCAGGACCGCGAGCGAGGACAACCAGGCGAAACGCAGAAAATCCAGGACTCGCGACACGTACCCCATTCGGTTGCTGTAGGTCGAGGGAACCGCCCAAACCGTGACCCCGTCGACGTCGCCCTCGACAACCCCCGAACGCCTACGCCCCACGAAGTCGACCAGCCGGGCCGAGGAGGTGATGACCAAGACTTCGTGTCCCGCCGCGCGGAGCCGGCGCACGAACTCGTAAGCCCTGGTGCTGCCGGATCCCTGCAGAGACTTGTAGTACTGGTAGAGATAGACGACTCTCATCGCTCCTGTGGTCCCGGACTACCGACGGTTCGTCCGCGGCGTGGTCATCGGTCGAGCACCGACATGCCGGACGTCGCGCGGACCACGGGCGGATCGCCCGATGCATCTCACCAAGGACCGGAAGCACATCGTACTTTCCGACGTGCTCGAGGGCGGCCACACTGAACGTGACGTCGAGGATGAAGCCGTGAGCGTCAGTTTCCACATTGACCACCCGCCAAGTTCCCACGACCCGCAGGAGCACGCCCGACCCGAGCTCGCTGCCCGGCCCCGATATCGAAGAACTCCGCACCCTTGATCCGGGCGTAGCCCAGGAACCGACGACGCACTTCGAGCCTCTCCTGGGTGTAGTGAACGGTTACCCCGAGGCCCACGGGATCCTACCCATCCTGCAGGCGACGGGGCGAGGCCCGCCGGCCAGTTCAGGGCCGCCTCCCTTGCTTCCAGTCTCTCGAATCCGAAATCTCCCGGCGAGCAACCCTTGGACGCCGGGGTCACCCGCCCCCGGTGCCGGACGGCGACAACGATGTCCCCCCCATGACACCGGAGAATACGCGATCCGGAACAAATCCGGCGCGGGGATTCGACCCGGCGCCCGGAATCTCACCTTCGACATCCGCGTCTCCGGGAACGGCGGGCTAGAACGCCGCCCCCGTCGCCAGGTATACCTGCGCGCCATCCTGGAAGCGCGGCGTTATGGGAAACGCCAGATACGCCCGCACGCGCCCGACCGGAGAATCGACGAGCAGCCCGGTCCCGGCCCCGATGCTGATGCGTTGCCAGGCCAGGGCATCTGCATGATCGACGACGTCGCCCGCGTCGAGAAAAACGGCGGCGCCAAGTCTCCAGAACAGTTCGATGCGCGTCTCCATGGTCCCGGTCGCGAGGAGGCGGCCGCCCCTGGGATCGCCGTAGCCGTCTCTAGGCCCCACCGCATCCTCGGGAAAGCCGCGGACCGTGCGCAGGCCGCCGGCGAAGTACCGCTCGTTCAGCGGCACGGAACTCCCGGAGGACTGAGGCGCGATCCAGCCCAGGTGCGTGCGGAACGAGAAGGTGAGCGGGCCCAGCGCGCGATGGCGGACCCGCTCCAAATCTGTGCGCGCAAACTGATGGAGGCTGCCGAGCCAAGGGGTGGACCAAGCCTGCTCCAGACGAAGATACGAGCCGCTCCGCGGCCGGCGCAGGTCGTCGCGGGTGTCCCGGATAAAGTCCAGCGAGAGTGTGCCGACTCGCGTGCGTCCAGGGGTCCCCGACTCGGTGCGCACTTTGATCAGTTGTTGTCGCTCGAGGCGGTACCCGAGATCTGCGCGAATCTGCGGTCCCACTTGCCTGACCAGGTGGAGCGAGCCCCGCGTCATCTCCGCCGTCCAGGCCCGAGGCGAAGTCCGTTCGTGACCACCGCCGAGCGCCAGGGTAAGGCGGCGACCCAAGAACCAGGGGTAGGCGAGTTCCGCCTCCCCTCCACGCCGCCGCTCCCCGTAAACACCGCGGGCGGAGAAACGCAGCCCGCGTCCGTCGAGGTTGCGGTGCTCGAACGAGGCGAGAACCCGCGCGCGGTCGGAGGTGCCGTAACCGAATCCTGCTCCCACCGAGCCGCCGGATCGCTCGCGCACGAGGATCACAAGGTGCTTCTCCACAAGACCCGAGTCGCGCGGCGCGGCAATGACCTCAACACTCGGGAAAAGGCCGGTGCGGAGGAGATTCCGCCGGGTCAGTTCGAGGTCAAAGGCCCGCAGCAGATGCCCCGGGCGCACCGCCACTTCGCGTATCACCGCGGATTCGTGCACATGCTCAAGTCCATAGACCCGCACGCCCGCGTAGCGCGCACGGGGGCCGGTATCGATGGACCAGCGCAAACGGACGAGGCCGCAGGAGTCGTCGCGGGAGACCAGGGAACGTACGCGCGCGTCGAGCAGACCACGGGAGCCAAGCAATTGCTCCAGCCGCTCGCGGTCGGTGCCGAGAACGCGCAGCCGGTAGGGCCCGGGCCCTGACGTTTCCAGCCGACGCCGGAGAGAGTCGCCCAATGCCGGTGTCGCTCCCGAACCCTCCAGGCGAAGCTCGCAGTCCGTCACCATCCAACGCGGCCCTTCGTCGATGCTAACGAGGAGGCGGGCGCCCCCGCCCTCGCTCTCCTCCACCGTCCCATCCATGCGCACCGCGAGAAACCCCTCGCCGCGGTAGAGGCGCCGAAGACGCTCGAGGTCGGAAAGGAACTCGGCTGACGAAAAGTGGGAAGAGTTGCAGAGACCCGGCGGCCGCAGTGCCATCCAACGGAGCAAGGCGCGGTCACCGAACGTGCGGTTCCCGACGAAATGGATCTGGGTGACGCGCGGGCCTTCCGCTGCCCATGTGATGCCGACCATCACCGATACCAGAAGGATGAGAGAGAGGAAGCTTTGGAGCCGTTGGCGGGACAGCAGGTCGCGCAGCCGGCGGGGCACCCGGCCACCCTTCGCTCCGTGGGTGGGCAGTCCATCCGCACCCACATCTCGTCCCGCGTTCTGATCACCGGAAGGAGATCTCCCGGCGCAGTTCCATGAAGGTTTCGCCCCGCTCGCGCGTTTCCGAACGGACATACCAGTTGCCAAAGAGCCGGTAGTTGGCCTCGACGGCGTCCTCGGCCGAGGCTCCAATACCGGTGCTGGTGACAAGACTGAGCCGTCGGCCTACGTCCTTGCGCAGATGCACTTCGGCCCGATCAAGATCGACCCCGTCGAGTCCGAGTCGTCGCTGTATCTCATCGCTCGCAGCCTGCGCCGCCGACCTGCTGCCCTTCTCCCACCGGAAGAGGCCGAGGAAGTCATAGCGTCGGACGGGGTCAGCCAGAGGAGCCTCCTCCGGTTTTCCCCACGGTGTGACATGATGGTGGCTGGCAATGTCGGGCTGAGAACGATGAAAGACGACAAGAACGAGGGTATCGGGTGACGAGGCCGAGGAGATGGCGGCGGGCGCGCGGTCAGGCACCGACACGGCTTTCGCAGGGATCGGTGCATCCTGACGGGTGTCGGGGTTGACCCGGGCTCCCCGCGGGCCGGCGCAGGAGACTAAGAAGACGGTCAGGGAGGCCACCCAAAGCCATGACTCCGCCCGGCCGTTGCCGCCTGCGCGCATCTGTGCTTCCTCCCCATCTTTCCCGAAGGTTGTCGCCCGAATGGTAATCTTTCGAGGGATGGGGAGTTATGGGAAAGGTCACTGCTCAGGTATCATCCCGGGTCGCCTGGCGGAGCCGCCGGGGCTCGGAACGCCCCAGGCTCCCATGACGGGAAAGGAATCCACCTATGCAGCTCAGCGCGCGCAATCAGCTTCGCGGCACGGTCAAGCGCATCGTCCGCGGCGCGGTCAACATGGAGGTCGTCCTCGCACTGCCCGGCGGCGCCGAGATCGTCTCCATCATCACCCTGCACTCCGGCGACGCCCTCGGTCTGGTGGAGGGCAAGGCAGCCGTGGCGGTGATCAAGGCCTCCGACGTCATGGTGGCGGTCGAGTGACCGAGTGGCCCGCCGCTCCTCGTCGCTCCGCGCCCCCGGGCCTCGTCGGCACGTTCCTGGCACGCGTGAGCCACGACGACGCCCTGGGGGAGCCGCGGTCCCGTCATGCGTGAGCCCGACGCGGTGATGATTTCCCTCGACGAGGCGTTGCGTCGCCTCGACGGGGTGGCGTCACCGTTGCGGCTGCAGACCGAGACGTTGCCGGTACGCGCGTCTCTCGGTCGCATCCTGCGCGCCCCGACCCATGCGAGACTCGCCCTGCCCCCCTTCGACAAATCCGCCGTAGACGGGTACGCCCTGCCCGACGGGGGCAGAGAGATGGACGAGTACCGGCTCCTGGAAACCGTGCACGCCGGCGAGACCGGTACCCAGCCGCTGCTTCCCGGCACGACGGTGAAGGTCATGACCGGTGCGCCGGTCCCAGCGGGAACCGAGCGCGTCTTGATGGTGGAACACGCGCAGGAAACGGACGGCCGCGTGAGGCTGACGCGATCCGTCGGCGGAGCCAACGTCTGCCGTCTCGGTGAGAACCTGATCCCCGGCGACCTCGTGGCCGAGGCGGGCCGGACCATTTCCCCTCTCGATCTCGGCAACCTCATCGCCGCCGGGATCACCGAGGTCGAGGTGTCACGGCCCTTGCGGATTGCCGTTCTCTCTACAGGGAACGAGATCACCGATGACCCCGCCGCCTTGGGCCGTGGAAGGATCATGGACAGTAACGGCCCGATGCTCTCAGCCCTCGCCACAGCCCACCGGATGGTCGTGACCCTCACGCGGCGGATCCCGGATGAGCCCGGCGCCACCCGCGAGACCATCGCCACAGCACTCGCGGCGGCCGACCTCGTCGTCCTCTCGGGAGGCGTGAGCGAGGGCGACTCCGACTTCGTCACCCCGGCCCTGCGCGCGCTGGGCCTGGCCCCTCTCTTCACCCGCGTGGCGGTCAAGCCAGGCAAACCGGTGACGTTGGCCGCCGACGGCAGTCACCTCGTTCTCGCCCTGCCTGGAAATCCGGTCTCCGCGTGGCTCATGTTCCACCTCTTCGCGATTAGAATCGCCGCGCATCTTCTCGGGGCCCCGATCGAACCACGCACGTTTCGTCTGAAGCTGGCGACTCCGTTCACCCGCCGGAACGCCGAGCGACAGGAGTACGTCCCGGCGTGCCTCGACGAATCCGCGCGATGCTCTCCCGTGCCCTACCATGGATCGGCCCACCTCGGCGCCCTCACCGGGACCGACGGGTTCTTCGTGGTGCCGATCGGCGTCACGATGCTGCCGGCAGGGACGAAAGTCCGGTTCCTGCCGCTCGGCTCCACGGAGTCCGTACCATGAACGACCCGTTCGGCCGTCCCATCGATTACCTGCGCGTGTCGGTCACCGACCGGTGCAATCTGCGCTGCTGGTACTGCGCGCCGACGCGAAACTGGAACCTCCTGCGTCACGAGGAGCTCCTCTCGTTCGATGAGATCGCGCAGGTCGTGCGCGCCGCGACTGCACTGGGGTTCCGCAAGTTCAGGATCACCGGCGGCGAGCCGCTTCTGCGCCCCGGCCTGCCCGATCTGGTACAGCGGATCGCGGTAGCATCCGGCGTCACGGACATCGGCCTCACCACGAACGGCCTCCTGCTCGCGGAGATGGCGCGGCCGCTGCGCGAGGCTGGACTCCACCGGGTCAACGTCTCGCTCGACGCCGTGGACCCGGCCCGTTTCGCGGCGATCACGGGAGGTGGTGACGTGGCAACGGTCCTTGCGGGGATCCAAGCCGCTCTTGAGGCGAACCTGCGGCCGGTAAAACTGAACTGCGTGGTGGAACGCGACCCCGATGAACCCGACGCCCGCGCGGTGGCCGCCTGGGCCGCAGCGCATGGCTGCGAGGCCCGGTTCATACCGCACATGGACATGAAGCGGGGAGTCTTCTCGAAGGTCTTCGGAGGCGCGGGCGGCGATTGCCCCGCCTGCAACCGGCTACGGCTCTCCTCGGCCGGGTTGCTTCTCCCCTGTCTCTTTTCGGAGCCGGCCTTCAACGTCCGTGAACTGGGCGCGGAAGAGGCGTTGCGCCGCGCTATCGATGCCAAGCCCGAGGCCGGCGGACGCTGCTCGCGGAACTGGATGCATGGAATCGGCGGGTGACTCAGGGAGGAAGCATGACATGAGCGGCTTGTCCCATCTGGATGACGACGGACGTGCGCGAATGGTAGATGTCGGCGGCAAGCCGGTGCAGCGGCGCATCGCCAGGGCGGAGGGGCGAATCTCCCTCTGCCCGCAAGGGGTAGCCCTGCTCCGCGAGAACCGGCTCAGGAAGGGTGACGCCCTCACGGTGGCCCAGGTGGCGGGGATCACCGCCGCCAAGCGAACCGCCGAGCTGATCCCGCTCTGTCACCCGCTGGGGCTGGACCATGTGTCGGTGGATCTCGCCGTCGTCGATGACGGTGTTACAGTCACGGCCGAGGCGCGCTGTCTCGGCCGCACCGGCGTGGAGATGGAGGCGCTGACCGCGGTGAGCATGGCCCTCCTCACCATCTATGATATGTGCAAATCGGTCGACCGCGGCATGCAGATCGACGGGGTGCGGCTGATGGAGAAGCGCAAGGAGGATCCGGAGGCGTAGCCGGTGCCGCCGGTCCGCAGCCGGTGCCGACTCTTGCGTCAAGGTCCGGATGCAGGCCTCGCTCGATACCCAAAGGGAAGGAACCATGCAGATCGTCTCGGTCAACATCTCAGGCGAGAAGGGAACGGTGAAGCGGTCCGTGCCGGAGACTGTGATCGACGCCCTTGGCCTGGCCGGCGACGCGCACGCCGGAGACTGGATGCGGCAGGTCAGCCTCCTCGGCACCGAGGCGGTCGGCCGCCTTTCCGCCGAGATCCTTCGCCCCATCGGTCCGGGCGCGTTCGGGGAGAATCTCACGGTGGCTGGGCTGGACGCGGCGTCGGTGGGCATCCTCGACCGGTTCCGCACCGGGACCGTCGAGCTGGAAGTGACCCAGATCGGCAAGGAATGCCACGGTGACGGTTGCGCCATCTTTCGTGAGAGTGGCCGCTGCGTCATGCCGGTCGAAGGGATCTTCTGCCGTGTCCTCGCGGGCGGCCTCGTGAAGCCGGGCGACGCGCTGGAACATGCGCCGCATCTGCTTCGGGCGCGGGTCATCACCCTCAGCGACCGCGCCTACGCGGGCGTCTATGAGGACCGCAGCGGTCCGCGCCTGGCGACCCTGCTGACGGAGTTCCTCGCCTCGCGGCGGTTCCACGAGAGCGTGGAGCGGATCCTTCTGCCCGACGATCCGATTTCGCTGCGCGTCGCGCTGGAGGCCGCGCGCACGGAACGGCTCGACCTCGTTTTCACCACCGGCGGGACCGGGATCGGCCCGCGCGATCACGCCCCCGAGGTAGTGGCGGCCGTCTGCAGCCGGCTCATTCCCGGCATCATGGAATCGATCCGCGCGCGCCATGGTGTCGAGCACCCGGCGGCGCTCTTGAGCCGCGCTGTGGCCGGGGTCGCAGGGACAACGCTCGTCTTCACGCTGCCGGGCAGTGTGCGGGCGGTGGAGGAGTACGCCGACGAGATCTTCCGTGTCCTCGAGCACGCGATCCTGATGGTGCGGGGGATGGGTCACTGACGCCGACGCGGGGCCGGGCGAACCGGCAGGCAAGACGGACAGAAACGCTGGCAAGCACGTAGGTAGGCCGGCAGGCGAGTCGGCAGGCCCCGGAATCGGCGGGCCGATCGACCGACTGGTGGGCAGGCGCGGCGGCACGGGAGAGCGAGGTGATGATGTTCGCGGAGACTATTCAGATCGTCCGGCTCGCCTGGTTTCTGGTGTTCGGCGCAATGCTGTCGACGTTCCGCAACGCCTTCCATCTGACACGCACGACGCCCGGAGCGAGCTACCTGCACGCGGCCACGCGCGAACGCGTCATCCTCGGCGTCATCGAAGCGCTGCTGATAGTCGCCGCGGTGACGACGACGATGCTCCTGCACGGTGCCGACGCCGTAACGGCCATCCTCGGCGGACTTGGGCCACACAGTCTGTCCGGTACGACCGTCCTTCCCACCGCGCTATCGGGCGGGTTGCCCGACGCGGCCCGGACCACCGCGTCCGTCGGTTCCCCGGTGCTCGCCTTCGCGCTTGCCGTTCTCGGTGTCGTCCTCGCCGCAGCGGGCGCACTGCTCGCTAGCGCCGCCAAACGTGCCCTCGGCGCTCTCTTCACCGGCAATCTCGGCGTCAAGGAGAATCACGTACTTATTACCACCGGACCGTACGCCCTGGTCCGTCACCCGATTTACTTAGGTGTTCTCATCTTCACGTTCGGCACCGGGCTGGTCTTCGATCGCGGTGTGGTGGTGTTGCTGGCGGCAGCGCTGGTGCCGTGTTTCCTTGTCCAGGCGAGCATCGAGGATCGAATCTTTGCCGCACACTTCGGCGCGGAACACGCGACCTACCGCGCGCGGGTGCCGGCGGTGCTGCCGTGGCCTCGGCCGCGGTGAACCCGCAGAGACGAGACTCAGGATTCGGCGTACTCTGATTCCTTTGATAGATCGTGAGTTGCCGGCGCAAGGTCGCGTTCTTCAGGGTCAAACTGGTCCGGGACAGAAGCGTCGCCCGAAGGACCCCGGCGGCCACCTCACAATCCCCCACCCGTGGCCGAGTCAAACTCCTCCACCCAGCCGGCGACGGGACGGGGGCAAGCTAGCTCTGAACGGACCCCTTGGCAAGTCGGGCCGCCGCTTCTCTCAGCCTCCAGTTTTTCCCCTCGAAGTTGAGCAGGTGACCGTGGTGCATCAGGCGATCGAGCACCGGGGTCACGACGACGACGTCCCCGAGCAGCTTCGCCAACGCCAACGATCAGCGGCGATGCGGACTGTCGTCCGTGGCATCGCCCTGTGGGGCGGAATCCTCGTCGGCGTCCCTTGCCGTGCGCATACGGAGGCGACCGGCTTGATACACTGAGCCCCGCAGCAAACGCTCGACCACGGTGCCAACCCCGACGTCGATGATGAGCTTCACAGGCAATACTCCTGTCAGGAGGAGATCGGGAATACCTGATCCTCGGCGACCCGCTCCGCCGCATACGAGAGCACGGCCCGAATGTCGTCGTCCTCGAGTTCCGGATAGTCTCCCAGCAGTTCTTCCTTGGCTATCCCTGCCGACAGCGCACGGAGAATCTGCTCTACGCTAATTCTCAGACCACGGATAGTGGGCTCTCCAACAAGAACCTCCGGATCGATCGTGATCCGCCGCAGGAGCTCGGTCGGAGATTTCTCCATGTTTCTGCCTCCAGTCTTGCCATGCCGCTGGCCTTCGTCATACCGACCGACGATCTCGAACGCAACCGCGAGGATCCAGTGGAACGGGGAAGACCATGACCGGCTAGAGAATCCCTTCCGCACCGCAAAGCATCCGCAGGTCGCACTCCTCGCAGATCCCCGCCTCCGGCGGCTGCGTCACCTGGAACTCCTCCGCCTGGATCCGCGCAACCACCTGGTCGAAGTACCGGCCGGCATCAATGATCCGCTCGGGACGGTACGGGAAGGCCATCAGCGCCCGATCCTTCTGTTCCTCTGCCGTCCAGTATAGGAACAGCCGATGAACCCGTTTGTCATAGCGCCGCTCCGAGATGTGGGCGTAGGTGCAGAGCTGCCGCTCGTAGGCCTCCAGCAGGGCGGGGCTGCCTGTCGGGCGCGGCGAGGTTTTGAAGTCGAGCAGTTCCAGCTTGCCGTCGCTACCGAGCAGCAGGTCCACCTTTCCGGACGGGATGTAGCCTTCCTTCTCCAGCGAGACGTCCACCTCAGTCTGGATCACCCGCCGCATCTCCTCCCGGTTCCGGCGGAAATAGTTCATGACCTGCGTGAATGCCGCCTCCCGCGCGGTGTCGCCGATGGGCCGCACGTCGCTCAGGCTCAAGAACCGGAAGGTGCGGTCGAACAATTCCCGGATGCGCGGCTCGTCGAGCGTGGCGAGCTTGCCGTCGAGCGCGATGCGGTGGACTTCGCGGCCGAGAGGCGATCGCGCATCTCGAAGGCGGCCTTCTCGGTGAACGTGCAGAGGACGACTTCCTCCGGCTGGGCCTTCTCCAGAAGCAGCAGGTTGAGCGCGCGCAGCACGATGCTGTAGGTCTTGCCCGATCCGGGGCCGGCCACGACGAGCAGCGGGCCGTCCAGATGGGCGACGACCTCGCGCTGCGCCTCGTTCAGATCCGGGTAGTGTTCGAGGATGACGGGCGCAATGGTCACAACAGCCCCGCCTCTTAAGAGCCGAAGACCGGGGCAACCAGAAACTCCAGCGCCTGAAACGTTTCCACCGACTCCTCAATTTTGGTTAACAACAAACAGACTGTCCGGCCCTTCACCCTATTGTAGCTCGTTGGCCGACGACGGATCCGGCGGAACGGCCACCGCGGCGACGGACAGCGAAGGAACGCTGGGTGGGCTGGCCGCGCTCGGTATGTCGCCGTCGCCGCCGCCGTCGAAGCCGTACACCATGTGCTTCACGAGGCCGCCGGAAGATCAAGCACGAACGCCTCCCCCCGGTGCCACCCCTTCATCCGCGACGGGCGCAGGCGCAGGATCGTGTAGTCCGGGTCATCGCGGCCTTGGGCGTAATATCGCTCCCACCCTTCCTGCCAAAGCGCCGATCTGAGCGACTGATCCTCCACCACCTCGATCCGCCCGGCCAGCATGAGACCGAAGAACTCGTCCGGCCGACAGTAGTAGACGCTGACGGCCGGATTGCGCCGGATCTCCGCCATCTTGGTCGAGGATGTGTTGGTGGTGAAGTAGAGCAGGACGTCTCTGTCGTGACCCTCGAAACAGGCGTCCGTCCCCGGAAAGGCGTCGCGACAGCGCAGGTTGAAGACCGCGCGGGTCTGCGGATATCCTTCCCCGTTCACCGTCGAGAGGTAGGCGATCTTGAGCGAGTTCACGAGCTCCAGATTTTCCCGGAGGAGTGTGTCGGTGTCCATGGCATCTCCTTTGGACCAGTGTCCGATCCCCTCTCGCAAGAACAGCCGTTCCGACCGGCCTCACGGTTTCTTCTGCACCTCCCGCCAACGAAAGCACGAGACGAGGTGATCGTTGACCATCCCGGCTGCCTGCATGTAGGCATAGCAGATCGTCGGCCCCACGAACTTGAACCCGCGCTTCGCCAAGTCCTTGCTCATCGCTTCTGACTCGGGGGTCTTCGCCTGCACCTGCTGAACGCTTTCCCACCGGTTCATGATGGTGCGTCCGCCGGTGAACGACCAGATGTAGGCGTCGAAGCTGCCGAACTCCTTCTGCACCAGGAGAAATGCCTTGGCTGAGATGATCGCTCCCGCGACTTTAAGCCGGTTGCGCACGATCCCGGGATCCTGCAGCAGCCGCTCCACCTTGCTCGCGTCGAAGCGGGCCACCTTGCGCGGATCAAAGCCACTGAAGGCGGCCCGATAGTTCTCGCGCTTGTGCAGGATCGTCCGCCAACTCAACCCGGCCTGGGCGCCGTCGAGGACTAAGAACTCGTAGTGCTTCGTGTCGTCGTGTACGGGCGTGCCCCATTCCTCGTCATGGTAGCGGAGCATCAACGCGTCGTCGCATGGCCAGGGGCAACGCGGTTTGCTATTCATGGCTCATGACCTCCTCCACCAGACCCGCGGAACCCAAATCGGATCACCCCGATCGTGGTGTCGGCGGTTCATGGGCTCGTGATCTCCTTCACCAGCGCGTCCGCTCCGTAGACCGTGCGGAGCGCCGCGAGAATGGCCCTCGCGTCCAGCGCAATGCACCGCGCCCGCGTCTCCTCGTAAGCGTAATCCCAGATGCAGGAGGCGAGGTTGCCATCGAACACGAGCCCCACCACCTCCCCGCGCGTGTTCACCACCGGACTCCCCGAGTTACCGCCTACGATGTCGAGGGTCGAGAGGAAATCGAACGGTGTGCCGGCGTCCAACAGCTCGCGCCGGTCGCTCCAGGAGCGCGGTGGTGTGAAAGGCGCGGCGTTTCCATGGGCCGCGGCCCGGGCAAAGAGTCCGCCGAAGGTAGTGAACACGGGCACCGGCCGGCCGGCCTCCTCGTACCCCGCGACCCTGCCGTAAGAAAGCCGCAGCGTGTTGGTGGCGTCGGGAGGAATCCGCTCCCCGCGCCAGGCGAACCGGGCCGCCTCGATCTTCTCGTGGGCCGCCCGCAACGGGCCTTTCACGCGGTCCTCATAGATCTTCCGCACCGCGCGCTCCGCGGGAAAGAGCGTCGCGGCCAGGCGGATCATCGGATCGGTGGAGGTGGCGATCCCCTCGGCCCCGAGCGTAGCCAGCGCGTGGCGTTCCTCGGTCCCGCGCAGTGTGCAGGCGCGCACCAACTGCCCCGCGCGATATCGAGGAGGGAGACCGGCCAGCACGGCCACAACCAGAGAATCGTCGGCGCCCAACTGCTCACAGAGAAGCGACAGTCCGGCCGCCAGGCGATCGACCTCCAGCGCGTCGGGAATCGGAACCTGGGCATAAAGGTCAGCATTGACCGACTCGATGTTGGAGTCGCGGAAATCTTCCAGCCGCTCATCGCTCGGCTTCGGCAACTCCTCCGCCAACCCCACCAGGTTGTGCGCGTACCGAAACAGATCCGAGCCAAACTCCCGATTCGGGTCTCCGAGCAGCTCATGGCGCACATAGATCTCGCGGTAGGCCCGCAAGGCGGCGCGCACCTCGTCCCACGCCCCGCCCCAGGCCGCGCTGCGCTCGGGATCAGCCGCGACGAACGCGCGCAGCGACTCTTCTTCCATCTCGCGCCCGCGGAAGAAGGCCGGATCGAGCAGCTCCTCCAGTGTTCCCGTGTCCGACTTGCGCCAGTTTTGGATGCTCAGAAAGTCGGACTCGGCCACGCGCGCGTTCTCGGCATCCCGCGCGGAGAACGACGCCAGTTGGGACTCACGGCGCCAGGCGTAGGCGAGATTCGCGGGCAACTGCACGTCGCGGGCAAACCGGAGCTGATCCGCGGTGAAAAGCCGACTCGTTTGGTAGGGATGCCCCAGAGCGAACACGAGATCGCCTTCCTTCACCCCCTGCTCCGCGAACCGCAGGTGGTCCGGCGTGGGCAACGGCTTCCCGTCGCGATAGAGTCGGAAGAAGCAGATATCGTAGGCAAAGCGCGGGTACTCGAAGTTGTCGGTGTCGCCGCCGAAGTTGGCC
This sequence comes from Candidatus Eiseniibacteriota bacterium, assembly GCA_903844735.1. Classification (GTDB taxonomy): domain Bacteria; phylum Eisenbacteria; class RBG-16-71-46; order CAIMUX01; family CAIMUX01; genus CAIMUX01. The sequence continues at coordinate 74,347 of CAIMUX010000079.1, forward strand.
GCGGCCGCCTCCGGCGCCATGACCAGCCGGACATCATCGTACCGGTCATACCGATAGAGGTGGAAGCGGGCGCCCTGGTAGAGGGACACCACCTCACAGTCGAGGCCGGTCGTCTTCTCCTCGTCGCTTTCGATGCCGCCCATCGCTTGGCGCATAGCGGTCCAGGCGGCGACGGGATCGGCCCCCGACGGCGCGGCACCTCGGATCCTGGCCGTGACATCCTCGATGGAGCGGAGCACCTGGACCTCGAAACCCGGGCACCGCAGCTCGAGATCCCGCGTCGGCGCATAGAAGCCGTCCCGCAGAAGATTCCGTTCTGCGGTGCTGAGCTTCTGCAGTTGGTCGAAGCCGACGTGGTGGTTCGTCATCACCAGGCCGTCGCCCGATACGATGGAGCCCGAGGCGTCCATGCGCACGCACGCTCGCTGCAGGCGATCCAGCCATCCGGCGGGTGGTGTGAACCGGTACGATTGCTCCAGTTGCTGGAGCGGTGGGTTGTTGGGAAGCCACATTCCCTCGTCGGCCCGGGCCGCTGCTGCCAGAATCGCCGGGAACAGAAGGCCCATGAATGCTGCGCGCCCCCCGGCCTTGCACTCTCTTCGCATATGTCCCTCCACACCGTCGATCGATGCCATCGGAGTGGCCTGCGGATTCAAGCCCACTCGAACCGGGCCTTCCATGCACCCCCTACCGCACCACCATCCAAATCCCCCCCAAGATCAGCCCCACCCCCGCGTACTGCATCACCCCCAGCCGCTCCCGAAACAAAAACCACGACACAGCCAGAATGATGACGTAGCCGCCGGAAACCATCACCGGATACGCAAGGGAGAGCTTCATCCGTGGGGTCCGCAGCGCCGCCTGATAGGCAAACACATTCATGGCAAACAGGATAAGGCCTATCACGAACGCAGGATGCAGCCGCGTCGCCAGCTTCTCGACCAGCCCCGCCCCCGCCGGCAGCTCGCGGGTCCGCAGGGCGGAATACTTCATCAGGATGTTCGCCGCGGCATTCAACACGAGTGCCGAAGCCAGCAGAATCTCAGGAAGAAAGCGTCGCACCGGAGTCTCCTATGTTTCGCCAAACAGCGGCAACTGAGCCGGACCGAGGGGAAGCACCTCCAACACGCGCTCGACCCAGCCGTCCCGCCCGCCCGCGTCGAGCGGCAGCGCCTCTGCCTGAAACACGCGCAGCAGCTCGCCGATCACCTCGTGGATCCGTCGCTGGTAGGTGAGGTCGGTATCGCGCACGCCATCGTAGCGCGGCCCCTCTACGACCGGCACCCAAGCGAGGAGGGCATAGCTCTTCAGCCAATCGGCCACCACGTTGTCGAACGGAGCGCGTCGTCCGAACTTGGCAACGAGGTAGGCATAGTTGTCGAGGACACTGCGGTCGCAAACGAGAAAATCCTGCTCGTGTGCCGTCTCAATCTCGCGGGCCACCTGGGTGTGGAGGATCCACGACTGGGCATCGACGGTGGTGTCGCGGTTGAGCGGCAGCGGGCAGCTCCGCGCCACCTCTTTCACCATGTCGACACGACGGTCGAGCCGCTTCAGCCGGGCCGCCAGTTCGAAGCAGAGGGTCGTTTTCCCCACCCCGTGCGAGCCGATGAACGCGATCTTGCAGCAGCGGACGGGGGAGACCGGCCACGGCTCATCGGCGGGAAGGTCCTGGGGAGCGCCTGCCGGAGAGCCTGCGCGAGGGCCGGACGAGGGGTCGGCGGAAATGCCCGAAGGAAGGCCCACGCGCCGGCCCGAGGGAAAGGCGGCATCGGTCGTGTCGCGGTCCGGCGTGCTTCCTTCCTCGGACCGGTTATGCTCCTGTGCTACCATCGCGGGGCAAAACCTATCATGGAAGAGACGAATCCGCAACGAGCGCCCGGACCGGGGATGACCCGCCTCCGCCACGGCGACCGGACCTGGGAGATGCCCGATCCCGTCTGGGAGCTCTGGGTCCGGCGTGGCCATGTGCCGCCCGACGCCCTGGTGCTGTCCGAGATGTGGACCCGCGGCGTGTGGCGACGGGCTGAGAGCCTGGAGGTCTACCACCTCTACCGTCCACCGACGGCTGAGGAGCGCGCGGCGGCCCTAGAGGTTTCACCGGCCTCCACGCGCGCGGACGCGGGCGGAAGCGACCCGATGCGCCGCGCGGCACGCGATCTTCCCGAGGCGATCTGGGGTGCCGGTCTCTCCATGACGCAGATCCTCGTTCTCGTCAACCTCCTCGTTTCCGGTGCGCTGGTCTGGGCCTGGCGGGAAAACTACGACGCCCGGCTCTGGGCTCTTTCAGGGATACTTCGCGCTAGGCTTTTCGCCGGATTCCTCCCGGCGATCGTGGTGCCGCTCTTCCTCCATGCGAGCGCGGGACACATCCTGGGCAACATGGTAGGCCTGACCGCGGGCGGTGCGGCGGTGGAGGAGTTCTACGGCCGGTTGCGGACGCTCGGCCTCTATTTTTTCGCCGGCCTGTGCGGCGCCGCGATGTCGCTTCTCCGGGCGAGAGAGCTCTATCCGGAGGGAAGCGGCATCCCCGTCCCGGTCCTCACGGTCGGCGCCTCGGGTGCGATCATGGGGCTCTACGGCGTCATCCTGGTCTTTCTCCTGCGCTATCGGGCTCGCTTCTCCGATAGGCAGCGAATGAAGACGACGCGGATCTACCTCCCGCTGCTCGCCATTGCCCTGCTGCCGTCGATCTTCGGCCACGACCTGCTCAGCCACGTCGGGGGATTCCTCGGCGGTGTGCTCGGTGCGCTGGTTGTGCCACCCCACCCGCAACGCGTGCCGTGGGAATCCGAGGACCAACAACAGCACCATCGAAACGGCGCTTAGTTACCTGACTCGGAAACATCGCCGTGTTCAACGTCTTGGCGTGATTCAAAGAGCATCGAAATTCTTGATTGCTCAGGTGGCCGAAAGCCGACACACCTTTCCGCCGTGTCCCCAGCACCGATGTCACGATGAATCCGTCCGTGCCCCGCTGGCTTGAGCGTCGGGGAGTTCCCGGTCCGGCGGTGCGGGCGAGTCAACCCCGCTCTCGACACGCCCCGGAAGATGTCCCATACTGCTCGCCGGGGCGCGCAATGCAGGCGGGTGTTCCCCTTGGCATCGGCCGGATGGATGCTCCCGTCGGCCGGCTGCGGCTTGCCCGCTGTTCCGATCGGCCTATCGACTCCTAACGGCAGGAAACCCATGAGAGCGGATTTCGTTGAGCGGCGAGGGAGAATCGAGCAGATGGACAGGTCCTTTGACCTGGACTTCTGGCAGGCCCAAACAGCGACGGCCCGCTTTGATGCGTCGTGGGAATTGGTCATCCACTACATGAAGGTCAAGGGGTTGGATGTTCGTCAACGCAGACTTCAGCGAACTGTTACAGATTTTCAACGCCAACGACGTTAAGTATTTGGTGATTGGCGGGTATGCGGTCGTGCAATATGCCGAACCGCGGTTCACCAAAGACCTCGACGTCGTAATTGGAACCGACAATGTCAATGCAGAAGCTGTCTATGCTGCATTGCGGGAATTTGGCGCCCCGCTGGCAGGCTTGACGCCCAAGGACTTTTCAGAAGATGGTTTCTTCTTTCAAATGGGCGTGCCGCCGGTACGCGTGGACGTGATGATGGGGATCCCGGGCGTCCGATTCGAAGAATGCTGGGACAGGCGAGTGGAAGTGGATTTCGACGACTTGAAGGTCCTCTTCATTTCCAAACAGGACTTGATAGCCGCGAAACGTGCGGCCGGCCGGCCGCAGGACCTGGTGGATGCCGATTTGCTTTCGCGGGAATAGGGCCTCAGCTCTCCACCAACCGCTCGATCTCCTCGAAGATTTCTTGCGAGTACCCCGGATAGGCAGCCTCGAGCGCTTCCGACATCCGCTCGTCAAACGTGAGGTTGTCCTCGATCTCGACCGTGAAGATTACGATCCGCTCGTCGGGGGGCAGGACCAAACCGGTACGGCGGCCGAGTTCAAGGGCGGTCGCGAAGTTCGCGTCGTGGACGCTGCCAAGATTCATGGTGGGGCGAAGCGCGGAGGCGGTGAACGAGTACCAGTCACCGGGGCGGCCGTCACGCGTGCGGATGGAGTCGAGGACGACGACCCGGTCGTAGCCGGCGAGTTGCTCCACCAGGGTCAGCCCGCCCACCGAGCACTCCTCAAGAAAGCGCACGTCGATCATGCCCCCGGGCCCGACGGCGCGGCCACCGGCAGTGACGGAACCGTGGGTGATGGCGGGGCTATCGACACAGGTGGAATCACGTGTGATGACAGGAGGTTCCGCGGCGGCGTGATCCCCATCGCCACCGGGGGCCGTGCCGCGTGCGGCGGCGTTGGGGCGGTTTTCCCATCGCCGCCGGAACCCCCGGGCCAGGCGGATCCCAACAGCGTCATCGCGCAGAATCGGGTTGCCAAGGCCGACGACCAGGACGAGCGTTGGCCGGCCCGCATCATCCATGGGCGTCACGCTTCGATCCTGGACCTGTGCCTCGACGCTGCCCTGGTGCCGGATCCGCCCCCACTCGCCGCGCCTCAGCAGTTCTTCTTCAACACCCGCCAAACCTCGCCCCCCCGGTAGATCCGCGCTTCCAGCGGCATCTGCCCGGGCAAGGAGTGCGTGGCACAGCTATAACAAGGGTCGAATGCCCGAAAGGCCATTTCGATCCGATTCAGGATCCCCTCGGTCGGCTCCACCCCGGGCTTGATGAAAGTCTGCGCGACCTTCTTCGTCACCATCTGAATCGGGGCGTTATTATTGGTCGTGCCGACGATGAGGTTGGCGCTGGTGCAGATCCCCTTCTCGTCGCAGGTGTAGTGGTGGGTGAGGGTGCCGCGCATCGCCTCGACGATCCCCACGCCCTCGCCGGTGATCTTCTGCGGCACCACGCGGTAGCGGGCGCCGGTGATCTCGGGGTCGGCGCAGAAACCCCGCAGCGCTTCGGCGTTCTGCACCATCTCGACCAGGCGCGCCCAGTGCTGGGCCAGCAGCGCCCGGCAGGGCTTCTGTCCGAGGGTCGAGAACATCTCTTCGTACGCCTCCTGCGCCTTCGGGGTGGCCATGCGATCGGCCACATTGAGCCGCGCCAGCGGGGTCGCGCAGTACAGACTGGAATCCTTTCCCTCGACGAAGCCTTTCCAGCCGCGCTGCTTCAGGTAGGGAAACTTGAGGTACGTCCACGGCTCGACATGCTCGGCCACGAACTGGTGGTATTCACGGGGCGAGTAGCGGCAGATCTCCTCGCCCTCGAAGTCGACCACCCGCACCGTTCCCCGGTAGAAGTTCGGCGCGTTGTTCGCGTCCACCAGACCCATGTTGTGAACATCGAGGGTATACGGACCGTTGAGGATGAGGTCGACATAGCCGGGGTTGCCCAGGATGACATCCCGGAAGAGCTGCACCGAGAAGAGAGTGAAATCGTAGAGCTCGTCCACCATCGGTCTAATCTTTTCGAGTTCTTCGGGTTTGAGTCCCTTCGAGACTCCGCCGGGCAGGCACCAGACGAGATGCGTGAACCGTCCGCCGATGATCTGTTGAATCTCCTGGGCCATGGCGCGGGCGCGGATGACCCGGCCGCCGATCTCGATCCCGACTTTGGCCACTACCCCGAGAATGTTCCGCTCCGCCGGGTCGGCGTCCGGGCCACAGACAAAGTCGGGGGCGGCCAGGGCGTAAAAATGGGCGATGTGGCTGTGGATGTAGTGCGCCTGGTAGTACATCTCGCGCAGCTTGTGCGCGAGCGGCGGGCACTCATTGTCGAAGCAGCCATCGACGGCCTGGGCGGCGGCGAGATGGTGGCTGGCCGGGCAGACCCCGCAGATCCGGGTGACGATGCGGGGCAACTCCTCGATGGGCCGGCCGACGACGAAGCGCTCGAAGCCCCGTAGTTCCGGGATCTGGAAGTAGCAGTCCTTCACCCCGCCGTCGTCGTCAAGGAAGATCTCGATCTTGCCGTGGCCTTCGAGCCGCGTGATCGGGTCGATCTTAATCGTCCGGGCCATGTCAGAGGCTCCTCTGCAGGAGGGATGCCGGCAATCCGAACCGGTAGGCATACCCCATGATGTCGGGGATGTCGGCCAGGATGCGATCGATCTCCTCCGGGTCTTTGCTGTCGATGATGGAAGCGATGGCACTGACCACCTTGGCACCCTGATCGCGTACGTTCGGGAGCGGGCCGTAGCAGCCGCGGCAGGGCATGCCGCTGTCGGGGCAGCGGACGCCGCAGCCGGATCGGGTGGCCGAGCCGGAGCAAACGATCCCCTGTTCCAGCAGGCACTTGTCGAAGTCCTGGAGGATTTCCCAGGGTCGGTAGAACTTACGGACCTTCTTCTCCTGCTTCTCTCGTTTGCAGTCGTCGCACACGGCGCGCTCCGACGCGCCCACGACCGAACCGATCGGCGGGAGGGCACCGGCGACCACGGCCAGGAGCACGGCCTTGACCTGGGCGGGCGCGGGCGGGCATCCGGGCAGGTAATAGTCTACCTCCACGATGTCGTTGAGCTTGTACACCCGCTGGTAGAATTCGGGGATCTCCAGCACGCCGGCCTCCACTTGCGTGGAGGGGCGCGGAACCGTGCGGTTGCCCGGCTCGATGGAGGGGTTGTCGAGGTAGGCTCGCGACAGGATCTCCTCCTTCGTCACCTGGTTGGCCAGCCCAGGGATCCCCCCCAGGTGGGCGCAGGAGCCGAAGGCGACCATCACCTTGCTCTTGCGGCGGAGCAGTTTGGCCACGTGCTCGTTCTCTGAGTTGCGAATCGCCCCGTTGAACAGGGTAAGGTCGAGCTCACCGTCGGCCATAGCCTCGACATCGTGATACTTGCCATCGACCGCGATCGGCCAAAGGCGGATGTCGGCGACCGCCGCCACATCAAGAATGAACTCGTTGGTGTCGAGGACGGCCACATCGCAGCCGCCGCAAGCGGCGCCCCAGTAGAGAGCAATCTGGAGCTTCTTCTTGCCGTTCCCTTCCATCGCCTACCTCTCCACCCGGTCGGCATCCAAGACGGTGCGCACCCGGCACGGCCCGAGGGGTCGAATCTGCTCGGTCATTTCGCTGACGAGGTCGGCGAAGCGCTTTCCCTCGCTGGCGCTGACCCATTCCAGCCGCACGCGCTGCGGCTCGATACCATAGTCGGCCAGGAGTTTCTTGAGCAGCGGAAAGCGCCGCATCGTCTTGTAGTTCCCCTCGACATAGTGGCAGTCGCCGGGGTGGCACCCGCAGATGAGCACGCCGTCCGCCCCCTCGAGCAGGGCCTTCAAGACAAAGGAGGGGTCAATCCGCGCCGAGCACATGACCCGGATGATCCGAATGCTGGGAGCGTACTTGATTCGGCTGGTCCCCGCGAGATCCGCCCCGGTGTAGGAGCACCAGTTACACAGGAAACCCACGATTCTCGGCTCGAACCCCATCAGAGCACCCCCTCGATCTGGGCGAAGATCTGCTGGTCGGTGAAGTGGCGCCCCTGGATGGCACCCGAGGGACAGGCCGCCACACAGGTCCCGCACGCCTTGCAGGTCGCGCTGTTGACCTTGCTTCGTTTCCTCTCCGCGTCATATTCGATAGCGCCATAGGGACACAGTTCGTTGCACATGCGACAACCCGAGCAGTAGTCGTCGTTGACCTCGGCGTAGACGGCGTCGACCTCGAGCTTCCCCCGGGCGATCCGGGCGAGAATGCGGGCGGCCGCGGCGCGCGCCTGGGCCACGCTGTCGGTGATGTCCTTGGGCGACGAGCAGCAGCCGGCGATGAAGATGCCGTCCGTGGTGGTGGCGACGGGATCGAGCTTGGGATGGCTCTCGATGAACCACCCGTCCTTGTCCTGGCTGATGTTGACCAGTCGCGCTACCTCCGCAGAGTCCACGCGCGCCTCCATGCCCACCATGAGCACCACTAAGTCGGCCGGAATATCGACCTCCTCGCCGCACAGCTCGTCGTTCACGCGGATGAGCATCCCGCACTCGTACTTAGGTCCCGCCTGGCGGATCTCCGGCGTGGTGTTCTTGCCATACATGAGGAAGACCGTCTTGATCTCCGAAGAGCGACGATAGAAGTCCTCGCAGCCCTTCCCGAAAGCGTGCATGTCGATATAGAGATCGTAGACGAACGAGTCGGGCAGGGCCGACTTGGTCTCGTGCCCGTACTTGAGCGCGGTCATGCAGCAAACGCGGGAGCAGTAGGGATGGAACTCCCGGCTGCGACTCCCGATGCAGTGGATGATGGCGACGAACTGCGGCGGTTTCCCCTGGTCGGTCACGATGCGACCCTTGCGAAGCATCGCCTCGAATTCGAACGAGGTGATGACATTGGGGAACCAACCGTAGCCGTACGCCTTGACGCGCGCGGCGTCGAACGGTTGGTAGCCGGTGCAAACGATGACACTGCCCACCTCGGCCTCGATATGCTCGCCGGTGTTCAGGCGGATCCGGGTGCGGAAGTTTCCGACGAAGCCGGAAAGGTCCTCGACCTTCGCGCCGAGATGCACCGTAATCATCCGGTGCAACGTGACCCGCTCGATCCGTGTCCGCAGCAGGTCTCGGGCGGAGTCGAGGTAGGGGGCGGTCAGGTCGACGCGGCTGATGTTGCCGCCAAGCTGATCCTCTCGCTCGACAAGAATGACCGGCTGGTCCGACTCGGCCAGCTCTAGGGCCGCGGTCAATCCTGTGATCCCGCCGCCGATGACGAGGGTCGTGGGGTTCATGTCGACGAAACGCTTCTCCAGCGGTTCGTGATGCGCCACGCGGCGGACGGCCGCCCGGGTCAGGGCGGTGGCTTTGTCGGTGGCCGCACGCCCGTCCTCGTGCACCCAACTGCACTGTTCGCGGATGTTGGCCATCTCCAGGAAATACGGGTTGAGCCCGGCCGTGGAGAGGGCGCGGCGGAAGGTCGGCTCGTGCATCCGCGGGCTGCAGGCAGCAACCACCACGCGATCGAGGCCCTGCTCCCGAATGTCCTGGGCGATCATTTCCTGCCCGGGGTTGGAGCACATGTACTTGTAGGAGCGGGCGACCGCCACGCCGGGCAGGCCCTGCAGCGTGCGGACCACCTCGTCGCAATCAACCACCTTGGCGATGTTGGTGCCGCAGTTGCAGACGTAGACGCCGATCTTACATTCTCCCATTCCCGTCTCCCTCACGCCGGTTGCGATCCGGCCGCGCGTATCGCCGCCCGATCCTTTTCCCGAGCGGTGATGGCCTCGGTCTGCACCTCGGCGAAATACATGGCCAGGGGCCGGTACGCCATGTGCGCCCACTTGCTGAAGGGAACCTCCAGCACCAGCATCGGCACCACACCCATCAAGTGCGCCAAGTAGACGACATTGGCCGCCGGAGCATTCCCGGCGCGATGCAGGACGTGCTGGACAATTCCGGTCAAGGCCACGTAGGCGAGCATGATGAGGAACATCCAGTCGGTCTCGTGCGAGTGCCGGTAGTGGGTCTCGACAGAACGGACGCGACCGCGGAGCGCGAAAGCCACCGTGCCGAGAAGCCCGATCGTCGCTGCGTAGCCGAACACGTGAGCCGTCCACCGGATGGCGGGTCCGCTCTGCATGGCGTGGAGGAAAAACATGATGAGGACCAGCATCGTTACGTAGCTGAGCATGAGGACAAGGTGGATCAGCCAGGGCCGTTTCCGATTGCACTCGCGATAGCGCTTCTGCGTGAAAAAGTGAACGGGGAGCAGCCAGGCCTTCTGCACATAGGAGGAAAGGGGAATGTGCAGCGTTCGATCCCGCCCCGTGGTGAACCACCACATCCGGACGCAGTTGACCAGGAGCAGCCCGGCCAACACCGCGGCCATGCCCCAGTCGAACCAGTGCACCATCGAGCTGGGAAGGAAAGCGCCCGGGCCGTCGTAGATCCCGATGTCGCCCCGGCTGGAGCCGTAGAGGAAGAATCCGATGCCGGTGAGCAGGGCGACCAGCAAGATGGCAAAGAGCTCGACCTTCCAGGAACGATAGAAGAGCTTGGAGATTCCGGTGAAGTCGTATTGGCCGGTCAGCCAGCGGCGCATGGCCATCATGGTCTCACCAGGCTCCGCCTCCCGTGGGCACTGTTCCGAGCACTCCCCGCAGTAGTAGCAGAGCCACGGCTCGAGGTTGCCGCGCAGTTTGTCCTCCAGCCCCATCTGCAGGAAACGCATCGACTTTCTCGGGAAGATGAAGGGTTCCCGGGAAAACGGGCAGGCTGCCGTGCAGTTTCCACAGTGGTAGCACTTGACCACGTCCTGGGCACCGTAGTGCTCCAGCTCGGAGACGAGCCTGGGGTTGGCCAGTACTGCCATGGCGATTCTCTCCTCTGTCTCAGACGCCCGCGAGGCGGCGGGCCCGGGACTCGATCTGGGCCAGGGGCAGGCTGCTCCGGCTATCCTGGCCGCGGTGGCTGACGATGCTGCGCAAGACGCGGGCGGCGACCGCGGATGCCTGGGCCACAGTGTCGGGGATGTCCTTCGGGCCCTGACAGACGCCCGCCACGTAGACACCGCCCCGTTCGGTACCGGTCGGGTCGGTGTTGTAGTCGAGTTCCTGGAACCAGCCGTCTTCGTCGCGGGGGATCCCGAGCACGGAGGCCAGCTCCCCGGTTCCCGGCGCCGGCTCCAAACCCACGGCCAGCAGCACCATGTCCACCGGGAACTCCATCACCTTGTCGCTGAGGATGTCCTCGCCCCGCAGGAGCAACCCGCCGTCCTTCTCGGTCACCTTGGCCGAGCGCCCGCGCACGACAAAGACCCCTTCGTCCTTGATCCGTTCGAAGAAATCCTCGTACCCTTTACCGAATGCCCGCATGTCGATGTAGTACTCGTAGCACTTGGCGTTGGGCAGCTTCTCCTTGACCAGGTGCGCGAACTTCAGTGAGTACATGCAGCAGACGCGGGAGCAGTAGGGGTTGTAATTGGCGTCGCGCGATCCCACGCAGTGGATGATGGCAATGCTCTCGGGGCGCGGCCCCTCGGGGTCGAAGACCCACTCCTCCTGCTTGGTGCGCTTGTTCAACTTCTTCGTCTTCATGACGATGTTGCCGCCGGTGGGGCCGGAGGCGTTGGTCAGGCGCTCGAACTCCAGGGCGGTGAGCACATTGGGCAGGTGCCCGTAGCCGTAGCGCTCGATCCGCGTGGCATCGAAGACGTCGTAGCCGGTGGCCAGGATGATGTTGCCCACCTCCAGTTCAATCACCTGGTCTACGTCGTCGAAGTGGATGCAATCCTTGGCGCACCGCTTGAGACAGGCCCCGCACTTTTGCCTTTCGCTCTGCACGTACGTGCAGTTCGCAGCGTCGAGGATGTAGGAGTTGGGCACCGCCTGGGGGAAGGGAATGTAGATCGCCTTACGGGTGGTGATGCCGCTGTCGAACTCGCTGTCCACGCGGATGGGACACACTTCCATGCAGGCGTGACAGGCAACACAGGCGTCCGCGTCGACGTAGCGGGCCTTGCGCCGGACCTGCACCCGGTACGCCCCCGGCGTGCCGCTCACTTTCTCCACCTCGGACCAGGTCATCAACTCGATCATCTCATGCTGGCCGACCGACACCATTTTCGGGGTGAGGATGCAGGCGGCGCAGTCGAGGGTGGGAAACGTCTTGTCGAACATCGCCATGTGCCCGCCGATCGTGGGCTCGCGCTCGACTAGGTAGACCTTCATGCCCCCGTCCGCGATCTCGAGAGCAGCCTGCATGCCGGCGATACCCCCGCCCACAACGAGCGTATCGGGATGCACCGGCGTGGTGTCCGGCACGGTGGCTAGGCCATAGGGCACGCCGTAAATGGCGCAGCAAAGCACCGCTTTGGCGCGCTCGGTGATGTTGCCGTACAGGGCGCCGTGCTCGCGGAACGACGCCAGGCGCACTCGCTCAGGATCGCCGTCGGCCTCGGCCAGCGCCCGCGCGAACGCGGGTTTGAAGAAGCCGGGCGAGTCACCGGCGATGACCACCGTGGTGAGCCGGAGCTTGGTAAACTCCCGGGTCAGGGCTTCGGGGTCGAGATGGGGAAGTTCACCAAAGTCCTTGACGTCGGTGACATGGGGGAAAGCTGCGGCGTAACGGGAAAGCTCTGCCAGATCAGCCTGGCCTGCCGGACTACTGGATCTCCGGCAGAAATACACTCCTATCCGGGATTCAGAGATCATGCTGTGGATCCTCGCTTGGCCCGGCACACATAGTAGATCCACTCCTGACGCGCCGATAGGGCTAAATAATCAGATCCGCAAAGAAAATCGCGCCGTTGGCTCAGGCCCGACTGTCCGGCCCAGTCGTGGCTGGGGAGAGCGTAACAAAGAAGGTCGTGCCGCGGCCTTCTTCACTCTCCAGGCGGATGGTTCCGCCGTGCTTCTCCACGATGTCACGCACGATGACGAGGCCGAGGCCGGTCCCTGCCGTCTCCATCGCCTTGGCGTTCTCGGCTCGGAAAAACTCGGTGAAGAGCCTTTGCTGTACCGCCAGGGGGATTCCAATCCCGGAGTCGCTGACTTCGAGCAGGATCCGTCCGTCCTGAGCAAGAGAGAGCCCGATCCGGACCGTCCCCCCTTTCGGTGTGTACTTGATGGCGTTGGAGACCAGGTTCTCCAGCATCCGCTCCAGCATCCCGGGATCGCCGGAGACGGGGGGAAGGCCCTCCGGCGCGTCTACCGTGAAACGCTGCTCGCGCTCGGTTGCCTTGTCCTGAAAGGTCCGCCCGACATGGGCCGCCAGCTCGCACAAGTCGACGGGAACCGTGAAGTGCTCTCCTCGGATGCTGTGGCTCGTCGCCAGGACCATGAGTTCGCTCACCAGTTCGCTGAGAGAGACGGCCCGCCTCTTTATTCGCTGCAGATACTGGAGTTGCGTCGGGTTCATCCCTCCCGTATACCCCTCGCCCAGCACGTCGAGCATGCTGACCATGGCCGCCAGAGGCGCACGAAGATTGTGGGCGACCCGGAAACTGAAGCGTTCCCTCTCCTCGCCCAGATCCTCGACCGCTTGGTAGGCGCGGGCGTTCTCCAGCGCGATGGCCACCAGCTCCGCCGCCAGCCGGAGGAAATCGATGTCGTCCTGGCCAAAGCGCTCCGGGGCGCGCGCGTAGGCACCGAGGATTCCGATGACCCGGACTTCGTTTCTGAGTGGCACGAAGAGGACCGACTGGACCTGAGCCGCCGCCACTTCCTCCCCGAGCTGGAACAGCTCCTGCTGCGTGACCTGCCCCGTGGCGAACGGCTCGCCGTCGAGGATGCTCTTGTTGAGCGGGCTGCGCGCGACATCCAGCTCCCGCCCCGCCGCGAACCGCGAGGGGAGCCCGTGGGAGGCGGCGTAGCGGAGTTTCTCTCCGTCATCGCTCAAGAGCTTCACCGACATGCCCTGCACCGCCATCACCCGGGCCAGCTCGGAACAGACTAAGTCAAGAATCCGCTCGGACCGGCGGCTGCCAACCATGGAATTCACGATGGTGTGGAGGCTGCGCAGCTTGTTGTTGAGGACTAAGACCGCCTCTGACAGCTCCGCCAAACGCAGGATCCGCCGCCGGACCATCTCCATGATGCTGGTGGTGACCAGGGAGCTGACGACCACCGTGACGGCAAAGAAGACCCAGGTGACGAGGGCAGGGAGGGCCTGGCCCGTGAGGGCGATGACCGTCGCGCCCCGGTAGGTCATCGGATGGTGTTGCAGGAGTCCGAAGCTCTCGGCCGCGTTGAGCAGACCCATCCCCAGGGCTGCGATCACCGCAAACGCCCAAGCGGTGCGATGTTTCAGGAGGATGGAGGTGAAAATGATATGGAAGATGAAGAAGAAGACGAACGGGCTGGAGCCCCCCCCCGTGAAATGAACGAACAGGAAGATGGAGGCGAAGTCGCAAATCACCTGCCAGCGGGTGAAGCTCCGGAGCTGGTCCTCCGTCTGCAGTTCACGTTCCAGCTTGAACCGACGGTGCCACAAGTGGAAGAGAACATTGTAGGCGAGGATGAACAGCGAGACGAGGAAAAGGACCAGAGGCTCCAGCCGGACCTGAAGGACTCCGGCGATGAGGAGGCCGGCCCAGATCAGCGGCGGAACCCACCAGCGCAGGCGCACGAACCAGAGTGAGCGGTCCTTCAGCTCGTGGAGCAGGAGCAGGCGGCCCGCGCGCAGTTCATGGGGCGCGTGTGGGCCTGGCATTTCCGGCTCGGTTGAATCCATCGCGTTCCTTCCATCAATGCGATTGGGAAGACCCTAACATCGGGGAGGCGTAACAACCAGGAAATCCGTCTCCCCCGACGGGATACGCCTTCTGCTAGACTCCGCGAAGGTTGCTTCCACTGGGGGTGGCATCGTGAAGGTCCTCCATCTCGACATCAGCACGGAATGGCGCGGCGGCCAGCAGCAGGTCCTCTACCTGACGCGGGGGCTGGAAGAACGCGGCGTGGTCTCGGTCGTCGCCACGACCCAAGGAAGCCCTCTGGCCCAACGACTCCGCCGGCAGGACCTGCCTGTGTTGGAACTGCCCGCGACTCCGATCTTCGCGCCGAAGCTCGGGCGCGCGTTGCAGCACATCCTGGCCGACCGCACCTGGCATATCCTGCACGCCCACACCGCCCATGCTCACACGCTCGGATTCCTAGCCTTCCGCATTCCGCCGCCGCGGTCATTCCACCGGCCTTCGTTCGTGGTCGCGCGCCGCGTCGACTTTGTGCCCTCGCGTGACCCGCTCACGCGCCTTAAGTACACAAATGCGGGGCAAACGATCGTCTGTGTATCCGAGGCGATTCGCCGGGTCCTTCTTGCTTACGGCGTGGCGCCCGACTCCCTCCGCGTGGTGCCCTCCGGCGTGCAGTTGCCGGGCACGAGCCAGCCGGGCGACCCACTCCCTTCCGAGCTCGACCCGCAGCGGTCGCAGCAGGAACGGCTGGACTTGCGGGCAGAGCTGGGCGTGCCGGGTGACGCGCTCCTCCTCGGAAATATTGCGCAGATGGTGGAGCACAAGGGGCAGCGCTACCTGTTGGAGGCGATGCCGATCATCCGGCGAGCCGTGCCATCGGCTCACCTCGTGATCCTGGGGAGCGGCGAGCTGGAAAAGGATCTGCGCCGCCTGGCGGATCAGCTTTCCCTGGATGGCTCGGTCACGTTTGCGGGCTTCCGACCCGACGCGGCACGGTATCTGCCGGCCCTCGACCTCTTCGTTCTGTCATCGGTAGAGGAAGGTCTCGGCACCTCGACCCTCGACGCGCAGGCCGCGGGGGTGCCGGTCGTTGTGACCCGTGCGGGGGGCAGCCCGGAGACCGTGCTGGATGGTGAGACAGGACTTCTGGCCGAGCCGGCCAATGCCGAGGCGCTGGCCCTGCAATCCATCGTCCTGCTGAACGATCAGCCACGTCGCGTGCGCATGGGGATTGCGGGGCGACGCCACGTCGCGGAGGTCTTTACCGCAGACCGGATGGTAGACGAGACCCTCGCCGTCTACCGCGAGCTGACCAGCCGAGCATGAGACCCGCGGGGCCGGCGCCGCACCGGCACCGGCATTTCGCCTGGATCCGTTCGAGCGACGCTGGCTCAGCGCAGAGCGGATCGCCCCGGCCTCGCCACTTTACATGATCCGTCCGGTCGCGGCGGGCTCACCGCGTCGCGGATCGCCGCGACCCCGCCGCTAGCTTTCGCGCCGTGTCGATCGCCTCGCGCGCCATGGCGTCGCAGCGTTCATTCTCGGCGTGCCCTTTGTGGCCGGCCACCCACGCGAAGACGGTCTCGTGTTTGCCGCTGAGCTCGCTCAGCAGTTCCCAGAGGTCCTTGTTCTTCACCGGCTTCCTATCCGAAGTCTTCCAGCCGTTGCGCCGCCAGGTGTGGATCCAACTCTTCATCCCATCGATGACATAGCGCGAGTCGGTGACCACGCGGACGCGGCTCTTCACCTTCAGGCGTCGCAGCCCTTCGACGACTCCCATCATCTCCATCCGGTTGTTCGTGGTGTCAAGGTCTGCGCCGGAGATCTCGAGGCGCCTCCTGCCGGCCGGGGAGACGAGGATGGCGCCCCAGCCGCCCGGGCCGGGGTTGCCGCTGCAGGCGCCGTCGGCATAGAGATCGACCGTGGGGAGGGTGTTGGCTGCGAGGGTGGGGGTGTCGGTTTCGCGCGAATCCCGGAAGTCGGGTGGGGTGGGGGCTGCCTTCGCCTTCCGGACGCGGGCACCCGGCGCGCGCGGGCGCGGGGTGCCGGTCGGGGTCGTCTTCCTGGTGGCTCTGCGTTCTGTGCTCATGTCAGCGGACGGTACCACGCCGGTCGCGCAGACGCGAGAGCCGGACGCCACCGTTCGTTTCCCCGGCAACGAGCACCGTAGCACCCGCTAGGAAGGGTCGACCGGATCAAGCAGACGCCGGGCCGCGTGAGTCGGCTGCAGATGCGAGGCGCGCGCAGGCCCCGGCGACGCAGGCGTACCCCCAGGTACGCCGAGGAGACCGGGCCTGCGCGCAACGAAGCAGATGCGGCTGAATCGCGCGGACCTAAAGCGTAAACGTGAAGTCGTCGACCATCGCCCCCGGCAACCGCCAGCTTCCGGTGGACCGCTGGTAGTACGTCGAAGCGTCCAGAATGAACGACCGCTCCTGCGTCAGCCCCACGAGCTTCTCGCCGAGCGCGCGGTAGATCGTCTCGTCGAAGCGCATGACGTTGAGCGGAGCCGTGATCTTCCCATTCTCCACCCAGAAAGTGGCAAAACGGGTCATGCCGGTCATGCGGCAGCTCGGCCGGTCGCTGAAGTTCAGGTACCAGAGATTGTTGATGAGGACACCGGTGCCGAGACGGGCCGCGACCTCTGCTTCGGGGATATCCCCGGCGTCCATCTCCACTGACTCAGGACCCTCGTAGGAGTTGGCGCCATTGGTCGGCACGCCATACTCCTTCGCCGAGCGTGGCGAGACCAGGCAGTCCTTGTACACGCCTTTCTCTATGATCGTGACCGAGTCCGGCTTGATGAAGCCCAAGCTCTGGAAGTTCTGCGCCACACCGTCCTTCGTGTTTTCGCGAAGGGTGACGGCGGGATGCAGCTTCCACCCTTCCTCGACCATCTTGATCAGCATGGTCTGCTTGGTCCGGTGCGACTTGAGACCGAGGCCGCCCCAGCTCAGCATCCCGACGATCTCGGAGAGCGCATCGGGGGCGAGGTAGACGCGATACTTCCCCGGGGCGATCGTTTTCGGCTCGCGAGCGAGGACTTCGAGCTGCACCAGGGCCGCGTCGAGGCGCCGCCGATACTCGGCCTCATCCCAGGAAAAGCCCGCGTAGCCGCACTTCACGGCCTTGTCGGCGCGATGGTAAAGGCTCCAATCGAGGTTGAAGGTGTGGCTGGAAAACCAATTTCTCTGCCCGAACGAGTTGGCGAACCCGGAGTAGATTCCGCCCGAGGCCCAGATCCCGACGAACTCGCGTCCGGCGGCGGCATCGAGGACCTGCGCCAGCGCCGTTCCCGCGTCAGGGGTCTCGTCCCGTCCGTGTGCTTCGGTGTCGTGGACCTCTCGGGAAAACAGCAGGTGCGGATCGTCTTGGAGATGGGGCAGCCGCCCGCGCAACTCTTCGATCGCGGCATCGACCCGCGCCCGATCGGTGGTCGGCTCACCGCTCAGGGTGATCCCGGCCGAGGAGTGCCGACTGCCATCTACGAGCTCGATCGAGATCGACCGCTGCGTGACTCGGCCCGCCTGACGGATCTTCGCCTGGTTGAAGCGGACGAAATCGGACTTCTCGGCACTGAACTCGGCCAGAAAGTCCTCGCCGCCGTGCAGCCGTGACTTGATGTGGTCGGCGAGCTCCAGGAAGCGGCCTTGAAGCTCGACATCGGTGTGCGCCCCGGTGGGGGACGGTGCGTTCGTTTCTTGGTTCATGGATCACTCCCCTCCGAAGACATCGACCTGGTGAAAGAGACAGGCGGGCGATGCGTGCCCGACGCGCACGACCTGGTTCGGCTCGGCCTTGCCGCAGTTTGGGGTGCCCATCAGCACGAAGGTCTCCGGGCCGCCGACCATCTTCAGATTGCGCCAGAACGACTCGGAGATCCCGCGGTAGTTGGGCTTCTTGACCAGGCCCTGGAGCTTGCCGTTCTCGATAAGTCGACCCCACTCGCAGCCGAACTGGAACTTGTTGCGCGAGTCGTCGATCGACCACGAGCAGTTCGTCTTCACATAGATACCGTGCTCCACCGCGGCGATCATCTCGTCCAGAGACGACGTGCCGGGCTCGAGGTTGAGGTTGGCCATCCGATCGAGCGGCGGGCGATTCCAGCTCTGGGCGCGGGCGTTGGCCACGCCGGCGACGCCCGCTCGCGCCTGGGAGACGACGCTTCCGAGAGGCCGCTCCAGGATTCCGGCGCGGACGATGTACTCCTTCGTCGCCGCAACGCCATCGTCGTCCACCGCGAAGCTCGCGAACTGCTCCGGCCGCGTCGGGTCGTAGGTGATGTTCATCAGATCAGAGCCGTAGCGGTAGCTCCCGAACATGTCGAGGGTGACGAAGCTGGTGCCGGCGTAGTTGCGCTCATCACCGAGGATGCGATCCAACTCCAGCGGATGTCCGACCGACTCGTGTATCTGCAGGATCATCTGGTCAGGGGCGATGAGCAGATCCATGGTCCCGCTGGGGCAGTTCGGGGCGGTCAATAGCGCCAGCGCCTCGGCAGCTAGCTCGGGTGCGGCCGTGCGGAAGCCGACGGCGTCAATGACCTCCATCCCGCCCTGGCGGCAGAAGCCGCGTCCGCCGAGCGAGCGGGTGATCGTCTCCGACCCCTCGTTGGCGGTGGCCGACAGGCTCGGCACGAGATAGCTGAAGCGTTGGTGAGCGCGTCCTCCCTCGGCGGTCAGGTAGAGGCTCTCGGTCCCCACGTGGTAGAGGCCGCTCGACCAATCGACGATGCGCGGATCGGTCTTGAGCCGGGCGCACTGTTCGCGCAGGAGAGCGATCTTGTCGCCCAGGGGCACCGAGGCCCACGGAGTCTGCACGGGCGTTGTCCACTCCGCGTGCGGCTTCGGCATGGCGATCTTGCTGAAATCGATCACCGTGCGTCCGGCGCTGCGGCGAGCCCAATCGTGGGCGTCGGATGCCGCGCGGCGCAGGCCGGCCTCGGAGAGGTCGCACGTGGCGCCATAGCCGATCCCGCCGCCATCTAAGACAGTGATCATGACGCCTGTGTCTTCGGCGGTCTGGACCGGCTGGACGATATCCTGCCGCACCGAGAGCGCCTCGGTTCGTTCACAGACGAACCGGAGGGAGACGAAGTCGGCCCGGGGCGCGACAGTGCGGAAGCGTTGCTCGAGGTCTTTGAGCATGCTGCGTTCTCCTTCAGCCGTGCGAGGGCCGGCGAGGTGTCCTGGAGCCGGGGGCCGGGCGTGCATGCGCGCCCCGACACGGCCGGTTTCGGCACGATGGCCGCAGCGGATTCTCGCCGATGAACGCGGTGGAGGCAAGCACTTCCCCGCCGACCGCGACCGTTCCGCCTGAGGGGAAAGAAACCGCCCCCCGCTTGCACGGAGGGCGGTCTCACGCACCGCACCAGTCGCGGTTACATCGTTAGCGAATGCGGAGCAACCGTTGGGTCAAGCTGCGATCCGCGGTCTGAAGGCGCGCGAAGTAGACGCCGGCGGGCACCGCCCGCCCGGTCTCGTCGCGGCCGTTCCACTCGATCGAGTGATAGCCCGCCACCGCCATCCCGCGGGCCAGAGTGCGAACCGTCCGGCCGGAGGCGTCGTAGATCACCAGCCGTGCCGTCTGCGCCGTGGGCAGACTGTACTGGAGGATGGCCGCGTCCGCGAACGGGTTGGGCCGCGCAGCTTCCAGGACCACCGTCCTCGGCGTGCCGCGGTCGCCCGAGACGTCCGAGGTGTCACCGACATGCAGCACAGCCGGCAGAGAGACGGTCGATCCCGAGCTCGGCTCTACCTTGATGATGCCGCTGTACGTGCCCGAGCTGAACCCGCGGCCGCCGAAGGTGAGAACGACCTCCGTCGTCTCACCACCCAAGACCTGTCCGCTCGTCGGGTAGAAGCTCAGGAAGCCGCCCTCCTCCGATACGGAGAGGAAGCTCAGCGTGAAGCCCAGGGTGTCGGCTACCCCGCCCGTGTTCGTGATGCGAAGGGTATCGCTGACCGTGGAATCGGGCTCGGCAGTGATATCGAAGGATGCCGGCGCATAACGCAACCCCGGCGGGGGGGGCGGCCCGTAAACGGCGATCTGCGCGATGTGCGGAACCCGGTTGTAGCCGGTCACCGTGAGGGTCAGAGCCTGTCCGACGGTCAGCGTGTCGAGCAGCGCCACGGTGGCGTTGCCGTTGCTGTCCGCCACCGCCGACCCGAGGCCGGTTCCGCCGTCGGCGATGCCGCAGATCGCGCCGGGGCAGTCGGTCGTCACCTGCAGTGCCGTGGTGAAAACGAGGACGCTGTCCGGGTGGGCCGCGACGATCGGCGTCGGCGCCTTGGTCCGCACCCGCAGCGACGGGTCGCCGAAGATGTGCCAAGTATTGAACATCGAGGCACCGTACCCACCATACTCCTGGATCATCTGGCAGGAACCGTTGAAGCAGAGCGCGCCGAATGTCCGGGCCTGGTCCTGCACCAGCAGGCTATCCGCCCTATCCTGTGCCACCATGGGCGGGTTCCACGACTGGTTGATGGACGACATGTAGGTCGCCACCGCGCCTGTTGGGTTGCCGTTACGGCTCGCCCGGAGCCAGGCTTCGGCAAAGCAGGAGGTCGAGGCAAACTTCCCGTTGACGCAGGCCACGCTGAAGATGAACGGCAGCATGTGGTCGTTGGTCAGAGCGGCCACGTTTGTGCTGCTGAAACCGCTCGTGCCCCAGGCGTTCTGGCTGCCGTGGCCGCAGTAGTTGATGATGCTCCGCCCTTCGTTGAGAGCGGTGGTCACCATGGTGGCGGTGGCGTAGGGATCGTAGATCCCGTCCACAAAGGCGTAGCCAGAGTTCAGGAGATCGGTGCGGATGTTACCGATGTGCTGGTAGTCGTATTCGCCGTCGTCGCCGGGTCCTTGGTCGGAGGCGATCCCCGTGCCTTTGGCATACCAGGCGTCACCGGCCAGGAGCGGCTCCTTCTCATAGTTGACGGAGCGCAGCACCTGGGTCTCCACCTGCGCGATGGTCTCGGCGGAGAAGCGGCCGATGAAGATCTCGGGATAATAGTCCGTGCCGACGATCTTTCCGTAGGTCGGGTCGGCCGAGCCGAGCTGGCTGTCGTTGATCATCATGGGGGTGGGGATCTGGCCGCTGTCACCGATCAGAAGCACGAAGGCCAGCTTCGGACTGCTAGACTGATTGTACTGGTCGGCGATGAATGTCTGAAGCTGGGCCGAGGTCGTTCCAACCTGAGACATGAGAACCATGGTGGTGGGGAGGCCCAATTGGTTCTTCCAGTCCACAAACGCCTGCATGGCAGGGGCGAAGGCGTCGTAGCAGATGACCAGCATCGACCCGGTCTCGGGGACTGCGAGGTACTTGTCGCGCTGCATGCCGTAGTTGAGGAAGTGGTCGCGGTAGACTTCGTCGAAAGAGACATCGACGGCCGAGAGAGCCCGGTCGCGGACTAAGATGTTGGCACCGCCGAGGCCTGCGTCGATCAGCTCAACCACCATGCGGGTTGCCACGCGAAGCGTGCCGGTGGAGGGTTGGTACCGGATCGGGGTCACCACCACGGTAGTGCCACGGTAGTCACGCATGATGTAAGGCTCGCGCTGGGTTGCGTCCTGCTCGGGATACCAGGCGCTGCCCGAATAAAAGGCGTCGAAGGTGAGCGGGATCTGGCTGGGATCAACGTTGCGCAGGAGATTTCCCTTGGACGGGATCGGCGTGATGCCATGGAGATCTGTGTACTCCAGGGCGGTCACGCGCAGGTCCATCCGGCGATTTTCCGGAATGATGACGCTGCGGGCCACCACCGGTAACTCGGGCCGCCCTTTGTCGAGGCGCTCCGCTTCGCCCGGTAGCGAGATCATCGAATAGGTCTGTCCGTCTACCACCTCTTCATTCTGCTCGAAGCCGCCGATTTTGTACTCGAGGGCGATGCGCTGCGGCGTGGACTCCAGAACGGTAACGGTCACGCCCTGATCTCCGCCGAGGCTGACCCACGCCGCCGATGCGGGTGAGATGGTGACCAATGCCGCGCAAACAGTCAGGAGCAGTCCAATGGAGAGATTCTTCATGTTGGGACTCCTGCTCTTTCTAAGATAATGTCTCAACTATGACGCTGATGGCCCTTTTGTATCGATGAACCGTGTCCGGGCCGCGGCCCGCCCGAACGGATACACCAACCTCTTCCATTATAGCAGAAGTTCCTGGGTGAGGCTACCTCGCAGCGCGGATGAACTTCGTGGGGCGGTAACTTCGCTCATCGGAGATCGGCTGGGCTCTGGCGGTGCCGTGGCGGGTTCTGTTGCCGTGCTGTCTCACCGGACTGGCGCGCAACGGTGCTGCAAGTCGGGATCTCATTTGTTGCGTCGCAGTGCCTGTGGTCCCGTCAGTCAGGTGAACCGGCGATCGATCTGCGAATCCCGGTCTCCTTCGTCGAATCGGGCGGACGATCGCCTCGGACGCGGATCCGACCCCGTTTCTCGGGCGTGCCGTCGAGTCCTCAGGCCTATCCCTTCGAACACGGGTGCTTCGGGTTCCTGATCGCAAATTCCGGCTGCAGGAGCGGACTTATGGGGCGCTCATGCGGCTAAGGCGCCGGCCTCCCCCGCCAGCCACTTTTTGAGCACCTCCGCCAACGTCTTGGGGGAAAACGGCTTGGTGACGAAGTCGTTCATCCCCGCGCCCAGGCACCGTTCCCGGGCTCCCTGCATTGTGTGGGCAGTCATGGCGATGACAGGAACCCGGTGGTTCTGGACTGCGGACTCAGGGCTACGGATACGTCGCGTGGCTTCGAAACCATCCATCACCGGCATCTGGACATCCATCAGCACCAGATCGTAGGGGATGGTTTCAAGGGCTTGGACCGCCTCTGCGCCGTTCGCCACGACGTCTGTGTGCCACCCCAGATTTTTCAAGATGCGCACCGCCACCTGTTGGTTGGTGACATTGTCTTCGGCCAGCAGGATCCGGATCGCATGCACAGGGGTGTCCCTGGTCTCGGGGGCAGCGAGGGCCGCAGGGATCTCGGCGAGGTGCTCCACAAGGTCAACGCCGCCAAAGTACTCGCGCAACTGCGCGTCGATCCGCGCGACGTGCTGCCGCGCTTCGCGAACCTCATCCAGCGCGGCATGAGACACCACGTCGCTCGCGGCGATTCGCTGCAGCGCTCCGTCGACGCTGCCGAGTGTCGGGAGGACCTCATTCGAGAGGCTCCGCAGCGCCCGCTGGGCCTGGCCGGTCAGGATGCCCGACAGCCCGGCTCCCGCGCGCTGCACATGAAGTCCGTGCCCGTCGATGTGGATCTCTCGCAGTTCTTTGGCGTGATTGCTGTTGACCTGTTTCACGATGGTGACGAAGCGCCGCAGCGAGCCTTCGACCTCGGCCATCGACAACTTGATCGAACAAGCCGCCAGATGGGCGAGCCAGAGCAGGTCATCCTCAGATTCCCCGCCCATTCGCCGCGCGTCCTGGAGGAACAGCGATGTCGTCCCGCTCGCGAGCAAAATATCCGTCATCACCAACAACTGCCGGCGAAGGCTATCGGGACTCCCGGCGACCTGAGCGAGGCCATCGACGCTGTCGCAGATAAAACGGTCGGGCCTGGCGCGACACACCTCATGGATCAACTGATCGACGACCTCTTCGATCGACAGCCCCAAGGGGTGGAAATGCAGAATGCGCAGTCGGCCCGACGCAACGGCCGGCCGCCACTCCATCCCTAGCGACTCGGCGCCGGCCAGGACGGTCTCCGCGTCGTCTTTCAAGCTCAGGACCAACCCCTGGCCGCCACTCTGCAAACCCTTGTCCAGGAAGTGACTGCTCAACACCGATTTCCCACACCCGGCGTAACCGATGACGACCGCCTGCGAGCCGGGCAGAAGCCCGCCGCCCAGCATGGCATCCAGTCCTTCGACCCCGAAGGCCGCCCGCTCCCGCGAGACTGGTGGCGGCGGCGGAAGAATCGCTCTGACGTCTTCGGCCCGCAGGCGCGGAAAGATGCGGAAGCCGCCCGCGTCGAGTCGGAAGGGATGCAGGCCGGACACGTGCCCGTGGCCGCGGGTCTTGCGAACCTCGAGACATCGGGTGTTTTCGCTGTGCGCTCCCTCGCTCTTGTTGTGCAGCCGCAGCGAGGCGTCCACCAGATACTCCTCGAACGCGATTGTTTCCTCGTCCTGCCGTTCGAGTTCCTTCACCAGCAGCGCATTGACGCCGGCGACCTTGAGGTTGATCAGGATACCCGAGAGAATCTCGCGCAGCTTGGGCTCATCGGAGAACACGCGCTTGAAATGAGTGATGCTGTCGATCAGCAAGCGTCGGACGCCGATCTCCTTCACGATCTTTTCGACCAGATCGCTCTTGCCGCGAAAACTTTCCAAGACTCTCGCCGGCGGAGTCCAGATGACACGCAACATGCCGGCGTCTTCCAGCGCGTGCAGATCGATGCCGTAGTTCAAGGCTTCCGCATAGACCTGCCGGGGGAATTCCTCGAAAGTGAGGAGCAGCCCCGGCTCGTGATACCGGGTGATGCCCTCGTAGAGAATCCTGACGCCGAGGGTGGACTTCCCGCTTCCGGGAGGCCCTTCTATGAGCAGGCTGTTCCCCCGGACAATACCGCCATCGAGCAGTTGATCGAGCCCGGGTATGCCGGTCGGCATCAGTGGGGTTGCCGCGTTCATTCCAGATCGCCTCCGCAGAAAGGACAGGAGTCGCGCTGACCGGTGATGGGAGCCTGGCAATGCGGACAGTAGGCCTTTCGCAACTCGCTTTCGACTTCCAGGCCGCAGTTCGGACAGGCTTCCCAGGTCGGGTCGAGCGGGTGTTCGCAGCCGGTGCATTTCTCTTTGAGCACGTGCTGGCAGAACGGACACACCGCGAAGTCCAGGCTGACGACCTGGCTGCAATGGACGCACAATTGCTCGCGACCCTCATCCGCCAGCACGGCCCGCTGAATCTCCGCGACCGAGGTCGTCCCGGCCAAGGCGGCCCGCTTCGCGAATTCGGACATCGGGATCATGCCGTTTTGCCTGGCGGCATGATGGATGGCAAACGACGACGCGCGCTCGACGATCAGCTTGATGATGTTATCGGATACCGGCAGGTATTCGTAGACCGCCGAGCGGCCCTTGAAGCCCGTGCCCGAGCACGTCGTACACCCCCGACCGCGATGCAACTCGTCGATCTTGGGATAACCGAGCACTGCCAGTTCCGATTGATTGGGCGTGTACGCTTCCTTGCAGTCCGGGCACAGCCTGCGAATGAGCCGTTGCGCCAGCACCCCTTTGAGCGTCGCGGCAACCAGGTAGGGTGGCGCGCCCATGTCGACCAGCCGAGGAATCGCCTGGGCAGCGTCGTTGGTGTGAATGGTGCTGAAGACCTTGTGTCCGGTCAACGCGGCACGACAGGCGATCTCGACCGTCGCGGCGTCGCGGATTTCTCCGATGAGAATCACATCGGGATCCTGACGCAAGAACGACCGCAAGCCGGAGGCAAAGGTCAGTCCGATGTCCTCCCGCACCTGGATCTGAGTGATTCGCGGCAGCGAATACTCGATCGGGTCCTCGAGAGTCATGACATTGACCGATTCGCAGTCCAGGGCGTTGAGCGCGGCGTACAGCGTGGTCGTCTTGCCGCTACCCGTCGGGCCGGTTACCAGGTAGAACCCCTGGGGGTTGCGCAGGAGATCGGCGAAGCCTTCGCGGACCGCCGGGGGCATGCCGAGATTGTCCAATTCAAGCAACCCTTTGGACTTGCTCAACAGGCGAATGACGATCTTCTCGCCGAATTGGGACGGCACGCTGGAGATCCGCAAGTCGAGGAGTTGGTCTTCCTTCTTCACGGTATGGCGTCCGTCCTGCGGCATCCGCCGTTCCGCGATGTCCATCCCTCCGAGAATCTTGATGCGCGATACCACGGAAGCGGCCAGACTCGCCGGCAGGGTTGCCGCCCGGCACAACACGCCGTCCAGGCGGAAACGCACCACCAGTTCGTGTTCCTTAGGCTCGATGTGGACGTCTGTGGTACCGCGCTTGTAGGCCTCGTCCACCAGCTTGTCTACCAGGGCGGTCGCGGACTGATCGTCCTCTTTGCCGAACGACAGGAGTACGTCCGGGCGCTCCTCGACCTGCATCGATCGGTCGGTAGGCGTTGGCCGGTCGGTCGGCGTCTGCTCTGGCTTGCCGTCGTCGGGGTGTGCTGACGCCGACAGTTCCCGTTCCAGGTCGTCGTAGCGGCGCTTGATCGTATCGCGCAAGTCGTTCCGCAGGGCAACCAGGGGCGTGACCGTCCGGCTGGCAATCTGCGAAATGGCCGCACTGGCCTTGGCGTCGGTGGGATTGAAGAACGCGACTTTCATCGCCGGGCCGTCCGTGCCCACGGGGAAGACTAAGTGTCTGGTGGCCACTCGGCGGGGGATGATCGAAAGCAGCGCGGGGTCGCCGGGGGTTTCTTCCAAGTCGACGGCCGGGCAGAAGTACTCGTTCTCGAGGATCTTGAGCAGCGCAGGACGCGAGAAGTTCCGCTCCCGGATCAGAATCTCTTCCAGGAAGCGATCTTCCGACCTCGCCGTCGCCAACAAGTCTCGGCAATCTCCCAGCGGCAGAAACTGCCTCTCGACGAGGATCTGTCCCAGGGGGTCGTCAATCATGAAGGCTTCGCCCTTTCAGGGTCCGTTCATGTAACTCAGGCTGCCTTCTTCAGGCCCGCCGTGGATGGCGCGGGACCCGCGCCGGCGCGCAGGGCCGCCAGAGTTGAGGCCATCAAGGCCGAGGCAGCGAGAGGGGAAACGGGCCGGGGCGCCGCCGCGGTCGCTATCGGCGCAGGGCGCGGCACGACGGTCAGACGAGGTGCCGGGGTTACGGCCGGGCGCGGAGCAAACGCCGGGCGCGCCATCGGTGCGGAAGGGGCCGGCAGGGCCGTGGCCGGATGGGCCATCGGTGTCGACGGTGTGGAAGGGGCTGGCAGGGCCGCTGCCGGGCGGGCCATCGGTGTCGAGATGGTCGGCGGCGCCGCAGACGGGCGAGCGATCGACCCTGCCATCGTCGGCGCGGCTGCTACCGAGCCCGCGGCCGGCGACCCCGCCGCGGAACGATGCTGGTAGTAGACCGACCGGAGATGCCGCTTCGACTCGTATTCGGGGCAGATTCCGGAGAGCGATTCGGTGGACCCGATCACCAGGTAGCCGTCGGATTCCAGCGTGCGCCCGATCCGGCGGAAGACCGAGGCGCGGTCCGACTCGTTGAAGTAGATGGCGACGTTGCGGCAGAAGACGATGTCGAACCGACCGACGGAGGCGATGTCCTCCATCAAGTTGAGCGTGCGAAAGGAAGCGAGGCCGCGAATCTCGTCGTGGATCTTCCAGCCGCCATCGACCGAGGTGAACCAACGCTGGAGGGTGGCGGGGGGCAGGCCGCGTTCGATCTCCACGCGACCGAAGATCCCCCGGCTGGCGGCGGCCACGGCCTTGTCGGCGATGTCGGTCCCCACCATCCGGATGTCGAACCGGCTGTTGTTGCCCAGTGTCTCCTTCAGCGCGATTCCGATGCTATAGATCTCCTGTCCCGACGAGCAGGCAGCGCTCCAGATGCGGATCGGGATCGGGCCGGTGCCGGTGGCCGCCTTCGTGCGGGCATCGATGAGGTCGGGGATGATCTTGTGGCGGAGCAGCTCGAACGGCGCGTTGTCGCGGAAGAAAAGCGTTTCGCCAGTGGTGATGGCATCGATGATGCGGCGCCGCACCTTGCCCGCGACGTCGGCCTTGGCCTTGAAGTAGAGCTCGCTGTAGGTACCGCAGCCCAACTCAGAAGCCAGTCCCGCCAGGCGGCTTTCGATCAGGTACCCCTTGCTCGCATCGAGGGAGATCCCCGATACCGAGTGGATGTACTTGGCGAGCACCGCCATTTCATCGGGCTGGAGCTTGTTCACGCGGCGACCCCCCGTACGGCGCGGGAGATCCCCTCGGCGATCTCGTCGAGCGGGAGCACGAGATCAACAACACCAGCCTGCACCGCCTCGCGGGGCATGCCGTAGACGATGCAGGTCGCCTCGTCCTGTGCGATGGTGAGTGCCCCGCCTCGTTTCAGGAGCTTCATCCCCAGGGTACCGTCGCCGCCCATCCCAGTCATGATCACCGCCACCGCGCGTCCCGCGAACTGGTTCGCCGCGGAGCGGAAGAGATAGTCGACGGCCGGACGGCAGTTATTTTCCGCCGGGTCGTCGGTGATCTCGATGACCGGGTCGCCGCCCGGTCCGGAAATCACCTTCATCTGGCGGCCTCCCGGAGCGATGTAGATGGAACCCGGTCTCGCTGGTTCTCCGGATTCGGCCTCTTTGACACGCAGGGCGCACTTCGGGGCGAGGCTGTCCGCGAGTGACTTGGTGAAGAGTGGCGGCATGTGCTGGACCACCAGGACCGGCACGCCCAGAGAGCCGGGCAACTGGGGCAGCATCCGGGTGAGCGCATTGGGGCCGCCCGTCGAGATACCGATCAAGACCAGCTCCGGCCGCGCAGTGCGGGACAGTCGGCTCATGCGGCGGGACACGTCGTCCAGCCCCGCACCGCCGGCCCCAGGAACGGACTCGGTCCTGGACGTGGAGTCTGGCGCCGGCAAACGCCCCGTTCCTGCCGGGGGGGCGGAGAGGCCCGCGGGTCGCGACACGCCGCGCAGGGAGACCGGCGGCCCACCGGGCGCGGACATGGGTGGCCGCGCTAACAAGGGCCTGATCACGGACGGCAGAGTGGACGACGCAGGCGTCGGGGCGCTCGTGCGTCCGGGACCGCGGGATGATTCGGGAGGTGCCGTGGTGGCGCCACTCTTGGCCCCTGCCGCGCCCGTGCTCTCCGTCCCGGCCGCGCCCGGCCTGCGCAGGATTCCTCGGATTTCCCGCCGCCGGGTGAACGCCCGCACCACGGGGTCGAGGGCCGAACGCAGCACCGCCCGGTTCGCCTCCGGAGTGCCTCCCGACGGTTTGGTCACGAAGTCGAACGCTCCGAGCTGCAGAGCCCGGATCGTCATCTCGCCGCCGCGAACGGTGACCGCACTCAGCACCACGACCCCCGGCGTGAGGTTGCGGCGCTGCATCTCCTCGAGGACCTGCAGCCCGTTGAGGTCCGGCATCTCGATGTCGAGGGTGACCAGATCCGGCCGCAGGGATTCCATCCGTGCGAGGGCCATGCGTCCCCCCGCGGCCGAGCCGATCACCTCGACACCGTCCAGTTCTCCCAGCACCTCGGCGATGAGGTGCCGGTAAAGCACGGTGTCGTCGACCACGAGAACGCGCAGGCTCACGGGCACCCCCCTGCTACCCGAGCGACGTCGTCGTACCAACCATCCGTGCGCGTGATGTCGACCACACGCGTCACCGGTCCTCGTCCGAGAGCACTTCCTCCACTGAAAGAACGGCGAGCAGCTTCCCGTCTGCCTCGTGTACTCCATCGAAGAATCGACCCTGCGCCCCACGCACGTTGGCCGGAGCGGGGGAAATGCCGTCAGGCCGGATCTCGCGCACATCGGAGACGCGGTCGACGAGCAGACCGACGAATTCCCCTTTCCACTCCACGATGAGGGCGCGGGTGTCCTCCGTGTTTCCTGTGCTGCCGAGTTCGAGCTTGCGCGCCAGGTCGATGAGTGTGACGATCTTGCCCCGCAGATTGATAATCCCGACCACGCAGTGCGGCCCATGGGGGACCAGCGTGTTCCGTCCGGGACGGATCACCTCCTGCACCGCCAGGGCGGGCAGCGCGCAGTGCACGTCACGGATGTAGAAGGTCGCCAAGAGGACGGTCGTCTCTTCTGTGGCCCACGTGCGTAATGCGGTTCCCGCCGATTCCATCAGTTCCTCCGTTCGCGGCGGCCGTTGCTCCGCCTAAGCCGCCATCTGTCCGTGCCCGCCCACGTGAGTGGCGTACTGCTGGTCCATCTTCTGGATGTGATTGACCAGCCAGTCGCGGACCATGCTCATCGCTTCCGGACCAATTGCCGTGTCGCCGGCATTGACCTTGCGCCGCAGCTCCTGCACTTGGGCGATGAAGCGCGCGTGGGCCGTCTTCTGTTCGGCCAAACCAGGGTAGCGATGCTTCTCCAGCAGCCGCTCTTCGGCCGTGAAGTGGTACTCGGTGTAGCGCGCCAGCTCCGTGACGAGGTTGGCCGTCACCCGACTGGAGCGACCGACTTTCATAGCCTCGTGGAGCTGGTTGATCATCTCGAAGAACCTCTGGTGCTGGGTGTCCATGGTCGGGACGCCGATGGCGTAGCGATCGCTCCACTCCGCGAACGGCCTGCCCCCGCCGCCGGCCGCCGGCCGCCGTGCTGCCGCCCCCTGTTTGTTGAACCCGACGGAGGTGCCCACGGATCCTTCGTCGAGCTGGAACCGCTGGACCATCCCGCGAAGTTGGTCGGCCAAATCGGAGAGCTCGATCGCCCCGGCGTTCACCATCTCGCTGCCGGAGAGGATCTCGGTCGATGCGTGATTGACCGAAGCAATGTCCGCGGAAATGGAGCGCGAGACGGTGGCTGTTTGTCCGATATGCTCGCTGACTTCGTTCACGCCGGACGAGGCTCCCGCGATGCTGCCCGCGATATCGCGTGTCACCGTCGACTGCTCCTCGATGGCGGTGGCAATGGTGGTGACGATCTCACTCACATCGCGGATGACTTGGGAGATCCGCTCGATGTCGGCGATGGTGCCGCCGGTCGAGGCCTGGATCCCCGAGATCTTGGCCTTGATGTCCTCGGTGGCCGCCGCCGTCTGCTGGGCCAGTTCCTTGATTTCGTTGGCGACCACGGCGAACCCTTTGCCCGCTGCGCCGGCCCGCGCCGCCTCGATGGTGGCGTTCCGTGCCAGCAGGTTCGTCTGCGCGGAGATGCTGGTAATCGTCTCTGTGACCTGGCCGATCTCCTGGGCGGCGACGCCGAGGTTGCGGATCAGGGTGGAAGCGCTTTCCGCCTGCATCATGGCATCCGCGGTGATTCGGCGCGCCTTCTCCGAGTTGCCGGCGATCTCGCCGATGGTCGCGGTCATCTCCTCGGTGGCGGCGGCGACGGTGGTCAGGTTGCCGCTGGCGCCCTCCATCCCGCCGGCGACGGCCTGAATGGTGGCGCTCATCTCTTCGGCCGCCGCGGCGACGGTGCCGGCCCGAGAGACGGCATCGCGAGCATTCTCGGTCATCTGGCTGGAGGCGGCTGAGAGGTTGGTCGAGGAGTTGGTCAGCGTCTCGGTTCCCTGAGAGATGTCCCGGATCGCCGAGCGCATGTTGACCTGGACATCCTGGACGCTGCGCGCCAGGGCGCCGAACTCGTCCCCGCGTTCGAGGTAGTTGCGCGGGACGTCTTGGGTGAGGTTCCCCGCGGCCACCTCGGCGAGGACCTCGATGGTGCCCGCCACCGGCTTGGTGATGCTGCGCGAGATGATAAAGCCGAACAGGAAGGTGCCTGCCGTCGCCAACAGCGTTGCCAGAATCATCCAGAGGCGGGCCGAGGCGGCGGAGCGCTCGGCCGCCTTTTCATACTCGTCCACCTTCGCGATCCGCCACGCGGTGAGCTTCTGGATCGCCTTATCCATGCCGCCGTAGTACTTCATCGACTGCCCGGAAAAAACGGCGGAGGCCTCCGCCCTCTTGCCCTGGAGGGCGAGCGTACTGACCTGAAGGTTGGCTTGCCTCGCCGCGCCGACCGCCTCTTCTACGTCCGCGAGCAGGCGTTTCCCTTCCTCTGTCTTAGCCTTGGTCTGGAGTTCCTTCAGGGTGGACTTGTAGCTTTCCCGGTGCTTCTGAACGTCGCTCTCCAGAGCGTTCTGCTCGGCACGGTCGGAGACGATGGTCATCTCGGCCAAGCAGAGGAAGATGTTGCTGACTTCGATATCGACCGAGCTGACCTGTCGGAGTTTGATGGCCTCCTCGGCCAGACTGTCGACCTTGGCATTCATTTGTGAAATCGTGATCAAACCGATGATTCCGACGGCGACCAGCGCAACGGCGAGGACTCCGTAACTGACCCCAAGCCTCTTGCCGACCTTCATGTCGTGCAGCCAGGACATTTTCGCTCCCCCTTGTCGAGAACCATCAGGCGGCGAGAGCCGCCGCTCCCAATTGCGAGCGCACACCATCCAGCAGGCGCTCCCGTTCGATCTTCACCGGCCTGCCGTTCACCCCAAGCTCAGGGGCCCAGACGTGGTTGGCCGCGGGCGTCACCGGTCCTCGATCGAGAGCGCCCCTTCCACCTCAGGCCGCCCTGCGTACGCGTTCGCCCGCGTGCGATGCGCGCTGGGGGGCCGGCTTCCGGGTGTTGCCAATCTGCCGGATCGCCGTCCCCTGATTCCTGGACCCGGCGGAAGAACCGATCGAATCCTCGTCGAGCCGGAACCGCTGGACCATGCTGCGGAGCTGGTCGGCCAGGTCGGAGAGCTCGGTCGCCCCGGCGTTCACGATCTCGCTGCCGGAGAGGATCTCGGTCGAGGCCTTGTTGACCGAGGCGATATCCGAGGAGATGGAGCGAGAGACGGTGGCCGTTTGTCCGATGTGTTCGCTGACCTCGTTCACGCCGGCCGAGGCTCCCGCGATGCTGCCCGCGATGTCGCGGGTCACCGTCGACTGCTCCTCAATGGCGGTGGCGATGGTCGTGACAATCTCGCTCACATCTCGGATAACCTGGGAAATCCGCTCGATGTCGGCGATGGTGCCGCCGGTCGAGGCCTGGATCCCCGAGATCTTGGCCTTGATGTCCTCGGTGGCCGCGGCCGTCTGCTGGGCCAGTTCCTTGATTTCGTTGGCGACTACGGCGAACCCCTTGCCCGCCGCGCCCGCCCGCGCCGCCTCGATAGTGGCGTTCAAGGCCAGCAGGTTCGTCTGGGCGGAGATGCTGGTGATCGTCTCGGTCACCTTGCCGATCTCCTGGGCGGCGACGCCAAGTTCACGCATGAGGGCGGAGGCGCTCTCGGCTTGCATCCGGGCCTCCTCGGTGATCCGGCGCGCCTTCTCCGAGTTGCCGGCGATCTCGCCGATGGTGGCGGTCATCTCCTCGGTGGCGGCGGCGACGGTGGTCAGGTTGCCGCTGGCGCCCTCCATCCCACCGGCGACGGCTTGGATGGTGGCACTCATCTCCTCGGCCGCCGCGGCGACGGTGCCGGCCCGGGAGACGGCATCGCGGGCGCTGTCGGTCATCTGGTTGGAGGCGGCGGCGAGGTTGGTCGAGGAGTTGGTTAGTGTCTCGGTCCCCTGGGAGATGTCCCGGATCGCCGAGCGCATGTTGACCTGGACATCCTGGACACTGCGCGCGAGGGCGCCGAACTCGTCCTGGCGTTCGAGATAGTGCCGCGGGACGTCTTGGGTGAGATCTCCGGCAGCCACCTCGGCCAGGACCTCGATGGTGCCTGCCACCGGTCGGGTGATGCTCTTGGTGATGACGATCGCCGTGAACACGCCGAAGGCGACGAAGAGAAGCCCGGTGAGCATCAGGATGAGGGTGGTTGTCCTGACCGACGATTCGATCTGGGCATCGAGGGCGGCCTCCTTCTGCAGTCGATGATCGACGTACACGGCGATCGCCGCGTCGATCTTGTCGTTGGCCGCGCCGAGTTCATCGGTGTACAACGCGATGGCATCGTTGATCTTCCCGCCGTCAGCAAGTGTCATCGCCTGCTTCACCATGGAGCTGAAGTCCACCATACACGAACTGCAGCTATTCACCATTTGGCGTCCGGCCTCCGATGTGGCTCGGTCGAGAAGATACTTGGCGTTATCGGCGAAGTCCTGTTCAGATTCACTGACGAGTCGGCCGTGCTCTGTTCTCTCCGAGGCCTCGCGGTGTAGAATGTAGTTCGCGAGGTTATCCATGACGTTCTCGACATCGAGCGACATGTCCCTGACTCTGGCGATCTTCTCACCTTCCGTGCGGAGCATGTCGTTCGAATCGTTGACCTTCTTGACGGCGACGATACCGCCGCCGCACACCAGCACGAGGGCCAGGACGACGACGCCATACCCGACTCCAAGCCTCTTGCCGACCTTCATGTCGCTCATCCAGGACATTGCTATTCCTCCTTGTCGAGAACCCTCAGGCGGCGAGCGCCGCTTCCCCTAAGAGCGAGCGCACGCTTTCCAGCAGGTGCTCGCGGTCGATCTTCACCTGGTACACATCCACCCCGAGCTCACGGGCCCGGGAGACGTCGTCCTCGCCCGCCAATGAGGAGAGGGCGATCACCGGTATGGCGGCGAACCTTAAGTCGGCGCGGATTCTCCTCGTGAGCTCCAGCCCGTTGAGGCGCGGCATCTCGATGTCCGTGACGACGAGGCTGACGGCGTTCCCGAGTTTCTCGAGCTGCTCCCAGGCCGCTTCCCCGTCCTCCGCCGCGGCCACCCGGTAGCCGCCTCCTTCGAGGTAGCTTTTCACCTGGGCGCGGAAGAAGTCCGAGTCCTCCGCGAGGAGGAGCAGCGGACCTTCCCCGCCGGCCAAAGCTTCCTCTGCTCCCGGGGACTCCACCGCCCAGCCGGGCCAAGCCGACTCCACCAGTTCGTGGACATCGAGTGCGAGCGTGGTCCGGTCCCGGATGATGGCCGAGCCTGATATTCCCGGGCGCCGCAGGGTGACGGTGTCGACGGCCGCCGATGTCTCGATGACATCGACTGGCATGGCGGCGACTAAGCCGATCTCGTTTCCACCGAGGTGGAAGACGATGACGACGAGTTCGCGGTCGGAACCGAGTTCCATCCCGGCGCCCGCGTCGGCGAGGGTAACCAACGGCAGGCTGGCGCCGCGATACTGCATGGTGCGACGACCGCCCATCCACTCGATGCGCTCCGCCGCGATCCGTTCCACCCGCGTGACGAGCGATAGAGGTACGGCGCAGCGCTCCTCGGGTCCGTTGTCGAAGACGAGGAAGGCGTGGTTCTCGGCCGACTCCTCGCGCTGGGCTTCGAGCGCGAGCTCGCGCGCGCGGTCGGATCCCGCCATGGACGAGAGCCCCGCCACTCCCGCCAGCCCGGCGGCATCGAGGATGAGCGACACGCGCCCGTCCCCGAGGATGGTGGCGCCGGCGTATTCGCGCAGGCCCTTCAGGTGCCGTCCCAGCGGTTTGACCACGATCTCGAGACTGTCGTGCAGCTCCTCCACCACCAGTCCGTAGAGGAAGGCGCCGGCCGAGACCACCACGACCTTGAGGTCGCTCCCCTGGTCCGCGCGCCGATCGCGCATGCGCCTGGGGTCGGCCGCCGCCTCGGAATCCAAGCCGAGCAGGACGGACAGCTCCACGACCGGGATGAGGGTGTTGCGCAGGACCAGCACCTCGGCATCGCCCACCACCTCGATCCGCTCTCGGATCTGTCCGGCGGTGATGCGGATCAGCTCGCTGACATTGATCTGCGGAATCGCGAAGCGTTCCTCGCCGACCGAGACGAGCAGCGACGGGATGATGGCCAGGGTGAGCGGCAGCTTGATGCGGAAGGTCGTCCCCCGGCCCGCCACCGAGTCGATCTCAACTTGGCCGCCCAGCCGGTCGAGGTTGGTCTTGACCACGTCCATCCCGACGCCGCGGCCGGAGACATCGCTTACCTTTTCCGCGGTGGAGAGTCCGGGGAGGAAGACCAGCGCCCGCTTGTCCGCGTCGGACATCACCTGCATCTGTTCGCGGGTGATGAGCTCACGGGAGAGAGCCGCGTTGGCGATCTTCTCCGGGTCGATTCCCTTCCCGTCATCGGCGATTTCCACCACGACCTGTCCGGCCTGGTGGCTGGCCTGGAGACGCACCGTGCCGCCCGCGGGCTTGCCTTGGGCGGTGCGCTCCCCGGGCGACTCCACCCCGTGGTCGACCGCGTTGCGGACCATATGCGTGAGTGGATCGCTCAAGCCTTCGATCAGCGTCTTGTCGAGCTCGACATCCCGGCCGTTCAGCTCGAGGTGAATGTCCTTGCCCAGCTCGCGCGAGAGGTCGCGCACCAGCCGGGGAAACTTCCCGAAGAGATTGCCGATCGGCTGCATGCGGGTGAACATCACCGCTTCCTGCAGCTCGGAGGTGACGAGGTTGAGGCGCTGTCCTCCCGCGCGGATGGAGTGGAGGTCCCCGCGCCCGATCGCCTCATTGAGCTGGTTGCGCCCGAGCACCAGTTCGCCGGCCAAGTTCATCAGGGTGTCGAGGAGGCCGACCTGCACGCGCACGGTGGCGTCGCCGCCGCCGGTCAACGTGCCGCCGTCCGCGGCCGTGGTCTCGGTCGAGGCGCGCCGGGAGGCCCGGGGCCTGGCGACCGGCGCGGAGGCATCGCTGGTCGGGAGCGGAGGGGGCGCCGTCGTCATGGGCGAGGCGGTCGCCGTCGTGGTCCCAACCGGCGCGGGGCGGGCCCTCGGGGTCGTCGTTGTCGTGCTCCCCGTCGGTACAGGGCAGGCCATCGGGCCGGACGCCCTGGTGGTCCCCATCGGCACGAGACAGGCAGCCGAAGCGGTCTCTGTGTCCTGCTCATCCGCCGAGAAGGCGCTGGCCGGTTCCTCCAGCACCCGGATCCGCTCGGTGGGAATCTCCACGAGCACCGCCATGACGGTCGGGTCGACCACCGAGGCGTAGAGCACGCGCAAGACCAGCTCGTTGGTCGGCTCGTCCTCCAGCGTCCCCGCTGAGGCCAGATCGACCTGGGCATCAAGGATTGACCCGCAGTCGAGGAGTGCCTTCATCACGTCGAGCGGCGTCTTCCCGCGGCGTTGGACATCGTGAATCAGGTCGACCTGCAGGAGGTAGATGTAGCATCCCTCCCGCCGCGCCCGCACGAGGTCGAACTCCGACACCTTGATTTCCCCGGGCAGGTCCGGCGCGGCGATCACGACCTCCTGGCTGATGCTGGCCTTCTCCTCCGGCGGCAGGAACGACGAGGCCAGTCCGGAGAGAGCCACCATGATTTCGCTGATGTCCTCGCCGTTGCTCTCCTGGTGCCGGTTGATCATCTCGCGTAGCCGGTCGAAGGCGAGCAGCAGAATGTTGACCACCTCGGGGGCGGGGATCATCTCCCGCGAGCGCACCATGTCGAGGACATTCTCGGTGCGGTGCCCCAGCTCCTGGATCTTCACCAGGTTGAAGAAGCCGGCCCCGCCCTTGATGGAATGGGCGGCGCGGAAGACCTTGTTCACCAACTGTTCGTCGATGTCGGCCCCGCCCTCTTCGATGGTGAGGAGGTCGTTCTCGATGTCGGCCAGATGCTCGCGGCATTCCGCGAGGAACTCGCCGAGTAGCGCGTCATCACGCTCGTGCATGCGGCACCCCCTCAATCGTCCGCGACGGTGAGATGCTGGTTGAGCCGCATGGCCGTGAAGAGTTCACGGATCTCCGGCGAGGCGTGCACCACGGTGAGAGTTCCCCCCACCTTTTCCAGCGAGTTGTGGGCGGCCATGAGCAGGCCGATTCCCGAGGAATCGACCATCCGGGCCTCGCCGAGATCCAGCACCAGCTCCCGAACCCCCTCCTGCAGCAGATCGCGCAGGACCGGGCGCAGGCCCGGCACCGTGGTGGAGACGATGTCGCCTCCCGCCTGCAGCACGGCCTTTGTTCCATCGCGGGTGACGGTTGATTCCATCATGGGCTCCTTTGCTGTCTCAGTTGCCGGACCAGTTCTACGCGGTTGCCCGCCTCGTTGAAGCGCAGGTCCGTGGCATAGAGGCGCAGGATGGCCATGCCGCGGCCCGAAGTTCCTGTGGAATCGGGAGGACGGGCCAGCGCCGCTCGCCAGTCAAACCCCTTCCCGTCATCCTCGACGGCGATGGAGAGCGTCCTCGGCGCGAGCCGTACGACGCAGCGGACTTCGCAACGGGGATCGCCCGCGCAGCCATGGCAGACCGCGTTGGTCAAAAGCTCGCGGATGAGCAGCTCAACCGCGAAGAGCTCCGCATCATCCAGGCTCTCCGCGAAGAGAGTTCGCAGACGAAGGCAGAGCGCCTCCAGCGCCTCGAGAGATGCAGGAATGTGCTCGCTCACCTCGCGCACGCCGCTCACACCCATCTCCGCGGTGTTCATCGTGGTCGTTTTCCCTGCGTCCTTCCCTGCGTCTTTCCAGCCGTCCGTCACCTCCCGCCTCCGGCGGCAGACGTGGTCAGGCCGCCAGTCCGAAATCCTTGAGACAGCCGACGAGCTTCTGGCGGTCGATCGGCTTCGCTAGATAGGCATCGCACTGCTCCCGAAACGCCGTCATGACATTGACGCGATCTTTCAGGGCCGTCGTCATGATGATCTTGGTTCCCTGGCCGAGGCTGATCCCGGCGGCTTCTTCGAGGCCGCGGATCTCCTTCAGCACCTCCTGGCCATCCATCTCCGGCATCATGATGTCCAGGCAGACGAGGCCGTAGGGCGCGCCGCTCTTCTTCGCTTCTCGAAACGCCTCGAGCGCCTCCGCGCCGTTGACCGCGACGTGGACTTCCCCGAACGGCGACAGAAATTTCTGGAGCAGCAGGCGACTGGTGAAGTCGTCCTCGGCGATCAGAGCCTTCATCGTTCAACTCCTTTCGATGCCAGCCCGGGGTCGGCTTGGGCCGA
Source organism: Candidatus Eiseniibacteriota bacterium (assembly GCA_903844735.1). Taxonomy (GTDB): domain Bacteria; phylum Eisenbacteria; class RBG-16-71-46; order CAIMUX01; family CAIMUX01; genus CAIMUX01. The sequence goes on from CAIMUX010000079.1 coordinate 112,883, forward strand.
GTCCCGGAGTCGATGTGTCGGTGCATAAGGCCTGGCCCCGGGGTTCGCGACAACCCCGGCGAGGGTACGCACCCACCACCTCGCGTTTCCTGCATCGGCGCGATCGAGGCGCCACTTCAGATCTGTTTCCCAACGTCTGCCGCGTTTTTGCATCAAGAGACTCCACCCACCCGCCGAATTCTCTCCCGGGTTACAGATGGTTTCGCCCGGGTTCCGACGTTTCGTCGTCAGGACCCAAATGGAGCGGCGAGGTTCTCCAAGGGGGGCAGTGTCGTGGGAGACAAGATGGTCAAGTACTACGACTACGCCATGCAGAAAGGGGGGATCACCCTCCAGATGCGCCTGGCGATAAAAACCGGCGTGACCTCGGGCAACGCCAAGACCGCGCCGGACACGCCGGACCAGGTCGCGAAGTTCCAGTCCGTGCTCAAGGAACTTCTCAACGATCCCAACATCCCGCGTTTCTAGAAGGAGGGAGGAAGAAATGCCGCAAATCAAGCAGGTCACACTGGTCACGAACCAGACGTTCGATCCCACCCGGTGCCGTCACTACACCAACGGCGTGACGACGGTCCTCCACTGTCACCACTACGCGTCGCTCTACACGCAACTCGCGGATGACGCCACGCTGTTCGACGGCAAGACCATCCTGCGGAACACGGCCGAGAACAGCTTCTACGGCGTGCTGCAGAACTACATGGTCGACCAGAAGATCTCCCGTCGGGAGGACCGGGTCGCTGCCGTGGAGCAGTACTGGGCCTGGTGTGGCATGGGCGAGTTGAACATCTGTGACGCGAACCAGAACAACGGCCGGGCCGAGATGACCAGCTCTCATGTCGACGCGGGCTGGATCAAGAAGTGGGGGAAGCGGGACGAGCCGGTCAACTTCATCACCCAGGGTTACCTCGCGGCCGCCTGGTCGGTCATCTGGGACACCCCGATGAACACCTGGCAGGCCACGGAAACGCAATGCCTCGTCAGCGGCGCGCCCAAGTCGGTCTTCACGATCGGCCGGAAGTAAGGAGGTCACCCATGAGCTTCGACCGCAAGTCCGTCATCAACGACATCTCCAAGGTGGGGGTGACCAGCAATGATCAAGGCCTCATCGAGGGGTTCGGGGTCTATGTCAACCGCCTTCCCGCCGATTTCTGGCGTGGTTTCGGCGAGAACATCATGAAGGCGGTGCCGACCGATCTGAGTGACGCGGCGTGGCATCTGTTGTACAACGCGGGCCACGAGTGCGGCTATCACACCGGGTACGGCATCGTGAACTCGGAGGAGTGGAAGGCAATCGTCCAGCCGCGCGTGCAGAAGGCTCCGGAAGACGTTTTGAACGGCGCCTTCGCGGTCTTCACCGGCTGGGGCTGGGGCAAGACGGAGATCATCGAGCAGTCGCCCGAACGGATGGTCGTCCGCGCCTACGACTACTACGAGGCCGATGGCGCGACCAACGGCACCGTCAAGCGAAACATGGCTCCGATGATCTGCGGTGTGGCGGCGGCGTTCTTCGAGCTGGCCTACGGCGGCCCCTACCCGAACGGCCTGAACAAGGCGGTCGGCCAGCAGGTCAAGGGGATCGAGACCGGTGACGACTACGGAGAGTTCGTCGTCACGCGCGTCGCTTGATCCAAAGGCCTCGCTGACACGCGGAGGGGGAGAGGCGCAAGCGGCGTCTTTCCCCCTCGGGCGTTTCGGCCGGACTCACTCGGGGCCCGAGGGAGAGCCGGATGAGGTCCCATCGGCTCGAAGCCCGGGGGACAGCCAAGTGGAAGTGATATACCTGAACCACGCCGCGACGAGCTGGCCCAAGCCGCCGGAGGTGATCCGGCGCGTGCGGGAGACCTTGGAGGCGCCGCCCGTCGAATCGGGGCGGGGGAACGGGCGCGGAGCGGATCCGCTGCGAGCGTGTCGTGAGTCCCTGGCCACGCTCTTCGGGATGCGCGATCCAAGCCGCGTGGTGCTCACCGCCGGGGCGACGCATGCGCTGAACCTGGCGATTGTCGGGGCGGTGGGAACCCTTGCCGGGGCCGTGGGGACGCGCGACGGCACGTTGGAGACTCTCGGCGGAGCCCCGGTTCGTTGTGTCACCTCCGTCCTGGAGCACAATTCGGTCCTGCGCCCGCTGCGGCATCTGGAGCGCGACGGCCGATTGGCTCTCGACTTTCTTTCGCTGGACGAGTTCCGCGATCCCGCGGCCGTGGCGCGACGGCTGCGCGACGGCACGCGGCTCGTCGTCCTCACCGCCGCCTCGAATGTCACCGGGGCGCGGCCCGACCTACCGACCGTGGCCGCGCTCTGCGAGGAGGCGGGGGCGATCCTCGTGGTCGATGCGGCCCAGGCCGCGGGAGCGTTCCCGCTCGACATGCCGTCGCTCGGCCCGCGGGCGTTGGTGGCGTTGGCGGGGCACAAGGGGCTGCTCGGACCAGCCGGAAGCGGGGCGCTTCTCGTGGGAGAAGGGTTTCGCGACGACGAGGTACCGCCGTTGCTGGTGGGCGGCACCGGCGTGCGCAGCGATCTGCCGTTTCAGCCGAGCGAGTGGCCGCTGCACCTTGAGGCCGGGACGATGAACCTGCCGGGGTTCGCCGGGCTCGCCGCGGGCGTGGACCTGGTTCTCGGCGAAGGCGTGGAGCGGATCGGTGCCCACCGCGCGCACCTTACGACTCTGCTACTGGACTGGCTCGAGGAAATCCCCGGCGTGCAACGGCACCGGCCTCTGCCGGGAGAACTGGCGGCCGGGGTCGCGGCGTTCAACCTCGCCGGCTGGGATCCCGGTGAGGCCGCGCTGGTCCTGCAGGAGTCGTGGGACATCGTGACGCGGGGCGGACTCCACTGCGCTCCGTTGGCGCTGCCGGCCCTCGGCTGGCCGAGCGGTTCCCTGCGCGCCTCCGTCGGCCGGTCCTCGACCGAGGCAGATGTTCACGCTCTCGTGGCGGCGGTGCGAACTCTGGCCGCCTCCTCGGCCGCGGCCGCGTGAGAAGCCGGTGACGGGGCGGAAAGACGACGAACGCGACCGGGAGCGGGAGGGGCAACGGAACGTTTCGGCCCTGACGATTCGCGAGATCGCCCTCGTGGAGGACTGCTTTGAGGACTCGGCCATCCGGGAGATCCGTCTGGCCCGCGCGCTCGACGAGACCGCGGTGTTTCGACTGGCAACGATCGGCGACCTTGAGTATCACCCGGAGTTCCCCCGGCCGTTCTTCCGCGTTCGAATTCCCGGCGGCAGCTACCTGAAGGGTGTCGTCGGCGCAGAGTCGTTCCGGGTCTTCTTTCCCCGGCCTCCTGACGCGGCGGAGTTGAGGGCGTTGGGGGAGGCAGTGGAGGCGGCGCTCGCGCTGCCGGTACCGAATTCTGATCGTTGAGTTCGGCTACGGGCCTGGCCGGCCGACTCGGGCCCTCCCCCGCCCCGGGTCCGACCGATCGATATCGCCGGACTGATCGCTGCCATGGACGAACATACAATTGCCGGATTCTGCCGGGCCGGGTCCGACGCAGAAGATCAATCTGCCGGGTGTTCAACTCGCAGGGGAGGCCACCCCGAGAATGTCCGCCGCGCATCGTGGCTTCCGATCACGACCTCGTCGTCGAGCCGATCTAAGGTCCCGAGAGCCTTCCCGCGATGGCCGAGGGGTCGCGCCTCATGTCCAACACGGCGACGACCACGACGAGTTCCTCCTGCAAATCGTAGTAGATCGAAAACGGGAATCGCTTCGCGAGCATTCGGTGATGGCCGAACCAAACGGAGTGGATACCCGCGAAAAAGGCGAGTGACTCGATATCCGACACGAGGCAGGACACGAAATAGTGTCCCAGGCCAGTCTCTTGGCGATCATAGAAAGCCCGCGCTCCTTCGATGTCGTTGACCGCGTCTTTGGACAGGACGACGGGTCTCTGCTTCATTGACCGACTTGATCCTTGAGCTGCTTCAGAGTGACGAGCTCGGCCTCGCCCGCCGCGATCCTCGCCCGGCGCTCGGCGAGGATCTCTTCGTGCCACCCCGGAGACGGCGGCTCCGCCTCTTCTTGGCACATCGACTCCCACAGCGCCTCCATGGCGAGGACCCGCTGGCTCGGGGTCATGCTCTTTGCGTCCACCACGGCCATCTCTCCACTCCTTCTGTGCCGAAGCCCCTCAGGACAGAACCTGTGTCATTGAGAGATCGTTGTCAACAGGGGGGCGCGCTCCCGTTTCGCCGTTCCTGCGGTTGAGATGTCATCGAAATCGGGTGCCGAAAGAAGAACCAACGCCCCGGTCCCCCTCCGCCCGCTGCGAGCCACTGCCTGGAACTATGACCGAGCTCCGGGGGCCAAGGCAAGGTTCCCTTCCTTCCATAGGGGGACACGGCGGGCCAGTCGTGGATCGTCACAAGGCGAATCCCAAAGCCCGCCGTGTCCCCGTCGTGTGCGAAAGTCAGCCGAGCGTAATCGACGCTGCATCAACCTCTTGCCATTTGCGGAAAGGCCGAATGACGGGGCACCGGGCTGCTGCCGGCGGATCCCAGACTGGACCGGCCGGCCAGGCGACACGTTCGACACTCTGAACCTCAAGGGAGCATGAGCTCTCGGCGCCACTCGGCGGACGAAGAGTCGATCTGGTCAACCCGAGTACTTGAATCGCCGATGGAAGGACCGAGCTCTCGCCGAGTGGATCTCATCGACCACGACCCAGGAACCTTCTTTGAGCCCGTCACACCTTCTCGACCCGGATCGCGACGTAGTCGCCCCGGTCGAACCCATCGCACGGCTCCTCCACGTCCTGGTTGGAATACGCGGGATGGCGGGTGAGGGTTTGAAAGGTTTCTGGTTCTCCGAAGCCTATCTGTAATAGCACTTCGATCTTCGCCGGCGTGGTCCGCCAGTTGGCATGCGCGGCCGGCTCCAGCGGGTAGGGCACCTCGGGCTTGCAGCCCTGTAACTGCGGGTGGTCCCAACTGCCCAGTTGCCCGGCCAGCCGGTAGAGCAGGCCGTAGGAGCCCTCCGCGCCGACGTCCAGCACCACCAGGTGGCCGCCCGGCTTCAGCACCCGCTGCGCCTCACGGAAGGCGGGCGCCAGCTCCCTCAGGTAGCTCGGCACGCCGTTCATGAGCACCGTGTCGAAGGAAGGCGAGTGCGGCGACGAGCAAACCGGTATCGGCGGCCGGGCGAACGAAGGCCCGAGTCGAGGCCGACGGCGTCATCCAGCAGTGTCTCGCCCGGCTTCAGAGCGTGAAGGTGCTTGATCCGGCCTGCGGCTCCGGCAATTTCCTCTACGTGGCGTTGCAGAGGCTGAAGGATCTCGACACGGCGCACCGGAACCCGGACGTCGCGGTCTTCGCCGCCTACGGGTGGGAACCGGACATGGCGGACGATGAACTGCTCGGTCGGTTGTTGGAGTTGAACCTGGCGCGTGCGGCGAATCCGGAGGGCATCCGAGATCGGGCTGATTCTCCGCGCTGAGAAGAAACGAGGCTGTCGGCCGGCCGTCGGTGCTCAGCCGCTGCCTGCGCTCGCCCTGCAGAGCGGGAAGTGGCCGGTCTCGGGATCCCGGCAGTCCTCAGAAGTCGATCCATAACCCAGTCGCCTCAAGAAGACCCCGAAAAGCGCCGATACCCCTATCTGCAGTGGCGTGCGAGCAGGAGGAAACGGCATCGAAGACGAGCGATGGCCAGGCAGACGCCGGCAACGTCGCCCAAGCCTCGGCGGGCGCACAGGAAGCCAGCGAACGCGCGGCCCAGGCAGCCTCGGTCTCCAAGTCGATGGCGCAGGACGTCGCCGGCGTGGACGCCGCGGCGGGCGATATCCGCTCCGGCGGCGAGCAGGTTCAGGCCGGCGCCGCCGAACTCTCCGAGCTCGCCGATCAGCTCAAGAGCCTGGTGGGAGAGTTCAAGATTGACGGTGACCGCGAAGGCGCTTCGGTGCTGCGCGACAGACTGCCGGCTACCAGTCGGGCGACTCCCTTGCTTTCGTGGAGCGAGCGCTCGCCGGTTCGGGTGTCCCTCCGGCCGTCTGCGGGCCGGTGGCCCGTTGACGACGCGGGGCGGGGATCTCGATCCGCCAAGAGAGCCTTCTGAGAGACCCAAGCCGGGTTGCGCGTGGCCGACATCCTCGGTCGGCGGGTCACCGAGATTCTGCCGGGCATTGCGAAGGCCCTCGCGCAGCGACCAATAGGGAAGCCCTGGCGACTCCTCGCGTCCGGTAGATGGGACGAATGAAACCCAAGCGAGTGTCACACTCATCCACGTCCCGCAGGCAGTTATCAAGATTCGGCTGCCGTGGATTGACCGACAGCCTGCCGATGGCTAGTATAATGGAGGCAGAGGTAGAAGGAGGTGCGAGATGGACACGGCCTTGAGACAAAGACTCGTCGTGCAACCCGGCGGGGTGATCGAGTTTCGTTCGCCGGAGCTCTTGCCAGGCACATTGGCCGAGGTGATTGTGATTGTGGAACATCTGCCTGTCACAGCTCACGACTTGGGTTGGCCGCCCGGCTTTTTCGAGAAGTTCGCCGGTTGCCTGCCGGATTTACCTGACCGCGAGCCGGAAGGCGGCTATGAAACACGGGATGAACTCGCATGAAACATCTCCTCGACACCGACACCTGCATTTAGTTCTTGCGCCGCCGCGAGTCCCCCGTCAAGCGCAAGCTGATAAGTGCGGATTTTGCGTCGGTGGTGCTTTGCTCGGTCGGCAAGGCCGAGCTCTATTTTGGGGCACAGCGCAGCGCCTTGCCCCAGGCGGAACTGGCGCGGCGGGGCGCTTTCATCGGCCCGAACGACTTGCTGATTGCGTCCATTGCGCCGGCAAACGAGGCCACCCTGGTCACGCACAACACCGCCGAGTTCGAACGCGTGGACGGCTTGCAAATTGAGGATTGGCACATCGGGTGACGGCTGCACCGAGAGAGCGTGATGACACGATCTGGATCCCGTGCGCCGAGTGGTGGCGTTCAACCTCGCGGGCTGGGATCCCGGCGAGGCCGCGCTGGTCCTGCAGGAGTGGTGGGGCATCGTGACGCGGGGTGGACTCTACGGCGCTCCGTTGGCGCTGCCGGCCCTCGGCTGGCCACACGGTTCGCTGCGGGCCCGGCCGACCGACCCGGGCCTTCCCCCGACTCGCGTCCGACTATCCGTCGTGACTCCAGGGTGGCCATCAGCAACGCAAAGGGCGGAGTTCTCCCGCGCCGGAGCCTACACCACCAGGGCCGCCGCCAGGGGCAGGCAGACAACGAACTCCGCTCCCTTTCCGAGCTCTGAGTTCACGGTGATGGTGCCGCCATGCTTCTTCACCACGATGTCGTGGACGATGGCCAGCCCCATGCCCGTTCCTTTGCCCACCTCCTTCGTCGTGAAGAACGGATCAAACACCCTGCCGATGACTCCCGGAGGAATGCCCGGGCCATCGTCGATGACCCGCACCGTCACTTTCTCACCGTCGGCCTCCGCCCGGATCCGGATATGCCCGAGACGTTCCGATTTCCGCCGCCGCCGCTGCTCCCCGATGGCGTGCGCGGCATTCACGATGAGATTCAGAAGCACCTGCCCCAGCTCATCCACATGGCCCTGCACCATCGGCAAGGACTCGGCTAACTCCAGCTTGAGCTCCGCCTCGAACTTCCACTCATTGCGAGTGATGGCTGTGGCGTTATTCAGGAGTCGATAGAGGTCGACGGATGACTTGTCGCGGCTCCCGGGATGAGCGAACTCCTTCATGGCTCTCACCAGGTGGGTCACCTTTTCCACGCCATCAAGCGATTGCGCTATGGCCTTGGGCAGCTCTTCTCTGACGTACTCGTAGTCGTGCTTGGAAAGCAGAGGTACCGCCTCCCGGCCCGCTCTTTCGGCGAGTTGCGTGATCAGTTCGGCGAGTGGCGTCATGCTGTCGCGAATGAAGAGCAGATTGTCCCCGATGTACTGCACCGGCGTGTTGATCTCGTGGGCGATTCCCGCGGCCAGTTGGCCGATGGCTTCAAGCTTCTGGGCCTGCAGCAGATTCTGCTCCATGAGCTTGTGTTCGGTCACGTCCCTGGCGATGCCCGCCGTCCCGATGATCTCTTGACGCTCATCGCGCAGGGGCGTCCGGATCGTCTCAAACCATCGTGGCTGCCCCTGTCGGTTGACCATCGTCTCCAGGCCCCGGTTTTGGCGCCCGCTCTCGAACACATCGCGCTCCGCCGCCTCATAATGCTCGGCCAGTTCGGAGGGCCACAGGTCATGATCGGAAAGACCTGTCACTTCGTCCGGTGTCATGCCGCACGCCTCGCCCAAGGCGCTGTTGACGACGATATACCTACCCATTCGATCCTTGAGCCAGGCCATATCGGGAATGTTGTCCAAGATCGCCTGCTGCTGCCGCCGCAGATCCTCGGCCGCCCGTTCGGCCACCTTCAGGTTGCTGATATCGATCACGGCCGCGAGCTGGACATCCTCATTGTTCAAGACCATCGGCACGACGCTCCTGAGCACCGGCAGCGCGCGGCCGCTTTTTCTTCTCAACAGCCACTCCGACAGCCCTGTCCTCGGCTTGGTTGTCATCGAGTGATGCTCGGCCGGATGGGACTGGCAGATGATTTCATCACAGAGCCTCCCAACGAGTTCCGACTCGTTTTCATAACCGGTCAGTTGCAGCGCCACCTGATTTGCCTGACGGATGCGATGGTCTTTGCCGATGATCACAATGCCGACGGGCATGGCCTCGAAGATCGTCTTCAGCGTCTCCCGAGCCCGACTGATGGCATCCATGTATCCCACGTTGCGGATCGCCTCGCCGCCGGCATCCGCCAGCAATTCCATCAACTCCAGCCGGTGTGAAGAAAACGCGGCCAGGGAAAACGCGGCCAGCACTCCGAAAGTGCTGCCCTCGTGGCGCAAGGGAAAGCCGGCAAAAGACCCTGGTCCGAGTTCGGCGGCCCATTCCCGGTCTTCCACATACTCATCCGCCGCCACATCACCGCGGACGATTCGATGACCGTCCCGGCCGATGATCCCAATGCCCGACGTGCCCAGTGGGATGCGTCGCGGGGATCCATCACTGCGGGCGTGGCCGTCCATGCTCGCGACGAGGTGCAGACAGAGTGCTCGGTCCTGACACAGGGGACCGCGATCGCAGGTCGGACATCGGTCGCCGGGACGCACGACCCACAGTCGCGCGAACTGAGCCTGAAAACGGTCCACCAGCACGCGAACAAGGACTTCCGCTACCTCCTCTTCACTACGACAGGCGAGCAACTGCGTGTGAGCTTTGTTCACCGCGATGAGGTCATCGTTGGCTTCATCCAGGCGTTGGGTACGTTGAATCACGGCTTGCTCCAGAGCCTGCTGCCTCTGCCGTTCGGCAGTGGCGTCGCGGAACACCACGACCAATCCGATGAGGGCGCCATCGTACCGAATCGGCGATACATTCGCGGAGACGGGACACGGGCGACCGCTTTGGGTTCGCAGAGTGGCCGAGTCGCTCAGGTCCAGGGAACCGTTCAGGTCCAGCACGCGCTCCAACAGGCCGCTCACGAGCTTCGGAGGATCGCCATCCAGCAGTGACAGCACATCTTCCAACGGCCGACCTTCGGCTTCCGCTCGGCTCCAGCCGGTCACCCGCTGGGCCGCCGCATTGATCCGGGTGACCTTCCCGGATCGATCCGTCACGATCACGGCGTCGGCGAGACTCTCCAGGGTGATGATCAGGTGCTGCTCGCTGTGCCCCAGGTCTTCCGTTCGCTGGGTCAGCTCGCGCCGGACCTGCCACTCCTTGACCAAGGACTGGACCAGCAGGACGAACTCCTCCTGCGCGAAGGGCTTTCTGACCACATAGATACGATCATGCAGCTTCGACTGAATGTCCCGAACCGACACGTCGGAAAATGCCGTGCAGATCATGACGTTGATTTCCGGGTCAATCCTCCGCAGCGCCTGCGCCGCGACTAGACCGTTCATGGTCGGCATCCGCATGTCCAGAACGCACAGCGGCAGACGCCGCCCCGTCGCATACATGGCCCCGTACTCCGCGATGAGTTGTCGGGGATCCTCATAGGTCCGACAGATGAGTTCCGAGGCGGCACTCTCGGTACTCGCGGTCGACCCGGTCCCGAGGATGTCAAACTCGGCCGTGGCCGGCCGGAAGAGCTTGCGGTAAAAGGACAGGATCTCCGGATCGTCGTCGGCGATCAGGATCGTTTCACGCGGCATGGGCGACCTCTACCTGTACCGTGGCCCCGAGTCCGCTACCGGCGCTATTCACGCTCATCCGGCCGCCACTCGCCGACAGGAAGACCGCGAAGGAGTGCAATCCCAGGCCGTGGCCGTTGGGCTTCGTGGTGAAGCCCGCTGACATCACGAGAGGAACGTGCTCCGGGGAGATGCCGCTGCCCGTGTCACTCACCGTGACGATCGCACCGGCCCGGCTGGATCTGCAGCCCACGGTGATCTCGCCGCTCGAGCCGATCGCTTCGATGGCATTCTTGATCAAGTTCTGCACTCCCTGACGAAAGGGATTCCGATGGCCGGTGACCATGACCGCGGGTTCGACATTCCGGTGTAAGGTGATCCGGGCCGCCTGGAGATCTCCCGCGTGTTCATCACAGACGCTCTCGACGAGATCCGACAGCGAAAAGGGCTCCGCCAGAAGCCGGTGCGCGGACTTGGAAAAGTCCGCCTGCTGGTGAGCGATGGTCTGCTGGATCGAGCTCTTGATCCTGGCGATATTGCCGATCGCCGTTCGCAAGCCGGGGATGCTCTTGTCCACCAGCACTTCCTCGAAACGTGCCAGCATGCCGGGATCCGCCTGCGTCCGCAGACGCTCAAAGACCTCGGGATACTGCTCGGTACTCGCCAGTATCGTGTCCAAGTCGAGCAGGTTCGAGTCGAGTCGCGTAATCGCGTTCCCGACATTGTGCAGATAGCCGCTGGCCGACTCGTACTGGCCGCGGGCATAGGCCAGCTCGGCCTCCTTCCCCTGCACCTGTTCCCGCACGCGGGCGTTCACCAGATCCTGGGAGCGCCGGTCCAGTTCTTTCGCCATGGTATTGAAGGTGTTCGTCAGTTGGTCGAGTTCCAGGATGCCGCTCTGTTCGATCTCGCGACCGATCTGCTCGGTACCGATCTTGGCCGTTGCTTGCGTCAACTGGGCGACCGGTTCGGCGATCATCGTAGCCATGCGCTTTGCCTTCCGGCGCAGGTAGAAGAAGAACACGACATAGAATCCAAGCATCCCGATGATGATCAACAGACCGGCCGTCTGAAAGACCCGGGCCTGGTGGTTTACCGAGGCATACACCACCGGCTTCTTCACGGTGACCATCAGACGCCAGCCGGTTTCCGGGATTACGCTCTGCACCAGAAAAATGTCCGTGCCCCCGACGCTGATCTCATGCAGGGAGTCACTCGATGCATACACATTCCGAAATGCCGCGGCGACACGCGGATCACTGCTCTTCAGGAGGCTGAATTCCTCCGGCTTCAATTGCTCCGTCGTGATGGCCGCGTCGTAGACATGGGACTTCAGCTCGGTCAGTCCCAGCAGGCTTTCCACCTCTTCGGACATGGCGAGGATCATGCCGCTGTCGTCGGCCAGAAAGGCGGACGCCTGCCACGGCAGATCAAGGTTGAGGACATTCGTTACGATGTTTTTCACGGTCACATCCAGACCCACCACACCCGCAAAGGCGTTGGCGGATGTATAGACCGGAGCGACGCACGAGAGCATCCAACCCTGTCCGGCCGGATCCAGGTAGACCCCGGTCCACACCGGCTGTCGCGCCGGATCGTGCTTCGCGTCGGCGAGATAGAAGAAGTTGTAGTCGGCCATGTTGAGGTCGCGCGGATACTGCTCATAGACCTTGTCCATGAACGGATACAGTCGGTTCATGTTGTCCGGCGTGTTGAGGTAGGCCGCCACGACATTCGGTGTGTCCCGGACGAGATGCCGGTAGAGCGGATTGAGCACGGCGGTCTTCTCGGCAAAGAGACGTTGGCGAGGGCCGATGTTCGTGGTGGCGGAGATGAACAGACTGGAACCATCCCGGAGATTGGTCTGGTAGAAGCAGCCGTTGGCAGAGGTAGCGAACGCCGGCTCCTCTCCGGACACCCGATAGGCGTTGGGGTTGTTGTAAATGTCTGTATTGGCACGTCCGAAGTAGGCGGTTTGCCGGGCGATGAGCGCAAAGTTGTCGTTGATGGACGCAGCGTCTTTGGACACCAGGTGCGGCATGACCGCTCGCACCTCTTCCTTCAGGGTCCTTTCGGTCTGCAGCCCGTTGTAGGCATTGCTCAGGAAGTACACCAGCAGGAGGAGGAGTTCGATCGTCAGGATCGGCATCAACGCACTGCGTGTGTAGTGCCGGAATATGATCTGGTCGAGATTATCGGTGCGCACGAGCAGGTCCTCCCGATTGGCGTAACAGTGTCTTTGGAGCGTTGTCGCAAGATGATCCGGTGGCCGCACTCGATCGCCGCCCTTCCGCTGCCCCCGCGCCCTGGCTATCGATCGGAAGCCGGATCGTGAAGGTGGTTCCCCGACCCAGCTCAGTCTCGAAGTCCAGGAAACCGCCGTGCTTGGTCACGACCACGGAGCGGGCAATGGCCAGGCCCTGACCCGTCCCCTTGCCTACCTCTTTGGTCGTGAAGAACGGCTCGAAGACGCGGTCGCGGATCGCTTCCGGAATGCCCGCGCCTGTGTCCGCGATGTCGATGCGCACGATGACCGGGTCATCATCCACCACTAAGATGGAGTGGCGTGCGTGCGGGGCATGCGAGCCAGTCATGATTTCTCCTCACCGGTCTTCGACTCGATCATCACGCGGCCCGGCGCTCGGGGTCCGGTCGGCCGAGAGATGCCGGCCGGTCCATGGGGAGCCGGACGATGAATGTGGTGCCCCGGCCTACCTCGGACTCAAAGCTGATGGTTCCTCCGTGCTTGTCCACCACCACGGACCGGGCGATGGCCAGGCCCTGGCCCGTGCCTTTCCCCACCGGCTTGGTGGTGAAGAACGGCGTGAAGATGGAATCGCGGACGCGCTCAGGAATGCCTGCCCCGGTGTCGCTCACCCGCAGTTCAGCCCAATCGCCGTCGCGGCGAGTGCTCACCGTGATGGTTCCCTTTCCTTGCTCGGCATTCTGGGTTGCCTCGGCGATGGCGTGGGCCGCGTTGATGATCAGGTTCAGAATCACCTGATTGACGTCGCCCAACAGGCAGGGAAACGGCGGCAGGGCCGGGTCGAAGTCGGTCACCAGATCGGCCACGTACTTCCACTCGTTTCGGCAGACCGAAGCCGTGCTCTCAATCGCGTCATTGATGTTCGCCGCGACGAAGTCCTCGCCGCCGGGATGGGAGAACTTCTTCATGGCCCCGACGATCTTGGCCACCCGGGCCACGCCCTCCAGGGACTGCGCGAGGGCGTTGGGGACTTCGGTCATGAGGAAGTTCAGATCGGCCGCCTCAAGTGCGGCTGTTGCTTCCCGCACAAGTTCGGCCGGAACCCGGCCATGGCGAGCCGCGTCGAGAACCGGCCGCAACCGGGTCATCACCTCCTGCAGGCTTCCGAACGCCTCCTGTAGGAACCGATTGTTGTCCCCGATGAACTGGGTGGGAGTGTTGATTTCGTGGGCGATGCCGGCCGCGAGCTGGCCGATGGATTCCATCTTTTGCGCGTGACGGAGCTGGATCTCCATCTGCGTGCGCCCTTCCTCGGCCTCCTTGCGCTCGCTGATGTCCTGGCCGATCCCGACCAGCCCCACAACCTTTCCCTCTTCGTCTCGCAGCGGTACCGTCGAACTGTCGAGCCAGACTCTCCGGCCCTCCAGGTCGACAACGCTTTTCTCGCGATGGAGGATCGGCTGGCCGCTCAGGAGGACCGATTGGTCATCCTCTCGGTCACGTGCGGCATCCTCGGGCCCGACGTCGTCCGGGCTCGGCTCTCCGCCCGCGTGGCCCGGTTGGGTGAAGCCGAACATCCGCTCGTCGGCCAGATTGGTCAGGGTCTTCTGACCCTGCGTGTCCTTGGCGTGAATAGCGTAGGGGATGTGATCGATCACGGTTCTGAGAAGAATCCGCTCGCGCCGTAGCAGCAGATCGATCTGATCGGCGTGAATCACCTGGGCCGCTGTGTTGCTCAAAGCGTCAAGCTGGGCATCGTCTTCGGCGGTCAAAGCGCGCCGACTGAAAAGAGCCAAGACACCCAGAGTTTCGCCGCCGGGCGGCCGGAGCTGGTAACCGGCAAACGAAACGAGCCCCAGGTCGCGGGCCCACTCCCGATTGTGAACCCTCGGATCATGAACGACGTCATTGGTGAGAAACCTGTGCTCTTCTCCCGCGGCGACCAGCCCGATCTTGTACGCCCCGAACGGGACCCGGCGGTGGGCCACGCCGTCGAGATGGGTGTATCTGCCCGAGCTGGCCGTGAGGTGGAGACATTTTTCCCGGTCCCGGCAGAGATGCGGGCCTTCGGTAACGTCGGCGTGGATGCAGCCGCGGTCGCAGAGGTCGCCCCGCGCGATGTGCCAGACGCGGCAGAAGTCGGCTCCGAAGATCTGCACCACGCCATCGGTGATGGTCCACAGTTTGTGGGCCAGCTCGCCTGGAGCGAGCAAGGCCTGCTGTAGCTGATTCAACCGCTCTTGCCGCTCCAGGGATCCGAGACGCAGCGCCTCGATCCGCTTGGGTTCGGTGATGTCATAGCTGATACCGGTGACACGGACCGGAGTGCCGGCCTCGTCCGGAATGACGCGTGCATGAGACTTGAGATGCCGGACCTCTCCGGTGGGCCGGATGATGCGAAACTCCATGCCGGGCTCCCCGATTCCGGAGATCGCGTCTTCGACTCCCGATCTCACTCCCGCCCGATCGTCCGGATGAATGCGCTTCTGCCAGACATCGGCATCAAGAATCGTCTCGCCATGGGGTATGCCGTAAAGACCGTGCATCCGATCGTCCCAAACCAGTGTTCCGCCAAGCAGATCGAGATCCCAGACGCCGATCCCGGCCGCGTCCGCCGCCAGCGAGAATCGCTCATTCAGCCTCGCCTGCTCCTCGGTTAAACGCCGGTTCTGGCGGGACCGCCGCTCTGCCCGCAGGCGTCCGTTCAGCATCTGAGAGGCCAGAAACGCCGCCAGAGCGCTCAGAATCATCCCGAAGGGAAGGATCAACCGGTACCATCGGCTGAAGTTGACCGCGACGAAACCGGCACCCGGCACGACGCACAGGCGCCAGCTCCGGCCCGCGACGTTGAGTATGCGTTGATAGGTGGCCAGGCGCCCGGCGGCGACCCAATCGAACCGCCCGCCGAGTGGAGGGGCGCTTCGCAGGAGCTCCTGATGTCCGGACGGTGCGTCCAAATCGTCCATGAAAGAGGCGAGTCCCAGGTCCGGGAGCTTCTGGGTCGCTTCGAAGAAGAGCGTGTCCATCCGGTAGAGGCCGACGGCGAATCCCCGCAGATGCTCCCGGCGTTCTTCCCTAGTTCCAGATCCGCCTGCGAAAGCGTAGACAGGAACGAACACGACGAAGTGAGCCGGGCTGTCGTCTTGGCCTTCCGATCGTATCGGTTCGGTGGCGGCCGGAAGCCCGTCATCGCGGGCTCGATCGAGGGCGGTGCGGCAGGCCGGGTTCATCGCCAGATCCAGGCCGGATTCGAGATCCCGGTTCGCCGACGGACTCAGGTAACACACCGGAAAGTACTCGGGCCTGCGGCCGGCGGGTTCCAGTTTGCCCTCACGGTTTCGCTCGCGGATCCCGAGCGTACCCTGCCCCTTGGCCAGAGCACCCGCCTCAAAGGACGGCCGGTCACCCCATCCGACACGGGGAACCCAGGCGAGGGCCTCAATCGCCCGGTTCTCGGATCGCATCTCCTTCGAATAGCGAGCGAACATTGCTTGGTCCAGGGGAGACACGCTCTCGAGGAAACTTGCCATCCCGCCCAGTTCGATCAACTGGCGGGACACTCCGTCGGCGTACACCTCCATGTGCTCGACCGCGTGGTGCCGGAACTCGGAGTCAAATGACTCGTGGGCTTGCCGACGAGGTCCCATGAAGGCCGGAACGAACAGCCCGGCTCCGGCGAATAGGACGAGCGCGGGGACTCCCCAGCGCAACACGAGATCGGGCCTCCCGTCGAGGTCGTCTGAGCGCAGCTCCGCTACGGCCCGCCGGCGCAGCGCCCAACCCGCCACGATCGCGGTCAGGACCAGGAGAAGGGCCAGGATTCCCTTGAGTCGCTCCGCCGCCACCGCCTGCTGGAGCGCGTTGGCATCCTGGTCCAGGCCGAGAACGGCGGCCACGGCTCCACCGGGAGACTCGCTCAGAGGCACCAGAGCCGAAACCCAGACTCCCCAGCTATCCGCGATCAGCCCCTCGACCAACGGAGTATTCGTGGCGAAGACCCGCTCCAATCCCTCGGTGGACTCGTCGTACACCTGCCCCGCGGGCGACTCGGCCTCGCTTCCGACCGGCTCGGAGTCGGCCAGGAAACGAACGACGCCGTCAGTCCGGCGCATCAGATAGAGGAAGCGCGCACCCGGCATGTTCTCACGGAGCACCCGGAGGTGATTCTTCATTTGGAGATACGTCGGGCTTCCGAGATCCGCTTCAGTTGCGGTCAGCAGGTCCAGCTCGGTGGATGGTATCGCCACCGCGAAGCTTCGCGTCATGTCCAAGAGCAGCGCCCTCTGCCGTACATCCTCTCGGTGCCCGATCCAGTTGACCGCGCACCATCCGGTTGTGATCAAGAGCGCCAGAGGGAGCCCCAGGAGCACGATCGGGCTTTTCCGCCAGGGCGCCGGGGCTCCTTTCTCGGTGAACCGCAGCTCGGCATACCGTGACAGGCTCAACGCCAGCAGCCACGCCGAAATGGTGCCGAACAACTCGGCCGGGAGCGCGATTCCGACGGGAATCCCCGCGCCACCGAAGACCGGCGCGGGGAGGAAAGGAACTCGTGGCGCGACCGCGCAACTGAACACGGCGTACGCACCCATGGCTAGCGCGGCGATCGCGAGATTCCCGTCTCTTCTTCCTTCGACGCCGCGAGCAGCCGTCCACAGGATCCAGGCTGCCCACAAACCGCCGGGGAGTCCCAACGCGTAGCGCACTCCCGCGTCGAGTCCGTTCGCTCCGGCCAGGGCACCGGCTGCGGCACAACCCAGGAGAAACGCCATGATCCAAGGCCCAAGCGTACGTCCCGCGGGGCTGCGCATCCCGGTTTGCCCGATCCGGAGCAGGAAGACAAACGAGAGGGCCAGCACGAGCGTTCGCGCGCCGGCGAAGAAAGGCGAATCTCCCACGCCGAAGGTGAGGGTCTCGAGCCACGCGTGGAGCCCGGCGGAAACGCCAAACAGGCTGAGCCAACCCCAGGGAACCCGACCGATCTCTCGTCCGCGCAATCGCGCGCAACAACCGGACACGATCAGGAGCGCGAGGCCCCGTGTCAGGTCGAATAGGTCGAGGTCGGTCGACACGAGCGTCTGGTTCATGACCTCTCCACCCTCGCTTCGGCCTGGCGAGGCAGCATCAGTCGAGCCTGCAACCCGGGGAAAGGCCACCCTCGCAGAGTGTGTCCCGGCCGATCAGCGTCTCCTGAACCTATCGGCGAGTCGCATGGCGACTGAAGCATTTAGGGTACCGGCCGTCTCTCGATCACCCGATCGGAAGCCGGACCAGAAACGTCGTGCCCTTACCCGGCTCCGTCTGGAAAGAGAGCTCGCCGCCGTGCTTGTCGACCACGATACTTCTGGCCACGGAGAGCCCCTGTCCGGTTCCCCGACCCACCTCCTTGGTGGTGAAGAAGGGATCGAAGACCCGATCCCGGATCTCTCCAGGAATGCCGTTTCCCGTATCCCGGATCCGGACCTCCACCATGTCGGCGTCGCGTCTGGTCGATATGCTGATGACTCCCTTGGCGCCCGAGTCGCCCACCGCGTCTGCGATGGCTTGGGCGGCATTGACGATGAGATTAAGGAACACCTGGTTCATCTCGGCGGCCCGGCAGACGATCGCCGGCAGGTCCCGCGCCAACTCGGTCTTGACCTCGCACGGGCCTTTCCATTCGCTTTGCGCCATGGTGATGCTGGAGGCCAGGGCTTTGTTGAGGTCCACCGGCTCCTTCTCGCGGGATCCGGGGCGAGAGAACTCCTTCATGGCCGAGACGATCTCCGTGATTCGCGCGATTCCCTGGGAGGCTTCCTCCAAGGCTCGGGGTGCGTTGTCGCGCGCGAACTCGAGGTCGAGCGACTCCGCGGCCGATGTCAACCGCAGCGCGTGTTCCGGGGACAGTCCGTTTCGGCAGACCGCTTGCACTTCGTCCACGTAGGCAAAAAGGGAAACAAACACGTCTCTTAGAAACTGGAGATTGTCGCTCAAATATTGGGCCGGCGTGTTGATTTCGTGGGCGATACCCGCTGCGAGCTGCCCGATCGCCTCGAGCTTCCGGCCCAGCAGGAGTTGCGCCTCGAGCATCCTCTGCTCGTCGCCGTTGAATGATAAAGGAGAGAACTCCGGTGAAGGCGCTGAGGAATCGGGACGCGTTTTCGTTCGGCCCGTGACCGGGATGGGTGGTCAAGCTGAGGACGCCGACCAGCTCCGGGCCCCAGATCAGGGGGGCCCAGTAGTGCCCATGCGCGCCTTTCACGTCACAATGCCCGGGATGGCGGGGCTCGTCGCTGCGGACGAACTCGGCATGTTCCCGGTAGGCTTCGGCCCATCGGCCCCACTCTTCCGGTGGAGCCGTTCCCGCGCACGGTCCGCAATCGCGGGTGTCGCCCCGGCTTGCGCTCACCACCAGGCGATCGCGCAGCTCGTCGACAAGATGCAGCGCGCATTCGTTCCGGCAGTCCATCCACGCAAGGTCGGCCAGTCCGGCAAGCGCCTTGTCGAGAAGGTCCGCCAGGGGAATCTCCTCCATCCCCATCCGGAGTATGTTGAAGCTTTCCTGGGCCTGGGTTCGTTCGACTCATCACCAGAACCTTGCCTTGGCGCAGTTCCGGCGCCAGGTAGGACCGGAAGGTGCTGTCCGTCGTGGGGGCGTCTTCCGGGCGCGAGGTGTCGACCAGAAGCGTCCCATCGCTCTCGACCAGCACGAATCTCGAAAAGATGGACTCGACGCCGATGCGCTTGCTGTCCAGGTAGTACTCGAGCTTTTCGCGAATAGGCGGCAGGCTCTGGCGCAGGCCGTATTCCATGCTCATGCCCAGGGCCTGGTTTTCGAAGTACACGTTCAGCTCCCGCGAACGGGAGATCTCCACCAGGTTTTCCCGGCGCTCCGAGAAGAAGTACTCGAGGGCCATCGCCCGCTTCTCGGTCTCGCGTTCCACCTGAAGGACCAAGGCCTTGCGCACCCGCTGCGCCGAGGAGTACGTGAGCAGCACCAGCAACAGCATGAAGCCCGCCATCACCGTCGCCAGAACCACCATGGCGACGGCGTGCGGGCTCCGCCGAAGGGAGCGCTGCTCCTTGTTCACTGCTTCCGACAGCGGAGGCGTCCCATCCGGGTAGACCCCTCGCAGCTCTCAGTGTTTGGCAAAGAACTCCGGGAAATACTCGAATACGAACGGATAGTACTTCTTGACCAGCGCAACGTAGGTTCCATCCTTCCGGCACCTTTCCAGATAGCCATTGAACGCGGCCCCGTTGGGCATGACCTTCCTGCCCGTGAGGTCCCCGAAGATGTTGCCCCAGTCCTCTTTCACGTACTCGTACGTCACGCCGAGTTCCCGCGCGAAGCCCTGCATCAGCTCCACATCCATGCCGTCGCCGGTGCCGGTCACGAAGTTCGCATAGGGTATGCCGAGATGGCGCAGCGTTCCCCTTTGCTTGACGTCCCCCAGGTCTCCGGCCCGCGCGGGCATCACGAAGCCGAGAACGAGGCCGAGAACCGGAAACAGGCCGATCCCAAGTCCCCTGATCGCAGATCGCCGCCTGACAAAACCGTGCATGGCGAATCCCTCCACTGGCTCCGACTTGGGGCCTTGTTTGGCTGCGCCGGTTCCCCGCAGTACCGATCAGGCGGCGGCGGTGTCGCGGTCATCCGGTTGGTCTGCCTCGCCTGCACCGGCCGCCGCCGAACCGCCGCTGCGCGATCCGATCGAACCGCAGGCATCGTCCGCATCGAGGTCGATGACGCCGTCGCTCGTCCGCACGACCCGGGTAATCCCGGGATGATGCGACTCCAGCGTGCGGAGTTCGCGGCGCTCTTCGAGCGAGTGCGCCTCCTCCGCTCGAGACCGCTCGGTGGCCTCACGCTCCTTGAGCACCTCGCGGATGCTTTCCACCAGCGTTGCTTCGTCGCACGGCTTCAAGAAGAAACGCCTGATTTCTCCCTCGTTGATCGAGCGGATCGCCGCGGAGAGACTGGCCTGGCCGGTGAGGATCATTCGGGCCGTGCCGGGGCACACCCGGCGAACCCGCGCCAGCAATTCCGAACCCGACATGCCCGGCATCCGCTCGTCGGAGACGATGACGGCGACATCCTCGTTCGCAAGGATGGCGAGTGCTTCTTCGCCCGACGAGGCTTCGAGCACCCGCCACGGCTGGCGGCGCAGCACGCGCTTCAGCGCCGCGGTGACCGCGGGTTCGTCGTCCACGAAGAGAACAACGGGTTGCACCGTACTCTCCACTCAGGCGGCCCTCCGGCTTGGACCCGTCCGATCGGACAACGGCCGGTTCAACTCACGCTGCAAGCCGTCATGGCGCGCGGCGGACGCGGCGGCGTGATCGTCCGCGCCCGCCGTCTCCAGGCGTCCACCCGGGGAGGGCGTGCCCGACTCCGATGAGCCCTCCTCCCCGGCTGCCTCCATGATCGCTTCGCACGACTCGCGCCAGACCGGCAAACGTCCTGTCAGGCCGAGCCTCTGGATGTAGGCCATGTCAAGCCAGGGCCACCCTTGACTGCCGTTCTCCTCGACGGAAGTTCCCGCATGCCGCGCGTTCTCGAAAGTGCAGGCGACATGAACCGCGGTCAGCGTCGAGAACTCCGGGTGGACGCACGCTGACGGGTCGGGGTGGTGGGCCAACGCCTCGACAATCGAGTTCGGCAGCCCCCAGAGGCCGATGAGGTAGGCCCCGACTTCTCCGTGCGTTACGCCGAGATAGCGCCGTTCCGCGACGGCGATCGGCACTCCGCTGCGACGCGCTCCCTCGAGGCACTTGCGGTACGTCTCCGACAGGTTCGTCCCAAGAGTGAGGCGCCCCGCGTCGTGAATCAGCCCGGCGGTGAAGGCATCGTCCAGGAAGCGCCGGTCTTTCGTCTCGCACTCGGCGACCGCGCGGGCCATGACCGCCGTTCGCATGCCGTGCGCCCAGTTCCGGTCGATCTCCAGCCACCCGCGGATCGTCGGAGGCACCTGCTGGAAGAGGTGCAGCGTCATGACCAGCGCGGTCACGGTGCTGATCCCGAGGTAGGTCACGGCTGCACTCGGGTTGTTGATCGGTTGCCGCAGGCCGAAGTAGGCCGAATTCACGAGCCGCAGGACCTGTGCCGTCATCCCCACGTCCTGGGCGATGATCTCTCCGACTCGCTGCAAAGAGGAGTCGGAGCGCTGCAGCTCCGCCACCAGATCGGCATAGAGGGTCGGCATGGAGGGGATGTTGTCCATCATCGAGACGATGGGACGCGCGCGGACGTCGGAGAGAAGCCGGCTCAGCGCAACGGCCCGATCGATCGTGCGTCGTAAGAGCGTCGGCTCGCACGGTTTGGTCAGGTACTGGTGGCTCGGTCCGATCGACTTGAGGATCATCTCGTAGTCAGAGTGCCCGGAGAGGATGATCCGGACCATGTGGGGCCAACGCTCCCGCACTTCATTCAACAACTGTGCCCCGTCCATGCGTGGCATGCGCATGTCCGAAACGATCACGTCGAAGGCTTGCGTCTCCAACAGCGCGAGCGCCTCAGCCCCACCCGGAGCGAAGGCCGTCTCCCACTCGTTGCGCATGCTACGGAGCATGCGCCGCAGACCGTCGAGCACGTTCGTCTCATCGTCGACAAAGAGAATCCGGATGGGCATCGTCCTCCCTCCGAGACTGGGCGCCGCTGCAAAGGCCTGCGCTCCTGTCGGAACGGGCTTTCTCCTCAATGGATCGACCACGGTGGACGATTCCTTGAGAACAGGCTGGTGGTGTCGGGACCCGGGACCGATCCGAGGAGAACTCATGTCGACGCAAGCGGATTCCCCGCGGGGAACGGCGCAGGAGGGGGAAGAGCGTTTCCAAGCGCTCGTCGAATCGGTCGAGGATATCGTCTTTACGACCGACGCCGACTTCCGACTCACCGGGGTCTTCGGCCGTTGGCTGGAACGTATGAGCCGCCGCCCGGAGGAGTTCCTGGGTCGGTCGGTCGAGGACCTGGCCCTCGGCGCGCTTCACGAGATTCATCTCCGGGCAATGCGGCAGGCTCTCGACGGCGACAGCCAGACCTACGAGTGGATCTGGCCGGTCACGGACGGCACGTACCGCATCATGCACACCTCGGTTTCCCGCATGTGCGACCGCGAAGGGCTTGTCACCGGGCTGGTCGGAATTACTCGTGACATCACCGAGCTTAAGATGACCCAGGAACGTCACAATCGGCTCGTCGGCGAGGTGGACCGGATCCGCTTCGAGTGGGCCGAGACGCTCGACGTCCTGCCGGAGGTCGTCGCTCTCGTCGACCGAGAGGGCCGGGTCCTCCGCTGCAACCGGGCGATCGAATCGCTCGATGCCGGTCTAACACAGAGAGCCGTCGGACAGAACCTTCACGTCGCGCTTCATCCCCTATGCCGAGAGGCTGACTGCTACCTTGCGTCCGGCCTGAAACGAGCGGCTGGTGAGGCGATGACGGAGCTGCCGGATGAGGTGGAAGCCTATGATCGGGTCCTTGATCGGCGCATCCGCCTCCGTTTCCGGCCGATCCGGGGCCGCAACGGGAGTTCCGCGAGCGGGATGCTCGTGGCCATTCTGGAGGACCTGTCAGAGCAACGCCGATTTGAGGATCAACTCCGCCAGGCCCAGAAGCTTGAGTCGATCGGCCAACTCGCGGCGGGGATTGCCCACGAGATCAACACGCCAACGCAGTACGTGGGCGACAACCTGACTTTCCTGCGCGATTCGTTCCGCGACATCCTCGGCCTGGTCGCGCCCTTGATCTCCGCGTCGACCGACACCGCCGCGCTGGATCCGGCTGTCTGCGCGGGCATGTGCCGGGCCGCCCGGGACATCGACCTCTCCTACCTGAGCAAGGAGGTTCCGCTCGCCATCGAGCAGGCGATCGACGGCGTCGGGCGCGTCGGCACGATCGTGCGCGCGATGAAAGCGTTCTCGCACCCGGGGCCCACCGAGCCGACCCCCGTCGACATCCACCAGGCCATCCGCAACACCGCGACCGTTGCGCGCAATCGCTGGAAGTACGTAGCGACCCTCGATATGGAGTTCGATCCGGATCTCCCGTTCGTGCCGTGCGTCCCCGGGGAGTTCAACCAGGTCATGTTGAACCTGATTGTCAACGCGGCGGACTCCATTGCCGAAGCAATCCAAGGCGACGAAACGCGCAAGGGCGTCATCACCATACGCACTCGCCTTGACGGCGACTGGGCCGAGATTCGCGTCATCGACACGGGCACCGGTGTCCCCGAACAGATTCGCCAGAGACTCTTTGAGCCATTCTTCACTACGAAACAAGTTGGCCAGGGATCGGGGCAGGGGCTGTCGCTCTGCCACGCCATTGTCGCCAAGAAGCACCGTGGCGCCCTGACCTTTGAGACCGAGGCGGGGGGCGGATCCAGCTTCATCGTGCGACTTCCCCTGGCGTCGTCGGTGGTAGCGCCGCCGGCGGTTCCGGCCTCGCCCCGCAAGGCGGCCTGACAGACGATCTGCTCCGTTTCGTCGCCGAGACGGAGGACGGAGGTGGGCCATCGCACTCCGGCGGCAACAACGAAGGGGCTGACCGATGAACGACCAGATTCTGTTCGTGGACGATGAACCGATTCTCCTCGACACGATACGCCGGCTCTTGGCGCGCGATTTCAAGGTCGTGACGGCCCCGGGAGGTCACGAAGGGCTCGCGGTGATTCGCGAGCAGGGCCCCTTCGCGGTGGTCGTCTCGGACCTGCGCATGCCGGGGATGAATGGGATCGCCTTCCTGACCAAGGTGCGGGAGATCGCGCCGGACACGGTGCGCGTCCTATTCACAGGATTCGGCGACCTCACCGCAGCAGTCAATGCAGTGAACGAGGGGCGGATCTTTCGATTCCTCGAGAAGCCGTGCCAGCACGAGCAACTGGCCCAGACGATGCACGCATGCATCGAGCAGTATCGGCTCGTCCGGGCCGAGCGGGGGCTGCTCGAGGACACCCTGGCCGGTAGCGTCCAGGTACTTACCGAGATTCTTGCGGTCGTAAATCCCGGCGCCTTCGGCCGCGCGACGCGGGTGCGCACCTACATGGCCCACCTCGCGCGCGAACTCGACCTCACGCAGCGCTGGCAGTTCGAACTGGCCGGGCTGCTTTCCATGGTCGGTTGCGTGGCGGTTCCGCCGGACGTTCTGAGTAAAATGTGGGCGGAGCAGTCTCTGACTGAGTCGGAGGAGCGAGTCTTCTCCTCGCACCCCGCGCTGGCGCGCACGCTCCTCAAGCGGATTCCGCGGCTCGAAACGGTAGCGCAGATCATCGGCGCACAGCTCGACGCGCCGGTACCGATCACGGTCGAGGAAAGCCCGGCCAAGAATGAAACGGCGCCGCTGGGTACCGCCATGCTCCGCGTCGCGCTCGCCCTCGATCAGCGCCTCGTCCGCGGGGAAACGCTCTCGGCCGCCATCGCGGCTCTCCGCCGCAAGGCGGATGTCTATCCTCCGCGGCTGGTGCAGGCGTTGGAGACAGTTTCGCTGGCGGACCGCGACATGCAGGTCCGGACGTGCGCGGTGGCCGAACTCGAGATCGGGATGATTCTCGACGAGGAGGTACGGACGAAGACCGGAACTCTCCTCGCAACCAAGGGGCACCAGGTCACCTCGGCGCTACTCGCGCGCCTGCGAAACTTCGCCCACGGGGTCGGGGTGGTTCAGCCGTTCCGCGTCCTGGCGGCGGCCCAGGACGCATCTCGCCGGGCGGCGTGAGCCGCGGCCGCACACACCGGCAACGGAATCGGGCGGCCGTGCTCGACATGCGCAGGGCGCAGAGCGGTCTAGGTTATGTACCGAATCCTGTTGACCGATCGCCTACAACGGCGCGACCACCAAGGGGATGCGCGGCACCATCGACGACCTGTTCGATCCGCCGCGACGAGGGCACAGTTTTCGCTGGTTGTTCTGTGATGTCGAGATCCCAACACCCTGCCCCTCCGACGGGCCCGGCGGACTCTCCGGACGCCGCCGAACGAACGCCGCACCGGCGGGCGGTCCGCTCCCGCTACCGACCTCCGTTCCCCGGACCGATCCTCCGCCTCCCGGCC
>CAIMUX010000080.1 GCA_903844735.1 Candidatus Eiseniibacteriota bacterium
CAAGGACGCGGGCGATCCGTTCCAGGTGGCCATCGTGGACATGCAGATGCCCGTCATGGACGGAGCGGCGCTGGCCCGCTCTGTCAAGGCCGAGAAGACCCTTCAGGATACCCGCCTCGTGTTGCTGACCTCGATGGGCCAGCGGGGTGACGCCCGGAAGATGGAGGAGATCGGCTTTGCCGCCTACCTGACCAAGCCGGTGCGGCAGGATGAAATCATCGGCTGCCTGTCCGTCGTGCTGGGCGGTGCCGCCGTGGCGGAACCGGCGCGGCCCATCGTGACGCGCCACGCGATTCGCGAGCTGCGCCACAGCGCCGCGCGCATTCTGCTGGTCGAAGACAACATCACCAACCAGCAGGTGGCCGTGGGCCTGCTGGAGAGGCTGGGTCTGCGAGCGGATGCCGTGGCCAATGGCGCGGAAGCCGTCAAGGCCCTCGAAACCCTTCCCTACGACCTGGTGCTGATGGACGTGCAGATGCCGGTACTCAACGGACTGGAGGCCACCCGGCAGATCCGCGACCCGCGGTCAGCGGTCCGGAATCACGAGATCCCGATCATAGCGATGACCGCCAACGCCATGCAGAGCCACCGGGATGAGTGCCTGGACGCCGGAATGAACGACTACGTGTCCAAGCCGGTCTCCCGCGAGGCGTTGGCGGAGGCGCTGGAGACGTGGCTACCCGAGGAAACCGCGGCCACTACGGAACAAGCGCCACCCGCGTCCGAACGATCGGCCTCGGTTTTCGCCCGGGAGCCGGAGACACTGGTGTTCGACAAGATCGGTCTTCTGGATAGGATCATGGGCGACGGAGAGTTCGCACGTGTGCTGGTGGAAGGTTACCTGGATGACATCCCCAAGCAGATCGAGACGTTGAAGGACTTTGTTAAAGCCGACAATGCGGCGGGAGTCGGGCGCCAGGCCCACACCATCAAGGGCGCTGCGGCCAATATGGGCGGCGAGGCCCTGCGCGCCGTCGCATGCACGATGGAGGAGTCCTTGGAATCCGGCAGTCTGGAGGCCGCCGCGGCCCATCTTCCCGAACTGGAGAGACAATCTGTCCGGCTGAGGAAGGCCCTGGAGCAATTTCTCGTCGGAACGGCCGGTGGTTCATGCCACCGCTGACCCTCGTCGGAACGGCCGGTGCGGTCCTGCTGGCGCTGCTGCTGGGCTTCGTCTGTGTCCTGCTGCGCCTCGCCGACGCACGCATCCGTGCGCAACGGGCCGAACGGCTGGAAAGCGAAGACCGTCTCTCGGCCACCCTGCGCTCGATCGGCGACGGCGTCATTGCCTGCGATGCCGAGGGCAAGGTCGTGAGCTTCAACGCCATGGCCGAGACGCTCACCGGGTGGGGCGCGAACGAGGCACTTCGTCGCCCCTTCGCCGAGGTCTTTCGCATTGTTCACGGCGCGACCCGGCAAGAGGCCGAGAACCCGGTGGAAAGGGCCCTGCGCGAGGACCGGATCATCGGCCTGGCCGACCATACCGTGCTCATCGCCCGCGACGGCACCGAGCGCCGGATCGCCGACAGTTGCGCGCCCATTTACAGCGCGGCCGGCAGCGTCATCGGCTCCGTGCTCGTCTTTCGCGACGTGACCGAGGAGTATCGCCGGCGCGAGCAGCTTCGCGAGAGTGAGGAGCGATTCGACCAGTTGGCCGAGCAGAGCGGCACCATCGCCTGGGAAGTGGACGCGCAGGGTCTCTACACCTATGTCAGCCACGTGTCCGAGACCGTTCTGGGCTACCGCCTGGACGAACTCGTCGGCCGGAGGCACTTCTACGATCTGCATCCCGAACCCGGACGAGAGGCGTTCCGGATGGCCTCCTTCGCCGTCTTCGAGCGGAAGGAACCGTTCCGGAATCTGGAGAACTCGGTCGAAGCCAAGGATGGCCGCGTCGTGGTGGTCTCCACCAACGGCATTCCTCTGCTGAACGCCGACGGGACCCTGCGGGGCTACCGCGGCAGCGACACAGACATCACCGAGCGCAAGCAGGCCGAGGCGGATCTCCGGAAGACCAACCGGTCTCTCGAGGAGGCCACCGCCGCGGCCAACGCCATGGCCATCGAGGCGTATCTGGCCAACGAGACGAAAAGCGAGTTTCTGGCCAACATGAGCCACGAGATCCGCACGCCCCTCAACGGGATCATCGGCATGACCGGCCTGCTCTTGGATACGGAGTTGACTGAGGAGCAGCGGCGCCATGCCGAGGTCGTGCGGCGCAGCGGCGAGTCCCTGCTGGCGCTTCTGAACAACATTCTGGACGTCTCCAAGATGGAGGCGGGCAAGCTCGCGCTGGAGACGCTGGACTTCGATCTGCACGCCATGTTGGACGACTTCGCCGCCACGCCGGCCCAGCGCGCCCATGACAAGGGGATTGCGTTCATCTGCGCGGCCGCCCCGGATGTACCGGGGTATCTCCGGGGCGACCCCGGTCGCCTGCGCCAGGTGCTCACCAACCTAACGGGCAACGCGCTGAAGTTCACCCACCACGGCGAGATCGGCGTGCGGGTCAGCCTGGTATCACAAACCGATGTCGAGGCCCTGCTTCGATTCTCCATCCAGGACACCGGCGTCGGCATTCCGGCGGAGAAGCAGGCGCTCTTGTTCCAGACGTTCTCCCAGGCGGACACGTCGGCCACACGCCGGTACGGCGGCACCGGCCTGGGTCTGGCCATCTCGAAGCAACTCGCCGAGATGATGGGAGGTCGGATCGGCCTGGTGAGCCAAGAAGGGCGCGGCTCGGAGTTCTGGTTCACGGCACGCTTGGACAAACAAGCCGAGAGGGCGCCAAAGGAGAGCCTCCCGCTCGCCGACATTCGCGGGACGCATATCTTGATCGTGGACGACAATTTCACCAACCAGCAGGTGGCGGTGGGTCTGCTGAAGCGACTGGGGCTGCGAGCGGATGCCGTGGCCGGCGGAGTGGAAGCGATCAAAGCTCTCGAAACTCGTCCTTACGACCTCGTGCTGATGGATCTGCAAATGCCCGAGATGGACGGCCTGGAGGCTGCCCGGCAAATTCGCAATCCGCACTCCCCCGTCCAAGACCACGAGGTTCCGATCATTGCGATGACCGCCAACGCTATGGCGAGCGACCGGGAGGACTGTCTGGATGCCGGAATGAACGACTACGTCTCCAAGCCCGTTTCCCGCCGGGCTTTGGCGGAAGCGTTGGACAGATGGCTGCCGCGGGACGAACCGACACTTCACAACCGGGTGGATACAAAATGATGGGCGTGCCCAATGACAAATGACGAGTACCGACCCGGTAACGCCGCCGACCTGCGCCGGCAGGCCGAAGAGATCGCCCGGGGGAAGGCAGCCCGGTCGTCCCCCATCGGGCGCCCCATCCAAGTACCCGCAGCGGCAGGCTTCCAGGGGTCGCCCGAAGAAGCTCGGTCCATGCTCCATGAACTGCAGGTGCATCAGATTGAGCTGGAGTTGCAAAACGAGGAACTGCGCCGGGCGCAATTGGAGCTCGACGCGGTGCGGGCCCGCTATTTCGACCTCTACGATCTGGCGCCGGTGGGCTATTGCACTCTCAGCAAGGGGGGACTGATCCTGGAGGCGAATCTGATCGCCGCGGCCCTGCTGGGCGTGGCGCGTGGCGAGCTGATCAAGCAGCCGATCACCCGGTTCGTCTTAAAAGACGACCAGGACATCTACCTCCTGCACCGGGAGCGGATCTTGGAAACCGGAAAGCCCCAGGCCTGCGATCTGCGGATGCAAGGCCGGAAGAACGCGCCGTTTTGGGCGCACCTGGAGACCACCGCCGCGCAGGACACCGCGGGTGCACCCGTTTTGCGGATGGTGATGATCGACATCACCGAGCGTATGCAGGTGGAGGCGTCGTTATACGATTCCGGTCAGGCCGTTGATGCCGTCCTGGCGAAGTATGAACAGGTCATCTCGATGATCGCCGACGTCATCTGGCGCTATGAGGTGGATGCCCGGGGTCAATTCGTCGCCGGCTACATCTCACCGGTAGCGGATCGCTTGCTGGGGTTGCCGGCGGGCACCATCGGCGACAGCTTCGACAAGTTCTTCTCCTATGTCTATCCAGAGGACTTGCCGGCCGTTCAGGAGATGCTCTCTTCGTCCTTGACCTCCATTGCCCAAGACGTAACCAAGGAATATCGAATGCAAAGGCCCGACGGCACGACGCTGTGGGTCCGCTCCAACGGTTCGGCGTGTCTGCAGCAGAACGGACACGTCGTGGGCTCTGGTATCTCCTCCGACATCACCGAGGGCAAGCGAAGGGAGGAGGAGCTCCTACGCAGCGAAGAGGCTCTTCGGCGTCAGAACGGTCTGCTGTCCTCGCTCCTCAAGACCCTTCCCCTGGGTGTCTTCATGGTGGAGACGCCCTCGGGCAAGCCGCTGCTGGCGAACGAAGCTGCCTGCACTCTCCTGGGACGGGGCATTCTCCCCCAGGCATCCAAGCTGGATCTTGCGGAAGTCTACCAGGTGCGCAAGCATGACAGCCACGACCCCTACCCCGCGAAGGAGATGCCGATTCTGTTGGGGATGAGCGGCGAGACGGCCCATGTGGACGACATGCTGGTTCTGCGTCCCGACGGCACCGAATCCCTGCTGGAGGTCTTCGGATCGCCAGTAATGGACGACCAGGGGCGGACCTGGGCCGCGCTGGCGACGTTCCTTGACATCACTGCGCGCAAAAAGGCGGAGGCTGACTTGCGTGAGAGCGAGGCTCGCTTCGATCAGTTGGCCGAGCAGAGCCGCGTCTTCGCTTGGGAAGTGGATGCCCAGGGGCTCTACACTTATGTCAGCCACGTCGCGGAGCGGGTGTGCGGCTATCGCCCGGAGGAAATGGTGGGCCGGATGCACTTTTACGATCTGCATCCCTGTTCCGAGCGCGAAGCGTTCAAAACGGCGGCCTTCGCGGCCTTTGCGAAGAGGGAACCGTTCCAGTGCCTCGTCAACTCCATCGTGACCAAGGATGATCGTCTGGTGTGGGTCTCCACCAACGGCATCCCGTTGCTGAGCGCCGACGGCACGCTCCGGGGCTACCGCGGCGGCGACACCGACATCACCGAGCGCCGCATGGTGGAGGAGCAGCTCCGCCAGTTATCCCGTGCGGTGGAACAGAGTCCGGCCTCGATCGTAATCACCAATCCCCACGGTGACATTGAGTACGTGAATCCAAAATTCATCGATGTCACCGGTTATACACGAGAGGAAGCTCTGGGCAAGAACCCGCGCATCTTGAAGTCCGGCGAGAGCGATCCGGAAGTCTACCGAGAACTCTGGGACACCCTTGCCGCGGGGAGGGAGTGGCGCGGCGAGCTTCACAACAAGAGGAAGGATGGTGGACTCTACTGGGAGAGCGTTTCCATTTCTCCCATCCGGGACCCCTCGGGACGCATCACCCACTTTCTGGCTGTCAAAGAAGACATCACTGCGCGCAAACAGGCAGAGGAGGAACTCCGGGAGACCAACCGCTCTCTCGTGGATGCCAACACCCGGGCCAACGCCATGGCCGACGAGGCGGATAGGGCCAACGAGGCGAAGGGCGAGTTTCTGGCCAACATGAGCCACGAGATCCGCACGCCCATGAACGGTGTCATCGGCATGACCGGACTGTTGCTGGACACGGAGCTGAGCGAGGAGCAGCGGCGCTATGCCGAGGTGGTGCGCAACAGCGGCGAGGCTTTGCTGGCGCTTCTGAACGACATCCTGGACTTCTCCAAGATCGAAGCGGGCAAGCTCGAGATGGAGATGCTGGACTTCGATCTGCGTGCGCTGCTGCATGACTTTTCCGCCACGGGGGCACTGTGCGCCCACGAAAAGGGGATCGCGTTCATCTGCGCGGCCGATCGGGACGTGCCGGCGTATCTCCGGGGCGACCCCGGCCGTCTGCGCCAGGTTCTCACCAACCTGACGGGCAACGCCGTGAAGTTCACCCATCAGGGCGAGATTGCCGTGCGGGCCGGCCTGGTATTCGAGACCGCCGAAGCAGCACTGGTTCGCTTCTCCATCAAGGACACCGGCATCGGCATTCCGGCGGAGAGGCGGGAGTTCTTGTTCCAGAAATTCACCCAGGCCGACGCCTCGACCACCCGCCGGTACGGAGGCACCGGCCTCGGGTTGGCCATTTCGAAGCAGCTCGTGGAGATGATGGGGGGCGAGATCGGTGTCGAGAGCGTCGACGGCCACGGTTCGGAGTTCTGGTTCACGGCGCGCTTAGCCAAACAAGCCGAGAGGACGACCAAGGAGAGCCTTCCACCCGCCGACCTTCGCGGCACGCACATCCTGATCGTGGACGACAACGCCGCCACGCGGCAGGTACTCATGGCCCAACTCCAGGCCTCGGGCGTCCGTGCGGAAGAGGCGCCGGACAGCACCGCGGCCCTGCAGGAACTCCGGCGGGCCGGAAACGCGGGCGATCCCTTCCAGGCGGCCGTTGTCGACCTCCAGATGCGGGGCATGGACGGATCGGAGCTGGCCCGGGCCATCAAGTCTGACGAAATGCTGCGAGATACACGTTTGGTGTTGATGACCTCTCTGGGCCAACGGGGCGATGCCCGGAAGATGGAGGAGATCGGCTTTGCCGCCTACCTTACCAAGCCGGTGCGGCAGGATGAGATCATCGGCTGTCTGTCCGCCGTATTGGCGGGTGCGGCCGGAGAGCCGCCGCCGCCGATCGTGACACGCCACGCGATTCGCGAGCTTCGCCGCGGCGCCGTGCGCATTCTGCTGGCCGAAGACAACATCACCAACCAGCAGGTGGCCGTGGGCCTGCTGAAGAGACTGGGGCTGCGGGCGGATGCCGTGGCCAACGGTGCGGAAGCCATCGAGGCCCTCGAATCCCTTCCCTACGACCTGGTGCTGATGGATGTGCAGATGCCGGTACTGGACGGACTGGAGGCCACCCGGCAGATCCGCGATCCTCACTCCGCGGTCCTCAATCACGAGATCCCAATCATCGCGATGACCGCCAACGCGATGCAGAGCGATCGAAACGAGTGCCTGGACGCCGGGATGAATGACTACGTGTCCAAGCCGGTTTCCCGGCCTGCGCTGGCGGAAGCGCTCGACAAATGGTTGCCGAAGGAAGCAGCGATCACACAGGAGGAGAGTGACCGCAGGAAAGCCGCGTAGAGCGTTTTGGCGGGGGATCGTAGTTGCTCAGGTAGGGCCGGAAGTCAGAATTCAGGCTATCTGAGTAGTTGCGGTTCGGGAAGGAAGGGCCGCGCCCAAGTGGCGGAACCAGGCCGTGGCCTGGTTCTTCGGCCGGCTGCCGTTCGCCCAAGCCGAGGGACAGGGGATTCCCACGGATGCCCCGGATCAACCGCAACCGGAAAACTCGTCCGAACGCGGCGAGGGACGACGGTGAGGTTGTCGGCAAGGATCGCTCTTAGCGCGGAACCTCCACTCCGAGCAGGAGCAGATCGTCGCCGGCCGGACCCGGGCGCAACTGCTCGACGATCACCCTGGGCGCCTCGCTGATCGGCAACTGGCGCGTCGCCTCGCACTGGAGCGAGAGCTTCTCGATGCCGGGATGGCGATCGGCCCCGTGCACGTCCGGGTCCTCGATCAAGCCGTCTGTGTAGAGGAAGAATCGACACCCGCGCGCCAGGCGCACGTCGCGTTGCTGGAGCACCACGGAGCCGAAGACGCCCAGCGGATCGCCTTGCATCTCGACGACCTCGATCCCGAGGCCCGGCCGCACCACGATGAGGGGCGGGTGTCCGGCGCTCACTACCGACAGCGTCTCTCCGCGCCGGTTCCAGAGCGCCCAGCAAGCGGTCAGGTACCTCTCCTCGGGCATCACCGTGCGCAAGACCGAGTTGATTGAGCGCATGGTGTCGAGGGGGGAGAAAAGCGGCCCAGAGTACTGCCTGATCAGCGCCTTGATGGCCGAGGTGACGAACGACGCCCCGACGCCGTGGCCGCTCACGTCGGCCACGAAGTAGCCAAAGGTCCGGTCGTCGATCTGGATGGCATCGTAGAAGTCCCCGCCGGTCTCCTCCATCGGACGAAAATAGACCCCAAAGTTGGCCTCGGGTAGCTCCTCGGGGTTGACCAGGATCGAGCGCTGGGCGTGGCGAAGCTCCTCGAGCCGGGCTCGCTGCGTTTCCATAACAGCGCGGTTGGCTGCGCGGATCTTCAAGTGCACACGCACGCGGGCGAGCACCTCTTCGGGCTGGAACGGCTTGGAGATGAAGTCGACTCCACCGATCCGCAGTCCCTTGACCTTGTCGGCAACCGAGTCGAGGGCGGAGACGAAGAGAACCGGGATGTCTGCCGTCTCGATATCGGCCTGCAGCAGGGCGCAGGTCTCGAACCCGCTCTCGCCCGGCATCACGACATCGAGCAGGATGACGTCCGGCTTGTGCTCGCACGCGAGGGCGCGCGCCTCCGGCCCGTTGCCCGCAAGGATGGTGCGGAAACCCTCGCGGCTGAGGATCCTCTCCAGCATGACCGCGTTCAGCGGGACGTCATCCACGATGAGAATCGACGGCGCCTGGCTGGACTCCCGGTCCCCTTCTCGCGCCCGTGTGATCGTGGCCTGTGCTGTGGCGATGTTCATGGCGGGTGTCGTTCCCCGGTTTCCCCTGTTGCCATTCCGAACTCGCGGAGATGGCCGGTTGCTTTTCCACTGGTCGAACTCAGGGCGGTGGCGGGCGAAACCGCCCCACGCCCAACAGCAGGATCCACTTCGGCCGGGAAGCGCCGCTCCTCCGGTTCCGACCCGACGCGTCCAGACTCCACGGCTCCGGCGTTGGCCGCAGCCCGGGTTACACCGCGGAGACGACGTTTCTTGCCCTATGCATCGGCATTGCTTTTGCCCAACTCAAGGTCCGGTGTCGAATCCCGGTCGGCGTGCCCCTGGTCGGGGCAGAAGGCCCACCGGAATCTGGAGGCGCAACGGATTGGTCCTACGTCGTGGGGGAGAATGAGTCGTCGGCCGCCGGTGGTGGGCGGTTGGACGTCGACCATTTGGATCGTGGTCATCTTCTCGATCACGGCCCGGCCGGTCAGCCCGGGTGCCAACAGAGCCTGGCGGTGCGCGACGTCGCTAGATGCGGGCAGATTCGGCATGGGTGCAGAGCGCTCATGCCTAGTGCGGACCAGGGCACGGTTCCTCTGGGACGTGCGATCGACTAGGCAGTCAACAGTGTCAGGTCCGGACCGGAACGGTCTCGACCCCCTTTCGCTCCATCCAGTGATACAACACCGGCAGCACCAACAGCGTCAGCAGGGTCGAGGTGACGATCCCACCCATGACCACCACGGCCAGCGGCTTCTGGATGTCCGCCCCGGAGCCGGTGGCATACAGCATTGGGAGATGCCCGATGAAGCTCGTCAGCGCTGTCATGAAGAGCGGCTTGAACCGCAGGCGGCACCCCTCCAGCACTGTTTCCCGGGGACTACGTCCCTCGTCCTTGAGTTGCTTGAAGAACGCCAGGAGCACCACGCCGTTTTGGACCGCGATCCCGAGCAGCACGATGAACGCCACCGCGGCCGAGACCGAGAGATGCATGCGGAACAGCACCGCCGCGACGACCCCACCCACCAAAGCAAACGGAAGGTTCAACACCACCAGGCCGGCATTGCGCGTCGAGCCGAGCGCCGAATACAGCAAGAACAGGATCAGCACGAGAGCGATCGGCACCACGATGGCGAGCTGCCGCATGGCCCGCTGCTGGTTCTCGAACTGCCCGCCGTATTGCACGAAGTAACCCGGCGGCAGCGACGCTTCTAGGGGGGCCAGCTTCCCCTGCACCTCCGACACAAACCCGCCGAGGTCGCGGCCGCGAACATTCGCCTCCACGACCACACGGCGCATACCGTTCTCGCGACTCACCTGGGATGGCGCCTCGCGGGCCACCACTCGCGCAACCTGCCCCAACGGCACCCGCGCACCACCCGGCGCCGGGACCAGTAGGTTCTCCAGGTCAGCCAACCCTCCTCGTGACTCCTCGTTCAGCCGAACTCGCACCGAAAACCGCCGCTGTCCCTCCAGGAAGGTGCCGACCACCCGCCCGGCCAACCCAGCCTCCAACACCTCATTCACCTCCGAGGCGTTGATTCCATACCGCGCGATCGCCTCGCGGTCGATCTCCACCACGACCTCATTCATCCCCGAGATCTGCTCCACTTTCACATCACCGGCGCCGCGAACCCCCGATAGCGCCGACGCAGCGCGGTCGGACAGCTTCTTCAGTTCGTTCAGGTCCGGCCCGAAGATCTTCACCGCCAGGTCGCTCTTGACGCCCGAAATCAGCTCGTTCACGCGCAGCGCAATCGGCTGCGAGAAGGAAAGCCGCAGACCCGGAATGGTGGAGATCTCCGTGTTCAGCGCCTCCACGAGCTGCGCCTTGTTCCGGCCGGTTCCCCAGTCGCGGCGCGGTTTCAGCATGATGAAGAAGTCGCTCTGCTCCGGTCCCATCGGGTCTTCCGAGATCTCGGCGCGGCCGGTCTTGGTGACGACCGTGGCCACCTCGGGGAACTTCAGCACCCGTCGCTCGACCTCCTGCGCCACCGCCACAGATCCCTCCAGTGACGCATTGGGCAGCCGCACAGCATTGATCGCTATCGCCCCTTCGTCGAGCGTGGGGATGAACTCGGTGCCCAAATACGGAATCAGTCCGCACGAAAGGACGAGGACCACCAACGAGATGCCCAGGGTCGTCCTCGGCCGGGCCATGGCCCGCTCGAGGAGGTGCAGGTAGCCATCGTGGAAACGCCGCACAGCCCGGAACTCCCGCTCGGGCCGCCGGACCAAGAATAGCTCCGAGAGCGCCGGCACAATCGTCAAGGCCACAACGATGGATACCAACAGCGCGAACAGCATGGTGAGCGCTAAGGGACGGAACATCTTCCCTTCGATCCCTTGCAGCGAGAAGAGCGGCACCAGCACGAGCGCGATGATGAGCACCGAGAAGGTGACGGGCCGCGCCACTTCGGCCATGGCCCTGACCACGACCTCCCGCTTCTCCCCCTTGCCGCCGTGTTCCGCCAGGTGGCGGCGGGTGTTCTCCACCACGACGATCGTGGCGTCCACCACCATGCCGACCGAAAAGGCCAGCCCACCGAGGCTCATCAGGTTCGCCGAGAGTCCCGCCGCCCGCATCATGAGGAAGGTAATGACGAAGGTGATCGGCAGGGAAGTCACCACGATCAGCGCCGTCCGCAACTCCGCGAGAAAGAAGAACAGGACTACGATCACGAGGAGACACCCGATGAGGAGGGCGTCCATCACCGTCTTGATGCAGGCCTCGATGAGCGAAGTCCGGTCATAGAAGACCGAGAGCCTCGCCCCTCTCGGCAAGGACGATTGGATCTTCGCCACGGCCGCCTGCACTCGCTCCACCACCGTCTTGGAGTTCTCGCCGCGGAGCATGATGACCATGCCCGCCACCGACTCCCCCCGGCCGTCGCGGGTGACCGCGCCCTGGCGTGTCTCTGCACCGATTTTCACCTCGGCGACATCACGCACGAAGACCGGCGTGCCGTCCTTCACCTTGAGCACCACGGCCCCGATGTCTTCCGGTGAGGTAAACAGCCCGTGGCCGATGATGTAGACCTGCTCCCACCCCTTGACGATGTATCCCGCGCCGGCGTTGGCGTTGTTGTTCTCGATCGCCTCCATCACCTCTCGCAGAGTGAGACCGTACTTGACCAGACGATCGCCGTACACCTCGACCTGGTACTGCTTGGCAAAGCCGCC
The DNA here is from genome assembly GCA_903844735.1 of Candidatus Eiseniibacteriota bacterium. Taxonomy (GTDB): domain Bacteria; phylum Eisenbacteria; class RBG-16-71-46; order CAIMUX01; family CAIMUX01; genus CAIMUX01. Next base: position 11,696 of record CAIMUX010000080.1, read on the forward strand.
GAAGCTGTTCACCTCGGTCACGCCGGGCACGGTGCGAAGCTGCGGCGCCACCAGCCAGTCCTGGATCGTCCGCCGCTCCATGGCATCGAGACTGTCTCCCTCCACCGTGTACTGGAAGATCTCTCCCAGGCCGGTGCTGAGCGGGGCCAGCTCGGGCTCCACCCCCGCCGGCAGCGCATCGCGCGCTCCCTGCAGGCGTTCGAACACCACCTGGCGCGCAAAGTACGAGTCGACATCATCACGGAAGATCACGACCACTTGGGAGAGTCCTGCCCGCGAGAGTGAGCGTACAAGTTGCACCTTGGGCAGGCCGCCCATCTGCTGCTCGATCGGATAGGTGATCCGCTGCTCCACCTCTTCGGCGGATAGCCCCTCGGCCTTGGACAGAACCATGACCTGGACATTCGTCACGTCCGGAAAGGCGTCGATCGGTAGGTTGATCCAGGCCACCACACCGAGGGTCGACGCCAGGGCGCCCAGCGCCAGCACCAGCCAGCGCCGGCGCAGCAGGTTTTCGAAAAGCGTTTTCATCGAGCGTTGCCTCCCGGCCGCATGGCCACGTCAGTCCGCACAGCCGGCGCCCATCTTGGAACGCAGCACGTCCGACTTGAGCTGAAAGGCCCCGCGCGAGACGACGGTGTCCCCTTCGCGCAAGCCATCGAGGATTTCCACCCAGCCCTCCGCGGCATGGCCGACCCGCACCGGGCGGCGCAGGAAGTACGGGGGGGTCGTGGGCACAAAGACGAACGAGCGACCCGCATCTTCGAGCACCGCGTCGGCGGGAACCGCAAGCACCATCGCACCGCCACCCACCAACAGGGTTACACGGGCAAACATTCCCGCCCGGAGAAGGCCGTCGGGATTGTCGGCGATGATCCGGATGCGGGCGGTGCGCGTCGCCTCGTCCAGGATGCCGCTCATGCGATCGACCCGCCCCGGGAAGATCCGACCCGGATACGCCGGCACCGTGACCTCGACCTGCACCTCGCCGCGGGCCTGTGCCCCGAGGATGGCCGCCAGCTCGCGTTCGTACGCCTGGGCCTGGATCCACATTCGGGAGGTGTCACCGATCAACAACAGCTCCTGCCCCGGCTCTACCGAAGCGCCCAGGTTGACGCTCCGCTCCAGCACCCTCCCCGCGAACGGCGCGCGGATGGTGTAGCGGCTCTCCGCTGCGGCTGATTCCCCACCCGCGTCGCCACCCGCATCGCCCTCCAGGGACGCCGGGTTCAGGCCGTATCCCGCGAGGCGAGAGGCAGCCGCCCGCTCCTCGGCCTTCGCCTGGTCACGTGCCGCCTCAGCTTCGAGCAGGTCCTTCTTCGGACAGACCCGCCTCGCGAAGAGGTCCGCCTCACGTGCGGAAGTGGCCTCAGCCAAACGGTACCCAGCGTTCGCGCGCCGCCACGCCGACCGCGCCTCGGAGATATCCGGCGAGTCGAGGACGAGAAGCACTTGCCCGCGCGCCACCGGGCTCCCGACATCGACTTGCATCGACTGAACGACACCGGGCACCCGAGGCGTGATCTGCACGGCCTTGTCCGCGTTGAGGGCGACTTCACCGTTCAGTACGCGGCCCGTTCCGGACGGCCGGGCCGTCGCCCGAGCCGTGGACAGAAGACCTCCCGCAGCGAAAAGGTCGGACGGCACTTTCACCATACCCACTTCGTACCGGCACTCGTCACAGGTATATTGGGCGATTCCGTGCTCGCAGGACTTGGCCAGCAGCGCTTCGACGGACTCGTCGAGGTCGGAGGTTTCGGCACCCTCTGCCGCGGCAACCTGGCCGGCCCCAGCGGCTTGGCCCGCCCCAGCAACTTGGTCGGCCGCACCGGCCCGTGCGCTCTCGCCGGTCATGACCCCGGGATTCCCCTTCTCATCAGAACAACCGAGCAGAGGCAGTCCCGCACCAAGCACGAAGGCGGCGAGGAGGCCCGGGATCGAGATCGTGCCCCGTGCGAGACGTGTAACCGTGTATATGCAATTCATCGTTCATTCCCTCCGGTAGCGTTGCTTGCCTTGGACAGGAGACGCTCGAGGTCGATCCGTGCCGACCCGAGCTCCAGGAGCGCGTCGATGTAGCCAAGCTCGGTCTCCGCCAACGAGCGGCGGGCGTCGAGCAGGTCGATGAGCGGGAATTTGCCGCGCCGGTAGCCTTCGCTCACGGCGTCGTAAGCCCGGCGCACCTCCGGGCGGGTGAGCTCGCGATAGGTGCGAACGACCGAGAGGGATCCCACCAAGGCGTCACGGGCGATCTGCCTCTCGGTCATGATGCGAAGCCGCCCGGCTTGCCGAGCCACCCGGGCCTGGGCGACCCGCGCCGTCGCTTCCGATATCGCCCCGCCGTTGCGGTCCCACAGCGAAAAGTCCAAGGAGGCCTGAGCGGTCCAGGTCTGTTCGCCCGGGCCGTTCAAGCGGCGCGATCCGCCGCCGACCGTGATGTCGGGAAGACGCGACCAGCTTTGCGTCCGCAGATCTGCCTCGCTCCGCGCGACCGCCGCATCCCACCTCGCGAGGTCCGGCGCGTCGACATCGAGGCTGTCGATGGCCGCATCCACGGGGAGGTCCGAATCGAACTCCAGCGTGCCTTCGGCGCGATAGGACGACGACGGACGGCCCCAAAGCGAGGCCAGCTCCACTCGGGCGCGCGCCGCCGAAGCTTCCGCGCGACGAGCCCCAATACTAGCCCGCGAACGATCGGCCCGCGCACGGTCCTCCTCGATGGGTGACACCTCGCCGGAATTCACCAACGCGGAGACCGCGGCCAGGAGTGTGTCAGCCGTCCGCTCGTTCTCCCGCGCAACCTCAAGCCGAGATTGCTCGGCAAGAAGCGTAGCGAATCGACGGTCAACATCCGCGAGCAGGTCGAGCTTCGCCCGTTCGAGGTCAAGCGTTGCCACCTGGCGATCACCGCGGGCCGCCGCGATCCGCGCCCACCTCGCCATGGGTAGTTCGATCCGCTGGCTGACGCTCCAGGTGGTCTGTGACTCGCCCCACCTGGGAAGATCGCCGCCGAAGTCCTCGATCTCGGCGCCCACTTCGGGGTTGGGCCAGGCCCGGGCCTGCCGGGCCACTCCGTCGGCCGCCGCCACCTGGAGGGCGCGCTCGGCCAGGTCCAGGTTCCCGGCCAGGGCGAGCTTGCGCGCTTCATCCAGCGTGATGGCCTCGCCGTTCTCCGCCCTCACGGGCACGGCGGCTATCCCGCCCAGCAAGCAGGCCGTCAGCGCACACACCGCGCTCCATGGTCCGCGCTGAACGCGGACCCACCTCTTCTTCATGGAATCTCCTACGTTGTGCCCGGGATAGGAAACGGCCCAGCCGCTACGCCGCGGCGCAACTTGTTTGTTGATCAATAGATGGAATGGTTCTCAGAACCAGGAGGACGGGGGGATAGAAGGATCAGACTCTCAAGACTCGGTGGATCCCGTCCCGTGAAAAGGGCGTTTCGAGAAAAATCGCTTCGGCCAGACTCACAGCCGCAATCTCCGCGGTCAGCTTGCTCGCGGGGTGGACCTCGGCGAGGACGGGGGCGATTGATCCGACCAGCGTGGCTTCGTCCCGCGAGCCTCTGGCACCCACGAACGAGAAGAGGGCATTCTCGGCGCAGCCGCCACAGGGACTGCCGTCACAGTCCATGAATCTGAAATCCGTTTCAACGTTCGCCGTCTGCGGCCCGGTGACACCGTCAGGGCGATCACAACACCCGACATCTGGAGAACACTCCGAGAAGAGGAACTTGGCGGCCACGGTCCCGTTCGGAGCCCGGCACTGGACCATGAACGGTCCCAGAACCAGCACCATCAACGCAGCTATGGACAAGAGGGCTCGCATGGCGATGGCCCCAAGCCGGTTGCGCCTGTCTCCACCCGTGCGTACCAAGTCCAGCCCTCCTTGGGAACCGCCGCCCGGCGGGGTGCCCCGACCCTCAGTATACTATGTAACCACACAGATAGCCACCCGCCAGAACTCAGGAGCCAGAATTCAGGGGTCCGGATTCAGGAGCCGGAATGAGAACGCCCGCGACGGAGTCCGGGGACTTGGTGGTGTGGCAACAGGCAACGGATAAGGGCATGATTGCAGCGACCGATTCTCTTGTTGGGGTGACGCGGTCTTGGTAGGCCGCTGACGTCGTGCTATTTCCGCTTCCTCTACGACGCCGCCAGGAGCAGGCTGTCTGAGGCCGTCCGCAGCGCCGAGATCGGGAAGACCCCGGCGGTCGAGCGGCGAGACAGGCCCCTCGGTCCGGCGGGCCGCGCCGGGGAAGCGGGAAACAACGAACCGGAGGAGGAAACGTCGTGAAGTGTGACGCCCGGATCTACTGGGTCGGGTTGGGGCTCGCGACCATATTGGCCGCAGGTGGGTGCGCGCATCAAAAAGGAGCCTCAATGGCGGACCCGTCCGCGAAGGACAAACAGCCTGCGACCGCGGCAGCCGCAGAGCGGGCGGCGAGGCCGGCACCGGAAGCCCACGCCGCGCCGGAAGTCAAAACCGCAGCGGAAGCCGAAGTCGCGCCGGAAGCCAAGCTTGCAGCGGAGCCCCCCGCCTCGCCGAAAGCCCCCGCCGCGCCGACCCCCACAACGGCCGACCAAGTGAAGACCACGCCGTCCGGCCTGCAGTACGTGGACCTCGTGGAGGGGACCGGCCCCGGACCGGCCGCCGGACAGACTATGGTCGTCCACTACACCGGCTGGCTCACCGACGGAACAAAGTTCGACTCGAGCGTTGACCGAGGCATGCCCTTCCAGTTCCCGCTCGGCCAACACGCGGTGATCACCGGCTGGGACGAAGGGGTCGCCGGCATGAAAGTCGGCGGCAAGCGCCAGTTGATCATCCCCTACGCCCTCGCCTACGGGGAACAAGGACGTCCGCCGACCATTCCGCCCAAGGCCACTCTCATCTTTGACGTGGAGTTGCTCGGCGTTCGATGAGCCGGATGCTGCTTGGGCCGTCTTTCGATTTCGCGGGAACCCGGGCGCGGTCCTCGCGGTAGGTACGACCCACAACGGACCTGACCCCCCCCAGCAGACGGCGGAGAAGTCGGTATCTCGGCATCGAAATACAGCTCCCCGCCGTCTGCGCTACGTAACGGAGTTACCCAATGGAGGATCCGATGCGGACACTTTTCGGCGTACTTCTCACCTTGGTTGTGGCGAGCACCGCCGTCGCCGGCGACGACATCACCCCCGCGAAGGGGGCCAATCCCCCCGCCACGACCGTCCAGCCCGCCAAGCCTGCGCCCGGCCCGGCCAAGGCCGCTCTCAAGATCTCGGACAAGGCGATCTCCGCCATCGACGCGCAGATCACCAAGGCCGCCGTTGACAAGACCAAGGACGGCTGGAAGACGCGGCTATCCAAGCCGGAAAAAGTGGCCTTTGACCCGGCGCGCAAGTATTTCGCACGGATGCAAACGAATAAAGGACCGGTGGTGATCCAGTTCCTGCCTGATGTCGCGCCGATGCACGTCACGAGCTTCATCTACCTGACGCGGCTCGGTTTCTACGACGGGCTCAAGTTCCACCGTGTGATCACGGGGTTCATGGCTCAGGGCGGTGACCCGCTGGGCAACGGCATGGGTGGCCCTGGCTACAAGTTCGGAAGCGAGTTCAGTCCTACGGTGCGCCATGACACGCCGGGCCTGCTCTCCATGGCCAATACCGGTCAGCCGGAAACGGACGGCAGCCAGTTCTTCCTCACTTTTGTCCCGACGCCACACCTGAATGACAAGCACACCATCTTCGGCAAGGTGACCGAGGGGATGGACACGCTGAAGAAGCTGGAGGCTGCGGGCAGTCAATCCGGAACCACCAGCGAGCCGCTCTTTATCGAAAAGGTGACCATCGAGGTGAAGTAGGTCCGTGTTTCCGCCGCGCTGGCCTTGCGCCCCTCCCCGGCATGAGGTCGAATCTCGCTCGGAGGGCTCCCATGCGGCGTCTGTTCTATTTCCCCATCCTCGGCCTGAAGATGTTCCGCCGCCCTTGGGCGGTCGTGATCGGGGATGTCCGCTGGTGGTGCGAGTGCCTCGGCGAGCCCTACCGAGGCACTGATTCCTTCTTCGCGCAGTTCCGCAAGCCGGAGTTCCGCAACCTTTTCTACCACCGGCTCCGGCACGCCGGACCCGGGGCCAGGATGGCCGCACGTGTGGCGTCGATTTTCTACCGGCCCGAACCGACCTGCCGCCTCTGGACCGATGACATCGGCGAGGGACTCTACATCGCCCATGGCGTCGCCACCATGATCGGGGCGAAGAAGATCGGACGACACTGCTGGGTCAACCAGCAAATCTCGATCGGGTACAGCGATAGCGGCGAGGGACCGATCCTCGAGGACGGGGTGCGGGTGTATTGCGGAGCCAAGGTGCTCGGCGCGATCACCATCGGCCGCAACACGCGGATCGGCGCCAACGCCGTCGTGCTGAAGAACGCGCCGCCCGACTGCGTGCTGGCGGGCGTGCCGGCTCGGATCGTCCGGCGCAACGGCGTGCGGGTAAACGAATCGCTGTAACCGAAAGACGGGGGTCATGATACGCTGCATCTCCCGGGTAGTCTGCATGGTCTTGGGCGGTATCCTCGGGGCCGGATGCCACAATTCGACCGGCGCGGTTTCGGAGTACGGCATGCCGAGCGCCCGATACATTTTGGACGGCGTCGTGACAGCACGCGCAACCGGGCAAGCCGTCCCAGGCATCCGCATCTTCCTGTCCCGGGACGAGCACCCCGATTCTTCCACGGCCGCCACCTCCGGCGCCGATGGCGGCTGGCGGCTGGACACAACCACCCTTCCCTGTGGTGAGGACTGCTCGGTGGTGACTGCGGACGTCGATGGCCCCGAGAGTGGCGGCATCTTCGCCCCTGCGACCATCCCCCTCCAACTGACGCAGACCCGTCGCGGAGACGGCCACTGGAACTGGGGCACCCTCGAGCAGCACGACATCAGCATTTCCCTGGATCCGCAGGCACTGGACAAATAGGCCGCCATGTCTTTAGCCCAACGACTCCGGCGCACCCTGCTTCCCACCTACCAGGCACACGCCCGACGCTTGCATGACCTTCGGTACCTGTTCATCGAGTTGACACGCGACTGCAACCTGGAATGCCGGCACTGCGGCAGCGATTGCACCCGAGAGGCCGGTGGGCCAAGCCTGGCTCCGGGCGACGCGCTGCGAGTCCTGCGCGAGATCCGAGAGCGGTACGATCCCCGCACCATCACCGTGGCCCTATCCGGCGGAGAACCTCTGTGTTATCCGGAGCTCTTCTCGCTGGGACGCGCAATCACCGACCTCGAGTTCCCGTGGGGCATGGTGACCAACGGCTATGGCTGGACCCCCACCAAGGTCTTGCAAGCCCGCGCTGCGGGGATGCAGTCGATTTCGGTCAGCCTTGACGGGCTTGAGGCGGAGCACGACTGGCTGCGCGGGCGCACCGGGTCATTCCGACGGGCGGTCGACGCCATTTCGATGTTGCTCCGCGATCCGTCCCGGCAGGCGATGGATGTCGTCACGTGCGTACACCCGCGCAATCTGCCTGTTCTCGAGAAGCTGCAAGGACTCCTGCGGGCGCTGGGCGTGCGGGACTGGCGACTCTTCACTATTTCGCCGATCGGTCGGGCGGCGCGCGATCCCGAGCTTCTCCTCGATCCGCCGCAGTTCCGGGAGCTTCTGGCGACAATCGAGCGCCTGCGGGACCGCGACGGCATCCACGTCAATTTCTCGGAATCCGGCTACCTGGGTCCCCGGTACGAGTGCCGGGTGCGCGACACGGCCTACTTCTGCCGGGCCGGAATCACGGTTGCGGGAATCATGGCCAACGGCGACATCCTCGCCTGTCCCAACATCGATCGGAGCCTTCGGCAGGGAAACATCGCCGTCGACTCGTTTGTGGAAACCTGGGAGACGCGCTACCAGCCGTTTCGCGAGCGATCCTGGATGCGCACCGGCGACTGCGTGTCCTGTGGCGAGTGGTCGCACTGTCAGGGGAACTCACTCCACCTGTGGGATCCCGAGGCGCGTCGGACACGACTGTGCCACTACCGGGCCTACGGGTTGCTCGAACAGGGATAAGAGGCGGCGGCCCGCCCGTCGCTATCACGGCGGACATGGACTCATCCGAGGCCGACATGCGACACGCCGTACGGTGATGGTTTCAGCAAGGAAGAACTGCATGCGCTGTTCACAGAGAGCGGGCTGGTGGGGGCGGACAGCTTCGTGTCTCCCGGATCCGGCTAGTCCGGCCGCCGCTCGACCGTCGGATTCCTGCCGGGCGTCCACGTCCGGCTGGCTCCGTTGGCCCACTCAGTACGCTGGCCACCGTCGCGATAGGTCGTTCGTTTGTCTCCGTTGGAGAAGAGGTAGGTTTCCGTCCCGTCGGCTTGGGTCGATCTTCGGTCGCCGCTCGGGTAGCTGACCTGCTCCGTGCCATCGGTCGCTTGGACCACGCGGCTCCCGTCGGCGTATCGGATTTCTTCTCTACCATCGGGCCCCGTGATTCTCTCGTACCCATCCCGGGGCGCGGACCTGAACTTCCGCCTGCCGTCCGGATAGCGGACCTCCTGGGCGCCACTTTGGTAGGCGAGCTCGCGCCGGCCGTCGGGGAAGAATCGGTACTGTCCGTCGCGCGCTTCCCGCTGCACGATCCGAGGGGGATACCAGGCGGCCTCGGCCTCCACGAGGCGGTAGTTGCTCGCGGAGTCGAAGATCTCGCGGTCTCCCCAGACCCAGAGGAACTCCCGCCTCCCATCGCGTGAAGAGACCACTCGGTCGCCCAGCGCCCCCACGTACACGAACGAGCCGTCCATGCGGCGATGGCCAAACGTGTACGGAACCCATAGACACGTGTCGGGGCCACCGTTCCGCAGGATGGCGCTCCATCGCAAGAGGTCCGGCTCCCGGAACATGGCTGCCCGTTGCGTGGAGTCGTCGTCCTCCAGCAGTTTGAAGTCGAGGGTCTCATATCCCAAAGAGGCCCCCTTGCCGTAGATCCTGGTTACCAGATGAAACGTGTCGACGAAGTGAAACGAGCGGAGCGGGTCGGAGGGGAGCCCGCCGACATCGGCATAGTAGGTCTCGATGAAGGCGTGACGACCGCCTCGGCCGAGCCTTCCCCAACCGCAGTCCGGAGGCACGACACAGCCCATCCGGCGCGCGGAGAGAGTCGGATGTTTGCGTTCATCCATCCACCGCTCTTGTTCCCCCCTCGCGCGGTCTCGCAATCTTGGTGCCTTGCCGGATCCGCCCGCTCCCACTGGTTCTTGCGTCCGGCGAGGCGACCGTCAACCACGATCCCGCTCCCCGTCCCGGTCCCGACGAACAACCCAAAGACGACGCGTGATCACGCGGCAGCGCCTTCCACCGTGCTTCTTGGGGGGGGTCTCCGAGAGGGCGGATCTGTCAAGTGAGGGTGTGATCCAAGCGCGTGAAACCATCGGCCTCGGCGGCTGAAAAGGTTACGCCCTCGAAAACAACAGGACGCTGTTCTGACCACCGAAGCCGAAAGAGTTGGACACGGCCGCTTTGACCTTCACCTTTCTGGCCTCGTTCGGAACAATGTCCAGATCGCAATCTGGATCCAATGCTTGGTAGTTGATCGTCGGCGGGAGAACGCCGTAGTAGATCGAAAGGACTGTGGCTGCCGCTTCAATCCCGCCGGCGGCCCCGAGCGTGTGGCCGATCATGGATTTGGTCGAACTGATCGGTATTTGATAGGCGCTGCTACCAAAACACCTCTTGATGGCAATCGTTTCTGTTTTGTCGTTCACTCTTGTCGAGGTTCCGTGCGCATTGATATAGCCGATATCCGATCCTTTGACACCGGATCCATCGATGGCATTTTCTATCGCTCGGGCGGCCCAGATTCCTTCCGGTTCTGGAATTGCGATGCTATAAGCGTCTGACGTCATGCCGAAACCCGACAGGACCGCCAGGGGCTCGGCACCGCGCTTTCTTGCGCTTTCGTACTTTTCCAGGACGAGCACGCCGGAACCTTCCCCAATTACGAAACCGTCCCTTCCGGCGTCGAAAGGTCTTGAAGCGGTTTCAGGGTCGTCATTCCTCGAGGTCAGCACCCCCATGCAAGCATACGCGTCTACGACCAACGGTGTGATCGTGGACTCCGAACCTCCGGCCAGCATGATGTCGGCCTGCCCCAGTCTGAGCATACCCATCGCGATGCCGATGGCATGAGAACCGGAGGAGCATGCGGTCGCGACGCCGATATTCGGGCCGTGGATTCCAAGATCGATTGCGATATTCGCCGAAGACATATTGGGTATGATCTTGGGAACAGCAAACGGTTTGCAGAATCCCGGTCCTTTCTCTAAGAATACTTTGTGTTGGGACTCGATGTCCTCATAGTCTCCGGCGGCCGAACCTATGACACAACCGATCCGTGCCGAATTCTCTCTATCCAGTTGTATACCCGCGTCCGCTATTGCCTGAAAGGCCGCGCAAACCGCCAACTGGGAAAACCGCCCCATCCTGCCCGCCCTCTTGCCCGTCACATATTTCAGCGGGTCGAAGTTCTTGACTTCGGAAGCGACCTGGCATTTCTGCCCGGCTGGATCAAAGGCACGAATCGTGTCGGCACCGGAAACCCCGCTGGTCAGAGCTTCCCAGAACTCTTTCCGATTCTGGCCAATAGAGGTATAGACACCGATTCCAGTAACAACAATGTCTTCCGGTTTCATGGTCTAATCATCCCCCGAGAATGACCCGGCATGTGCAGGACATGGTCGAACTCTGCTCGCCTCACAACCACCTGTTCAGGCGGTACCAGTTCAGGGTCCCTTCGAGCCCGCGCGCCAAGGAATAGCGCGGGGCGAACCCCCACTCCCGACGGGCCTTTTCCGGCAGACAGACCCAATGTGCCTGCCAGAGGTCCTCGACCTTGGCCCGGCTGAAGACGGCCGGGTTGCGGGCGATTGCCCCCCAGGCTTCCCCCAGGGAAGCTACCAACTTCGCCGCGAAGTGCGACACCCGTACCGTCCGCACCTGGGCCGCCATCAACTGGGCGGCCAGTTCACCCACCTCGTTCCAGGAGTACTCATCGCCGTCGGAGACGTAGTAGGTCCCGCGCGCACCGACCTCCGCGGCCTTGAGTGCTGCGTCGACTAAGTCCTCGACATGGATGAGGCTGAAACGCGTCGTCGTCCCGCGGGGCATCGGCAGGATGCCGTGGTGAATCCAGCGAAAGAGGACGATCAGCCCCTCGTCTCGCGGACCGTAGACGACAGGAGGGCGTAGAATGACGTATCGAAACCGGGTGTGAGCGTCGGCCACCTCTCGCAGCGCGATCTCCCCCTGTAGCTTGCTGCGTCCGTAGGGAGTCACCGGGGTCGGTGGATCGCCCTCGGTCCGCACGGGTGCGGGGTCGCGCTCCACTGGGATCCCCGGCCCCCCGGCCGCCATGCTGCTGCAATAGACGAAAAAGGCGCCCGGCACGGCGCGCTCGGCCACCGCCTCGGCGAGATTGCGCGTCCCCTGGGCGTTTGCCTCCATGAACTCGGAGGAACTGAGCGCCCGTGTCAGGCCACCGAAGTGGAAGACCCCGCGCACGCCCACGCAGGCCCCAGCCAGCGAAGCCTTGTCGCGGATGTCGCCATAGGCGTACTCGACCGGCTGCCCCTCCAACCATCGCAGGCTGCTGGACTTGCGGAGGAGGAGCCGCACCCGCCAGCCGCGTTGCACCAGCCTCTCCACGAGGTGCGAGCCGACGAAGCCGGTCCCGCCAGTGACGAGAACTCGCCCCGGCTTGGCGAAGAGGTCGTCCTGCTTGCCGGTGGCGCCCGGCGTGATGCGGGTATCCGGGATCGACATGGTTCCCCCGGTTACCCGGTTAGATGAGGCCGACCTGACGACCTGCCCGGCCGAAGATCTCCAGGGCCTCGTCGATCAAAGCGGCGGTGTGTGTGGCCATGAGGCTGGTGCGAATGCGCGCGCTATTCTCCGGCACCGCAGGCGCGATCACCGGGTTGGTGAAGATTCCCATCTCGAAGAGAACCTTCCAAAAGAAGAAGGTGCGCACGTTGTCTCCCACGATGATGGGGATGATAGGGGTAACAGAGAGCCCGGTATCGAATCCGAGCGATTGCAGCCCGGCCTTCAGCCGATCGGCGTTGCGCCACAACCGTTCCCGCCGGTCCGGCTCGCTCTTCAAGATGCGCAGGCACTCCCGCACCGTGGCCACCGCGTAGGGGGGCATGGAGGCGCTGAAGATCATGGTGCGGGCCATGTGCTTGATGTAGTGGATGACATTCTCGTCAGCCGCGGCCACCCCTCCGATGGAGGCGAACGACTTGCTGAACGTCCCCATCAGGAGGTCGGATTGAGGGGTCAGGCCGAAGTGCTCGTGCACACCCGCCCCGGTGGCGCCGATGACACCCATGGAGTGCGCTTCATCGATGAGGATGCGGCCCCCGAAACGGTGCACCAGAGGCACAAGGTGCGGCAGGTCGGCCAGATCGCCCTCCATGCTGAAGATACCGTCGACGACAATGAGCAGGCCGGCGACCGGGTGCTCGCGCCGCGCCCGCTCCAGCACGCGTTCGAGGTGCGTCATGTCGTTGTGGTTGTACCGATACACCCTCGCCTGGGAAAGGATGGCGCCGTCGACGATGCAAGCGTGGTCAAGCTTGTCGATGATGATGACATCGCCCCGTCCGGCCAGCGAGGAAATGATGCCGAGGTTGGTCTGGAAGCCGGTGGAGAAGACCAGGGCCGCCTCCTTCCCCAGGAAACCGGCCAGCTCCGCCTCGAGCTTCTCGTGGATGTCGAGGGTGCCGTTGAGGAAGCGGCTCCCGGTGCACCCGGTGCCGTACCGGCGGGCCGCCTTTTGCGCCGCTTCCATCACCCTCGGGTCGTGCGTCAGTCCGAGGTAGTTGTTCGAGCCGAGCATGATCTTCCGCCGGCCCTCGACGTGGACCTCGGTTCCCTCCGATCCCATGATGGGAACGAAGTAGGGATACAGCCCGGCCGCCTGGGCCTCGCGGGCCCGGGTGAAGCGGCGACACTTCTCGAAGAGATCTTCGGGGGCGGCGGTCGGATCGGGCACCACCTGCCCGCCCCTGGGCTGTCTGACTCCCATGCCTATCCCTTCTTTCTGGTTGAATCGTCGCGTCATGCTAGGGTCCGAGCCCCGGTGAGTCAAGGCTGCGCGGTCCGTCTGAGATTCGGAGGGAACGAACACGAATGGCTTCGGACTTCGGGCTTCTGAATCCTGACTTCTGTCTGGGCCGCAGGGCATCGAGCCGTTTCTGGGGGCCATGCGGATGGGGTGGTATCCTGTTTTCGGTCCCGGAGCCGCAGATTCGTCCCCGAGCCGGCCGCCGTCTCCTAACAGGAGCAGACCGCATGCCGAAGCCCTGGCCCCTCATACTGACTCTTCTTCTGACGATCAGCGCCGGCCTCCGCCTCTTTGCCATCGACGTCGCCCGGGCCGTGGAGGACGCCGACGCCGACTGGCAGCCCGGCCTTAACGCCCCGGGAATGGACGGAAGGGCGATGGCTTTCTGTGAGTACCGCGGCGATCTGGTGATCGGCGGTTCGTTCCACACGATCGGCTCGCAGGTCATCGAACATGTCGCCCGCTGGGACGGCACGGCGTGGCGCGCGTGTGGCGCCGGGGTGAACGGCGCCGTGAGTCAACTGACCGTTCAGGGAGACAGACTGCTGGCCGCCGGGGATTTCACGGAGGCCGGGGGGGCGCCGGCGAACCACATCGCCTCTTGGGACGGGGCTGCCTGGCGTCCCCTAGGGGATGGAGTCGGTGGAACGCCACAGGCCTTGGCCGTTTATCGGGACACACTGTTCGTAGGCGGCTCGTTCAGCCGCGCGGGCCACCTTGCGGTGAGGGGCATCGCACGGTGGGACGGGGAGACATGGCACGACGGGCTCGCCTTGGCTCCCGAAGGGCCGGACATCGCTATCACGAACCTGGCCGTCGCGGGTGGACACCTGGTCGCAACCTGGCAGGAAGTTCCCTCGGGCGATCCTGACGACGTTCCTGTGTTCGCTGAACCGCATCCGGTGCTCTGGAGCGGCAAGGGCTGGGACTCTATCTCCTACGGCCTCCGCAGCTATCCGGACCACCTGGCGGTCCTCGGCGACAGTTTGTATGCCGCCGGATACCACTCTCTTGACGCGGAGGGGCTCCCGCCGGCCGGGTACTACGTCACTCGCTGGACTGGCACGGAGTGGCTGCCCCTCGGCCGCGAGTGGGGGGGCGATCCGGGCATCCCGGTTGGGCACGCCGGCAATCTCTACCTGGCTCGCCGGGGCGCTCTCTACCAGTGGACGGGCACGGAATGGATCGTCGCGTCGCGGCCCCAATCTGCCAACTTCGACGTGCTCTTCTCGGGAAGCGACGGCCTCTATTCCGGCGGCGCCTGGGTCGTGGACGGCCTCGGAACCGACACCCGGACAGCGCGCGGGCTCGCTCGCTGGGACGGCACTGCGTGGCTGGGGGTGGGCGACCAGGCGGGAGGCGGCCTCAACCTCTGGCAGGGCACACCGCAGGTGATCCTCGCGGCCGCCGGCGACGGATTCAGCGCCGCCGGAACCTTCCTACGGGTCGGCGATCTCCAGGCTTTCGGCCTGGCCCAGTGGGATGGGTCGTCCTGGTGGCTGCTACCCGACGGTGCTGGCCCGTTTCGAGCAAACGCCTTCTTTGATCTCGGTGGGCGCCTCACGGCGGTCGCGGACGAACTCTTCGGCACCGGATGCTGGGTCCGCACCCTCGAAGATTCCCGGTGGAAAGACCTTGCCTGGTTCCAGGGGCGGGTGCTCTCCATCACGCCGTGGCGGGAACATCTCGTCGTCGGCGGCGATTTCGCCCCCGAACACATCCAGGTCGCCCCGCAGGTGATCATCGACCCCGATATCGTGCTGCAATCGCTGGGTGGTGGGCTCAACGGGACCGTCCGCGCAACCTGCCCACTCGAAGCGTCCGTGGTCGCCTCCGGAGATTTCAGTGCCACCACCGACGGCCGGGTTCAACTCCGGAATGTCGGTCTTTGGGACGGCTCGACCTGGCAGCCGCTGGGTGATGGGCTCCCGACCTCCGCCATCACGCTCGAACCGTTCGCGGGCGGTGTTGCCGCAGCCTTGGGCGACGGCGTGCTTCACTGGAACGGGGCCGCCTGGGTGAGGCTGGGGGATATCTTCGACGGACCCGTCCTGGCGCTCGCCGTGTTCGAAGGTGAGCTGATAGCGGGCGGCGCATTCGCGCACGCTGAGGGCGTGCGTCTGGGCGGACTGGCGCGCTGGCGAGATGGCCGGTGGCAGCCGATCGGCTCCGGGATGAACGGTGATGTCCAGGACCTGCTCGTGAACGGCGAAGAATTCTGGGCAAGCGGCGCCTTCACCGCGGCCGGGAGCGTTCCCTCGTCCGGCATCGCGAACTGGCGGGAGTTGCGCGCCGGAGTCGAGAGCTTCTACGCCCATGTGCTGCAGGATTCGGTGACTCTCTCGTGGCGCGATCCGGAGAGCTCCACCCACCGGTCCACCGTGGTGCGCTGGTCGCCCTACCGGTATCCCGCCGACCCACAGGACGGTACTCCACTGCCCTTCGGTGGGGATGGACTGTTCCCGGCCTCCTCCGGCACCGTGCATTCATTCCGCCTCGCGTTACCGCTCGATGGCGGGCGCGCGCTCTACAGCGTCTTTGCGATCCATGCCGACGGACGCTCCTCGGCGCCGGGGCACGCACGTGTGCGGATGCCGGACCGGACACCTCCGGCGATCCTCCTGCGGATTCAGCGACTCGCGGACGGTGCGCCCCGGCTGGCCATTGCCGTGCGTTGCAGCGAGCCACTCGTTCCGACAGGAGTGGCGGTCAGGCTTGGCTCGACGATCGTGCAGATGGCACGGGGAGACGACACCGGTACGCTCTGGACCGGGACGGCGACAGTTGTTGCTCCTAGTTCGAGCCTCCTCACCGTCTGCGTCCACGACTCGTCTGGCAACGAGACCTGCGCGGAACGGGGCGTAGCCGTGGCCATCGGTCGTCCGTTTAAGGCCGGGCGTTGCCTGGTCCCCGACGGGAGCTTGCTCGTCGAGTGGTCCGCGGACACGTTCGCGTCGGAAGGTCTGGTGACTGTGATCTGCCGGGAGTCCGTCCCTCCGGCCTTCGAGGTGATAGCACACGAAATGCCGTTCACACCCCTCATCCTGTCGTTCCGCTTCCGCCCTGACGACTCAGGAAACGACGACCCTCGGCGTCTCGGTGTTCTCACGCCCAACGGCTCTGTACAAGGCGGGGTTTACGACCGCGATTCCGGACGGTTAGTCCTCCGCGCACCCTCTCCGGGCATCTATCAGCTCGTCTGGGCCCCGGAGGAACTGAGCACCCTCGCCGATCCGCGCTTCCTCGTCGTCGCACCACCCGCCCCGAACCCTTTCCGTAGCGGGACATCGATCCGACTCGACCTGCTGGCGCGCCGACGGGTGCGCGTCACGGTACACGATGTCGGGGGACGCACCGTGGCCGTACTCTTCGACGGCCTGGCGGGTCCGGGCGAGGAGACGATTCGGTGGGATGGGCGCCGGCGAGAGAACGCGAACGCGTCAGGCGCCGAGTGCGGGACCGCCGGACTCGCCCGATTCCCTAGCCTCGGGCTCTCTGACGCCGGGCTCTCCGGTGCCGGGCGGTCTGACGTCGGGCCCACCGCCCCCGGGTCACCTGGCGTCGGTTTCGCCGGGACCGGGATCAATGGCGCCGGCAACGGGCGCGCCCTTCCCTCCGGGGTCTACTTCGCCCGCGTGCAGACCGACTTCACGACCCGGACGGTGCGATTGGTCAAAGTGCGCTGACCGGGAATGACGCCTCAGTCCAGCGCTCTGACCCACAACGGCAAGAATCACCGCTGCGCTGATCAGCCCGCTCCGCTATCCTGTGCCCGGCCCGCCCGCGGGATACCAGTTGGAGGAATGTCTCATGATGGATCGTCCTCTTCACCGGCGCGAATTTCTCGGCGTCCTCGGGGGCGCCGCCGCGACCGGTGCCGTGTTCCTGTTGCCCGAACCGCTGGGCGACCTGTTTCGGCCGGGCAAGGCCGAGGCTGCCCTGCGCGGAATGTCGTTCCCCGTGAACGAGCCGATGGCCGGACGCATCCTGGCCGCTGCCCGCGCGCGGGGGGCGGACTTTGCCGATCTGTACTGCGAGACGCGTGTCGTCACGCGGATCACCCTCGCCGACGGCCGCATCGAATCTTGCGAGCAGGGGGTCTACGCCGGCACCGGCGTGCGCGCGATGGACGACGACCGCACCGGCTACGCCTTCGCCGACTCGTTCGAGGAAGCGCCCCTCCTCTCGGCCGCGCGCGACGCGGCCGCCATCGCCTCCACGGGTGGCTGGGGGCGCTCCGCCTTCTCCTTCCGGCGCCCGTCACCCGGCTCCATCGTCCGAGTGCGGCGCCCGTTCGATGAGGTTTCGGTGGAGGAGCGGATTTCCTGGTTACGCCGCATCGATGCCACGGCCCGCGCCGCCGACCCGTCGATCCAGGTGGTGAACCTTGAATACAACGACGAGATGCAACGTTTCCTCGTGGCCACCACCGACGGCGCGTGGGCAGAGGACCTGCTGCCCAACATGTACCTTCGGATTAATGTGGTGGCGCTGAAGAACGGCCACCGCGGTCTGGGCAACGAAAGGATCAGCTTCCGAATGGGTGCGGAGCAGATGGACGGCGACGCCCCGGAGAGGGGAGCGCGCGAAGCGGCCCGGATGGCCATCGCGATGTGTGAGGCCGGCGACTCCCCGGCGGGTGAGATGCCCGTGGTTCTCGGCGCCGGCGGCGGAGTGCTGTTCCATGAGGCCGTAGGGCATGGGCTCGAGGCCGACGCCGTCTGCCGCGGCACCTCCATGTTCGCGGGGAGGATCGGAGAGAAGGTCGCCTCCGATCGCGTGTCGGTCATCGATGCCGGCTCCCTGCCGAACCTGCGCGGTTCGTACAACTACGACGACGAGGGGCAGCCTCCACAGCGAAGCGTACTCATCGAGAACGGAATCCTGCGCGGCTTCATGAACGACCGCACGACAGCTCGACGGCTCAAGGTTCCGCGCACCGGCAACGGGCGGCGTCAGTCGTATCGTTTCCCACCGATCCCGCGGATGAGCAACACGTTCCTCGCCGAGGGTACCGACACCGTGGAGGAGATCATCCAGAGCACCAGAAGTGGCATCTACGCACGCGTCCTGGGGGGCGGCGAGGTCGACACCACCACCGGCAACTTCACCTTCGGGATCCTCGAAGCCTACCGGATCGAGAGCGGAAAGGTGGGCGCTCCTGTGCGGGGCGCCACCCTGGTCGGCAACGGGCCGGAAACAATGAAGCGCATCGACCGCGTGGCCGCGGACCAGAAGTTCTGGAACGGTACCTGCGGCAAGGGACAGTGGGTGCCCGTGACATCGGGCGCGCCGACGCTGCGCATTTCGGCGATGACCGTGGGCGGCTCGGGACAAGCGTGAGGAGGATGCAATGAGCGGACAGCACCAAACCTGGAAGCGCCCCCACGGTGACGCCGCCGATCCGAGAACGACCGGCGCGCTTGCGGCGGATCGCACACGCGCGGACATCGGGGGCCGTGACCCTCAAGCAACTCTCAACGCCGCGCTTTCGGTCCTGCGGGCCCAGGGAGCGCAGGGGGATGCCTTTCTTGAAAGCCGCCGCACGCTCGACCTCCGCGTTCGCGACGGAAAGCAGGATTCCATCACCCGCTCCGAGGTCCGCGGCCTGGCTGTGCGGGCCATGATGAACGGCCAGCTCGGCTTCTGCCACACCGGCAAGGCGACCCCATCGGGGGCTGCGGAGGCCGCGCGGCAGGCTTGCGATCTCGCGCGGGCAGCCTCCCCGCGCGACGACCTCGTCCTCGCCGAACCGGCGGGACCGGGCGACGGCAGCGACGAGGGGTTGGCATTGCAGCGCTGCGACGATTCGCTCGACGCTATGTCGATCGAAGAGAAGCTCGATTTCATTCGCCGGTGTGAATCGGCCGGTCGCGGCTTCGATCCGAAGATCAAACGCACCGATGGAGCAAGCTGGAACGAGGGGCTGTCCGCCAACTGGACCGCCAACACCAGCGGGCTCTTCCGTCACTACCGCGCCAGCTTCCTCTCGGCAAACCTCGGAGTGATCGCCGAGGAGAAAGGTGAGATGCAGCCGGGAGAGGTCGGCTGGGAGGGTGTTCGGCGGGCCGACCTTCCTTCCCCCGACGTCCTGGGGCGACGCGCCGGCGAGCGCGCCGTGCGCCTCCTGGGCGGCGCCCCGGTGGCCACCGGCCGCTTCCCGATCATCTTCAGCCCCGAGGCCGGGTGGGCTCTTCTCGTGTACCTCGCGAGTGCACTGAACGGGAACAGTCTTGCGCAACGCCGGAGCTGGCTCTCATCCATGCTGGAAGGCGGCGCCCAGCCGATCATCGGAAGTTCCTTGGTGACCGTTCGGGACGCCGGCCGCCTGCCGCAGGGACCGGGCCGCGCTCCCTACGACGGCGAGGGGGTGGACACCCGCTCAAACGTCCTGCTCGATAAGGGCCGGGTGACGGGCGTACTGTGTGACCTCGCCTCAGCGAAGCGACTCGGTCGAATCTCCACCGGAAACGCCAACCGCAACGGCTATGAAGCTCTGCCCCAGATCGGCGCGCACAACCTGTATCTCGAACCGGGAACAACCACCGCCGAGCAGGTCGTGGCCGGCGTCGAGCGTGGCCTCTGGGTCTGGGGCCTCACCGGCTGGTGGATCGGGCTCGACCCGGGCAATGACCAGTTCTCCAGTGCGGCCTTCGGGCTCTGGATCGAGAACGGAAAGCCGGTGCGCCCGGTATCGCGCGTCACCATCGCAGGCAAGCTGCCGGAGATCCTCGGCGCCGTGGACATGGTGGCCAACGACCTCACCTGGGACCACAGCACGAGGACACCAACCTTCCGCGTGAGGGAGATGGCGCTGTCAGGCACCTAGCGACCGATCCCGATTCGTCGATATGCTTGGGGGCTCATGAGGCCTTTTCGTTCACTGAGGGTGCGACTCGGCCCGGTCGGCCTGATCGCCCTTTTCGCGGCCGTTCTCGTGGGCCACGTTGTGCCTTCATCATGGCTGGTTTCTTCGGCTTGGGCCGAGGCGGGACTCTCGGCACCGCCGGCCGGCCCGGCCTCACCGGGTCCGGCCGTGCCCGTCCACCCATCCACGACGCACGCTCTCGGCGCCACGCTGCCGATCGGCTGGATCACCCCCTTCGCGTTGATGCTCCTCTCCGTCGCTATCCTGCCCCTGGCGGCGGGGCGCTGGTGGGAACGACTCGGAAGCAAGACGATGGTGGCGGCCGTGCTGGCTGCGCCGGTGGCCGGCTTCTTCCTCGCGCGCCAACCCCACGACTTGGTCTTGGTGGCGAAGGACTACGTCGCCTTCATCGCCCTGCTCGGCAGCCTCTTCGTGATCGCGGGCGGAATCCTCATCCGGGGCGATCTGCGCGCCACGCCGGCCGTGAACACCGCCTTTCTTGCCATCGGTGCCGTGCTGGCCAACCTCATCGGGACCACCGGAGCGAGCATGCTCCTCATTCGGCTGGTGCTGGAAACCAACTCCGAGCGCAAGCAGATCTCGCACGTCCCGATCTTCTTCATCTTCCTGGTAAGCAATATCGGCGGCTGCCTGACGCCCCTGGGCGACCCGCCCCTTTTCCTCGGGTACCTCCAAGGGGTGCCGTTTTCCTGGACGCTGAGCCTCTTCCCAGAGTGGGCCTTCATGGTGATTTCGCTGCTGGCGATCTTCTACTTCGTGGACCTTTGGGCCGTGCGCCACGAGACCATGGCCGCTCTCCGCCGAGACCGAGAGCGGATTCGACCTTTGCGCATAACCGGGGCGCACAACTTCATCTTCCTGCTCGGCGTGCTGCTGACCGTGCTCCTGGTGCGCGCCGAGATGCCGCGTGTGCTCCTGATGCTGGCCATGGGGGTCGCCAGTTACATCGCCACCAAGCGAGAGATCCACCGCGGGAACCATTTCTCGTTCTACCCGATCAGCGAGGTGGCCATCGTCTTCGCCGGCATCTTCGTCACCATGATACCGGCACTCCTCATTCTCGAAGCGCGCGGGGCGAGCTTGGGGATCGATAAGCCTTGGCAGTTTTTCTGGCTTACGGGCGGGCTCTCCTCGTTTCTCGACAACGCCCCGACGTATCTGACCTTTACGCGACTAGCACTCGGCGTGTCGGGCCTCACCCCGGAACCGTCTGCACCGCTCTCGGTACTCGTCCACCACGAGACGGGGGCGGCGCTTTTGCGCGCCATCGGCCTCGGGGCTGTCTTCATGGGGGCGAGCACCTACATTGGGAACGGCCCGAACTTCATGGTCAAAGCGATCGTCGAACACCGGAAGGTCCGGATGCCCAGTTTCTTCGGGTACATGCTGTGGTCGGTCGGGATCCTCGTGCCGCTCTTCCTTCTCGTCACGGTCATCTTTCTGCTCTAGAGTATTCCAGGTGGCTCATCGTCGCGGAAATGCGAGGAGTTCGATGGAGTGGTACTACCTGAAGGACGGAAAGACCATGGGGCCGGTGCCCGAGGGGTCGATCCGGGCCTGGCTCGAGTCCGGGTTCCTCGTGCCGGAGGACCTGCTCTGGCGAGCCGGGATGACGGGGTGGCTCCCGGTTGTTGAGTTGACCGAGTTCGGCGGATCTGGAGGAACGGAACACGCCGGGGGCCCGGCGGACGAGAGCCTGGCAAGCAGCGCCCACGCGAGCGGGCCGCCCAAGGGAAGCCCGGAAGGCCCTGATGGCGTGTCCCCCGCGATCGGCGGTTCCGGTGGCGCTCCCTCCTCTATCGGCGGCCCCCACGGCACGCCTTCCTCCGTCGGCGGCCCGGGCAACGGGTATGCCGACTCCGGACGCGGTCATTCCGGCGCATCCCCCTGGGGCCGCCCGCCCGCCGAGTGGCCCGAGGCGCCCGCAACGTATGCCAACATCTGGGCACGGGCAGGCGCTGCCGCTGTCGATCTGATGCTCCTCGTTGCGGCGGTGCTCGTGGCCTTCCGGCCCGAACTGCCGACCACTGGCAACTTTGAGGACATGGCCAAGCTCAACCCGGCCATTACCCCGGTCTTCATGGCAGTCGCTTGGCTCTATTTCGGGCTGATGGAAGGCTCGGCGCTCCAGGCGTCCCTGGGAAAGCTCGCGTTCGGGCTCAAGGTTACCGACCTCGACGGCAACAGGTTGCTGCCTGGTCGCGCGCTGGTACGTGGGCTTCTCAAGGTCGTGCTGATGGAGATCACGGCGTTCTTGAGTTTCCTGCCCGCGGCATTCAACTCCCGCCGGCAGGCGCTGCATGACATGGTGGCGGGGTCGACGGTCTTGGTCCGATAACGATCATCCGTCCTTCACGCGTAACTCCGGTAGACAGAATTCCGGAAGAAGAGCGAGCCCGGGCGCTCACCGCCACGCCTCGCACGACGATTACGAGCCGGGGCCCGCCGGTGTGTCTTTGCGCGCATCCGACCACGTGCTCGGATACGGAGCCCGCCGGAAACCGGAACAGCCCGCACACCCGCCCACTGTGCGTGAACCCGGGCCACTCGCATCGGGCCACACTGGAGAGATGCTGGCCGAGGCCGTTGCTAACTAATACGTTAGACAGAATTCAGGCGTCAGAATTCAGAATGGCCGCGCACCGAAAGACTTCTGCACACCTGAGTCGTCACCTTCACGCTGGGACTCGCCCGGTCCCCGCTACCCCTCCACCCTCCGGTGCCTCCTCACCACCAACCAGACGAGAAACGGCGCGCCCAGCGCAGAGGTGACGGCTCCCACCGGCAATTCCAGCGGCGCCGCCACCGTCCGCGCCAGAGTATCCGCCACCACCGTGAGAATCGCCCCGAGCAGTGCCGATCCGGGCAAGACATAGCGATGATCCGCTGTCCGAAGAAAGCCGCGCGCGAGGTGCGGCACCATGAGCCCGACGAAGCCGACCACACCGCACGCCGCCACCGATGCCGCCGCCAGCAAGGACGAAAGGATGAGGATCCACCGCCGCACCGCACGGACCGGGCAGCCGAGGCTTTGCGCCACGTCATCTCCCCAAAGAAGAAGATTGAGGTCGCGTCCAAGCCACAGCGATCCCGCGCCGCCCACAACCAACGCACCGAGGAGCACCCACACCTTTGACCACTCAGCGGCGGAGAAGGTCCCGAGCATCCACATCAGTGCCGCCTGGATCCCGTCGCGGCTGAAAACCAAGAAGACAGAGGTCAGGGCCGAGAAGACCGCCCCTACGGCAATGCCGATGAGCAGCAGCCCTTCCGATTGCAGAAATCGGATCCGGCGCGCCAGGGCGTAGACAAGAACCACCGAACCGATCCCGCCGCCGAACGCCGCCAGGGCCACGAGATCAAACGGTCCACGGCGAAAGGTGAACCCCAGCGTCATCGCCGCGACGGCCGTCAACCCGGCACCCGAGCTCACGCCAACGACATAAGGCCCCGCCATCGGGTTCTGGAAAAAAGCCTGCAGAAGCGTGCCGCTCAGCGCCAGCGCCGCCCCCGCAAGCGCACCGAGAACCACGCGCGGGAGCCGCAACTCAAGCAGGATGTGATCGGTGGGATCCGCCGAGGCGGGGTGAAAAAGCGACGCAAAGAGCCGCCCCGGTGCGATACGCGCGGCCCCCACAAGGAGCGCCGCAATCGCGACCACCACGAGGAGCACCACCAGCAGGAAGAGGCGCGGGAACGGGGCCCCCCGGGGACGGGAAGCCTCCGCGTGCCCTTGGAGCCGCTGGCGGGCGGCGGCGATCGGGGTCCCGCGGACCGTGGCGCCGTCGACCATGGCCGGGTCGGCCGGGGATCCGACGGTCCCGCGGTCTTTCCCCCGCCCCGTGCTCACCGCGTTCCCGCCGTCCGAACGATCCCGGCAGGATCCGCCACCACCGGACACGCCCGATCCGGATGCAGACACGCCGCCAGCTCCCCGAGCACCCCGACCAATCTCGGCCCCGGCCGCTGCAGGCGCGCGGCCGGGATCCAGCAGATGCGCCTCTCGCGCAGCGCCGCCAGGCCCGACCAGCCAGGCTTGGCCATCAACTCCTTGTAGGCGCGCGCCGGATCCTGATCCCCGGGAAGGGCGAGAAGCAGGAAGCGCGGCTGGTCAAGGATGATCCGCTCCAGCGACATCTGGGGCCACCCCGGAAGTGCTCCGGCGAGGTTCACACCCCCGGCCATACGCATCAGATCGTCAATGTGCGAGCCGGCACCGGCGGTCCAAGTCGGGAACTCGGGATCGGCGTAGTAGACCGTCGGCCGTTCCGCTGGTGGGATCGCTGAGGCCCATGACTCGTACGCTGCGAGGGCACCGCGAAACCAGGCCACGACCGAGTCGGCGCGGGCCGGATCGTCGGGACACGACACGGCGGCCACCGTCTCCATCATCTCCCCGACCCCACGCAAGCCTGTGCGATCGTCGAATGCGAACACCGGCAAGCCCAGCCGCCCCAGTTGCCCGAGGAGCGGCCGGGGATTGCCGCGCACCGCAAGCACCAGATCGGGTCGCTGTACAAGGATCACCTCCGGTGAAGGGTCCACGATGCCGCCCACGACCGGCCGACGCTGGGCTGCCGGTGGATAGTCACAGAATCTGGTCACGCCGACAATGCGGCTCGAATCGACGCCAAGGACGAAGAGGATCTCGGTGACGCTGGGCGAGAGCGAAACAATGCGCCGGGGGCACGGCCCGGCGGACAGCGTGTCACCCAGCACATCGACGATGGCCTGGCGAGAACCAGCCAGTCCGGCACCGACAAGCAAGGCCATGGCCTGGGGCGGCGGTTGTACAAGCAGGAACAATAACGCCCCCATGGCAGCTCGGTGCGGTCGCCTCGGCAGCGGCAGACGTGTCCAGCCCAGACGGGGCGTCACGGGACCGCCCGCCCCTACCGGCCGGGGAGTCGCGGGACTGTCCACCCGAAGCGCCCGGATGGTTCGGGCGATGCTCGATCGGCTCACGCCCCCCCTCCATCTCCCAACCCGTCCGCCTCGAATCGCCAACTGACACGCGGGCGTCCTGTCTCTGGATCGACCTGGACGCGCAACGGCGTCCGAAAGACGGACTCGAGGTTTGCCGAGGTCAACACTTGGGCAGGCGCCCCCTGGGCGATAACCCGCCCGCGATCCATGAGGACCAGTCTGTCGCAGAAGGCTGCGTGGAGTTCGATGTGGTGGTCTGCCACGATCGCTCCGACCCCGCGTTCCCGACAAAGGGACCTGATCAGCTCGTAAATTCTCCTCTGGTATCCAAGGTCGAGGCTCGTGACCGGCTCATCGAGAAGAAGAACCCTGGCGTCCTGGGCGAGGGCCCGGCCGAGGAGAGCGCGCTGCCACTCGCCCCCGCTCAAGGTGCCTACCGCCCGATTGCGCAGTGTCGAAAGACCGACGCTCTCCAGCGCCTTCGCCACGACGTTTTGGTCCTCGGGCCGCTCCCGCCACGCCCGTCCGTGATGTGGATGCCTCCCCAGGGAGATCATCTCGCTAACTGTCCATTCAAACGGGGTTTCCGAGCGCTGGGGAACCCAAGCCAAACATCGCGCCCTCGCTTCCGGAGACACCTTCTCCACTCGTTGTCCACAGATGTAGACAACTCCTCGCTGGGGTGTCGCCAATCCAGCCATCAGTCGCAGATATGTCGACTTTCCGGCGCCGTTGGGACCGAGCAAACCAACGAGCTCCCCCGGCCAAACATCCAGCTTGTCGACATAGAGGAAGGTCGCGTGGCCGAACCCGAACTCGATTCCCTTGGCGCTGAGCAGAGGAGTCGCCGGGCTCTGGACGATGTCGTCACAATGCGCCGCAGGCGAGGGGGTTGTGCCTGATTCCAGCGGCATCCGCAGGACGCGGGTTGAAGGTTTCCTCCGCATGGTGTAAACTAGAATCTATGACGCAATCGGAAGCCACCATGCAGCGGTTCGGGGGCGATCGCAGACGGTGCCCGACGCCGGCCCTGAGCCGCTACACCTTCCTGGGTGGGCGGCGGCGCGGCCCTCGCCGAACGGCTGATCCCCAGTCTATTTACGTCGACAGAGTTGGCTGGAGCCTGGCCTCGGTCCTCATCGTAATCTTCGTTTTCCATGTTCTCGACGCCTTGTTCACCCTGGCGCACATCGCTCGTGGAGGCGCCGAACTGAACCCGCTCATGGGTTTCTTCCTCAAGCAGGGCTCGGGAGCGTTTCTGACGGCGAAGCTCAGCATCGCGGGCCTGGGACTCCTCTTTCTTGGGTTCCACGGCCGCTTCCCCTTGGTTCGCAAGGGGATCGCCACGCTCTTCGTCCTCTATGCCTGCGTGGTCTGCTATCACGTCATCCTGATCTGGCAGACCGGTGTTCCGATCTGGCCAGCCCGCGGCTGACCTCTTCCAGCCGAACGGCGCGCTCCCTAGGCCAGCGGCCATCCTCGCCATCTCGCGACGAGCGGCTCGAACCGCGCGTGCGCTAGAACTTCACCTTGGGAGCCTGCGCCGCACCCTCCTGCGCCTCGAAAAGGCTTGCGCCCTTGAAGCCAAGCATCCCCCCGAAGAGCACGGTGGGGAAGCTGCGAAGCTGGATGTTGTAGTCCCGGGCGATCTCGTTGTAGCGACGACGTTCCACCGCGATGCGGTTCTCCGTCCCGGCCAGCTCGTCCTGAAGCCGTAGGAACGTCTGATCGGCCTTCAGGTTAGGGTACTGCTCCACGACCACGAGCAGCCGCGAGAGAGCGCCGGAAAGCTGGTCGTTGGCGGCCATTTTCTCGCTCACCGAGCCGGCCCCGGCCACCCGCGAACGCGCCTGGATCACCGCCTCCAGCGTCTCACGCTCGTGGGACGCGTACCCTTTGACCGTCTCGACCAAATTCGGGATGAGGTCCATCCGGCGTTGGAGCTGATTCTCCACTTGCGCCCAGGCCGCCTTCACCCCTTCGTCCCCTCTCACGAGGCGGTTATAGGTCTTGAAGCCGAAAATGGCGACAACAAGGACAAGGCCGATGAGAGCGGCCGCGAAACAGCCGAGTTTTTTCATTTGGTTTCTCCCCTGGATATGGCTAACAACAGAGACGGCGACCGGCCGGCACACGCAGGGCGACACCGGGAGTGCCGACGGGTCGCGTCAGGCTGACAACAGCGCCGCGTGGGCACCGAAGTCCCGCGGCACCGCTGAGATTGACGATCTCTCACCACCGATCAACTTCCTCGGAGAGGCGACGCAAGGTCTCCAGCACTTGGTCAAACCGCGCGGTGATCAGGCCGCGCGCGGGAGTCGAGCGAGAGAGCCGCATGGCGTGCAGCTCGGGGAGCAGATTCGGTGGCAAGGCCAGCAGGTCCGCGCTTGCCTTCCACGCAGGCTCGCCCTGGGCCTGCCACGGTCCACCCTTCAGGTAGAGCAGCCCGCGAAAAATCGCCAGTAGCGACGGCCAGCCGCGATCAAGGGCCTGCTTCAGGCGCTTCGGCGCACCCTCACACTCGATGTAAGCCTGGCGGAAGAGAATCAACTTCGAGCGAATCTCCCGCTCGCACTGAAGCCGGATGTGCTCTTGCTGGAACGAGATGCCGGCCAGAGGGTCGTCTCCATAGAGCACCCGGTACTGTGCCGTCATGGAAAGAAACTCCAGTGGCCACGAGTCGAGAGCGCTAGCAATGAAAATCGGTCGCACAACCAGCGGCACAGAGATCCGACGCTTCCGCCACTTGCCCGCCAGTGTCGCGAGCCGCTCCAGAAGTGCCAAGTCAACTGGATCGGCCACAAGGAGAAAATTGTAATCGGAGACGCCCGGGCGGAACTGCGGCCCCAGGGCGCTGCCATGAGCCACCACGGAAAGGAGCGGCGCCCCTGCGCGTCCCCGGACCTCCTCGACGAATCCGGCAAAGACCCTGTCGTGGTCTGCCATCCTCACGTACCTCCATCGTGCGGCTCATGGAATCCCTTGGCTCCCGCCTTCTGGGCCTGCGGTCGGAATCTGCGCTCAGAACCCGCGCCCGGCACCGCCCCCTCCACTCCCCCCACCTCCAAAGCCCCCGAACCCGCCGCCGCCCCCGCCACCAAAGCTTCCACCGCCGAAGCCGCCGAAGCCCCCGAAGCTCCCGCCCATGAAGCCTCCCTGGCCGCGGTAGCGCCGCCGATTCAGCAGCGACGACAGGATGATCATGACCAGAATGACAAGCGGCTGGAGCCTGGTTCGGCCCGACTTGAGCGGCGCTCGCCGTCCGCTGTAACCTCCCGCCGCGAGCAACGCATCAAGCTGTGCCGGATCCTCGCCCATCTCCGAGAGAATCGGTCGCAGACAGGCCCGCGCCGCCGAGGCGATGGCCTGGGCCGGTTGGGCAAGCAGGAGAGGCACAACATCGTCGTCCAGTATCTGGCCGATGCGGCCGTCGTTCAGCACACCCTCCAACCCATAGCCCACTTCGATCCAGGCGAAACTCTTCCCCGCCCCTCGGGCCAGATAGAAGAGAAGCAGGCCTCGGTTCGTCGTCTTGTTGCCGACCTTCCAGGTCTCGAACAGCCGGTTAGCGTAGTCACGAGGTTCCTCGTCACCGATGTCGGTCATGGTGACGATACTCATCTGGACGCCAAACCTCGCGTCGGCCGCCGTGAAGAAGGACTCCAGGCGCTCGCGCTCGGACTCCGACAGCACACCGGCGAAATCGTTCACGAAGCCGGTCGGACGCGGGTATTCCGGTGCACCCGCCGCAACCGGCCCAACCCACGAAAGGATGAGCCCTGCCAGGGCGGCCACGAGGAGGAGGCGTGTCCGCGCCCTGGCCGGCAGCCCTCGCCCGCGAGCCGGCATGCGCCCCGGCAGTCCTCTCCAAATGCCGTCGGGTCTCACGCCTGCGTCCCTCGATACCTTGCCTGACATGGATAGAATCTGGCACACGGCCCCATCCTGTGTCAGCAAATTCGGCGTCCCGCCGGGGACTCTCTTGCCTCCGACCCGGATCCGGCACTCATCCGCGCCACGACTCATTGTCCCTCCCTTGTTCGGCGCCCGGCCGGGGCTAGAGTCGAACACCGGGAAAGTTGTGGCCGCCGATCGCCCGCATCCGGGCTATGCTCCGGCGAAGCGGCTGTGTTCCCCTGGAATCGTCCCCCGGACAGGTCCACAGCGAGGGACAAGGCCGGTTCATCCGCGGTGGGGCGGCGCGCGCTCCGGCCACCCCAGGGAAAATGAAGGAGTTGGTCATGCCGGTCGTTCCCACTCCGGGAGAAGTCGTCATCCGCCGGCAGATAGAGAACCCGCGCGCCTGCCTCATCGTTTCGGGTGATTTCGGCGACTTGCTCGCCGGTTGGTGGCATCACGCTTCTCTCTGGGGGGGTGAGCCGGACGGCTTGGCGTCCGTCCTCATGCGGCAGGGACTAGCCGCGGCGGTACTGCACCTGTCGAACCGCCCGCGCAACGAGACTGTCGCGTGGACCCTGAACCTGAAGCAGCCGCCGACAAACCTTTTTCTAACCGGCAGCTCGGTCGAGGGGACGATCACCGGCCGGGTCATCACCCAGGGCGTCCGGACCGAAGAGTCCAGCCGTCTCTTTGTGCAAGTCGTGAAACCACGAGGCGAACCACAGACAAGCCGGCTGGACGTCGACGGGTTTGATGTCCTGGAGATCTTCGAGCAGTACTTCACCCGCTCTGAGCAGAATCCGGCGCGTTTCTTCGCCATCGAGCAAGAGCGGTTTGCCGCGGTATTCGGCCTGCCCGGCGTTGACCCCGCCTGGCTGCACGGGCTGGCGGTCGGCGGGGCGCGGACGCTCCTGGACACGGCGGTGGCCCTTGACGAACGGTCGTTCCGTTTTGAGTGTGGCTGCTCCCCGGTGCGGATTGTTGAGGTCATGCGTTCCCTCTACGCGAAGGAGCCGAACGAACTCTTCCGCGATGAAACCCAGGTAGAAGTCTTCTGTCCCCGCTGTGGGCGACGCTGGTGGGTAGACCGGGAGCAATTCGATGCGGGTTGATAGCCTAGTTCTGGGTGGGTTGCGCTGCACGCTTGTGGGTGGCGGGGCCCCAACCCGTGCGGAAACGAACGACCGGGGCGGGCCACGAACCGCCGCGGTCCTCCCATTTCCCCAACGCTTCGCCGTGGTCCTCTGTCACGGCTACGGTGCGCCCGGCGACGATCTCGTCTCCTTGGCCTCGGAGGTCATTCGTGCGGCCCCAGAGCTCGACGCGCGCCTGCGCTTCGTATTCCCGGAGGCCCCGCTGGCCCTGTCGGCTGTTGGTCCTTGGGACTCCCGGGCCTGGTGGCCGTTGGACGAAAGCGTCCTCGACGCCGCGATCGCACGCGGCTCGCCCATCGAGACGGTGCGGGACGCGCCAGCCGAGCTGTCAGGGCTGCGCGAGACCATGTATCGATTGCTCGGCGATCTTGAACACGCAGAGGGAGTCCCCGTTTCCCGCGTGGTGCTGGGCGGTTTCTCCCAGGGGGCAATGCTGGCCACCGACATCGCGTTGCGCCTGCCCATCTCGCCCGCCGGGCTTGGTGTTTTCTCCGGCACCCTGCTCGACGCGAACGAATGGGCACTCCTGGCGCCCGCCCGGCGGGGCATGCCCACCCTCGTGTGCCACGGGCGGCAGGACCCCCTACTGTCGTTTAGAACAGCCGAGGCGCTGCGCGAATTGCTCGCGCGTGCCGGTGTCGCTGTGGAGTTCGTCCCTTTCGATGGCCCGCACACGATCTCACCCGAGGGGTTCACGGCATTCGTTGCGTTTCTGCGGGCGATCCTGGGGCCCTGACGGATCTCCCGGAAAGGATGGTCTCGCGTGTCGTACCCGGCAAGCGCTTCGAGTGCATCCATCTACTTTCTGATCTACTCGTTTGTTGAGGGCACGATGTCCAGAAGGTACGTCCCGCGTGGTCCGAAAATGACCTTGATGTCGCCCCCAAGCCCGGCGACACTCGCCCGCGGCTAACTCGGAGTCGGTCGAGGGGCGTCCGGAGGCGATGCAATGTTCTCCTGCCTGCAGAACTCGGTGAGTCTCGGCGATGTCTTGCGTGGCCCACAGATCGCGAAAATTCTCCTGGTGCCATGCCTCGCCGGATGGGACTGGTGACACTGTCCGTGGGGCTGCTCGCCTTGCGCGGCGGCTTCTCCGTGTCAGCCCCATTTCGTGGCGTCCTGCGCGAGGGAGCGATCATGCACCGCGCACTGCGCCCCCATCGATCCGGCTGGTCGTTGCTGCTGCTGCTGCTGCTGGCGCTGGCCGCGAGCGCCCTGGCCGGCGCCGGCCCGGGCCCGTTGCCGCGGCGACCCGCCGCATCTGCCGCCGACCCGCCAACTCCGGCGGCCGACCCCACCACGGATCGCGCCGACAGGACGGACGACGCCCTGCCCGTGCCCCCCTCCGGCGTGCGTGATCCGCTCCTCGAGCTGCTGTTCACGATCGCGGAAAACGATTCGCTGGGTACCTGGGACGGAGCGGCGCTCGCGCGCTACGCGGCGGCATCAGGGCGGCGCAGTCGGCTGCCAGTGGACGACATTGTGCGGATCGTGAGGCGCCCGGCCACGATCGTCGAAGCGGAGCTCCGGCACGGCGCGCGCGTCACGCGCGTGTGGGAACTCGAGTTGACGCACGCGCTGCGGATGCCGCTGCCCTGGGCATTCCTCGGCTATCACCCCGGCACGGTCGCCGCGGCCCGCACCTTCGTTTTCAGCGAGTGGCGTCTGGGGGATCGGGCTCTCCAGGTCGTCGTCGATGACCGCCCGGCCACGATCGCCCTGGCGGATGTCTGCGTGCTACGCCTGGACGCGGGGTGGTTCATGCTGGACGTCGATGCCTGGATCGACGCGTTGCTCGGCGGACTGCTTGACGACTACTGGGTCTGCGGCTACGTCTTCGGGAAGCACGGGGGCCGGCCGATCGAGGTTTCGCTGCTGGTAAAGCGAGACGGGGCATCCGATTACGGCCAGTTCGATCTCGGTCTCGATCGTATCGTGGCGCATCCGGAGGCTGTGGCCCGCGAGCTGAATCTCCTGGCCCGGCCCTGGGTCGCCCCGCCGCCCGGATCGAAACGCGTACCGTGGCGCGTCGAGACCTGGGTGGACGCGGCGCCGGAAGACGGCCGCCAGCCGTGGACGCCGGGGCCGCTCGACACCGAACAGAACCCGAAGGGCCGCAGTAACGACTCCGGTAGTCAATAGTCAGTAGTCAGTAGACAGTAATCAGTAATCAGAATTCAGGAGCCTGGCGCCAGAACTCACGAGTCAGAATGAGAACACTCCTGGACGAGACTTGAGGACTTGGCGGTAAGGCAACAGGCCCGCCCGTTTGTGCTTGGGGCAGCACGAGCGTCACAAAGGCCGTCGCGATGCCCGCCTCATCCCTATCGCTTCACCCCCAACCGCACCCCGCACCCCTTCTCGATTTCCAGCCCGGCATCCAGATCCGCCCCGTCGCACCCCTCGCGCAGCCCATGCGCCAGGGTCTCTTCGGCAATATACTTCCCAAAGGTCGAAATCACGGCCCGGACCCGTTCGTCGGCGGTGTCGTACAAGACCGTGATCCGGTCCTCAACGTTGTAACCGGCCTGCTTGCGCAGATCCTGCACCGCACGGATCATCTCGCGGGCGTACCCCTCGCGGAGCAGCTCCTCCGTGATAGCCGTGTCGATCACCACGAGAAGGTTCCGATCCCCGGCCACCGTGAGCCCGGCGCGCCCGGCGTACCGCAACTCGAACTCCCCTGGCACCAGCGTGTGACCGGCGATCTCGATGGTGCCCTCTTCGCTCTGCACCCACGCCCCGTCCTTCGCCGCTTTCGAGACATCTTTGATCGCGGCGCCAAGCTTGGTGCCCAGGACCGGGAAGTTGAGCTTCAGCTCGCGCGTGACCAAGGCTTCGGTGTCGCCACCCACCAGGACCTGCTTGATGTTCAACTCCTGGCCAACCTGAACGAGGAGATCGTCGTCGAGGTCGGGGGCGATGCCACCAAAGTCAAGAATCCACATCCGGCCCAGCGGCTGGCGAACCTTGATCTGCACCTTCTCGCGCGCGGCCCGGCCGAGGCTAACCGAGATGAGGACCCGCGCCATACGCGCGCTCAACGCTTCGTCCACGAGTTCCCGCCGCACCTCGGGATACGGCCGCAGGTGCACACTTTCGGGCCACCCGTCCGCATCTCCCGTCTCGCTGGTCCGCTCCGCCTCACCCCGGGGGCTCGAGACCCTAGTCCCTGCCCTGGATCCCCCCCGAAGCGTCCCGGTCAGATTGCGGTAGATCTCCTCGGCCAGAAACGGCACCACCGGCGCCAACATCTCACTGAAGGTGACCAGCACATGAAAGAGCGTCCGGTACGCAAACTTCTTGTCCTCATCGGCGGTCGACTTCCAGAACCGACGGCGCGAGCGCCGGAGATACCAGGTGGAAAGCGCCTCCAGGAACGCGTCGGCGGCCCGCAGCGAGCCGGCCACGTCATATTCCTCCAGCCCCCGCGTGAAGATCTCCAGCGTCCGGTGAAGGTCGGAAAGGATCCAGCGGTCGAGCGGATTGGGGCTCTGCGAGAGCGTCTCCTCCACCTGCGCCTCCGCCGGATCGAACCCATCCAGCAGAGCATAGGTCACGAAGAATCCGTAGACGTTCCAGAGGGTGATGAGCCGGCGCCGGATGTCGTCAGCGGCGTGGTAACCGAAGCGAAGGTTGTTGTTCGGGTTGAAGGCGCAATAGAGCCAGCGCATGACGTCCGCGCCCATCTTCTCAACCGCCTCGGCCAACTCGAGGGCATTCCCCGCCGACTTGTGCATCGGCTTGCCCTTCTCGTCGAAGACCTTCTCATAGGAGAAGACGGCCTTGTACGGGGCGCGCCCTTCCAGCGTCACCGCGGTGAACATCATGGCGTAGAACCAGAGCCTCACCTGCTCGCGCATCTCCAGCACGAGCTCACAGGGGAACCATTTTTCCCAATAGGCCCGATCCTCGAAGTACTTCAGAGTGGAGAACCCGACGATCCCCGCGTCCAGCCAGCAATCGCCGACATCGAAGATGCGCTTCGCCTCGGCCCCACAGTGCACGCAGCGGATCCGCACTTCGTCGATCCAGGGCCGGTGCAACTCGGGCAGTCCGTCCACGACGGCCGGGTCGAGGGCGCGCGCGCGCAGTTCGGCGCGGCTCTTGATCACGGTGAGGTGTCGCTGTGGACAAAAGTAGAACGGCAGGGGCAGTCCCCAGTAGCGCTTCCGGGAGATGCACCAGTCTCCCATGTTGTTGTACCAGTCCTGGGTTCGCTTTCCCACCGACTCGGGGATCCAGCGCACGGTCTCCGCCGCCGCCTTCATCTGCGGACGGATCTCCGTCGAGGAAAGGAACCACTCATTCTCGACGCGAAAGACCAACTTCTCCTTGCAGCGCCAGCAGAACGGGTAGCGGTGCCGGTAGGTTTCCTGCCGGAACAGGACATCCTTCTCCTTTAGGCTGGCCAGGATCGGCTTCTCCACGTCGTGGACATCCATGCCCGTCAGCCAGCCGAAACCCTCCACGTAGAGTCCATAGCCGTCGAGCGGGGCGATGACCTTCAGCCCGTGTGTCTTTCCCAGTTCGTTGTCCTCGGCGCCGCACCCGGGTGCGATGTGGACGATTCCCGATCCGTCGGTTTCGCCGACCGCACTCCACGGGACAACGCGGTGGTCCATTCCTGCCGCCACCGGCAATTCGTCGAATGGGCCGTCGTAGGCCCAACCCACCATCTCGCTTCCCTTCAGCGTGCCCTGTTCCTCGGCTCCCCTCTTGAAGATCATCGGGTAGGTGCCGGCGCTGAGATAGTAGACGTGCCCTTCGTGGCGCACCCGCAGGTAGTCGAGATCGGGGTTGACCGCCGCCGCCACATTGCTGGTCAGCGTCCATGGCGTCGTCGTCCACACCAGAAGAGACTCCCCCGGCCGGTCCTTCAAGGGGAAGCGTAGAAAGACAGAGGTGTCGGCCACTTCCTCGTAGCCATCGGTCAGCTCGTGCTGGGAAAGCGAGGTCCCGCAGCGGGTGCACCATGGCATCGCCTGGTGCCCCTCGTACAACCAGCCCCTCTCGTGGCAGATCCCGAGAAAGTGCCAGATGTACTCGATGTTGGTGTCGCTCATCGTGTAATAAGAGTCGTCCCAGCGCATCCACTGGCCGAGACGGAGCGATTGCCGGATCATGACGCTGCTATACTTGTCCACGCGGGCACGGCAGGCGCGGGAAAACTTATCCAGGCCGTACTGCTCAATGTCCCGCTTGCTGTTGAAGCCGAGCTCCCGCTCCGTCTCCACCTCAAGCCACAGGCCCTGGCAGTCGAATCCGTTCTGCCAGCGCTGGTCGAACCCGCGCATTGCCCTGTATCGCTGGAAGACGTCCTTGTAGGTGCGGCCCCAGGCGTGGTGCACACCCATCGGATTATTCGCCGTGATCGGCCCGTCGATAAACGACCAGGGTGCCCGTCCGGCATTGCGTTGCACCTGTTGCTCGAAGATGCGCCCAGACCGCCAGAATTCGAGGATGCGGTGCTCCAACTCGATGAAGTCCTGCTTGGCGTTAACCGGGGCGAACGCTGGCTCCACTCTGTTACTCCTCTAGACTCAGGCTCCGCTCGTGCGCTTCCTCGGGATCGCCCTCGGCCTGATCCTCGTCGGCGGTCAGGATCTGTCGCCCTTGCCTAGTCCTGGTTGCTCGACTTGGTCCTTGGTCTTCCGGCCGGGGCACTCTCCCCGACATCGTAATCAGGTCTAGTCGCCGCCCTCGCCGTCGTCTTCGGATTCGTCTTCGAACTCGTCCGCGGATTCCTCATCCTCGCTCTCGTCGTCCGCCGACTCGTCCCCGTCGTCCCCCTCGGCCTCTTCTTCTCCGAGCTCGGCGTCCTCGATCTCCGGCGGCTCCCCGGCAGGCCGCTCCTCGTCGCGCTCCGCGCTCGCATCCGCACCACCCGCGACGACACCCGCCGGAGGCGCCTCGCCGGCCTCCGCCGCGGGACCGACGCCCGGCACCTCCTGCGGCAGGCGCGTCACGTCCCGGACATAGTCGTCGTCGCCGAGCTGGATCAGCTTGACCCCTTGCGTGGCCCGGCTCAGCACCGACACGGTGTTGATCTTGAGCCGGATGATGATCCCACCGGAGCTCATCACCATGAGCTCATCGGAGTCGGTAACAACAAGCAGAGCCACGATCGGACCGTTGCGCTCGGACGCGCGGATGGTAAGCACCCCTTGCCCGCCCCGGCGGGTCACGCGGTACTCCTCGATCTGGCTGCGCTTGCCGAATCCCCGGTGCGTCACGACCAACAGGTGTTCCGCCGGGTCCCGCACCGCCACCATGCCGATCGCGGCGTCCTCGGGACCCTGGAGCCGCACGCCACGCACGCCCGCCGCGGAGCGGCCCATGGGGCGGACGTCGATCTCGGGAAAGCGAATGGCCCGGCCGCGCCGGGTGGCAATGATTACTTCCCAGCCCGGCTCAAGTTGTCGGGCGCCGATCAGCGCGTCTCCTTCCTTCAGCTCAAGGGCCACAATCCCTTTTCGCCGCGGGTGGCTGAAGCGGGAAAGGCGGATCTTCTTGATCAGTCCCCGCTGCGTGGCCAGCATCAGAAAGCGGTCCTCGCGGAACTCGCGCACCGGCAGGTAGGCCGTGATCCGCTCTTCCCTCTGCGCCCCAATGAGATTGAGGAGGGATCGCCCCTTCGCTGTCCGCCCGCCCTCCGGAATCTCGTGGACCTTCAGCCAGTAGGCCCGCCCTCGATCGGTGAACAGCAGCAGGTACGTGTGCGTCGAGGCGACAAAGAGGTGTTCGACGAAGTCGTCCTCCTTGGTCGTCGCGCCCCGCAGGCCCCGGCCCCCTCGCCCCTGGCTCCGGTACTCATTCACCCGCGTCCGCCGGATGTAGCCAGCGTGCGTGATGGTGATGATCATCTCCTCCTCAGGGATCAGGTCTTCGATGTCGAACCCCGCCTCCCCCTCAAGGATGCCGATCTCTGTCCGGCGGGCGTCCCCGAAACGCTCCTTCAGCGCCAGCATGTCGCCGCGGATCAGACCCAGCACGCGGCCTCGGTCGGCGAGAATCTCCCGCAGTTCGGCGATGCGCGCCACGACCTGGGCATACTCCTGGTCGATCTTCTTCCGCTCGAGGCCGGTCAGCCGTTGCAGCCGCATCTCGAGAATCGCCTCGGCCTGCTTCTCAGAGAGGCCGAACGTCCGCTGCAGTCCCTGCCGCGCCGCCTCCGGGTCGGGGCTGTGGCGGATCAGGGTGATCACGGCATCCAACTCGTCCAGCGCCCGGCGCAGCCCCTCGAGAATGTGAGCCCGCGCCTCCGCCTGGGCCAGCTCGAAACGACTTCGCCGGACGATCACCTCGAGTCGATGGTCGAGGAACGCCTGCAGCATTCCCCGCAGGCCGAAGACCACGGGCCGATTGTCCTTCAAGGCCAGGAGGTTTGCCCCGAACGTTGTCTGCATCTGGGTGTGTTTGTATAGTTGGTTCAGGACCACCCGCGGCTGGGCGTCTCGCCTCAACTCGATGACCACCCGCATGCCGCGCCGATCCGACTCGTCGCGGAGGTCGGAGATGCCGGTGATTTGTCCCGCCTTCACCAGACCGGCGATCTTCTCGATCATCGCCGCCTTGTTCACCTGATACGGAATCTCGGTGACGATGATGGCGTCCTTGCCGTTCTTTAGGGTATCGATCTCGGCCCGCGCACGCACAACAATGAGCCCCCGTCCGGTGGAGTAGGCGTCGCGAACTCCCTGCCGCCCGAGGATGATCCCTCCGGTCGGAAAGTCGGGGCCCGGCAGGAACCGCATCAGCTCCTCTACCGTGGCCTCGGGGGTGTCAATGAGGTGGACGAGGGCGTCAATCGTCTCACCCAGGTTGTGCGGCGGGATATTGGTCGCCATCCCGACGGCAATGCCTGTGGCTCCATTCACGAGAAGGTTAGGAAAGTTCGCGGGCAGGACAACCGGTTCCTCTCGCGTCTCGTCATAGTTGGGCCGGAAGTCGACGGTTTCCTTCTCCAGGTCGAGAAGCAACTCCTCCGCCACCGGATTCATGCGCGCCTCTGTGTAGCGCTCGGCCGCGGCGGCGTCGCCGTCCACCGAACCGAAGTTACCCTGGCCTTCGATGAGCGGGTAGCGCAGCGAGAAGTCCTGGACCAGTCGCACCATGGTGTCGTAGACCGTGACGGTTCCGTGCGGGTGGTAATTGCCGGTGACGTCTCCGGTGATCTTGGCCGATTTCCGGTATGGTCGGTCGTGATAGAGAGAGAGATCGTTCATGGCGACGAGGATCCGGCGCTGCACCGGCTTCAGTCCGTCGCGAACATCGGGCAGCGCCCGGGAAACGATGACGCTCATCGAGTAGTCGATGTACGAAGACTTCATCTCGTCCTCGATGAGCACCGGGAGGATCCTCCCCGCGGGCCTGTCTGCTCCGGGCTTGTCCATATCCTCACTCATCAGATGTCCAGATTGCGCACATAGTGTGCGTTCTCTTCGATGAACTGCCGTCGTGGCTCGACAGCGTCGCCCATGAGGACCGAGAAGATCCGCTCCGCCTCGACGGCATCTTCGGAAGAAACCTGCAGCAGCGTGCGTCGCGCCGGGTCCATGGTGGTCTCCCAGAGCTGCTCCGCGTTCATTTCCCCCAGGCCTTTGTAGCGCTGGAGGTGGATCCCCTGCCGGCCAATCCGTTCCAGCTTCAGATCCCGCTCCGCATCGTCGTACGCATACTCAATCAGCTTGCCTCTCTTGATTCGGTACAGCGGCGGCTGGGCGATGTAGATGTGGCCCGTGTCCACCAGCGGCTTCATGAACCTGAAAAAGAAGGTCAGCAGTAGCGTCCGGATATGCGCGCCGTCCACGTCGGCATCGGTCATAATGACGATCTTGTAGTAGCGCAGCTTGGCCAGATCGAACTCCTCGTTACCAAATCCGCTTCCGATCGCCTGGATCATGTTGCGGATTTCCTCGTTGGCGAGCGCTTTGTCCAGGCGCGCCTTCTCGACGTTGAGCACTTTTCCCCGCAGTGGGAGGATCGCCTGAGTGTTCCGGTCGCGCGCCATCTTGGCGCTCCCCCCGGCGGAGTCCCCCTCCACGATGTACAGCTCACAAAGTGCCGGATCGGTCTCGCTGCAGTCGGCCAGCTTGCCGGGAAGCCCCCCCCCGTCGAGGACACCCTTGCGCCGTGCCAGTTCCTTCGCCTTGCGGGCCGCCTCGCGTGCCCGCGCCGCCTGGTTGCACTTGTCGAGCACGCGGCGAGCGGTGCCGGGATTCTCTTCGAGGTACTCCGTCAGGAACTCGCCCATTAGAGAAGCAACGATCCCGGACACCTCGCTGTTCCCGAGCTTGGTCTTGGTCTGTCCTTCGAACTGAGGATCGACCAGCTTGACGCTGAGGACGGCTGTCAACCCCTCGCGGACGTCATCTCCGGACAGGGCGCCTTCCTTGAGCAGGCCGTTCTTCTCGCCATACGCGTTGAGCACCCGAGTCATGGCCATCTTGAACCCGACTAAGTGCGTGCCCCCTTCCGTGGTGGCGATATTGTTCACGTAGGAGAGAAGCGTTTCGTTGTAGGCATCGGTGTACTGGAAGGCCGCCTCGATCGACACCTTTTCCTTCTCGCGCGTCAGATAGATCGGGTCGGGGTGGAGCGGCACTTTGTTCTCGTTGAGGTAGCGCACGAACTGCTCGACCCCGCCCTCGTAGTGAAAAGTCAGCTCCTTCCCATCCCGGTCATCGCGCAGGACGATGGTGATCCCGCGATTGAGAAACGCCAGTTCGCGCAGCCGGTGGACGATCGTGTCGGCCACAAAGACGGTCGTCTCCGTGAAGATCTCCGGATCCGGCTTGAAGGTGACGCGCGTCCCCGTGGCGGCAGTCGCCCCCACCACTTCGAGATCCGTGGCCACGTCGCCGCGATGGTATCGCTGGCGGAAGATCTGTCCCCGCTGGGAGACCTCTACCTCCAGCCACTCGGAGAGAGCATTGACCACGCTCACGCCGACGCCGTGAAGTCCACCCGAGACCTTGTAGCTGGAGTGGTCGAACTTGCCCCCGGCGTGCAGGATTGTCATCACCACCTCGACACCCGGGCGGCCCTGCTCGGGATGGATGTCGGTGGGAATCCCGCGCCCGTTATCGAGGACGCTGCACGTCCCGTCGGTCCGCAGCGTAACCTCCACCCGGTCACAATAGCCGGCTAAGGCCTCGTCGATGGCGTTGTCTACCACCTCGTAGACCAGGTGGTGAAGACCGCGGGGGCCGGTGCTGCCGATGTACATACTCGGGCGCCGTCGAACCCCCTCGAGCCCCTTCAGCACCTGGATCTGGCTGGAATCGTAGCCGTTCGTCCGGTCCGGTTCGGTCATCTGTCCTCATGGTTCCGGGTTCGGGGTGAACCGGATGCTGTCGATGGTGCTGCCGGGTGCAACCTCCCTCAGTCGCTCCAGCATCTTCGGTATAAGAAAGGAGAGGTGGTGCTGCAGCACCGCGTTCTCCACATACACCCAGAGGGTTCTCCCCTGGACCCGCAGCGGCTGCGTGCTCGCGGCCAGCGACTCGCCCACAACCTCGCGCCAGCGGGGAAAGGCGCGGTAGTTCCTCACCCCGGTCTCAAGGTCTCTGCCGCGCAGTACGGCCTGGAGGATTCCCGAAATGTGGTCCATGCCCGGCACGGGTGCCGACTCAATTCGCCGCGACCGTCTCGCCGCCACGGGCGGGCTCGTCCTGCAGTCGCAGGGGCATGACGAGACAGAGCAGGTCCGGCTTGCCCTCGAGCGGGGTTGGCTCGAAGATGCTGGCTGCTCCCGACTCCTTGAAAGAGATCCGCACGCGGTCGGTCGTCATGGTTTTGAGCAAATCGAGGAGATAACCCCCGTTGAACCCGGTGCGGAATTGTGGCCCCTCGTAGTCGGCCGACACCGCCTCACTGGCCTCCCCGACATCATGCGCTTCGGCGGCCAGGCCCAGTCGGCCTGAATCGATGGTGACCTTCACCATCCGGGTGGCTGACTCACTGAAAACTGTGACCCTCCGCAGAGCTGCCGCCAGAACCTCGCGGTCAAGATCCGCATGACTGTCGCATCCGCTCGGGATCGCCTGCTGATAGGGCGGGAACGGGCCATCCAGGAGGCGCGTGTACAGCCTCGTGCTACCCAAGTTGAACAGACAGTATCGCTTGTTCGCGGAAATCGATACGGATTCCTGGGCCTCTGACAACAGCCGTTGCAAGACGGCCAGCGTCTTGGTCGGAACCAGAACATCGGCCCATGCCGGGTAGTCTGCGGCGTGAAATGCCATGGCCAGGCGATGGCCGTTCGTCGCTACGAACCGGAGATCGCCGCCAACCACATGCACAAAGACGGCAGTCTGCTCGGGTCGAGTGTAATCCGTACTTGCGGCATAGGCCGTCTGGGCGACCAATCGGGCAAGAACCGAACTGGAGACGGCGAAGATCTTCTCTTCATTCAGCTCCGGCAGGGGTGGAAATTCCTGCGGATCGGGTCCCACAATCCTAAAACGTCCGTTGCCACAATGAATGCTGATACCGCTGGCTGTGGATGAAATCTCGACGACGTCTCCGGGCAATTCCCGCACTACCTCGAGAAGTCTCCGAGCGGGTATGGCGGCAATCCCTGGTTGCTCCACCGACGCGTGCAAGGAAGTGACGAGGAAGGCGTCGAGATCCGTCCCGGTGAACCTGAGCTCGCCGTTTTCGGTCGCTTCCACCAAGATCGAGGTCAGGTGCTGCGCCGCAGTCTTCGTGGGCACAACACCCGCGACCAACTGCAGACTCCTGTACAGCTCACTCTGAACCAGCGAGAACTTCATGACCCCTCCCGGCACCATGCAGGCGCACCCTTCGGCAATCATCACCCGGACCGCAATCCTCACGGCCCAGGGTCCTGCCCCTGATTTCTTTCTTCCGCAACCCGAAGACACCGTCCCGGAGACACCGGGGATGCGACTGGGAGGACTCTCCGACGCTGGCGCGTCGGTGGTCCCAGAGAGCACGTTCGGTGCTCGCCTAGAATAGGAAAGACCCTCTCCGAAGTAAAGTCGAAAGGCGGGGCAGGAGGTCGAGTGGATCGGCGTGGGATCCAGCGACTAGACGCGCTAGAAGATTCTTCTACCAGAGATAGATAGCAAGAGAGTCGTAGTAGTAGGTGTGTGGATAGCGTTGACACTGTTGGGAGCGTTCGCGAGGGTGGGGGGGCGTAGGGAGTTGGGTCTCTCCCGCCGTGGTGAAGATTCGGGGAGGGTCGGAGCGGATATCCACAATCCGGGCGTCGTCCTCGGCCTCCACATCGCAACCCCAGGAGGATGTGGAGAGGTGGCCAGGAACGATCCAAGCAACAGGATGGTCGAGGACTACCTATTTTGTTCGAGGTTCGTTGTGAGATCCTTTCGGATCCGGTCGAGAGTGGAGGCAAAGGCGGGATCACGGGAGGCCTTCTCGGCAATCCGGGCGCAAGCATACAGCACCGTGCTGTGGTCCCTGTTGCCAAAGCGACGGCCGATCTCGACGAGCGTGAGGGGGGTCGCTTGTTTGGTCAGGTACATGGCAACCTGGCGCGCGAGGGCGACCGAACTTGTGCGGCGCCTCCCGCGGAGCGACTCTGGCTGCAACTCGAAATGAACAGCCACAACCTTTTGTATATCAGCGACATCCGGGATTCGCTGCTGTTGCCCCCGGATGTAGTCGCCCAGCACTTCCCGGGCCAGGTCGACGGTGATGTCACTCCCCGTCAAGGAGCCAAGAGCAGAGAGCCTGACGAGCGAACCCTCCAACTCCCTAATGTTGGAGCGGATGTTCTCGGCGATGAAAAAAAACACCGCGTCGGGAATAGCCACCTGCGAACGCTCCGCCTTTCGGCGCAGAATAGCGACCCGCGTTTCCAGATCGGGGGGTTGGATATCCGTGACCAACCCCCAGTTGAACCGGGAGATCAAGCGCTCCTCCAAGTCCGGGATGTCTTTGGGAGCCCGGTCGCTGGTGACAACGACCTGCTTATTAGCGTCGTAGAGGCTGTTGAAAGTATGGAAGAACTCCTCTTGGGTGGATTCCTTCCCAGACATGAACTGAATGTCGTCGATAAGCAGCAGGTCCAGATTCCGATATCGTTCCCGGAATTCCAGGGTATGGCCGCGCTGGATCGATTCGATCATCTCGTTCATGAACTTCTCTGACGAGACATAGAAGACCTTCGCCGCCGCGTTGCGCTGTCTCACCTCGAAGCCAATTGCTTGCATGATATGAGTCTTGCCCAGGCCGACCCCACCGTGGATGAAGAGCGGGTTGTAAACCCGGGCTGGATCCTGGGCGACCGCGCGGCATGCGGCCGCGGTGAACTCATTTCCGCGCCCGACGACGAAGGTGTCGAACGTGAACTGGGATTTGAGGTTCGTGGATGTTAAAACCGGCCCGGCGCGAGCGGACTCAGGAGCCGGCAGGTACTCCTCGCCGCGGACATTGGCACGGGAGAACTTGGAGTCGTAGCCATCAGCCACCGAAAATCGAATCTCTGGCGCCCGGCCAAAGTGAGCGGAGACCGCCGCCCTCAGTGTTGGGAGGTTATGCTCCTCGAACCAGTCCACGAAGAACGGATTAGGGA
This sequence comes from Candidatus Eiseniibacteriota bacterium, assembly GCA_903844735.1. GTDB lineage: Bacteria > Eisenbacteria > RBG-16-71-46 > CAIMUX01 > CAIMUX01 > CAIMUX01. The sequence continues at coordinate 55,238 of CAIMUX010000080.1, forward strand.
CCTCCAGCACGATTTTCTCCGCAGTGACCTCCAGGGGCAAGATCGGACGAAACCACGTGGCGTACTTCTGCTCAGAAACGGTATTCCGCAGAACATCGAGGATCCGGGCCCATGCCTCAGCGGCCGCCGACTCATGCAAAGCTCAAGCCCCTTCAACGCGAGTGCGCATAAACTTATTCACAAAACTGTCCACACAGGCCCCATCGCGGGGAATTGGCCCTTGGGGCTTTCGGATGCCACGGAGGCGGGGAGAAGTTTGAGCTCCGGGACCTCCGTCCACCAAGCAGGGCGAACACAAGCACATGCAGTGCATTCGGTTGCGACAACACCGATGAGGTTCTCCACAGGAAGGCCCAACATTTCCCCGGAAAATCGGGAGACCGCCGCGGTTGATGCGGTCCCTTGCATCCTCAGCGCGGGGCCAAGCGGCGCAAGTTATTCACAGCCAACCGCGAGATCCGAAAACGGTGCGGATCCTAGCATGAACCCCCGACGCAGACAATGGGATTCTGCCGCCCGGCGAAGTTTCCTTAACTCGCTGTGGGACAAGAGGATTCGGTGGCTTGTGCCTTTGGGGAAGAGGAGAGGCAAGATCGCTGGGGTTTGGGCGGCATCCGGTGGGATTTCCAGGGTTCGGGCGCGGTACCCGGAGCACCGAGGGTGACGCCCACCACACAGGGCATCGTGGGAGGGGCGCCGGAATTGTGCTGTTGACCCCGCCGGGAGCATCCGCTAGCTTCATCAAGTATCCGAAGGTCGGGCTGAGCTGGCAGCCGCCGACTTGGCCAAGGAATGGAGACGAGGAGATCCATGAAGAGGACATTTCAGCCGCACAACCGCCGCAAACTCAAGGTCCACGGCTTCCGCAAACGCATGAGCACCGCCAATGGACGCAAGGTCCTGAAGAACCGCCGGGCCAAGGGGCGGAAGCGGCTCGTGGTTTCGTGACGTGAACCGGGGTGAGCCCCAGCGAAGTCCTCATCAGGAAAGCCGATTTCCAGAGGATCCACAGTGAAGGTCGGGCGCTGCGGGGGCCGGACGTGGTGGTCGTGTACACCAGGACCGACCGGCCGGTGTATAGGTATGCTGTCGTGGCGAGCCGCAAGGTCGGGTCGGCAGTGCGCAGAAACCGGGCTAAGCGGGTTCTGCGGGAAGCCCAGCGGCAACTGTTTGGCGGGGCGGATCTCGCCGGGATCGATATCCTGCTGATCGCAAAAAGCGGGGCGGTTGCCCAAACCAGCCGAGCCCTGCGGGATCAAGTCGAGTCCCTTCTGCTTCGCGATGGAGTTCTCTCCGGGGGATCGCCGACCCGGCCGGGGGAGAGTCGAGATTTTTCCTGAACAGTACCGCACGGGCGCGATGGGACCGACGAGCGTGTTCTTGACCGCCACCATCGCTCTGTACAGGCGGTTCGTGTCGCCTGTCTTGCCGCCGACGTGCCGTTTCACACCGACATGCTCAGCCTTTGCGCTCGAGGCGATCCGTGAGCACGGAGCGTGGCGGGGTTCCGGCCTGGCGATCCGCCGGATCCTGCGTTGCCACCCGTGGCATCTCGGCGGAAAGGATCCTGTGCCGCCGCGGGAAAGAAGGGTAGGGGAAAGGCCTGATGGACCGAAGGACGATCATCGCGTTTGCCATGATGGCAGGCGCGCTGCTGCTGTATAGTTCCCTGTTCCCGAGCAAACAGCAGGCGCCGCCGGCGCGCCCTGCCCCGATCGTCAGCGAGACGGGCACGGCGCCCGCGGTGCCGCGAGTGGGCGCGGCTTCCCGAGCAGCCGCGACGGGGGCCCAGGGACAGCCCGACGGGCGAGTCTTCGGGACGGCCCGCGCGGGCCCGGACTCCCAGTCCCGGGTCTTTGATCTTCCGGACTATCGCGCGGTCATCGACCCTGTCGGTGGACGCATCACCTCCTGGGTTCTAAAGAGATTCACCGATGCGGCGGAACAGCCCGCCGACATCGTTCCATCGGCAGGCCCCGGCCTCTTGGAGGTGGACATCCTGACCGGGGGAGAGGATCTGGACCTATCGAGAACCGCCTTCGACGTGGCCCCACGCGCGGAGGGGGCACCCCGGGGCCTGACCCTTACGTCCCGGGACACCACCGGCGCCACCGTTCGTCTGGACTACGAGTTTCCGGGCAGTGGGAGCTACTCGACGCGCCTGCGCGTTTTCGTGAGTGGAGCGGCCGGCGACAACCGGGCCTCCTTTCTGCGCCTTGCATTTCCTCAGGGGGTAGCCCATCTCGAGAGGGATCCCAAGCTCGACCGGCTGGCCGCGGCCGGAGTGGCCCTGATCGGAACCCGCACGGTCAAGCACGCCTTTGGGGGCAAGCAGGGCTTCGGGTTCGGATCTGGCGGGGGAGACAAAGGCTGGAGTGAGGATGCCGAGGGGGTCGTCCACTGGGCAGGGGTCCGGTCGAAGTACTTCCTGGCGGCGATCATGCCCCGGAATGCGGAATCGGGACAGCCGGGCGTGGATGCCCATGTGGGGATTCGCCGCGGGGCCGGCGAGAACCACATCCGGACCGAAGTTCTCCTTCCTCTCAACCTGAGCGGCCCGACCGAATATGTGGTCGATCTTTACGCGGGCCCCATGGACTACGCCGAGCTTGCGCGGTTCAAGGTCGGTCTCGAAAAGGCCCGGGATCTCGGTTGGCGCTGGGTCGTCCCGGTCAGCAAGCTCCTCATCAAGTTCTTCCAGATGGTACACAGCGTGGTGCCCAACTACGGGCTCTGCATCATTATCCTCTCGATTCTCGTCAAGGTTGTCTTCTACCCCCTTTCCCGGAAGAGCGTGGAGAGCATGCGGGACATGCAGCGGCTCAAGCCCGAGATGGAGCGGCTCAACGAGAAGTTCAAGGACGATCCCCAGAAGAAGAACCAGGCAACCCTTGAGCTCTACAAGAAACACAAGGTGAACCCACTGGGGGGGTGTCTGCCCATTGTCGTGCAGATGCCGGTCTTTATCGCCCTGTACAACGTGCTCAGCTCGGCGGTCGAACTGCGCAAGGCGCCGTTCGGCCTGTGGATCGGAGACCTTTCCGCACCGGACAGGGTCGGGGCCGTTGCCGGTCTTCCCATCCACATCATGCCCCTGATCATGGCCGGGACCATGGTCTGGCAGCAGAAGCTGACCCCCACCGACCCGCGACAGGCCGCCATGGCCTACATCATGCCGGTCGTCATGACCGTGTTTTTCTACGCCATGCCGTCAGGGCTGGTCCTCTACTGGACCGTGACGAACCTCATGGCGATCGGCCAACAGATCTGGATCAACCGAAGCGTGGTGCAACCCACGGTCGCCGCCTGAAGCGCGGCACGGAGACAAGAAGGATGAACAGAGAGAGATTTCGCCGGGCCACAGGCCCACTGTCAGTCGAGATCGCAGGAAAGACCGTTGACGAAGCCATTCAGGCGGCACTTGGTCGCCTGCGCGCCCGCCGGGACGAGGTGGAGGTCGAGGTCTTACAGGAAGGCCGCGGTGGCCTCTTCGGCATAGGCTCTCGCGAGGCGCGAGTCCGGGTGAGGCGGCATGACAAGTCCGAACCAAGGGCGGATGGAAGAACCGAGCGCCGGCCACCGATCTCGACCGGAGAATCCCCCGCCCGTCGGGGCGCGCCAAGCGGTCGTCGCGCGAGCGAAGACATCGACAGGCTCGAACGCGAGGTCGAAAAGCACCGCACAGCACGCGGGGCTGCTCCTCGGGAGACCCGGGCCACACCGGCGGCGTCCGAGGCCCGCGCACCCGCCCAGAGTAGTGCTCCCCGGCGCCGCGAACCGGCGGCCGGCCCGCCGGATGTCCGGCTGCCTGCGCCCCGCGGAGATTCGGGAGGCCCCCGTCGGCGGAGCGGAGGCGGCGGTCGACCACCGGCCGGGGGGCGATCCGAAGAGCGGCCGATCCCGTTGCCACGAGCGGCTGTGACGCGCTCGACCCCGCCGATGGTCGAGCCCTCGGTGCAGCCATCCTCCCCGACAACCGTGGAGCCGGCGATCCTGGCCGACTTCACGCTGGGCGTCTTGACGCGCATGGGCTACGCAGCCCGGGTGGAGGCCTCGTACGCGGATGATGCCTACGAGGTGAGGATCGACGCGGGCGAGCACAATGACATCCTCATCGGGAAGAAGGGCGAGACCATCGATGCCCTGCAGCATGTCTTGGCCAAGATGGCCAGCCGAGGCCTGGAAGAGCTTCTCCGCGTACGCGTCGACATCGCCGAGTACCGGCAGAAGCGGAGCTCTGAGCTGTCAGAGCGGGCGCTCGAAATGGCGCAGCAGGTCGTGGAGAACGGCCGTGAGATCATCACCGAGCCTCTGTCTGCGGCGGAGCGCCGGTCGATTCACCGGGCGCTTTCGGATCATCCCGAAGTCACAACCCAGAGTCTCGGTGACGGCCAGGTCAAGCCCGTCTGGATCGGCCTGAAGAGCTCGATGCCGGCCAAGCCGGAGGTCGCCCCCATCGTTGTGCATCGCGGCGGATCGTCCCGCCCGGCCCCATCTCGGGGGTATCCAGACGACGGCGCCCGGGAGGGCCGGATCGAACCGGCAGCTCCATCCACGCCGGGGCCCACCACGGTGCGTGCGCCCGCCGCGACGCCTGCTGCTACGCCCGCAGCGCCCGCGGCCCCCAGCGCCCCGGCCCCGCGGCCGCTCCCTGCTCCCAGGGAGGACTCTTCCGGAAACAAAGACAAGCCCGCGGTCATTGAGCAGGCGCCCGAGTGGGGCCGACGGCCGAAGCCTGCAAAGGGGCGTCGGAAGTGAGACAAAGGCGCCGGCGTCGGGGCAACACCCCGACACGGCGGCAATTACCGGAGGAGCCACGCCGGGGGCGGGATTTCGAGCCGGACTTGGCGTGGCTTCTCGCGGTCATTGAGCCCTATTCCATTCCCATGGAAGCCCGGGCCCCGGCCCGGCTCCGGGTCTTTGCGCAGGAACTGCTCGCCCGCAGCGATCGTCTCAACCTTCTCTCTCACGCGGATGCACCCCAAGTGATCCGCAAGCATGTGGCCGCATCGTTGGGCGTGTTCCTGGTTGCACACCCCACCGAGGGCGAGGAATGGATCGACGTTGGAACCGGCGCTGGCTTCCCGGGGCTAGTGCTAAAGATCGCCGAGCCGGGCTTGCGTATCACGCTGCTCGATTCCGCCCGCAAGCGCTGTCTGTTTCTGGAGAGCGTGGTGCGCAGCCTGGACTTGGGGCGTGTTCCGGTGATGCCACTACGGGTCGAGAACTTGGTGGCTCGAGGCGAAGACCTGGGGCGGTTTGCGGTCCTCACCGCACGCGCTGTGACATCGCTCGTGGAGACAGTGCGGGGCTTTGGCCCGCTCGTCATGCCCGGGGGGCGGATCGTGACATTCAAAGGACCAGGGTGGCCCGACGAGATCAAGGCGCTCGAGGCGGCGGGATTGATGGGGCGGGGTGGCGCCTCGCTCGACTCGGTGACCCGAATCCCATGGGTCGCCGGCCACATCGTGACCCTGCGGAAGTCGTAACGACTCGGGTAGACAGGATTCAGAAGTCAGAACTCAATCGGGGCCTGTGCACGGGCCTTCAACAGCACGCGGACCGTTTCAGGCAATGGGCCCGGCCAGAAACAAACCGGTGGGACATTTGCCACGTCACCAAGCCCGCGAATCTCATCGAGGAACGTCCTCATTCTGACCCCTGGATTCCGATTTCTGACTATCCGGGTAGTCACCGGGCGCCTTTGCTTCCCACGGCCGCAGCCGGAATGAGTCGGGCCACCCCCGCCGTTGCGGGTGGCGACGGGGCGATCGGGCTCCATCGCGGGCGCCCGCGGCGCCGGATTCGCGCAATGATCCATAATTGCCCCCCAGCCCTGCCAGCCCAAGCGCCCGTCCGCAGATGCGACCAAAACTCTCCTATGCGACAGAACAAATTGCTAAAATGAGAGATATAGCCTTTTCCAAACCCAAGGTTCCACGTGGAACTTTCGAGTTGACCTTCCATCTGGGGTGATGCTAGCGTCCGGGAGGGCGCGGATGAATCGGCGGGTGGCGGCAAGCGGGGTGGGCCCGACCGCGCGACGTACAGCGGCGGAACCCGATGGAGAACATGGAGTTCTGGGGAGGGTGAGTCGCACGATGGGGCGTGTCATTGCGATAGCGAATCAGAAGGGTGGCGTCGGGAAGACCACGACCGTCGTGAATCTGGGCGCCTCTATCGCGAAGAGCGGCCTCCGGGTGCTCCTGCTGGATCTGGACCCGCAGTCCAACGCCACCTCAGGCGTTGGTGTCTCGGGGGTCAGCCCCGATGATTCGACCTACCCAATTCTGGTCATGGGTCACCCCGTGGCGCCGATCATTCGGCGGACATCGTGCGAGCGGCTCGATTTGGCTCCAGCTACCCCGGAGTTGGCGGCGGCGGAGCTGGAGTTGGTGGACCAAGAGGGCCGGGAGCTTCATCTCCGCAGTGCCCTGGAACATGTTCGCAACGAATACGACTATGTCCTGATCGACTGTCCCCCGTCGCTCGGCCTGCTGACCATAAATGCTCTGGTGGCAGCAGATTCGGTCTTGATTCCGCTGCAGTGTGAGTACTACGCGCTGGAAGGACTGGGCCACCTCATGGACACGGTTCGGCGAGTGCGGGAGCGGCTGAACCCCTGCCTCGATGTGGAGGGCGTTCTCCTGACCATGTTCGATGGCAGACTGAACCTGTCCATGCAAGTGGCGGAAGAGGCGCGGCGGCACTTCGGCGGAAAAGTGTATGCCACCATGATACCGAGAAATGTGCGGATCGGAGAGGCGCCCAGCTTCGGCAGGCCGGTCGTAGCCTATGACCCTGCCTGCGTCGGCGCAGTTAGCTATGAGAACTTGGCAAGGGAGATTCTCGCAAATGGCTAAGAAGGTTTTGGGGAGAGGGTTGGACGTGCTGATCCCGAGGGCCACGTCGGGGGCGGAGCCGCGTCGAGGCGACGTCGTCCAAAGCGTGCCCACCGCGAAGGTTCGCCCGAACCCCCGACAACCGCGCCGGCAATTTAATGACGAACGATTGGCCGAGCTGGCCCATTCGATCCGGGAGAAGGGGATTATCGAGCCGCTCATCGTCCGGCAAGCGGAGGGTGACGAGTTCGAGCTCATTGCCGGGGAGCGACGTCTGCGCGCGGCACAATTGGCCGGACTCGAAGAGGTTCCAGTGCTGCTTCGGAGGTCGGCAGATCGAGAGAGCCTGGAGATCGCCCTAATCGAGAACCTCCAACGCGAGGACCTCAATCCGGTCGATGAAGCGCGGGCCTATCTCCGCTTATCCGAGGAGTTCGGGCGGACCCATGCCGAGATTTCCCAGGAGGTTGGCAAGGACCGCACGACCGTCACGAATTTGCTACGGATACTGCGACTGCCCCAGGGCGTGCTGAGCGACGTTTCACGTGGAACGTTGTCTGTTGGGCACGCGCGGGTTCTTCTCGGTGTGGAAGATCCGGGGCGCCAGGCGGATCTGGCCCGGCGCATGGTTGCGGAGGGCTGGAATGTCCGCCAGGCCGAGCGTTTTGTTTCTCAGATCAACAGGCCTGCGAAAACCCGGGGCAGCAAGTCGGGCACCCCAAGCCGGGGCGGGGATGTGGTTCGGATTGAAAAGGCGCTTCGGTATGCATTGGGAGCGGAGGTCCACCTCGACCACGGGGTGAGCGGCGGACGGATCGAAATCCGTTACGAGAGCGACGAAGAGCTAGAGCGGATTCTGGAAGTGCTTGGGATACAGATTCACTGAGCGATGACTGTGTTGGCACTAATCGAGTGGGCGGTTTTCCGGTCGCACCGGGGAGTCCGCAGCTAGTGTTCGGCTCCAAGTTGGGGCGAAAGGGACACGCAACGGCGCGGAATCACACGGTTTCCGTCCATGTTGCTTCATCCCGCAGCGGAAGAGCGTTCCAGTGGACGTTCTCCTGGTGGGCCGTTCGTGCCCTAATCGGAGCCGGGGGCGGGCTTGTTCTCGTGGTGGTGACAGGGATCTGTGGGCTCATTGGCTGGATCGACTCGACCGAACGGATGTGCCGCCTTCAGGCGGAAAATGACTCGTTGCGGGTTCAATTTCGCCGACTTGGGGAACTGGAGGCCAGTCTGGCCCGGATGTCGGAGTTGAATGAACAGATGCAGAAAATGTTTGGGGCGGGCTTACCCGCGGTTGAGACTAACGCGGATTCGTCGGCCGCGAACCACGGCGCGACCCATGGCGGGGACCGGAGAAGTCCGGGCGACAGCAGCGAACACCGAGCGGGAGGCAATGTGGCTCACCCTAGTCGTACCGGGAGTGGGCCACCCAGGTGGGAAACGGGATCTGACTAAGTCTCGGGCGGCCGGGCTTGCCGGTGCCGAAGGAGGGTTCGATGTTCGGAAAGAGAGACGAAACAGCCAGCGGAGACCGGCATGCCCATTCGATCCTTCAGGATGGGATGGTCGTTCAGGGGGTCGTGGATGCCAAAGGAGATGTCCGGCTGGACGGACATCTGGAGGGTAAACTTCATGTGTCGGAGAGACTTACGGTTGGAGCCTCCGGGGTGCTGAACGCGGGCGTCGAGGCGGGTGAGGTCATCGTCATGGGAGCCATCGAAGGGACGATCCGAGCTCGCCGCCGCATCGAGCTTCGCAAGGGGGCCCGGGTCGTGGGGGACATCTCGGCGCCAATCCTGGTGATCGAAGAAGGTGTACATTTCCACGGGAACTGCAACATGCAACCAGGCGAGGCCCCATCGGCGGAGCCGGACCTCAAGACTCAGGCCTTGACCGTCGGTGAGGATCCCTTCGAGAAGAACAGGTATGAAAAGATCTACCAGTAGCCATCCTGGGTTCGCGGTGCCCGGACCAACGTGCCCATCATGACCCGAAACGCCCACAGCGCCTGGAGTCATCCTTTGGGATTGCCCGGTGCGGCAGTGGGCGTGGCGTGGGTGGCGAGTTGTGGATCGCGATGTGGATAACCCGCGGGCAGGAACACCGGAATCTGGGATGCCACGGGCATAACGCAGTAACCGACTGTGGGACAGGCGACTATAGTCATCTGCCATGTGGAGTTTCAGGCACATGCTATGTTGATAGTTCACAAGAGGCGCAACACGCCCGCGCGGGGCCGTGAGATCGGCTGTCTCCCTTGTGGGCTTTCTGTTTGACACGTATCTGGGGCTGCTCTAACTTCAATGCGGGCTCGGTGCTCGGGGGGTGTGGTTAGTTTCCAAGAGGGGGTCAGATCCGATGCGGCGGCTGTTTTTCGTCCTATTTGTCCTAGCCTCTCCTCTCCTCTGGAGCTGCTCCGAGAACGATACGCCGGCGGTTGTGGACCAGAGCGAGCCCGAGGTTCGCATCTGCTACCCCTATGACTCGGAGCCGACGACCTTCGTCGTTAACGATTCGATCAATGTCTACTTTGCTGCCCATGATCTGGGCCCGAACGGCCGCCAGGCTGAGCCGGCGAAGGTTGAGCTCTGGTTCTCCCGTCCCGGTACTCTCTCCGATACCACCGACCGCGTGTTGATCGGGATAGCGGGTAGGCCCATTTCCATCGACCAGGTGCCGGAGATGGACTCCAACCGGGTGGACTCCGTCCGGGCGATTGTCGAGCGCTCCCTGCCCGCGGGGTGGAGCTTGTACACGCGACCGTGGTTTACTGGGCCGACGCCTCTACCACCGATCGGCACACCGATCAACACGGGCACAGATGTGCAACTCTTTGCTGTCGCGTACGACGCGGCTGAAAATGTCGGGCGGACACCCGGTGTCGTTCGGGTTCACGTGACCAATTTCGGGGACGACATTGGACCACCCACGCCACGCTTCACAGTCAACCCGCAATCGGGATCGACCGCCACCACGTTCGTCTTTGACGCATCCACGTCTACGGACCGGATCGACCGCGAGACCCACAAGATCAGTGTGAGATGGGATTTCGATGGTAATCCTGCGAACGGCTGGGACATCCCCTGGACCGCGAATGCCCGCGCCGACGAGAAGCAGAGTTGGCAGTATGCGGTGCCACGCACCTACCGCGCGACCCTGCAGGCCCACAATTCGTACCTCCCTGGCTCGGACAGCACGGTGACCCGCGACATCCTCGTGACATCGCTCGGGGGCTCTCCGCGACCGCCGGAGGAGAGCAACTACTGTGACATCCCCGCCGGAACCTATGTGATTGGTGACTCGATCTACGTTTCGGACGGCCAGACGTATCAGACCGATGCCGTCGAGCGGCCGGTCCACGAGGTCGCATTCACCTCGACCTATCGGATCGAGAAGACGGAAGTCACAAACCGGCTCTATCTGGACTATCTACGTGCGGAACTGTATCCCGATACGGCGTCGATTGAGTACCGTGAAGGCGAGCGCCTCGTCTACTCATGGGATCCCGCGCACCCCGATGCACCGCGCGTGGTTTATTTTGACCCCAGCCTCTCCGAAATTTACTACAGCCTGGACAGCCGGACCTTCGCCATCAGGCAGGGTTACGAGGATCATCCGGTCACCGGCGTGACTTGGTTTGGCGCCAGCGCCTACGCCTTGGCGTACGGGTTGCGTCTGCCTACCGAGGCGGAGTGGGAGGTCGCGGCGCGTGGCGCCAACGGGGCCTGGAGCTATCCGTTTGTTGGCGGGACAGAGCTGACCCTGGCCGCGGGGCCATACCGGGTGAACTATTTCGGGAGTCGAAACGGGACCGATCCGTTCATCGGCGGCACGGGGCCCACGACGCCGCGGGGTTTCTACAACGGACAGGTCTACGAAGGTTTCCAGACCCTGGACACGCCGAGCGCATTCGGGACATACGACATGGCCGGCAATGTCGCTGAATGGGTGGGCGATTGGCTCCCAGCCTCGCCTCCTTTCTATCCCGAGTATCTTGACTCCGATCCGCAGGGGGCGTCGTCGGGGACGCATCGAGTGGTTCGGGGAGGCAGCTACCTGTCCAGCCGCGCCGGAGTGCGTTGCACGGCCCGCAAGGGTTCGCTGCCCACGGAGTGCTTTGCATCTGTCGGGTTTCGGACTGCGTACATCCGCCCCGTGGCCGCGCCTCCGCTCGGGCGGTAGGTCGCGCGGCCCATGTCTGGCGGGAGGCCGCCTCGATATCAAGGGATCGAGCGCCCCGGAACCGGTTGGCCGAAGACTGCCCCGAGGCTCGGACCGTTGTTGGGCGCAGCTCTTGTCTTCCTCTCCGGTTGCTTGAAGAAATCAGCAAGCTGTTGGACTCCTGGACGGCTCAAACCGCCGACACCGCTCACGCCACTTATACAGCCCGCACCGCTCACGCCGCTCGGAACCGCCCGGACTCGCCCTCCCAGGTCGTCAGTAGTTCTTCCAGCATGGGGGCGGGGACTGGTCGGCTGAAGTAGAATCCCTGGATCGCATCGCACTCCTCGTCGCGCAGGAAACTCAACAGCGGCAGGTTGTCGACCCCCTCGGCCACCACGCGCATTCGCAGTGTGTGCGCCATGGAGATGAGAGCGCGGGCGATGGCAGCGTCGCGCGGATCGCGGGTCGTCTTGCGGACGAAGGATCGGTCGATCTTGACCGTCTCGATGGGCAGTTCCCGCAAATGGTTGAGCGACGAATGGCCATGCCCGAAGTCATCGAGCGAGAGGCAGAGTCCCATCTCCTTGACCTCGATGATGGTGCTCCGGTGGTTGCGAATGGAACGGATCGCGACCTTTTCGTTGATCTCCAGGTCGAGCAGGCGGGGGTCGGCCCCGGTTTCCTCGAGAATTTCGCGAATCCTGGACGCCAGATCGGACTGTTGGAACTGGCGCAGGGAAACGTTCACCGCGATTTTCACCGGGGGTAGGCCCGCGCGTTTCCAGGCCACGAGGTCGAGGCAGGCCTGTCGAAACACGAACAGGTCGATCGGGACAATGAGACCGGTCTGCTCGGCGATGCGCAAGAACGATAGCGGGAGCAGCAGTCCTCGCGTCGGGTGGCGCCAGCGGATGAGAGCCTCCACGCACTCGATGCGGTTGGAGGCAAGCGTGAGCTGTGGTTGGTAGTAGACGACGAACTCGCCGCTGCGGAGGGCGCGGTGCAACTCTCCCTCGATCCCCAGTCGTTCGGTGGCGCGGCGCGTCATGGCCGGCGTGAAGATCCGGAAAACATCGCCGCCCAAGCTCTTGGCGCGGGACAGGGCGGTATCGGCGTGGTGAAGCAGGGCTTCCCCGTCGGTGCCGTCGACGGGATAGACGCTGGCGCCGATGCTGGCGGTAGTGAAGATCTCACGTTGGTCCAGTTCATACGGGCGGGCGAGGTTGTCCAGGATCTTGCGCGCCACGCGGCCGACGTCCTCCACCAGGCGGATCTCGCCCAAGAGTATGACGAACTCATCGCCGCCGAGACGAACCACTGTGTCGCAGGCGCGCACAGAACGGACCAGCCGCTCGGCCACGCGGCGGAGAAAGCGGTCGCCAACTGCATGCCCCAGACTGTCGTTCACCACCCTGAAGCGGTCGATGTCCAGGAACAGGATCCCCAGCATGTGCCCCTGCCGACGCGAGCGCAGGATGGCCAGGTCGAACCGGTCTTGAAAGAGCAGTCGGTTGGGCAGGCCGGTCAGCGAGTCGTGGTACGCGAGGTGTGTGATCAGCTTTTCTGCCCGGCGGGTCTCCGTGACGTCACGCAGACTGGAGAGGAACCGCCGAACACCGCCGATCTCGATGATCTCGGCGCTGAATCGGCAGTCGCGTTCCTCGCCGGACTTGGTCCGCACGACGAGCTCGACCTCCGAGAAGCTACCGTTCTGGAGGAGGGTGTCCCTCATCCGTTCACGCTCCTGGAGGCTTGGGAAGATCCCCAATTCCCAGGATGCCCGGCCGATCACCTCGTCGCGGGTGAAGCCGAGCTGGCGAGGGAAGGCGTCGTTGACCACAAGGTAACGGCCCTCCTCTACGGTGCTGATCGCCAGGCAGAGGGAACTCGAGTTGAACGCCTTGGCGAAGGTCTCCTCGCTCTCTCGGAGAGCGGCAGTGCGTTGATCCACGCGCAACTCCAGTTCGTTGCGGGAGAGTCGCAGATCGGCTTCGGCCCGGTGGCGCTCCGCCACGAGGGAGGAGACCGCGAGGCCAGTGAAGGAGAGGACGGCGACAAACGCCTGTAGCTCGATGAGCGATCGGCTCTGGTCTGGCCCGCGAAACGGCCCGAGCCCGTGCAGGGTGCCGGTGATGGCGGCGGCTGAGAGAATGGCCAAAGGAGTCAAGACCTTGCGGCGGTCAAGGTAGAAGGCGGCCCATACAACCAGCGCCAATAGAACGTGAGGAGCGATCTTGTGGGCGGGGGCCGACTCGCGGCTGAAGAACAGCAGCAGACCGAGGGGGATGGTGGCGACGAGCAGAAGGATGTCGCCGCGAAGGGACAGCCCTGACGGCCCACCCCGGAGCACCGCCTGCCAGGTCAGGACGAGTGGGGTCAGGATGAGAATGCTGGTCCAGTCGCCGAGCCACCAGCTGCACCAATTCTGTGCCGCCATGCCCGCCGGGACAAGGTGAACCAGTCCAAGGGCGGAGACTTCAACCGAGGCGGCGATCGCGCTTCCCAACGAGGAGACGGCACCGAACACGAAGACACTCTTCGCGGTGTGGAGCGGCTCGACCGGATCGCAGATGCGGCGGAGAAGAGATTCCGCGATGACCACCTCGAGGGTGGAGCCGATTCCAATGGCGGCCGCGGCGTAGAGCGGGACCCCGGTGCTGAGGGCGACGAGCGACGCGCCCAGCCAGACCCCGGGCCAGACCGCGGGCCCGAGCATAAGGAGAACAGCCAAACTCAGCCCCGGCGGTGGCCAGAGTGGGGTCGTGTGGCCGCCGGTCGTCGCGAGGAGGAGACCGAGCTTCGCAGCAACGAAATAAGCCATTGCAAGCAGGCCGATTCTGGCCAGACGGATCTCGGCACCCCTCATGCGGCGACTCCCCCCCGTCTCTGGTGCTCGGAGCGTGATCAACCTACATTGCTCTCACTAGGCTTTCGGCCACCCGGAGTGCGAGGTGAAGAAATCTTGGAATTGTGACCGGTCCACGCCTCCGCCTATGATGAAGAAAGTGGCCTCAGATGTGGTTTCCGTGCGCCGAGAGACGCGGACGACCAAGGATAGACGATGCTGCCGGCTCGCCACGGAGCCAGCGGGGGGGGGCACGGGAAGGAGATGCCTGGTGACAGACCGATCGAATTTCCGCCGACAGGCGCCCGTCCGAGCGGTAGATCCTCCCCGCCTGTTCCTGCTCTTCGCCGTCCATCTCGTCTTGGCCGCGGTCGCGGTGTCGGCCAGACCTGCAAGCGCGCAGGGCTCCGCCCTGGTCGGAATCCCGGACTCGTCCGCGGTCGAGGCTCAGAACCTCCGGGCGATTGACACCCCGAACGATCGCGGCGAGAGCGTGAACCTCTCGTGGGAGCCGGCCGCGATAGAAGCGAAGGATCCCGCGGCGGTCTTTGGCTACGTCATCGAGCGTGCTGAGTCCACGGACGGGCCGTTCCGTGAAGTGGGGCGCGTTGTCGCCGGGACCCGGGAATTCGTCGAAGCCGACAGCCTCCGGGACGGGGTTGCCTACTTCTACCGGGTGCGCACCGAGCGGCCCGGCGGGGTCCTGAGCGGCGTGGCTGCGATCGCCGGGCCGGTGATCTCGAAGGGACAGCTCTTCGACAAGCGCAAGACGGTCACCTGCATCGCCACCGTCCTGTTCTGCCTCACTGTCGTCTGGCTGATCCAGCACGCGCGTCGGGGCAAGGCGATGTATATCCGACCGATCCCCGGGCTCTCGGCCGTGGACGAGGCGATAGGGCGCGCTACCGAGATGGGGCGGCCCATACTCTTCGTCCCCGGGCTCGGGGGCTCCAGTGACGTCGCCACGCTGGCAGCCTTCACGCTTCTGGGGCGGGTCGGGCTCAAGACCGCCGAGTACCAGTCGTCGCTCATTGTTCCCTGCTACGACCCGATCGTCATGACCATCGCCCAGGAAATCGTGAAGTCGTCCTACCTGGGTGCGGGACGTCCGGAGATGTACCGGCAGGACGACGTCTTCTTTGTTACCCAGGACCAGTTCAGTTACACCGCGGCGGTCAACGGCATCATGTTGCGCGAGCGTCCGGCCACGAACTTCTACATCGGAAAGTTCTATGCCGAGAGCCTGGTGCTGGCCGAGACAGGCAACCTCGCCGGGTCGATCCAGATTGCGGGGACCGACGAGATCACCCAGATCCCTTTCTTCGTGGCAGCGTGCGACTACACCCTCATCGGCGAGGAGCTGTATGCGTCGAGCGCCTATCTTTCGCAGGAGCCACCGCTGCTCGGGACCCTCAAGGCCCAAGACTACGCCAAAGCTGTGACGGTACTCGTGTTGATCCTCGGGGTCATTGCGGCACTTCTACACCATGACTGGTTCGTCAAACTGTTCCTCGTCGAGTAGGGAGAAAGCATGCAGCGATTGCTGCCCCGCATCATCACCTTCGTCTGTGGGATGTTCCTGGCCATCCAGTACTTCATTCCGCACAAGAGCTCTGAGAAGGTCTACGAGACATCCATCGACTGGTTGATCATCGTGGGCGTCTTCGCCATCGTGCTTGGGATCCTCAGCCTGGTGACCGTCAACCTGGAGAAGATCCGGCGAAAGAGCGCGGGGTATCGGCACGCCTGGGTTCTCCTGGCCGGCCTGGTCTTTATGGTCGTGGCCGGGATCGTGACCGGGACGGGGCAGGACGGCCTCTTCCTGCGACTGGGGTATAACGCGATCCTAAACCCGATCACCGCGACGATGTTCGCGTTGCTGGCGTTCTACATCGCCTCGGCGGCGTACCGGGCTTTCCGCGCCCGCTCCGTCCTGGCCACCATTCTGCTGCTCTCGGCGATCATCGTGATGCTCGGGCGGGTGCCCGCGGGCGAGGTGATCCCGGGAATCCCGTGGCTGACCGACTGGTTGATCAACGTTCCGAACATGGCAGCCAAGCGGGCGATCACCATCGGCCTCGGCCTGGGCGGGAGCGCGACGGCGCTCAAGATCGTGCTGGGCATCGAAGCCCCGCACCTTCGCTAGGAGGATGCCGTGGCCCGCTTCAATATTCTCGAGCTCGACCGGCGCTTCATCTTCCTGATGATCTTTCTGTCGGTTCTGACGCCGCTCTTCTTGCCGGCACCGAAGACTGTCAAGGTCTCTCCCGAGGTCAAGAAGGTCTACGACCGGATCGAGGCGCTCCCGGCCGGGTGCATCGTCATGCTCGCCTGCGAGTACGACCCGTCGATGAGTGCGGAGATGTCGCCAGTGAACATGGTGGTGCTCCGGCAGTGCTTTCGCAAAAACCTCAGGGTGCTCACCACCTGTCTGATGTCCAACGGGGTCTCCCTGGTGGAGAGCGAGATCAACCTTGTGGCTGCTGAGTACGACAAGAAGAACGGGGTCGACTATGTCTACCTCGGCTACAAGCCCTATCCAGCCGCGATCATCCTCGCCATGGGAGAGGATTTCCGGCTGGCCTTCCCCAGCGATTTCTACAACACTCGCCTCGACGACATCCCCATGATGAAGGGCGTGAAGAACTACCAGGACGTCTCGTTGGTCCTCGCCATCACCTCCACCAGCGGCATCGACTATTGGATCACTTACGGACAGGGTAGGTATCGCTTCCCTCTGGCGGCCGCCGCGAGCGCGGTGATGGCGCCCAATTACTACAACTACCTTGACTCGGGACAGCTCTTCGGACTCATCGGAGGCCTGCGCGGGGCGGCCGAGTATGAGCAACTGGCAAAGAAACCGGCCGCGGCCACCAAAGGCATGTTGGTGCAGTCGGTATCCCACTTGTTGATCGTCGGATTGATCGTTCTCGGCAACGTCTCGTTCTTCGTCGCTCGCCGCCGCCGCCGCGGCCAGGAGTAGTCATGGATCCCGTCGAGATGCTCCTCCGCACGCTGGCCGTCTTCTTCACCATGGCCATCTTCTCCTTCCTCTGGAAGGACAACATGATCTACAAGTTCGCGGAGCACCTCGTAGTGGGGATCTCCATGGGGTACTGGTGTGTGATCCTCTACCAGACATCGTTCCTCTCCAAGATGTGGGGGCCGTTGACGCGGACGCTGGCCGGGCACCCCGAAGGGATGCCCGACCGACTCGTCTTTGTGCCGATCGCGCTGGGGCTCCTGCTATTCACTCGGTTCTTCCCGAAAATCTCGTGGCTGGCGCGCATCCCGATGGCGTTCATTCTCGGCGTAGGCTCTGGGGTGGCAATTCCTTTGGGGATCCAGGCCTCGGTGATCCAACAGATCCATCCCACGATGGCGGCGTTCCAACCGGCAACCTGGACCGGCGTCGGCTCGTGGTTCAACGCAATTCTGGTGCTGATGGGCGTGGTCTGCGGGCTAGCCTACTTCTTCTTCTCGGCGAAGCACACCGGGATCCTGGGCGGGATGTCGAAGATAGGGATCTGGGTGCTCATGATCGGGTTCGGCGCCAGCTTCGGGTACACCGTGATGAGCAGGATCAGCCTGCTCTATGGCCGGGTGAACTACCTGGTGTTCGAGTGGGCAGGGCCGCTGGTGAGGGGACTGTTCTAGCCGACCATTCAACCCTTTCGGCTCACCACTGTCGCACCGGCCTGGCAGGTCGGCATCAGCACCATTTCCGCGACATTCATGTGGGCCGGACGGGTGATGGCGTAGACGACGGCATCCGCGACGTCATCTGGGGTCAATGGTGTGAGCCCCAGATAGACGCTCTTTGCCCTGGATTCGTCACCGTGGAACCGGACAAGGGAGAACTCGGTCTCCACCATGCCGGGGTCGACGGTCGTAACGCGAATTTCGGTGCCGTTCAAGTCGAGGAGCATCCCTTTTGAGATCGCCCGCTCCGCGAACTTTGATGCGCAGTAGACACTCCCTCCGGGGTACACCTCGCGGCCCGCGACGGAGCCGATGTTCACGACATGCCCGCGGTTTCGCACCACCATGCCGGGGATGACGGCACGGCTCACATAGAGCAGTCCCTTCACGTTCGTGTCGAGCATCTCCTCCCAGTCTTGGAGCAGTCCCTCGTGGAACTTGTTAAGTCCACGGGAGAGACCGGCGTTGTTGACGAGGATGTCGATGGCCGCCCACTCCGGCGGCAAGGCACGCACCATCGCCTCTACGTCCGGCTGCCTGCGGACATCGAGGGAAGAGGTCAGCACATCGAGGCCATGGGCGGCGCGGATCTCTTCGGCGAGAACGTCGACGCGGTCCAGGCGCCGAGCGGCGAGGAGGAGGCGGGCCCCTTCGACGGCGAGCGCGCGGGCGATGGAGCGGCCGATGCCGCTGCTGGCTCCGGTGACGAATGCCGTGCGGCCGTCGAGACGCTTCATGAACGGAACTCCTGTCTTTGGCGCCGTCAGATCCCGGCGGAGAGTGCGACGCGAGGCTGTCTGCTTCGTGATGGTTCCTGTCAGTCGTGGCGGATCCGGCGATCAAGGCGGGTCGAGCGGTCCGCGGGCGCGAGCCCGGCCATCCAGCAGGGTGAAGGGGAGAACATCCTGACGCCGCTGCCGATCCTCAGAAGCAAGGACGTCCAGCAACGAGCGCTGATCCCACGTTTCTCGCAATCCACGCGTGACATCGAAGACCAGCGTGTCGACCGTGGCCGCGGCGCTGGCGGCATGGGCGTCGAGCGGAGTGCCGACCCGACCGCCCCGAGCTGGACTGCCGGAGGCGGGGCCGCCAACCGAGGAACCGGAGGAAGCGGCGGCGTGGCTCCCACCGGGATCACGGCCTCCAGCGGCCATGCCGCCGGGCGGTCCCGTGAGGCTGGCGTAGACATCGAACACGCTGATCTTTTCCGGGTTGCGTGCCGGGACCAGGATCATCTCGCGGCGACCGGTGGCGACCTGGTGAAGCACACCGCCGTCGACCAGTGTTTCGGCCACGGTGCGCACGAGGCGCAGCGGTAGTCTCAGCCGGCGCGCCAGGTTGGTCAGCTCCGGCGGGTCGAGCTCATCGCGGTAGCAGCGAACGGCCTCGAGCGCGACATGCATGCCGGCACGGAAGCGCTCCTCCAGTCCTGCCTTGGCGGCGCCGACCTCCAGCCGGAAATCCTGCGCCGCCTCGCGGGCGAACGCGAGCTGCGCGCCAAAGAGTACCACCAGCCAACTGACATAAACCCAGATGAGAAAAAACGGGACCGCAGCCAGGGCGCCGTAAAGGGTGCCATAGTGAACAGCGGTGCGCATGTAGGCGCCATACCCGAGCTTCAGGATCTCCCAGAGCGTGCCCGCCACCAACCCGGCGGGCAGTGAGGCGCGCAGGCTAACCCGCACATTGGGCAGAATCGTGTATACCAGCGTGAAAGCGATGCCGGTGAGGAGCGCGGGCGCCAGTTGAAAGACGACGCCGAGGAGTGTCTCGAATCCGGTCGGGAAGGAAGCCAGCCAGTTCTGGAGCGCGAGAGTCTCGAGGCTGGCGGTGGCCGAGAGCGAGAGGCCGATGAGGATGGGCCCGAACACCACCAGGGTGGTGTAGATGGAAAACCGCTGGAAGAGCGAACGGCCGCGGTGTACCCCCCAGATGTCGTTGAATGCCTGTTCCAGCGAGCCGAGCAGCCCGACGACAGCTCCGGCGAGCACCAGGATGGAGACCTCCCGGAAGGCCCCTCGATCGGCCGCCGCGAAGAAGGACCGCAGCCACTCCTGCACTTGGCCCTGACTCCCCGGGGCCAAATTGACGACCAGGAAGTCCTCGACCTGCTGCCGCAGTCCTTCAAGGGCACCAAAGGCACGGAAGACCGAGAGAGCCAGGACGAGGACCGGCCCCAGGGTGAGGAGCGTCGTGAAGGTCATGGCCGAGGCGCGCAACTGGATGCGTCCACGCGCCAGGCCGGTGGCGAAGATCACCGTCACTCGGAGCTGCCGGAAGGCCCATCGTTGCAGTCGCGAGACCGCCAAGATGTCGGGCTCCCAGATGCGGTGACGCAGGAGGTCGGTCGCATGTCTGCGCCAAGTGTGGATTCGTGCGTTCATGAAGCCGCGATTCTAGCCGAAAGCCGAGCGCCGGGTCGAGCAGGGATGACGGGCGCGCGGGCAAGCCACACGGGAAGGGGCGGGTGGCGCCTCGTCGCCCGGCCCACAGCTCGGCGTCCTCCAGCCCGACGCCCGACGCCCGAAGTCCGAAGCCCGAAGTCCGAAGCCGGTCTTATTCCTTCCAAGCTCCGAACCTCAGGCCTCTTTGCGGTCCTTGCACCAACGCGATCCTCCCGTAGAATCTCGACAGGAGGTGTGCCGCCCATGAGACGACTCTTTGCAACCACGGTCATCGTGATGGCCCTGGCCGGCTGTGGCGGTGACAAGCCGCTCATCAAGTTCGTCAACACGCCGCCGGAAGCGGCGCTCACTGCCGACCCGGACACCCTGGCCTTGGCAGACAGCTCGATTGTCACCTGCCTGGTCGGCGATCCCGACTCGGATGTCCTTACGTTTCGTTGGAGTGCCAGCGCCGGGCGCTTCATCCGGCGCGATCCGTCGATGTCACAGGTTTCCTGGATCGCCCCGGCCGTGGAAGGCGTGGACACCATCCGCGTCACGGTTTTCGACAACACCGACTCGGTCGAGGCTGTGGTGTGTGTGACGGTGGTCGGGCACACCGGCACGGTCCTCGGCGTCGTGAAAGATGGGACATCCGGAGAGGGCCTGGCCGGCGCGCGGCTCGAGATCGCCGGGCGAGTCGGAACCTCGGGCATCAAGGGCTTCTTCCGTCTCGAGCTTGTGCCGCCGGGTGTCGACACCCTCCATGCCACACGAGATGGGTACGAGCCATATGCCCAGCTCCTGCCCGTGCGGGAGGGAACGAACGAACTGGAAATTCCGCTGCAGCGGGCCGCGCCCAGGGCGCGCCTTTTCGGCGAGGTGACCAATGGCCACGGTCAGGCCGTGGCCGGCGCCGTCTGCGGCGTGGGGGAGGACGAAGTATCTACCGACGCCACGGGACAGTATGACTTTGCCGGGGTGCCGGTGGGTCTTCGGGTGCTGCGGGTTCGGGCTGATGGATTCTACCCGTTTCAGGACACTGTGGATGTCCAGCAGCCGGAAGTCCGATTCGACATCGTCCTGCACGCGGCGCCGCCTGCTCCCCCCGAGGGACAGCTCACGGTGACGAAGCTTGCCGACTATCGGCTGCGGGTAAGCTGGGTCCCGCAAAATCCGTCCGCGGCGATCGCCGGCTTCAACCTCATCATGATTGCGAGCGGCGAGAGCCAGGGGTTGCCGGAGCCAGTTCCCGGCGGGCCGCTTCTTCGAAGCGGCGGCACTCGAGAGGTGATAGGAGCCGAGGACGGCCGGTACCGGTTCGCCGTGGCCGCCGTGAGGAGCGACGGGGTGGTGGGGGCGGCCACGCCTTACACCCCGATCGCCGTGCTCACACAGCCGAGCTCTCTGGTAAACGTGCCGGCGGGGCCGGTGATCATGGGTTCCTATCCCGGTGACTATGGCAGCGAGGTGCATCCGGGAAACCCGATTCAGGTCCAGGCCTTCGCCATCGAAGCGCGTGAGGTGACCAATCGCCAGGTCGTGGCTTTCCTTGTAGAAGCGCTGGCGCAAGGCCTCGTGCAGGTAGGCGACCTCGCGGTGCGGGCCGGTGCGGATACGCTGCTCTTCTTCTCGGGGAGCCAGGTTGACCGCGACCCGCTCAACGACGGTTTCTCCGTGCCTCCGGGGTTGAAGGACTACCCGGTGACGGGCATCACCTGGTTCGGCGCCGACGCTTATGCTCGCTGGTATGGGCGGCGGCTGCCGAAGGAATCTGAGTGGGAGAAGGCGGCACGCGGCACAGCCGATTCCACCGGTATCTACCCAGGGACCACGGTTGGCGTGGGAACGATGTATCCGTGGGGCAGGGCGCTGCCGTCCGTGGAGCGCGCCAACTGCCAAAGCCTCTTCGGTGGAAAGCGACCGGTCGGCTCTTTCCCTGACGGCGCGGCGCTGTGGTGGGGCACGCCGGTCTATGACCTCGCGGGGAATGTCTGGGAGTGGTGTGACGACTGGTTTGCGGCGTACGCCAACCCGCACCAGCCTCCGGCAATCGGGTCGCGCAGAGTGGTGCGCGGCGGCGCCTGGGATGGCTCGGACGCGGAGATCCGGGTCGGCCACCGGTGGTTTGTCGCGCCCGCGCTGAAAAGCACCAAGATCGGTTTTCGGTGCGCTGCGGACCCGGCGAAGGATGCGCCGGGCTAGGAAAGCGAGCGGATTCGATGTCGGAGCAGAGCGCCTGTGAATCATGCGGGTTTGGCCGCGCAGCGAATCGAAGGAGAAAAGTGTGAGGGTCCGGGGCTCCGGCGTTTGACTCAGTCGCGCGAAGCGGATGCTGACCTCGGGGGCGGCGCCTTTCGATGTGTGCCCTGCTGCGTATCCCAGCCTGCCCCAGTGGAGGTGTCGATACCACGGACCCTCAGCTCGACCGAACGCGGAGCATTTGTCTCTCGCGTTCAGTCCCTAGATCGGTTCGGGCTGGGCATCACTTGAGCCTCCCGTGCGATGAAAACGAAGAGGATCCCGAGTGGCGAACGAAAGAAGCCGGGCTTGCGGTGAACGGCAGTGCATCGTGCGTGCGGGTCGTGCTGCATGCACGAAGGGTGGCTGCGCGCCGTCAGCCCGGAGTGGCGGATTCGGAGTCGTAGCAGAGCGGAAGGAACAATGCGGGTCAGCCCGCCACCGTCCCCCCGAGGTGCCGCCGCATCGTGGCCAGCGCCAGGGAGAGGTGCTTCTCCAACCCGTCGATTGGCTCATCCGCGGGCTCGAAGATGACGAAGAGAAGCCCGGTGGTCGCTTCGGTAACTCTCGTGCGGGCGGAATCGGCCGAAGGGTTGCCGAAAGGACCGAGGCGGTCAAGGAGCGCGGGGCGTCCCTCTAGGTGGATCATCTCCTTGCCGATGCCGGGGTATTCCTCGGTCGCCGTCCCCAGCCGTAGAGTGACCACCGAGACGCCTGGATCGGGACGACCGTTCGCTTCGCTCGCGTCCACCGGGTGGACCTTGTCCGCGTCGTAGAGCCCCACCGGTCGCAGAATCGACATCGAGGCCAGGTTCGCCGCGTCGACCGCTGTGTTAACGCGCGCGAGTCCCTTCCCCTGAAGGACACGCCGGACCAGCGCCTCCGATGAGGGACGCACTTTGGAGGGGTCGAGCCCACAGGCGTGATACATCCGCCGTGCAGCGGAGAAGGCCGGCAAGGCCGCGGCCGGGTCCGGGTAGTGCGCCATCAACTCGCCGCCGCGGGTGGACAGCTCTTGCTGCAAGGCGTCCGATTTCGGGCGAACGGTCACACCCTGAAGCGCGAACCAGGTGGGGTGGATGCGGTCGGCCAACAGGTTCCGGATGATCCAGTGCACGGGGCCTCCTTGGACGGGACGGTAGGATCTGACCTGGGTAGTTGTACGACCTTCCGCCGCCGTGGTCAACCCGCCAAGTCAACCCAGCGAGAACTCCGGGCGCGCCGGCGGATGTCTCTCCCCACGGCGAGGACGGCCCGCCCACCGGCGGGGGGTATCTCCTTGCTGCAGACCACGCATCTGAGATTCAGAGGCTTCGGACTTCAACTCTCGGCCACCAGAAACGGCTTGACGCTCTCCGGCCCGAAGCCCGAGGCCTGAAGCCCGATGCCAGTCAAATTCGTTCCCTCCGAATCTCAGCACGCGCACAAGCGGTGGTATCTCCGAGCCTGACCCGCTACGATGGGGCGTTCGCCGCAAAAACCGCGGCCGACGGTCGTTGGCAGATGCAGTGAAGGCAGATGAACACTCTTACCGCCCAGAATCTCCACTGGTTTCTCTTCTCCGGGGCGGCCGCCGGCTTCTTCGGCTCGATTCTGGGCGTGGGCGGCGGGATCATTCTTGTCCCTCTTCTGGTGCTCGTTTTTCATATCCCGATGCACTTTGCGATCGGGACCAGCATCATGACGGTCATCGCTACGTCGAGCATGGCCGGGACGTTCAACCTGGAACGCGGTACCGTGAACATTCGGCTCGGGATGGTCCTCGAGGTGGCGACCGCCATCGGCGCGCTCTTCGGCGGGACGCTCGCCGGGCTCGTCCGGGGAGACGTCCTAACTGTGGTCTTCGGAGGCATACTCCCGCCCATCGCCTGGCTGATGTGGCGAAAAGGGAACGAACGGCGTCCGGCTGGACCGATCTCGGAAACCGACTACCAGATGCGCCGCCTGCCATTAGCGATGGGGATGTCGCTGGGCGCAGGGACGGTCTCCGGACTTCTTGGCATTGGTGGCGGGATCATCAAGGTTCCGGTCATGACAGTCTTTTGCGGCATTCCGGCGAAGATCGCCACGGCTACTTCGACGTTCATGATCGGTGTGACCGCGGTGGCGAGCGCCTTCCTCTATTTCGGACGCGGGCAGGTTCGGCCCGCCATGACGGCAGTGGTGGTGTTGGGCGTGCTGGGGGGCAGCGCCACCGGCACCCAGGTGGCGAAGCGACTCCACAGCAACCATCTCATCAGGCTCTTCGCGGTTCTGTTGAGCCTTGCGGCGGTACAGATGGTGTATCGCGGCATCAAGGGGTTGACCCATTGATGGAGAAGAAGAGCCTCCTCGACAGGATCTATCGCGAAGTCGACGCCCGGGCCAGCCAGGGAGACCACGCCGAGAAGCCGGCCCGCCGAGCCCTACTCACCGGGGTCTTCTTGAGTGCCGCGATGCTTGCGGTGGGTCTATGGATCGTGTGGATCCGGCAAGAGGCGCGGCCCAACGAGCCACCGGCGCTGTCGGAGATCACGCGCGGGCTTCAGCAGGGGCGCGGCACCTCTCTTCTCTACGCAGGTCTGCTGTTTCTCGCGGCCACGCCGATCCTGCGGGTGGTGGTGATGGTGGGCGTGTATCTCCGTCGCCGCGAACTCTTCATGGCTGCGGTCTCGATCATCGTTCTCGGGCTGCTGGCGGTCGGCGTGCTGATGGGGTCCGGGTGAGGGCGGCTCGACCGGCGGCTTGGTTGGCGGCGCCATTGGCAGATCGGTTCGTTGCCAGATGCGCTGTTTCGCGGGTATCCTATGTGGGGCCGGCGCGCCAGCGGGCGACGCGGGGACCGGGAGAAACGGCGGGAAGGTCACGACCGGGGGGGGGCCGATGGGGGAGATAGTTGCGACGCTGACCGCCCGTCGTTCGTTCGTAGGTTCGCTCTGCTTTCTCGCAGTGCTGTCTCTGTTCCTCCTGCCGGCATCGGCCTGGGCTGTGGAGCCGGCCTTGGACCTCACCGTGAAGGACAAGCCACTCGACGCGGGCGAGGTGCTCAAGATCGCATTCAGCCGCGCGTCCGGTGATTCCCTCGGCCGCACGGGGATCGTCCGTTACGAGCTGCTGCGGCAAGCCCCGGGCGAGGCGGTCTTCAAGGTTGCTCGCTCCTTTGCCGCCAGCCAGAGGCTCGGCCGGTTCACGTACGACGACACCGGGCTCAAGCCAGGGAAGCACTACCAGTACAAGGTCCGCACCGTCGGCGCTGATGGCTTTACCGCCGAAACCGCCCCCTGCCCACCCACAGCGCCGCGGCGGCAATGGTTCTTCACCAACAAGCTCAATACCCTTGTGGCCACGGCGATCTTCTGCGCCTTTGTTCTCGGCTTCATCCACGCGGCACGCCGGGGGCGGCCGATGTTCATTCGCCGCATCGCCGGACTTGACGCCATCGACGAGGCGGTCGGCCGCTGCACCGAAATGGGCAAGCCGACGCTGTATGTTCCGGGTATCAGCACGATATCGGACGTGGCCACCATTGCCAGCCTGAACATTCTCGGGCAGGTGGCGAAGAAGATAGCCCAGTACCAGACTCGCATTCTCGTGCCCAATCGGGACCCCATCGTCTTCCCGGTGGCCCAGGACGTGGTGAAGGAAGCGTTCATCGAGGCCGGCTATCCCCACAACTACCGAAGTGATGACGTTTACTTTGTCACCAACGATCAGTTCGCCTACGCTGCCGCCGTCTGCGGCACCATGGTGCGCGAGAAGCCCGGGGCCAACCTCTTCCTCGGCATGTTCTACGCCGAATCGCTGGTGCTGGCGGAGACCGGCGCCTCGGTGGGGGCGATTCAGATCGCCGGCACCGACGCCATCTCGCAGTTGCCGTTCTTCGTGACCGCTTGCGACTACACCATCATCGGTGAGGAGCTCTACGCAGCCAGCGCCTACATCGGGCGTGAGCCGACGCTGTTGGGCACACTCAAGGGGCAGGACCTTTTCAAGATGGTCTGCCTCGGGGTCATCTGCCTGGGGGTTCTCCTCATGACACTCGGGGTGATTTTCCGGGGCAAGCCCTACGACGACATCCTTCAGCTCATCACCGTAAGGTCCGGGTCATGACGGCGCGGCCGCAGTTCATCACCGAGAGGTCCGGGTCATGAAGACGCAGATCCCGCTCCTCATCTGCCTGGTGGCCGGGCTCTTCATGGGCTTGCAGTACTTCATCCCGGCGGCGTTGCCGGTCTACAACCGCGTGAACGACTACATCCAGGTGGTGACGGCGTTCTCGCTGGTGCTCGGGGTGGTCAACCTCATCCACCGACACATCGGGCGCATGCGGCCGAGCGGCCCACAGCGGCGGCGGCACAGGGACTGGCCATTTAGTCTCGCGGCGCTCGTCGGTCTGGTTGTCATGCTGTTTGCGGGGTTCGGGACCCAGCGCGGACCGATCTTCCAGTCGCTCTTCAACTCGATCCTCCTGCCGGTCCAATCGACGATGTTTGCGCTTCTGGCCTTCTACCTCGCGTCCGCGGCGTTCCGCGCCTTCCGCGTGCGCAGCGTGGACGCGGTGGTGCTGCTGGTGTCGGCGGTTGTGGTGATGGTTGGACGACTCGACGATGGCGGCGCCCTCGGGATTCCCTGGCTGTCACGGCAGATCCTCAACGGCCCGAACCTGGTGGCCAAGCGCGCCATCATCCTCGGGGTCGGACTCGGGATGGCCGCGACCGCTCTCAAGGTGGTGCTGGGGCTGGAACGGTCCTACCTCGGGTCGGGAAAGGAGTAGGCCGTGACAACCGTTGACCTGCTCCAGAGGTTACTGGTCCTGGACCGGAGAATCATCTACGCCCTGCTCCTGGTCTGCGCGGTGGTGCCGTTCTACATGAACTGGCCGCCGATCAAGATGGAGGTCTCGAAAGAGACCCAGGACGCCTACGACGCCATCGACGCCATTCCGCCCGACGGGAACCCGCTGGTGCTCTCCTTCGACTACGACCCGGCCTCCGCGGCGGAGCTGACGCCGATGGCCGAAGCTGTGCTCCGGCACTGCTTCGCCAAGAAGATCCGCGTGCTCGGGATCAGCCTGCAGTACAGCGGCCAGGGAGCCGGGATCGCCGCGGAGGTGATGCCGCGGATCGCGCGCGAGTTCGGCCGCGAGCAGAATGTCGACTGGGCGTTCATGGGCTTCCAGCCGAATGCCGTGGTCGCCATGCTCCAGATGGGCGAAGACTTCAAGAAGACGTTTCCGACCGACTACTACGGCACGGCCGTCGACAAGATAGCGCTCATGGAGAACATCCAGAACTACGACCAGGTGCCGGCCGTGCTCACGCTGGCCGGGACCGCCGTGGCCGAGAGCTGGGTGACCTATCCCGGCATGCGCTACGGCGTGACGATCCTGACCGGCCTGACCGCCGTCTATGTCGCCGACATCGTCCCCTTCTACCAGAGCGGGCAGATCAAGGGGATGCTCGGTGGTCTGAAAGGGGCCGCCGAGTACGAGAAGCTCGTGGCGCACCCCGGGAGCGGCACCGCCGGGATGCGCTCCCAGAAGGTTGTCCACTACATGATCATCCTCTTTATCATCCTGGGAAACATCGCGTATCTCGCCACCCGGGGGAGGAGCCGTTGATGGATGCGACGGCAGGATCGGTGGTCTGGACGCTGGTGGGTGGAGTGGTGACCCTCGCCATCTTCTCCTTCTTGTACAAGGACAACCCGCTCTACAAGCTGGCTGAGCATGTCGCGGTCGGGGTCTCAGTCGGCTTCCTGATGGTGAATTACTACTACACGGTCTTCATGCCGAAGGTGTGGGACAACGTCGTACACAAAGGGCAGTTCGATTACCTTATCCCTCACATCCTCGGCCTGCTCCTCTACAGCCGTTTTGTGCCGAAATGGGGCTGGGTCAGTCGCCTGTCGCTGGCCTTCCTACTCGGAGCGGGATCGGGGATGAGCATCGCGCCCTCTCTGGAGAGCCGGGTCTTGAAGCAGATCGAGGGCACGATGGCGAGTCTGGTGGTTTGGGTGCCTGGCGACGCCTGGGGCACGATCCTGCAGACTCTAGTCTCCGTCTTTCTCGTGGGCGGGACGATCGCCTGCCTGGTGTTCTTCCTCTTTTCGGTGGAGCACAAGGGAAAGGTGGGGAAACTGGCCTACTTCGGCCGGCTCTGCATCATGGCCGGGTTCGGAGCATCGTTTGGCTA
The DNA here is from genome assembly GCA_903844735.1 of Candidatus Eiseniibacteriota bacterium. Lineage (GTDB taxonomy): Bacteria > Eisenbacteria > RBG-16-71-46 > CAIMUX01 > CAIMUX01 > CAIMUX01. The sequence goes on from CAIMUX010000080.1 coordinate 83,595, forward strand.
TACGGTCATGGCGCGCGTGTCGCTGCTGATCGGGCGCATCCAGTTCCTCACGCAGGACTGGTGGAAGGCGATCGGGCAACTCTTCTCCTGATGCATATGGGCAATGCCACCACGATGGGAGCCATCTTCTCGCTCGCCTGCGCCCTCACCTGGGCGATGGCGGTGGTGCTGCTCAAACACACCGTGGACAAGGTTCACCCCTTCGCTCTAAACCTTTTCCGGGTCACCTTCACGTTTCCTTTGCTGGTGCTGACCCTTCTGGCGGCCGGACAGCCGATTGTCCCCGAGGTGTCGAGGGAGGACCTGCTGCGCCTCGCGCTCAGCTCCATCGTCGGGATCGCGTTGGCCGACACGCTCTTCCACCAGAGCTTGAAGCTGGTCGGGGCCGGGATCGTCGCCATCGTCGACACGCTGTACGCGCCCATGGTGGTCCTCTTTGCCTTTGTCTTTCTCCGGGAGAGGATCCAGTGGAACGACTACGCGGGGCTCGCGCTGGTCAGCGGCAGCCTCTTGCTGACGAGCACGCTCGAGCCGCCCCGTAACCGGACGCGCGTCCAATTGATCGAGGGAATTGGCGTGGGCCTGCTGGCGATTGTTTTTCTTTCTTTGGGAATCGTGGTCGCCAAGCCGGCGCTGAACCGGTTGCCGATTCTGTGGGCGGCTGCGTTCCGGCAGGGTGTCGCGGCAGTGGTGCTCCTGGTCTGGGCCGTGATTTCGCCGCACCGTCGTGAGTACCTCTCTGCCTGGCGACCCTCCTTGGCGTGGAGGGTGATGGTGCCGGCCACGCTGCTCGGCTCCTACTTGGCGCTCACCCTCTGGATCGCGGGCATGAAGTACACCCTGGCGAGCGTCGCCGGTATCCTGGGGCAGTCTTCCACGCTCTGGATTCTGCTGTTCTCGGTTCTCTTTCTGCGCGAGCGGTTTAGCCAGCGCAAGGCCCTGGCGGCGGTGTTGGCGCTGGCCGGGGTGCTGCTCGTGACTTTAGGGTGAGGGCCGTCCCGACGCCGGCGGGACCGCGTGCTCACGCGCGAGCGGGCCACCGTGCCGGCGAATCCGCCAGGTTCTCGCGCTGGTGCAGGTAGAAGTCTCGCGATTGGCGGATCCCCGATCCGCGCGCCGCGTCGATTTCCGAGCTCAGGCCGAGATCTAGGCTCTGCGCCGCGGCGCGCCATCCACGCCGCCGGCACCGCGGGCAACAACACCACAAGGACCATGATCCCGGCCAGGCGGGTGTATAGTCTCACGGTTCCTCCGGCAGGTCGGCGCCGCGGCCGCGGGTGAGGTAGCCGGAAGAGCGCTGACGATCCCCGGGGCCCACCGGGCGCACGTCGATGGCGCCGGCGCGGACGCTCAACCGCGATCCCCAGTTCCTGGGCCGTTTCCGCACGCTAACCATCGGCTTCCTGACGCCACTTCACTTTCTGCGGGCCGACTCGTTGGTGTCTTTGCCCGAGCTCGCGGGCGCACCGCCGGTCGTGTTGGCCCTGCTCGGCATGAGGCTCCTTGTCAAGACCGGAGTGCCGCTTCCTGTCTTCGGGCGCTTCCGCGAGGTCGGCCGCGAACGCTGGTACACCTCGCTCCTCATGTCGACGGGTCTGAGGTTCGGCACAATTGCCGCGATCTACGGGCGGAACCACGGGATTATCACCCCCGGCCAGTATTCGTTGATCGTCGCGTCGGTCATCGGCAGTGCGGTCGTGCCGACATCGCGGGTCGTTTCTTCCTCCCGACACACCTGCTGCCCGAAGCCGCAGTCGCGGGCCCGGAGGATCCGGAGACGACTGTTCCCGCGACGGAGCGGCCGAAGGACGCGGGCACGGAGTGAGTGCCCGTTAAGGGGTGGGTGTGCACGTGTTGGCGACCGATAACAGGACGGTGGCAGGCGCCCCTCGTGGAGCATGGCGCGCTTCTGTGCTGCGTCAAGATGCACGCATTCTGCCAACGGCAAGCCCTGTACGGGAAACGAGGCCGGCAGGGGTGGCAAATGGGAGCGCGGGGCGGCATACTGCTGGGACTCGCGGGCGCGGTCGGTGGGAGCGCTGGGCGCGAGCTGACGGCCTGTTCCCGTACGCTGTTTGGGGGGAGAGATCCATGAAACGAGCGCTTCTCGCGATCTTGCTGGTCATGGCGGCGGCGATCCCAGCGCAGGCGCGCCAGGGGTTTCCTCCGGCAAGCTTCGCGCAGCCGGTTCAGACGTTACGATCGGTTGACCTGGTGGTCTTGCCGCCGGTCGACATTGCGGCCCTGCGAGTCGAGGACGAGAAGGCTCTGGCCGAGGGGATGGGCGGACCGGCGCGATTCGCCGCTGCCATCCCGGTGAACCTAGACGCGACGCGTGATGGCACGTGGGAGACGCTCCCCGACGGCAGCCGCACTTGGCGTCTCCGCGTCGTCTCCCCCGGAGCATTCTCCCTGAACTTCGGTTTCAGCCGGTTCCGGTTGCCCGGCCGAGCGACAGTGCATTTTTACCCGGTCGCCTCGGTGCCGGAGCGGGCCGGGGGAACACCGCGCGACCGGAACCGTCTCGATGGTTCCGACCGCGCAGTCTCCGCGGATGCCGCAGCCCTGGCGGCATCTGCCTGGGACGGTCCCTACGAATCCGCCGACGCCTCCCCCGACGGTGAGTTCTGGACCGCGGTCGTGCCGGGCGACGACGCCATGGTCGAGCTCTGGGTTCCTGAGGGTGCCGCTTTCGAGCCCGAGCTGGTCATCGGCCAGGTTGGCCACGACTACCTCGGCTTTGCAGGTCTTGCGCGGGTCCTTCTCGCCCCGAGAGAGAAGCAGGGATCCTGCAACAATGACGTCATCTGCCCGGAGGGCGACCTCTGGCGGAACGAGATCCGCTCCGTCGCAGTTTACTCCTTTGGGGGGAGCATGCTCTGCTCCGGGACTCTCGTGAACAGCCACGACCCCGACCATCCGCCCTATTTCCTCACCGCCAACCACTGTGGAGTCAGCGTATCGAACGACCAAAGCATGGTCATCTACTGGAACTTCGAGTCGCCAACCTGTGGCGCTCTCAGTGGTGGCTCGTTGGCCCAGCACCAGTCGGGCGCGGAGTGGAAGGCCAACTACTCGGGTTCGGACTTCTGCCTGGTGCGGCTTGTTCTCGTGCCTAACCCGGCGTTCAACGTCTACTACGCCGGTTGGGACGCGCGTGAGGCGACGATGCCGACTTCGGTGGTCTGCATCCATCACCCGGGTTGCGACGAGAAGGCGATCAGTTTCTGCAATACGCCGGTCACGCAGGCAACGTATCTCGCCACGCCGGCCCCGGGCGATGGCACGCACTGGCGCGTGCATCAGTGGGACGATGGCACTACTGAGCCGGGCTCGTCGGGTTCCGGGCTCTGGGATCGGAGCCATCGCCTCGTCGGGCAACTGCACGGAGGGTCGGCGTCCTGCACGGACATCTCCTCAGACTATTTTGGTCGTCTCTCGCGTTCGTGGGAAGGCGGAGGCGTCGCGGGCTCGTGGCTCAAGACCTGGCTCGACCCGGCAGCCTCCAACGTGCTCTTCATCGACGGACGGAACTGGGATGGCGGCACGGTCCTGCCGGGTGACGCCAACCTCGACGGAGCTGTCAACTCGCAGGATCTCGTGGCCGTCGCGAATCACATTCTCGAGACGCAGGTGATCAACGGGCAGGGGCTCCAGAACGCGGATCGCAACGGTGATGGGAAACTCAGCGTCGTCGACCTCGTGGCGGTCGTGAACATCATCCTGCAGGGAAGACCGCTGGTGCGCGGAGCTGTCGACGTAGCCGAGGTGGCGTTTCGGCCGGGGACCGGTGTGGCGGCAACCTCCGACGCACAGATTCCTGGTTTCGCCATCGAAGCCGTACGGCTCGAAGCGGCCTTCGATTCCGTAGAGCGCACGGTCGTGTTCACGATCCTGCCATCAGCCGGGGCTGTCGGCGTTGCTCTCGGAACGGACCGCGCCGTCGGCCCGGCGGCGATCAGCCTCGTGCTGGCGGCGGATCCGGGGACGTTCGCGCCAGGCATGTTGCCGATGCGCTTTCCCGAGGGCGGCGGTTGGCAGGGTATGGCCACGACCGCGGCGGATGGGACGGTGCGTGCGATCCTCTTCGATCCGAGCGCCGGTGCATCCGTGGTTCCCCGATCGTTCGCCCTGCCGGTTACAGGCGCTGCCGGCGATGTGCGTTTCGTGGAGGGCGACGCGGCGAGTGGGGCGGCTTCCGCTTTGCGGCTCACGGCCGCGGGGTTCCCGTTGCGAATCGGGCCAAGTGACGATGGTCGGAAGACCGCCCGCATGACGCTCGCGGTGCGACCCAACCCCGCGCGCGGGGCCTGCACTCTGCGATATGTCCTCCCGGTCGCTGGAGAGGCGGCCTTCACCCTGCACGATCCGGCGGGGCGCGTGGTGCTCTCCCGCAACCTGGGCCGCCTCCCCGCGGGTCCCGGTGTTTCGGAACTCACGTCGCAGGAGGCCGCAACGCTCGTGCCGGGGTTCTACTTCGTGCGGCTGACCCTGGACGGGAGGTACGCGGAGACGGCGCGGCTCATCATCGCCCGGTGAGATGGGGCGCCTACCGGGCCAGGCTTCCGATGACCCCGGCGCCCGCGCCGAAGATGATGGCAATCCCGGCCACAACCGCAATGTAGAAGAGAAACCCGATCACCACAACCGCCACCGCGCGGCCGGTCCCGCGGTAGTCGAGCGCCTGCCGCACCGCCACTACCATGGAGACGAGCATCCAGAGCGCCGCCGCGGACCCGATGATTCCACCGAGGACTGGAATGAACCCGAAGATCCGCAACAAGCCGGGCGCGGCCGAAAAGCCGGTAGTGCGCAGGAGCTGTCCCAGGTCGGCCTCGGTCTGCGGCTCGGGTATGATCTTCGTTCCCACCAGCCAGGTCACGAAGGCCCACGCGTACCAACCGACCAAAGCTCCCACCAGCCCGAGCACCGGTCCCCGCATCCCCGCGTGGCCGATTCCGCCGATCGCCGCAGCCAGTGCCGAGAGAATGACCACAGCCATTGCCTGCATGGTGGCGCTGCGGTCGGCCTCAACATCCTCGTAGGTTGCGGCATCGAGCCTGGCCGCCCCGATCATTCTCTGCACAAACGTCGCCATGGCGTTTCCTCCTTGAGCCGGCCGGCTTTCCCCGCGCGATCTACGCGGGGACGTCGGGCACGGGCCGAGACATGGTAACAGGATCAAAGCGGGGCACCCCACAGCCTAATCCCAGCAACCCGATCCCCACGTCCCCCAGGCTTGTCCCCATCGGGCCGGTGACGACCAAATCGCCGAGAAAGCCAAGCAGGGTCGCGCCGTCGTATCGCCTCAGCGCCTCGTGCGGATCGAGTCCCATCGATCCGGCCCGCGCGAGCGTCGTTCCATCCACCAGGCCCCCAAGGCAAGTCCAAGAGGCGGGATTTTCCGCCAGGATACCAAGCCGCCCTCACGGCAAGACCCAAGGCGGACCCCGTGGCGCCGCCTCTTCGTTCACGGGTCAAGAAGTTTGATCTCGCCGCCGATAGGAGCGACTGGGGGGCGCCTCGGTCGGGAAGGCGCCGAGTCGGGTCTGTCACCCGCTACGCGGTCGCCATTCGACCGGGAGGGCATGAAGTGAAGCGCACGTACACGGAAGATGAACAATGGATCGTGGTGCGGCTGCAGGAGCAGCTCTTCGCCGTACCCTCGGCCACCGTGATGGAGATGCTGGCGATGCCGGAGATGCGCTCTGTGCCGCGGGTGCCCTCTCATATCCGCGGAGTGATGAATCTTCGCGGGCGGGTCATGCCGCTTGTAGATCTTCGTCTGCGCCTTTGCATCGACTCCAGCGCAAGTGAGGGGGAGGCCCTCATCGAAACGATCCGCGCGCGTGAGGAGGAGCACCGGACTTGGGCATCCGAGCTGGAGGCCTCAGTCCGGGAGCGCCGCGAGTTCAAGCTGGCCGTTGATCCCCACAAATGCGCCTTCGGCTGCTGGTACGACACCTACAAGACATCCAACATCGCCCTCGCCGCCGTTCTACGGAAGTTCGAGGAACCGCACGGGGCGATCCATGCGGCCGGCGCGGAGGTCGTCCACCACGCGGCGCACCAACGTTGGGACGAGGCGACGCGACTGGTCGACCGTGTCCGCGACTTCGATCTGCCCCACATGGTCAGGCTCTTCGCCGATCTGCGGACGGCTATTCAGGATAGCCACCGCGAGACAGCGGTGGTCCTGGAGGGAGGCGGCACCGTTTACGCCGTCTCGGTGGACGCTGTGGAATCGGTGGAGCAACTGAAGCCCGGAACCATCGAGCCGGTCCCGACCGCGGCCGCCTCGTGCGATGGGCTTGTCAGTGCCGTGGCGCGCCGGCTCAAGAACGACGGCATCGTCATGCTCCTCGACACCGATCGCGTTCTCGACGAGCAGGGGTACCAGGAGGTGATGCAGGCGGCGTAGCGGGCGGCGTACCAGGCCGGTTGGCGCGGGGGCGCCCGGTGGGTTCGAGAGGGGCTACTGCCCCCCGCAGTGCCTCCCGGAGCGCTCGCTCCTCGTCCGGCGTGTAGGTCCCGATGGCCTGCCAGTCGACACGCCCCAGGCGGTTGACGACAACAAGGCTGATCGCCTCCGCGACGCGGAGGCTGAGTGCCAGGATGAGCGGTCCCTTGTCGATGTAGAGCGTGATAGTGACGGCACAAGCCTTGAGATCCTCGATGCCTCGGGCCCGAGGAGTTTCCCCTCACCGCGCGAACGGCGACGAGTGAGGCAGGATGAAGTGCCGATGATGCCGCACCGTCAGCCCGTGCTGCCCGGCATGCAGCGTCACGAGGTCGAACCGCAGCCGCCCGTGCCTGTGCCCTTCGCGCAACCAGTACGAGCGCCCGGCGCGCAACAGGTGGGTACGCTTGCGCCATCCCACGCTCTCCTCGGCCAGGCCCCGGCTGCTGTCGGCGCGATAACGCACTTCAACAACAACCACCCAGCCGGCATCCTCCGCAATGAGGTCGATCTCCCGGGGACCCTCGCGCACGTTGTGAGCAAGGATGCGGAAACCGCGCAGGCGAAGGAAGGCGGCCGCGAGATCCTCGGCGGCGCGCCCGCTTTCTTGGCGCGAAACAATCCCGCCCACCGCCGGCGGGGCGCCGGGGCGAGCGGGATCAATGGGAACCAGCCTGTCGGGAAAAGGACACACGCCCCTTTCCCAAGCACGAACCGTGCCGCCGCGATTGCCGGCGTGTCGTTTCTCGCGAGGCTTAGCGATTACTCGGCGGCAGGCGCGTCCGGAGCCGAGGCCGTCACGACCGGAGCAGGCGCAGGCGCCACGGCCGCCTTCGTCGCCTTCACCCGCCCCTTCCCCTTCCCGACCGGCCCAACCGTCCGACGCTCCTTGATCCGCGCCGACTTCCCCTTGAGTTTGGAGAGGTAGTAGATCTTCGCCCGACGGACCGCACCCCGGCGCACCACCTCGATCTTGGCGATCGACGGCGAGTGATAGGGAAAGATCCGCTCCACGCCCACGCCGTCGGAGACCTTGCGCACGGTGAAGCTGGCGCGCAGGCCCGACCCGCGAAGGCCCAGGACCACGCCCTGGAAGACCTGCAGGCGCTCCTTGTCCCCCTCGACAACCTTCACCTGCATCTTGATCGTGTCCCCGGGACCAAACTCGGGGTGGTCAGTCCGCAACTGGGGAGCTTCGACGTTTTTCAGTACGTCCATGGTCATTCGTCCTTATCCCGCCGGGCCTGCACCTTCACGCGGCGAGGACGGCCCGCGGTCTTGTCCTCGCTCTCCCCGCCGGGAGATTTAGCACCCGGCGGAGGTGTCCAACCTTTGGCCTGCAACCACACGATCTCTTCCCGGGTCAGCGATGCGCCCGACAACAGGTCGGGGCGGCGTCGCAGCGTCCGCAAGAGCGCCTCTTCGCGCCGATGGCGAAGGATGCGCGCGTGGTCTCCCGTCAACAAGGTCCGCGGCACCCGCATCCCCCGATAGACCTCCGGGCGGGTGTAGTAGCCGCTATCCAAGATTCCCGTCTCGAACGAATCGCTCAGGGCCGAATCCAGGTCGCCGAGCACCCCTGGAACCAGACGGGCCAGAGCATCCACCAACACCACAGCCGCCGGCTCTCCGCCCGACAGGATGTAGTCTCCGATCGAGATCTCCCGCGTGGCCAGCGAGCGGATCCGCTCGTCCAGCCCTTTGTACCGGCCGAACGCCAGAACAACGTCGCCGACGTCCACGAGACGCCGCACCATGGTCTGGTCCAACCGCGCCCCCTGGGGAGTCAGGAGGACCACTTCCCGTCGATCGCGCAATGGCGGTGGCAACGACTCCAAAGCCCGCGCCACCGGCTCGACCTTGAGGATCATCCCCGGGCCGCCGCCGTACGGGTAGTCGTCGATCGAACGGTGAGGGTCGTCAGTGAACTCCCGCAAGTTCACCACCCGGATCTCGACCCGTCCGCTGTCCCGCGCCACCCGGATCATCCCCTCATCGAAGGGCCCTTCCAGGAGCCGCGGAAACCCCGTCAGGATGCAGATTCGGAGCTCTGGTTCGGTTGTGGTCGCCGACTGCCCAGGCCCGCGTCCGCCGCGCCCTTGAAGGGGGGCGTCGGCACCTTCGATTGCGCCTCGAGTAGGTCGGCCCGGTCGGCCAGGCGAATCTCGCCGCGCTCCAGGTCGATCCACTCCACGAACTCCCGCCGCATGGGGACCAGAAACTCCCCAGAAGCACCTCGCACTTCAAGTAGGTCATGGCCGGGCATGTCGATCACCCGCGAGACCCGCCCCATGTCCGTGCCGTCGGACCGCGTCACCGCCAGTCCCACAAGTTGGAACTGGTAGTACTCACCTTCCGGCAGCGGCGGGAGCGACGCCTCCTCGATAAAGAGCGACCTACCCGCCAGCAACTCCGCGGCATCGCGATCCGTCACCTCGTCGAAGCTCAGCAACCAGGAATGATACCCATCCCGGACGGCCCGCAGCGTGAGCGACTCGTCGGCCTCCACGCCGGCCTTCTCACTCAGATAGACCACCAAGCCGGGACGCAGGCTCCCCGGGTCGTCTCCCGCAGCCGAGAAGGTCACCTCGCCCTTGATCCCATGCGCCTTCAGGATCCGGCCGATGAGCACGCGCCCGGCTGTCATGCGCCCCCCCCCTGCGAGTCTCGACGGCGGCCCCGTGTGCCCCCTCTGATCGCGGCTCGCTCCGGGATTTCTTACTCCAGGATTTCCAGGACCGCCCGCTTGTTCTCCTTGGTCGATGCCGCGGAAAGGAGCGTGCGAATGGCGCGGATGGTGCGCCCGTGCTTCCCGATGACCTTGCCCAGGTCGCCGTCGCCCACGCGCAGTTCGTAGACCGAGGTCTTCTCGCCCGATACGGCGGTCACCACGACCTGATCAGGTTGATCCACCAGGGCCCGAATAATGAAGTCAACCAGTTCCTTGATCTCGTCGGCCATTGCATTCCTCGCTTTCAGATTCGTCTTTCACCTGCGACTCCCCATGGGGAGTCGCGCGCATTCATTCCCGTTCAGGCGATCGCCGTATCGATCGGGTCCACCGGCGTCAGCACCGGATCGTCGATCTTGCCGCCGACCTTTTTCCAGAGCGCGCTCACGCTCTCCGACATCTGGGCGCCGTTGCTCACCCAGAAACGGACCCGCTCCTGGTCCAGATGCACCTTGGCCGGCTGCGAGAGCGGGTTGTAGTACCCAACCTTTTCCAGAAACCGACCGTCACGCGCCCGCCGGGAATCGGCTACCACCACCCGAAAGAATGGTGCGTTACGTCCTCCGGCGCGCTGCATGCGGATCGTCACCGACATCGCTTCGTATCCTCCCTCTGTGGGCCGTCAGCGGCGCTTCTTGCCGCGGCCCTTCTTGCCGGAGCGCCCCATGCGCCCCGCAGTCGCCATCATCCTCCGCATCAGGAGGAAATCCTTCAGGAGGCGGTTCACGTCCTGCACGGTCGTGCCGCTTCCCCGAGCGATCCGGCGACGGCGACTTCCGTCGATCACCTCCGGCCGCCGTCGTTCCGTCGGGGTCATCGACTGGATCATCGCTTCGACCCGGACGAACTCCCGCTCATCGAACTTCATCCCCTCCGGCAGGCCCTTGCCCATGCCGGGGATCATCTTGAGTATCTCCTCGAGCGGCCCCATTGCCCGGACCTTCTTGATCTGGCTGACGAAGTCCTCGAGCGAAAACTTCTGCTTGAGCAGCTTCTCCTGAAGCTGTTGGGCCTCGCCCTCGGTGACCTGCTCCTGGACCTTCTCCACCAGGGTGAGCACATCGCCCATCCCCAGGATACGAGCCGCCAGGCGGTCCGGGTGGAAGACCTCCAGCGCCCCGATCCGCTCCCCCGTTCCGAAAAAGAGGATCGGCACCCCGGTCACCGCCCGGATCGACAACGCCGCGCCGCCGCGGGCGTCGCCATCCATCTTGGTCAGAACCACGCCGTCCACGGAAAGACGCTCGTGGAAGGCCTTCGCCACATCCACCGCGTCCTGTCCCGACATCCCGTCCACCACCAGCAGGACCTGGTGATGCTTGATCTCGGCCTTCATCCGCGCCAGCTCATCCATCAGCAACTCGTCGATATGCAGCCTTCCGGCCGTGTCGACGAGCAGGTAGTCCGCTCCGATGGATTTCGCGCCGTCCCAGGCCCGCCGCGCGATTCCCACCGCGTCGGTCTGGCCCTTCTCTATGTGCACCCGCAGTCCGGCTTCCTTCGCGAGGATCGCAAGCTGGTCCATGGCCGCGGGCCTCTGGACGTCGCACGCGGCCAGCACCGGCACCTTCTTCTGCTTGCGCAGGTAGTGTCCGAGCTTGCCCACGAACGTCGTCTTCCCCGAGCCCTGAAGCCCCACCACCATGATCCGCGTCGGGATCTCGTTGGAGCGCGCGATCCCGTGGGCGGTGCCGCCGAGAACCTCGACGAGCACCTCATGCACCACCTGGACCACCTGTTGCCCCGGCGACAGGCTCTTCAGGACCTCTTGGCCGATCGCCTTCTCCTCCACCTTGCGAACGAATTCCTTCGCCACGGTGAAGTGGACATCGGCCTCGAGCAGGGCGCGACGAACCTCCCGGAGACTGTCCCGGATGTTCTCGTCGGTCAGGGTTCCCTGGCCGCACAGCCTCTTGAAGACCGTTTCCAGCTTTTCGGAGAGCTGCTCGAACATCAGTTGACCGGCCTCGGGTGTTCGCTACGGACGCACAAGACTGTGAAGATAGCAGGACACGCGGGTGCTCGGCAACCGGGA
>CAIMUX010000081.1 GCA_903844735.1 Candidatus Eiseniibacteriota bacterium
TCGACGAGAAGCTCTACCTTGAGGTGTTCGCCGTTCCCGCCGCGGCCGAACGGCCGCGGCCCAGACCCGCGACGGCGCGCCGATGATCCGGACCCTCAAATATCGTGGGGGAAGCACCCTCGGTTATCGTGCTCACGCTCAGTCATCCGAGCCCGCCCCCCTTCCCCCCTTGCCGGCAGCCGGAAACCGTGCGATTCTAGCGCGTGATAAACTGGATTATCACGTGCAAAAAGGAACCCACAAATGACCCTCGGAGGCCGTCCCAAACGACCAGAAAGGCACCTCCCGAAGGCCAGTCCGAGAGCCCTTGAGCTAACCCGAGGCGCCGCGCCGGCAACCAGCCAGACCCTCGACCTTCTGGCCGCGCTCCCCGAAGAGGAGCTCTGGCTTGCCGGCCAGAAAAGCGAGAGAACCCGGAAGGCCTACCGGGAGGACGTCCATCACTTCATCCGGGCGCTCGGACTCCGAGGCCGGGAAGACCTCCGGAAAGTAGACCGCGGGGCGGTCCTGGCCTGGCTTCGAGTCATGGAGACCCAGGGAGCCAAGCCCTCGACCATCCGCCGGAGGCTCTCGGCCCTTTCCAGCCTCTTCACCCATCTCGTTCAGGTCCGGGCCGCGGACGCGAACCCCGTCCGCGAAGTCCGGCGGCCGAACATGAACCGAAAGCACGGCACCACGGCAGCCTTCTCGCCGAAGGAGGCCCGCGCCATCCTGGACGCCCCGGCCCCCGAGACTCTTTCCGGTCTCAGGGACCGGGCGATTCTGTCCGTGGGCTTCCAGGTCGGCTGCCGGCGCGCGGAGATTGCCTCGATGACCGTGGGAGCCCTTCACGTAAACCGCGGTTACGAGTCCCTTCGCTTCGTCAGGAAGGGCGGCGAAGTCCATTCCCTTGCCATCAACCCGAACACCGCCCAGCGAATTCGGGCCTACCTGCAGGAGGCCGGGCACCGCGACGACCTCGAAGGCCCGCTATTTCGGCCGGTGCGGCCGAACCAGAAGGCCCAGGACACCCGGCGCTTCCTCGACCCAGACGCCATCGACCGGATTCTTCGGAAGTACGCAGGAAAGGCACTCGGAACTGTCCGCGGCTACTCCGCCCACTCCATGCGGGCCACGTTCATCACGACGGCCCTGGAGAACGGGGCCAACTTGGAGGATGTCCAGGAAGCCGTGGGGCACGCGGACCCGAGCACGACCAAGCTCTACGACCGTCGAGGCTACAACCCAGAGAAGGCTGCAAGCTTCTTTGCCAATTACTGAGCGCCCGCGGGGCCCTCACAGCTCCCCGGTGAAGGCTCGGTGCAACATTGACTGAAAGAGTCCGTCTAGGCGGCTGCCACTCGTGGCCTGCTCCTCCCGCAAAGCCCGCGTGCTCTCTACGCATCCCGCGAATTCCCGTTGCAGCGTCAAAGGAGGGATGAGCAGCTCGACCGAGTTCAGGGTCCCTTTCGTCACATGTTGCAACCCAACCCCTCCATGGGCGAGCGCTATCAGCTCTCCGAGCCTGGCATTGACCGACTGAATGAAGAACTCCCCATCTACCCCGGACCTCAGGTACACGTTGAAGATATGTTGATTTAGCCACCCTTCTGGCCCATTCCAACGAAAACACCCAAACGACGTACCCGGGGTACCAGACCAGGAGAGCAAGATATCTCCTGGCCGCACACGAAATTTCTCAGAAAGCACCTTGCTCGTGTAATTGAACGGCTTCGAAGCATCGTTCAGATTTTGAATCCTCACAATGGGCAGCCCTGCCCCATCCCAGTCAACGGGCTTGAACGCCGTTCCGTTCACCAACTCGCACACCTCTCCAACGGGCTTCTTCGGCCATCGCTTCGGATTCGTCGCTGGGTCCCCAAACATCTCCTCAAACAACGCCGGGATGAACGCCTCCTCGCGCCTGTCGGCCTCAGCGCGTAGCTTCCGCAGCGCGTCGGCTTCGTCGAGGAGCTTCACGAGGCGTTCTTGTTCTCCCACGGAGGGCACAGCAATCGGCATGCCCTTGATGTCCTTCAGGTATACCCCTCCTTGGGAAGCTTTTTTGGTTCTCCTCCTAAGCTCAGCCTGGAAGTCTGGAGACCGGATGACGTACTCCAAGAACTCTGGTAGAAGAAACGGTTTGGGGCGGATGATTGCCACGCTCCGGAAGAACACCACGGGTCTCTCATTCAGCCAGACCGAGGCGCGGCCAATCGTTCCGACGCAGGTCATTAGCACATCACCCTTCCTTAGGTGTACGCGCCTCTCAAATTCCTCTAGCTCCGACTGGGGTACGCAGTCGAAGTTATCCCACCTAACCTCACCATCGAACACGTTCTTCGCACTGAGAAGAGGTACTCCTGAGCGTGAGCACGATAACCGAGGGTGTTTCCCCCACGATATTTGAGGGTCCGGATCATCGGCGGGCCACCGCCGGCCTGGGCCGCGGCCGTTCGGCCGCGGCGGGTACCGCGAA
>CAIMUX010000082.1 GCA_903844735.1 Candidatus Eiseniibacteriota bacterium
CACTCCTTCGAGCATACCCATGAGGCGTCCTTCGAGTTGGGCCCAGAAGTTCTCCTGCTTCCCGTTTTGATACGGGGAGTACGGCAGGGTCGTCTTGTGCAGGACGCCGAGCCGGGCCAGTCCCTCCCTGGTCTCGGCGGCGATCATGGCCGAGCCGTTGTCACTCAGGAGGGCTCGCGGCAAAGCTCGCTTCTGGAAAGCCTGGGAGAGGGCGTGGATGAGATCCTCGGCCGTCTCCGACAGGTACCACTGCACGTGACAAGCCAGACGGGAGCGATCATCGAGGACGCCGAGCACGTGCGGGGTGACCCACTCGGCGCCGGGGGTGAGCACTTTGCGGGATCCGTGATGAAAGTCGAGGTGCCAAAGGCCGTGCACGTACTCGGCCTCGTAGCTGCGCACCTCGCGCTCGTCGAGCCGATCCTGGGCGCGATGTTTCGCGGCCGGATCGTCCGCGTTGATCCGGCGACGGCGAAAGAGCCCGTTCGCTTTGAAGTACCGGCGGACTGTGGAGTAGGAAGGCAACGGGCCAACCTCCGGGTCCGTCGCCATCTGGGCCGCGAGGTTGTCGTAATGCAGGCGGAAGCTCCAGCTCTTGTGGGCAGCGTACTGCGCGAGAAGGACCGCCCGGAGCTTCTCGCCGAGGGTGGGCTGTCGGCCGGAGTCGGAACGAAGCCGCCGGCGCAGAACGCCGACCGGATCGGTCTTGGCCCCGCGGGACTTGTGATACCAGCGTTCGATCGTGGAAAAGCCGAAGCGAGTGGGCTCCCCGGTGACCGGGTGCAGCCAGGTCTTCCCGGCCAACTCCTGGATCTGCGCGCGCAGCTCGCCCGGAGCCGGCGGTGCGGCCAGCAACGGGCCGACCACCGAGAAGCGCAGGTGGGCCCAGCGTTCGTGCGTACCAGGCTGGTGACGATCTGTCATCGAGTTCGCTCCTTTCCGACGGCCACCATCGGCCGCCGCAACGACGGAGCGAACCCTATCGACCTCCTTCCCCGCGCACAGCGCGCATCCTCTGCGTGCCGGAGATGACCATCAAAGAGCCGGACTCTCCGGAAGCGAACTCGTCGTGAGCGGGGAGAGGAACCGAAGCAGAGCGATCACGCGGTCATGGGCGTTGCCAGGGAAGCGATCCAGCAGCTGACCCGGCAGATCGGCGGCCACGATCGGGGTCTGGAACCGGCCGCGGGCTGCTTGCCAGAACCGGCTCTCCACGAAGAGCGTCGTCCACCATCGGCGCCACCGCCGAAGCGTCCGCCGACTCACCCCGATCAGCTTCTGCAGCTGCCCGGCCCCGACCCCGGAGCCGCCCTGCCCCAAAACCCCGGCGATCACGAACGTCAGGCCCAGGTAGACTTTGCGGCCGAAGAACCGGAGCGATCGCGGCGTCGCCCGCTTCCGGCAACCCTCGACCCCGCAGCAGAAGCTCAGCCGGAAAACGGGGTCGGGGTTGGTGTCGTCGCCCCGTGGCTTCCGAGGATAGTCCGCTTGGTGGAGTCGCCCGGAACAGCGCGGACAACCTCCTCGCCGGACTTCCTCAGCAGCTTCACGATCACAACGGAGCAGGAACTCTCGGATCCGTTCCTTCCCAGGCAGTCTCTGATACAATGCGGTCCTCCTTCCTCTTGGTGTGAAGAAGGAGAACACCCCCTCCGGATGCTTAGATCAAGCTCTGCGAGGGGGTACTTTCTACGGTTCCTGAGGGACACAAACCCCGGAACCTCACCGTCTTTGATCCAAAACCAGGACTCACACCCTCAGATTCCGTGCTCACGCTCATTCGCGGCATGGCGCTCATGGGAGCAGCCGTTCCCTTTCCCGGTCACGCCCTTCAGAACATCGGCGCCCGTATCCGCCAGGCGAAGGCGCGCGCCCAGGACATCGCCGCCCGGGATGAAGCCGAGCCCCAGGAGCTTACCGGGAGGGGCTTTCGCGTCTTCGAGGACCGCCTCGACAACCGACTCCTCATCAAGTTCGAAAAGAAACCCTCGCCGGAAATCTGCCAGATGCTCCACCGGGCGGGCTTCCATTGGGCCCGGAGCCGTGGCGCCTGGAGCCGCCAGCTCACAAACGCCGCCTGGGCCTCCGCCCGCTACGTCGCCGGCAAACTTGCGGAGAACGCCCTTCCGGTCGCGGACGACGACAACCAGTAGAGACCACGGATTTGAGTACCACCTCGACTCATGAGAGAATGGAGGCATAGCCCGCTCTTTCCCACGGTTCTCCTCAGCTTGGGTAGAAGTCTCTGGCCGCACCCCCGTCGAAGACACGTCGAAAGCGTCCCGTCGAGGGGCACCGGTGCGCGCCTTTGGGTTTGTTGGAGGTTTTCTCCCCCTCGCCTCTTCCTGGCTTGGGCTCCGCCGTGGTCAGCGCCTGTCTGGCCAGGACGGAGCCTGGAGCTCCGGAAAGGGAAGGGGTTTATGCCGGAAACAAAGACGCGCGCGAGGAAGTGTCTCCGCCTCATCAAAACGGAGCTTGTTCCACGCGTTTCGGAACCTGGGCCAGCAATCAAGGAGCCCTTGGTTGCGGGCAAAGAACTCGCAGCTCTCATCGGTTCCAAGGACCGCGAGCACTTCGTGGTCTTTCACCTCGACACCCGCCACCGGGTGCAGAGCTTCGAGATTGCCGCCATCGGCTCGCTCAACGCCGCCATCGTGCATCCGAGAGAAGTCTTCAAGGGAGCCATCCTGGCCAACGCCCACGCCATCATCTGCGGCCACAACCATCCTTCGGGAGACCCAACGCCCTCCGAGGACGATTGCGAGATGCACCGAAGGCTGGAGCAGGTAGGGGAACTCATCGGCATCGAGGTTCTCGACCTCCTCATTGTGGCCGGCACCCGCTGCTGGTCCGCGAGACTTGGAGGCGAGACCTGGTAACCAGACCCGCCAATCACGGCAAAGAAGGTTCTTTTCTAGGCACGCCCGCGGTGCCCCCCCTTTTTCGTGAGTAGACAGCCCGAGCCAGCGAAGGAAGTTGCTGTCCGAAGGCCCTCGTGGCCGAAGGCGTGAACTGCGAGCGGAAATCCGCATCTCCCGCCTCAGGGCGCCTTCCGGTCTGAATCCGACCTCACAGGAAGCCGCAGGAGGCACGAACGCGACCCGGTCCGATAGCGGAGTACCCCCTTCGGCCCTGGGGCGTTTGAGTAAGAATCCGTTCCGAAGTAAACTCTGCTGTGCAGGACAGAAACGCTCGCCACATCCACCGGCCACACCCCGAGCAGGCCTCGCTAGACATCGAGTTTTCGACAGCTCGCCCAGCTACGCCCGAACCACAACCTCAGTCCAGCCTTGCGCCTCCACCTACAGCGCACGTGCTCAGGGAACTCCGTGCTGGCGCGAAAGAGTGGTGGTACCACGCGCAGCTTCGGCAAAGAGGCCAGCACGCAGAGGCTCTGAAGCTCGAACACGCATCCATGCACTCATCTATCCAGGAAATCCGGGCCGCCCGAGCCAACGACGGATGGCTTCAGATAGGTCGCGGCGGCGCCTCCCTCCACTACACACCAAACGCCCACGTCGAAGGTCTGCATGGCCACCACATCCGCGCCTGCATCGCCGCCGGCATCCCCACGCTGGACAGCAGGAACATGAGCGTCCAAGACGTCTACGAGCTTGCTGTCCGTGGTCCCATGACCGGTTTCGTTGACAGCAGCTTCGGACCCGATGCCGACGGCAACCTCTCAACGCGCCAGTGGCGGGTCATCTTCGACCGCTACGCCGCCCGACCGGGCGCGGTGTTCCACAACTACACACCGAACCCGACCCCCTGGCAGCCAGTCGCTTCGTCCTCGTAAACCGAGAACTCGATTTCGACCCCCGAGACCCCGGCCCCGACTTCCTTGGAGCGCCGGGACGCCACGAACTCGCCCTTGACTCACTCCCTGCGCACCACACTGGCATCATGCCGAGCCAGTCGCTTGGAACCCTGCGCTACGCGCCCTACCCGCGCGACAGCCAGCGTCTGAGGCTCTATCGCGCTCAAGACACCGTCCCAAGCGGCCAGGCTCTCCCCGAGCTTGAGGCCTGTCAGCTCTACGTGGACCGCGTCACGTCCTCTGAGTGGTGGAGGCTCCGTTACCCGCATGTCACCCGGGTCAAGGTTCATTGGCGCCTTGGGAGAACCGCCGTTGCCTCTCCGATGACCAACACGATATCTCTGCCCAGGAGTCTCAGGACAGAGCGCACGAATCTGCACGAGCTAGCCCACCTCGTCACCCCGCAGGGCGTGGCGTCCCATGGCCCGGAGTACGCCAGGACGTACCTCGACATCGTCGCTCAGTTCATGGGGTCGGACTTTGCCCAAGAGCTTTTCCAAGCTTTCCATACTCATCGGGTCAGAGTCGCGGAGCCCTCCTCACAGGAAGACCGAGCAGGAGCCACGAACTCGACTCGGGCCGATATCTGAGTCCCCCCCTTATTGCGGCTGCCGAACTCTGCTAATCTCCCAGCCCATGGACGCCCAACGTGCCCACGAGCTTGCAGCCGAGCTCATCCCGAAGAATCCAGCGGCGCAAACCCCGTTCTTCATCGACATGGCACGACTCGTCGTGGCTCGTGTTGCCGAGCAGCTACCCGACCATGCCACAGTCGAAGACCTTCGCGGCTCCCTTCGAGACCACCGCCTCATTCGTGAATCACTGGCAGGCTCCGAGCTGGAGAACCTCCTTCGGGGCCCGGTGCTGGACGACATCCTCGCCACAATCGCTTTCCACACCACCCAGGCCCGCCGCCAGCCGCCCCCTGCTTCAGACTGACCCCCGGGGCCACGGAAGCCGTTCTCGCTTCGTCTGAGCGTGAGCACGGAATCTGAGGGTGTGAGTCCTGGTTTTGGATCAAAGACGGTGAGGTTCCGGGGTTTGTGTCCCTCAGGAACCGTAGAAAGTACCCCCTCGCAGAGCTTGATCTAAGCATCCG
>CAIMUX010000083.1 GCA_903844735.1 Candidatus Eiseniibacteriota bacterium
CGAGTAGTCTGCACTTGAAACGCCTCCTTTCGGTTCCAGAGCCTCTGCTTTCACACAACTCTGAAATGCAGGAAGGAGGCGTCTCTTTGCAAGCTCGTTCTTCATACTTCGGGAAAATCCTCGCTTATTCGAGGGTTAGTTCGCCAGGGGCCTCGCTCCAGGCCCTCGCTTCCCGCGAAATCGAGAATGGAAGACCCCGGCGATCCCCGCCAGGACGAGCGCGGTCCCACCGACGGTCCAGCCGGTGATCTTCTCCCCCAGGATCAGCCAGCCGAGAAATACCGCGATCACCGGGTTGGCGTACGAATAGGTCGTGACGATCCGCAGCGGCAGCAGCCGTAGGGCCGTGAGGTACGACGTAAACGCGAAGATCGACCCGGCCACGACGAGGTAGCCCCACGCGGCCCACCCGCGCGGCTCGGGACTGGGCCAGGGTTCCCGCAAGAGGATCGAAACGCCGATGAAACCGATCCCGCCCACGAGTTGCAGCACGCCGGCGCTCGCGGTCGGCCCGAGACCTACCGGCCGGCGCATCTGCAGAATCGACCCGAGGCCCCAGCAGAGCGGTGCTGAGATCAGCGCCACTACCGACCAGAGATCCGCGGTAGGACCCTGCCGGATGACCGGCCAGCACAAGACTCCCAGCCCCGCGAACCCGATGCCGAGGGAACCCAGAAGGGACAGCGAGGGTGGCCGCCGATCGGCGATCGCCTCGATCAGGGCCACCCACATCGGCATGGTGCCCACGAGGAGCGCTGCGTATCCCGAGGCGGCTCGCATTTCACCGAAGTTCACCAGGCCGTTCCCGCCGACCCACATCAACAGACCGGCCGGCACGAGCGTCCGCCACTCCGCCGCCGTGGGGCGCACGCGGTTGCGACGCAGGCCGTTCCACGCGAGCAGGCAGGTGGCAGCGAAGAGCGTCCGCGAGGCTCCCAGCAGGAAGGGTGGAAACCCGCCCCCGTCTCGTACGAGGACGCGAATCGCCAGGTAGGTACTGCCCCAGACGAGGTAGACCACGAGCAGGTGGGCGAGCCCGCGGAGGGGGAGGCGTTCGTCGGGGTGTCGCATGCGGGTGCTCCTAGGTGGCCTGGCCCGAATTGGGTGAAGCGTTGGGGGAGCCTATCCCAACTTCCGCGGTTCGATGATGTGTTTTTCGGCTGTGACGACTCAAGTAGCCGGAAGTCAGAATTCAGGAGTCAGAATGAGGCTGCTTTGAACGAGCGAACAGCGCAGACCATCAGAGAGCGGTCTTCCCGGCTTCTGCGTCTGTCTGCTCCCCCTTCTTCCGGGCCGGCGGCGCCGGATCAACGGAAGCGACTCTTGATCCGACCCCAGCTTTCCTTTTCCACCGGACTCGGACCGCCACAGGGGTCGGGTTCACAAGGAATGCCCTCGCCGAGTCATTCCGGAACGTCAATGGCCGGTTCCGATAGGCCGGCCTCCAATCATTCGTTGCCCTCCCCACCGCTTTGGGTATGATGACCCGACGCGGGAATCGTGGCGGTCCCTCACCCACGGCCGCGCCCGATTGGGAGGCGACGCATGACCCACTCAGAGCCGATCCTGCGAGAGGATCAGCCCACTCCTGGCCTCGTTCGGTCGTCGTCGGCAGGCGAGAACAAGCCGGTCTCCGGCCGGGCGCCGTCGCCCAGGGGCTCATGCGTCGCGATGGCGGGCGTCCTGTTCGCATGCTTGCTCGCAGCCGGTCCGGCCTCGCTGCGAAGCCACACCGCGTCTGCGGCGCCGGCCACGAGTGGTCCATCGGCCCGCGCTGCGTGGCAACCGGCCATCGGCTGGCCTTCCCCTCCGGCCGGCCGACAGCCGCTCGACGTGCATACCAACCTCGTCACGCTGGAGAACCCACAACGCGCGGCCTTCGCAAACCACCAGGTGGCGGTGCGGCTCGACCCGGCGAGTCACTCTCTGGCGGCGGAAGACAGGATCATGGTTCAGCGGGCCTCCGGCGCCACCGTGTCCGAGCCGGTCTCGTTCCTTCTTTGGGACAGCCTGCGGGTGGAGAGCGTGCGCCTGTCAGACGGCACAGCGCTCCACTTCGAGGTGCGCGAGCGTATGAACCCGCGATCGTTCTGGAAGCGACCTCCGTATGACCGGCTGGCCGGTTTCTCCAGGGCCAGGCAGGTCGATTTCTTCCTCGATGGCACCGGGATGGGCTCCTGGCCCGATGATCTCGTGATCGTCGTGCGCTACACGGGAACGGTGATGGACTCGCTTCGCCCGCCGAAGGCGGCCTACTCCCGCTCCTTCGAGGAGACGGCGGGGCTGATCGAGCAACGCGGTGTTTACCTCTGCGGGAGCAGTTACTGGATCCCGTCTCGCCCGGACGAGGTGTTCAACTTCCGCTGTGAGGCTGAGGTTCCCGAGGGTTGGCGCGCCGTCTCGCAGGGGGCACTGCAAGGAAGCGGCCCGGCTTCGGCGGTCCCGACGTCGGGGGCCGCGGCGCAGGACAAGCCCGGTTCCACGGCGCGAGAGCCTGGCTCCCGCGACCCGAAGGATGCCGACTCGGGGACGACGGCACCCCGGCGCTGGACCCGCGACGCTTGGAACTGTGCCCAGCCGATGGAGGAGATCTATCTCGTGGCCGGG
This sequence comes from Candidatus Eiseniibacteriota bacterium, assembly GCA_903844735.1. Taxonomy (GTDB): domain Bacteria; phylum Eisenbacteria; class RBG-16-71-46; order CAIMUX01; family CAIMUX01; genus CAIMUX01. The sequence continues at coordinate 2,608 of CAIMUX010000083.1, forward strand.
CCATACACATTGCACCAGCGCGACCACAACGGTACCGCGGTCATGACCTATACCTACGCCGACTCCGACTCGGCGTTGTACACCCGCTACCTCGACGGCACCGGCCGGTATCTCGATCTCTACGGGGAGCGAATCGGTCGCTACCCGTTCTCGAAGTTTGCCATGGTCGAGAACTTCTGGCAGACCGGTTTCGGCATGCCTTCGTTCACGCTCCTGGGCGACCGCGTTATCCGCCTGCCGTTTATCCTCGACACTTCCTACGGCCACGAGATCTTGCACAACTGGTGGGGCAACGGTGTGTTCGTCGATGCCGCCGCCGGTAACTGGTGCGAAGGGCTCACCACGTACGGCGCCGATTACTTCTACAAGGAGCAGGAAAGCGCCGACGCCGCGCGCGACTACCGCCGCAACGCTCTCGTCTCCTATCTGGACTATGTCAGCGGGAGCGCGGACGTCCCGATCGCCGAGTTTACCGGTCGTTCGGACGCCGCTACCCAAGCGATCGGCTACTCCAAGTCGATGATGGTGATCCACCAACTGCGGCGGGCCGTGGGTCCCGAGCGTTTCCAGGCTGCCTTGCGGGACTTCTTCCAACGAAACCTCTGGCGTCGCGCCTCCTGGTCCGATCTGCTGGAGAGCTTCCGCACCGTGGCGGGGATTGAGCCGGGGCCGTTCCGGACGCAATGGATCGATCGGCCGGGCTTGCCATCGCTCGGGGTGAGCGGGGTATCGGTGGAGAACGAGGGGAAGGCCTGGCGGGTTCGCGCCATGCTCGGGCAGTCGGTGCTGGAGGCTCCGGAGGCGGGCGTCCCGCCGTACCATCTGGTGGTTCCGGTGCGCGTGTCGTTCGCCGGCGGCGACTCGACCTGGCAGGTGGCTCTGGTTGCCGGGAGTCTGCCCTGGAGCGCGGTGGTGCCGGGCCGGCCGATCCGGCTGGCCGTCGACCCGGACTTCGAGGTGGCCCGCCGCATCGACCGCCACGAGATCCCGCCGAGCTTGAGTCGCACGCTGGGCGCCGATACCGTGGCTGTGGTCATCGCATCCGGACTGACCCCCGAGATCGACGCGGCCTGCCGCACTCTCGCTGCTGAGTGGGCCAAAGGCCAGGTCCTTACCGTCTACGAGGAAAGCGCCCTGGCGAACGGCTGGACCCCACGCCGCGCAGCGTGGTACCTCGGTCTTGGCCCGGCGGCGCGCGCCTTGGTGGCCGGTTTGCCTGAGGTCCGGCGGATGGACCGCGACAGTTCGAGTGGAGGCGGCGGAACCGCGGATCGGCCGGTGGACGGCGGTCGCGGGAGCGGTCTCTCTTCCTGGGTGATCGCGGGTACCAGTTGCCCCGACACCTGCTCGGTGGTTCTGACCGGCGACTACCCCGGCGGTGGAGATGCATCATGGACGCTCATCGCTCCGTCCGATCCGGCCGGTCTGGCCGCGGTGGGGATCAAGGTGCCGCACTACGGCAAGTACGGATATCTTGTCTTTCGTGAGGCGAGCGTAGTGCAGAAAGGCTCGTGGGCGGAGATCCCGTCCCCGCTGGTGGTCGAGCTGGCGAAGGAGGAGAAGTGACGCGGCGATTCGCGAACTGCGCCTTGCGGACTGCCTTGCTGGGCGGCTTGCTGGGCGGCTTGCGGGGCGCGTCATGGCTGACAGCCGTGTCTTTTGCGGGTGGGCTCTTCGTCGCAACTGCAGTGGTGACAGCCGCTTTCCTGACGGCCACCCAGGTAGCGATCGCCCATGCCCAGTCGGCCGGCAAGGTCCCAGCCTCGGCCGAAGCCCACATGCGCAAAGCGATCGAGAGCCTCTGCGCCAGTGACAAGGACGGCCGGGGGCCTGGCAGCAAGGGTTTGATGTCAGCCCGCGACTACATCACCGAATCGTTTCACCGCGTGGGCCTTACTCCGGCCGGCGATGGCGGCACCATCGTCCAGGCCTTTACCCCGACACCCACCGACATTCGTGGGACCTTCTCCCTTCCCGAGGGGAAGGAGTGGGGCAAGATCACGCTGGAAAACATTGTCGGCTTTCTGCCCGGCACGGCAAAGGACGCACCGTGCATCGTGATCTGTGCCCACTACGACCATCTCGGGCAAGCGGCCACCCTCGATGACTATCCCGGTGCTGACGACAACGCCTCCGGCGTCGCCGTCCTCCTGGAACTTGCGGCGCAGATGCGTGAGGAGGGACCGTTTCGCAACACCGTCGTCTTTGCCGCCTTTTCAGGCGAGGAGGAGGGCACGCTCGGCGCGAAACACTATCTTGCGCACCCGGCCTGTCCCCTGGAGCGGACCCTGGCCGTCGTCAACCTGGACGAGGTGGGGCGCATGGATGGGAAGAAGCTGCTCGTCCTCGGCACCGCCAGCGCCGTCGAGTTCCCCGAGATCGTGAAGGGGGTGAACCTCGGCGCTGGGCTCGATCTGGTCACCCCCGAAGCTGCACCGTTCTCTTCGGATCAGGTCCCGTTCTACGAGAAGGGGATTCCCGCACTGCACCTCTTCACCGGGCCGAACGCCGATTACCACCGCATCACGGATACGCCGGACAAGCTGAACTATCCGGGTCTGGTGGCGGTCCTCGACTTTGCGCGGGAGACGGCGATCTTCCTCGCCGAGCGGGAGGGACGGCTTTCATTCGTGCCGCCGGGTGCGGGGAAGGTGGCGCCGATTGTTTCGTCGGGTCCGCCGCGCCGCACCGGCATGGGGACGATTCCTGATTTCGGCCGCGAGTCGGGCGGTGTCCTCCTGATCGGAACCACACCGGGGAGTCCGGCTGAGCGTGCCGGGCTCACCAAAGGTGATATCATCGTCTCGATCAGCGGGATGCCGATCGACAATCTTGCCGATCTCTCGGCCGCGTTGAAGGCGCACCAGCCGGGGGACACCGTCGAGGTTGTCTTCAAGCGGGGAAACGAGGAACAAAGGCTGCGTGTCGGGGTGGTGGAACGAAAATAGGATCCGAGGAAAGCGGCTGCGTGTTTGGGTGGTGGAGCGAAAGTAGACCCGGAGGAAAGATGGCCGCGCGGTGGGATGGCTGCACGGTGGCATGGCGGCGCGGATGCGGATCCGGCCGTTTCAGCCTGGTCCCTGTCGCTGGTCGGGTCTTGAGCGTTGGTGGGTTTGTATTTGCACAGGAAGGGGAACGATCAATGAAGCGGATCCACGGCGTGCGGGGAATCCTGATCGGATTGCTCGGGCCGATTCTGATGGGGGTGGGTGTGGCTTTGGCGGGCGGGCTCGTGGCGGCGGGTGACGCAGGCGCCGGCGCGCGCGATGGCGGGACGGGGGGCGCGGGCGACCTAGCGGTTGCCGGCGCCGCCGGTGAAGCGACCTCGGCGGCGGGCGTTCAGTGGCGCGACCTTACCATCGAGCAAGCGATCGCCGAGGCCCGAGAGAAGGACACCATGGTGATGGTCGACGTGTGGGATTCCCACTGTGGGGCCTGCCTCGATCTCGACTCCCAGGTCTTTCAGACGGCTGACGGCGCTGCTTTAGCCGAGGGCCTCATCCCGATCAAGGTTCAGACGACCCTTGATGTCGGGAAGGCCTTCATGAAGCTCTACCCGATCACCGGCCTACCGGCCATTCTCTTTATCAAACCGGACGGGACCGAGCTGGATCGCGTCGAGGGGTACTCCCGCGGGCGCGTCTTCTTCCTCGACGCCGTGCGGCCGCTGCGCAACGGACTCGATCCGCTCCCCACGATGGAAAAGAAGCTCGCAGCCAAACCCGATTCGCTGCCGTTGCTGCTCGGCGTGATGGAGAAGTACCTCTTTCGCAACCGCGAGGCTGAGGCGATGTCGATCTACCAGAGGATCCAGAAGGCCGACCCGAAGAACGCGAAGGGATCGGCGGAGCGGTCGATGCAGATGATGGCCCGCTTCGAGGAGAACTGGAAGGTCGACTATGTCAAGTCGTATGGGTACTACACGCAGATGGTCGAGCGCTTTCCTGAATCACCGTCGGCGGGCGGCAACGCCGACGGGGCGTTCAAGGCGCTCTACCGCATCGGTCGCGGCGCCGAGTGGAAGGACTGGATCTGTCCGGTCCTTGAGAAGTACCCGACGGTCGGGGGCCTGCAGCGTTCCGCAGCCACGATCGCGCTCGTTTGGTCCCAGCGTGGTGATTGCTTCGCCAAGGCGGCGCGGCGGGCAGCCAAGCTCAACGTCGGCAAGCCGGCTTACTTTGATTCCATCGCGGTGATTCTCGAGGGTGGGACGGCAACGCCGAAGTAGCAGGCGCGAGGGGAACGGGGGCCGAAGCCGAAGATGCCTGAGATTCGGAGTAGTGCCCATGCCGCCGCAACCGTCGGCTCCGCGAGCCATGAAACGGTGTTTCTTGATAGGGAACCAGTAGGACTGGCTTCGGGCATCAGGCTTCGGGCCTCGGGCATCAGGCTTCGGGCCTCGGGCTTCGGCCTCCAGTCCTGGTCCCCCCCCTTTCCGCCCTTGTTTCTGACCCCTCTCTCCACGTTCCTCTGTGATCCTCCGCCTTGCGTCCTGACTCGGGCCGGGTGATTCTTCCACCATGACATCGACTCCCAGCGTCACGCGCCCCCTGTACATCCTCGAGGTCCGCACGCGCGGGCTGGTTGTCGAAGCACGCCTGAACGACATCCCGGTCTTCACGGAGCGCGTCGGTCGCGGTCGTCTCTTTCAGGTGAAATGCGAGCCGTACCTGATCACCGGCGAGAACGAGCTTCGGCTGTGGCTTCGCCTACCCGGGGGTTCGCTGGTTGACGACGAAGCGCGGGACGGGGATGCGACCAAGGTTCCGTACTGCCGCGTGCGCGTCGTGCGGCTGGATACGGAGGTTACCGGCGAGGAGGCAGTCGCAGCCACCGCCTCCACCGTCGCTGCCGCTGCCATCCTTCCTGTCGCGAACGGGGCCGCAGCCTCCATCTCTGCCGCCGCCGCGACCGGCGGCCCGGATGCTCCGCGACGCGATTCCGTGCTCCCGCACGATCTGGCCGCGTGGGCTTGGGATCCGCAGCACGATCCGCTCCTGCCCGGTCGATCCTTCGAGGCGGGGCCATGGTTCTTCTCCGCCGAGTCACGCGCCGGCCGGTGGTCGTGGGAACAGGCGTCGCCGTATCGACCTTCAAGCGAGGATCCCGCCGAGATTCGCGTTCTGGTAGAGAAGCTCTGGAGGGCCGTGTCGTTCCTCGATGTCGACGTGGTGGTGCACCTCACGCGTGAAAAGACGCGCGAGCTGGCGGTGGCGCTTGGTGTGAACGCCGGTGAACTCGAGTCGGATCAGGCAGGCTACCTTTCCTCGCTGTTTACCTCGCCCGGCTGGATGGTCGCGCCTCTGGAACAGGAGGCGATCGTCCTGGAGCCGGCGGCCGCGGGGCGCCTCGTCGATGTGCGGACCGTGGACGGCGAGGCCCCGATCCGCGGGGGGGATGGCAAGCGATTCTTCATCATCCGGCCGATGGTGGCCAAGGTCGAGGGCCGCTGGCGCGTCGTGCGCTGAGGTGACTTTGCTCGAAACCGGCAACGCACAAGCCGGCCACCATCCCGCACGCTGGTGGCGTCGCGAGGAAGACGGACGCATCACCTGCCTCCTCTGTCCTCGGCTGTGCAAGCTCGCGGAAGGACAGGCCGGCTTCTGCTTCATCCGCCGGCATGAGTCGGGTGCGCTGGTGTCACTCGGCTACGGTCGACCCACGGGTTTCGCCGTCGATCCGATCGAGAAGAAGCCGCTCCATCACTTCCTGCCGGGAACCTCGATCCTCTCGTTCGGGACGACGGGGTGCAACCTCGGCTGCCGCTTCTGCCAGAACTGGGACATGTCGTCGGCAAGGCCGGAGGACCGATCCTCACTCTGCGCCACACCGGAGCAGGTGGTGGCGCTCGCGCAGCGTGAGGGGTGTCCCTCCATCGCCTACACCTACAACGACCCTGTGATCTTTGCCGAGTATGTGATCGACACGGCCCGGGAGGCGCGCGCCGCAGGGATCCGTAATGTTCTGGTCACCGCCGGGTACGTCACGGCCGAGGCCAGGGGCGAACTCTTCCGCTTCGTCGATGCCGCGAATGTTGACCTGAAGGGGTTCACCGAGGAGTTCTACCACCGGCAGGCTTCCGGGCATCTCGCACCGGTGCTCGACACACTGCGCTGGCTCAAGCGCGAGACAAACGTGTGGATCGAGATCACGACCCTTCTCATCCCCGGGCTCAACGATTCTGAAGAAGAGATCCGCCGCCAGAGCGGCTGGATTGTGGAGAACCTCGGCCCTGATGTTCCGCTTCACTTCAGCGCGTTCCATCCCTCGTTCAGGATGATGGATCGTCCGCCGACGCCGCCGGAGACGCTGCGTCGAGCGCGGGAACTCGCGATGGCGGAGGGTGTGCAGTTCGTCTACCTGGGCAATATTCTCGACGCCGAGGGGCAAACCACCCGGTGTCCCGCCTGCAAAGCGGCGCTCATCGAGCGGGGGTGGCAGGATGTTCGACGGAACCGGCTGGACGGGGATCGGTGCGGGTCGTGCGGCACGTCGATCCCCGGGGTCCATGCGTAAACCGAACTCCTCGAACGCGTCAAGAGCCAGGTCGTTTCCGGAGGTTCTACCGCCGCGCACGTGGAGACCGTCCCGCTTTTGCCTCTCCGTGTTCTCCGTGCCCACAGTCCTGATCCTGGAGAGGATCCGTGTCACGGGGAGAGACGCCGGCCGGACGAGGGCCGCCGACCGGTTTTCGCCGGGCCGCTGCCCGGGGAGGCAGTCACGAAAGGGGGCGCGAATGGGTACAGGAGGGAGTGAAGTCCCGGAGGGACAGCAGCTTCGGCGCGCTCCAGGCCGGCTGGGCTCTGGCCCCGGCACGGAGGCGCGGTGGACGTCGCCGGGGTTGATGATAATTAGGGGGAGATCTGCGGGGGGGGCGGAGGGGGGGTGTCTGTTGGTTGGTGGGGATGAAAGCCAAGAGGTTTCGCGATCGACCGGGCGGGTGGGGGCGTCGGCTATGTGTCCATCACAAGGGTGTAGGTTCGTGTTCGATCCGGCGAGGCGGTTCTCTCGATTACGGAGTTCAGTGACTGGAGCGGTTGAAGGAAGTCCCGGTGATGAAAGGTACCGGGGTCTCCTTCCCCCGTGCGATCTGCTGGTGCACATGGGTTGACGACCTCGCTTCTGAGGAGTATAGCCTCACTCGCTGTTCGACAAGCGCCTCCTGCTCCAGACCTCAACTTCCGCCGTGGGGGGACCGTGACATGACGACTCGATCCCGATCCCTGAATCGACTGCTATGCGTCGGGCTCCTTCTCTTCATCCCGGGGCCTACCTTGGCCGGCCCCAATGAGGGCGGCACCCTCATCCTCCATGCGAATCCCGGGCTTGTGTTCACGAGTGACATCCAAAACTACTGCGGGATGTCGGCCCTGGACTCCTATCTGGACTCCTCCCGCAAGGGATTTGTTGAGCTGATATGACCCGTGTGTGGATTCCTCCTCCAAGTGGACTGTGGGTCTCCGAGAGAGTGGCGGTTTGGTCTGACTGCA
>CAIMUX010000084.1 GCA_903844735.1 Candidatus Eiseniibacteriota bacterium
CGACGAGAAGCTCTACCTTGAGGTGTTCGCGGTTCCCGCCGCGGCCGAACGGCCGCGGCCCAGACCGACGGCGGCGCGCCGATGATCCGGACCCTCAAATATCGTGGCGGAAGCACCCTCAGTTATCGTGCGCACGCTCACGCGCCCTGACTCACCGACGCCCCGAACACCAGACACAGGCCAAGGCCCAGTATCAAACCGACAAACCACTTCATGATTTCGTTTCCTTCTCCGTTGATGGTCGCTTCCTCAATTCGCCGTGTCCCCGTAACGGGGATCCCGGATCAAGATCGTCGGAATACTCAGGGCAACAGGATCATCCGTCGGCTCTCATCGACGCCGGGTGCCGTGAGCTGATAGAAGTAGATCCCGCTCCCGACCTTCTCCCCCGCGTCGTCTCGGCCATCCCAGTTTGCGGTGTGCCGTCCGGCCGGTCGCGCATCCTTCACAAGACGGCGTATCAGGCGCCCATTCACGCCGTAGATCACGAGATCCACCGGACCGGTCTTCGGCAGGTCAAAGGCGATCTCCGTCTCGGGAGAAAACGGGTTCGGCTGGTTCTGGAACAGGTGGACGGCTTTCACGAGTGCCGCAGCGTCCCGAGGATCAACCACGCCGGAGTTGGCCGGCGACCAGAGGAACTCGATCCGCACGACGGTCGCCGCGCCATAGCGCTCGGTGCCGCCAGCATGCACCACCACCAGCGTGTCACCCTCGAAGCCGATCCGGTGCAAATCGTTGACGGGATAGTTCGCCATCTCGCCCCCAACGAGCCGGACCGAGAGCCACGGGATGTCCGCCCGCGCCTGGGGCGCCGCACCGAGGCAGGCCAGGAGCGCCAAGCCAATCCACGCAAAACACAGGACCTGGGACCGTGACATTCGCCTCACTGGCACCTCCGGTGGGAAAAACAACCCATGCAATAGATCGCAAACCGGTATGAGTAGAACATTCCTGTCCGGGTGATGGCAAACAAGGCAAGATGGCGGAGGATCACGGGGCAGCCTTGTGCCGGGGGGCGCCCCGATCGGCTACCCCTCCAGTCTTCCGTGTTTCCAGGAGATCATCGACACCTCTGTCATTTCTCACGATCTTGACCCAGGTTTAGGGCGAGTTTCTCACGATCTTGACCCACCCGATTCTCACGGTCTTGACCCACCCCCTGAGGCCGTGCCGGACCATCATCACCTCCAACCAAGGAGGTGCAGGTGGTCTTTCGGGAGCACGGTATGTGGGAGATCCAAGAGGTTCTTCGCCGCCTCGGTCGGGGCGAGAGCCAGGTGGTGGTTGGGGCGGCGACGGGTCTGGGTCATGGACCGCGGGATGACGAGCGCGGACAACCTGGCTTGGCTGCAGGCGACCGGTCGGCGTTACTTGATCGGCACGCCGCGCGGGGAGATCCGGAAGTGGAGCCGGCAGGTCGCGGAGACGAAGGACTGGCAGGAGATCCGCGATGGGGTGGAGGCCAAGCTCTGTCGTGGCCCCGACGGACAGGAGACCTTCCTCCTCTGCCGTTCCGCGGAGCGTCGGTTGAATGAGCAGGCGATGCACGAGCGGTTCCAGACTCGGATCGAGGCCCGCCTGGGATCGCTGCAGCGTCGGCTCGAGAAGGCCCGCTCACAGAAGGACCGTGGACCGCTCGAACGGCAGATCGGGCGGATCCTGGAGAAGAACTCGCGGGCGGCCGGCCGCTACCTTGTCACGTTGGTCGAGGATCTCTCCCTTCCCTCCCGTCTGCGCCTGACCTGGTTCGTGCGAACGGCGTGGGATGATTGGGCGCGCTACAGCGAGGGAGCATACGTGCTGCGCACCAACATCACCGACTGGACGCCGGCGTCGCTCTGGACCACCTATGTACAACTGACCGAGGCCGAAGCCGCCTTCCGCATCCAGAAGAGCGAGCTGTCCCTCCGACCCGTCTGGCACCAGAAGGCCGAGCGGGTGGAGGCCCACATCCTCGTCTGCTTCCTGGCCTACGTGATGTGGAAGACGCTCGAACAGTGGCAGCGCCGGGCGGGGCTGGGAAGCAGTCCCCGCACCGTGCTCGATGAACTCCACCGGATCCAGAGCACCGACGTGGTCGTGCCCGCGGCCGACGGCTCCCACCGGGAACTGCAGATCCGCTGCGTGACCCGGCCGGACAGGGAGCAGGCGACCCTGCTCGACCGCCTGGGCTTGACCCTGCCGGAACGTCTCCGGCCCCCGGCCTCGCTCAAAATGTAGTGCCGACTTTGGCACTCTTGGGCCGCTAACCCATTGAAATACCGTCCTGCGCCTTCGCGAACTGCGGAAGTTGGGCTACTGCTCACTTACCGGGAAATGGCGGAACTCGTCGGGGATTTCGTCACGAATGCCAAAGGCGCCGCGGGCTGCCGGAGCAACACACACGACGCCCGCGGAAACCCGGCCGGTCCGGATTCCGCGGCCGAGAGCGGGCGGAGGCTGGAGCCGTAACGGGATGATTTGCCCCCGGTCGCGGGCGGCCGAGACTTGGCACACTTTGAGGTCAATCAGGCTGCTTCGGAGTCCCGGGCGGGCAGCCACCTTTCCAGGACCTCGGCGAGCACCGCCGGTATCACCGGCTTGGAGACGTAGTCGTCCATGCCGGCCGCCAGGCATTTCTCGCGGTCGCCCTGCATGGTGTGGGCCGTCAGGGCGACGATGGGAACGTGGTGATTCAGGACCGCGGACCGGGGATCGCGGACGTGGCGGGTAGCCTCGATCCCGTCCATCTCCGGCATCTGCACATCCATCAGCACCAGGTCGTAGGGCATGGTCTCGAGGGCCTTGACGGCTTCCGCACCGTTGGCCACGGCGTCTGCCCGCAGGCCGAGCCTCTTCAGGATGCCCAGCGCCACCCGCTGGTTGATGCCGTTGTCCTCGGCCAGCAGGATGCGTGTCGTGCGGTCGGCGAATGGCGCCGGATTTTCGCGGGAATCCGGGCGCGGGACGGCGGCCCGCGACGTTGGTCCCGTCGCCTCGTGGTCCCGCAACGCCAGCGAGAGGATCTCCCCGAGCTCCCGGTGTCGTATCGGCTTGGTCGCACGGCCGGCGAAGCCGATCGACTCGAAGCGCCGGGGCTCAGTCTGGGTCCCCCCGGAGGCCAGGACCACCATGCGGGTGGCGGCCAGGCGCGGGTCGGCCTGGATAGCCCGGCCCAGGGTCGCGCCGTCCATGCCCGGCATCCGCATATCGATCAGGGCGAGCCGGAAGGGCTCGTTCTCATCCGATGCCCGACGTAGGACCCGGAGTGCCTCGGGGCCGTCTGCCGCCGCCGATGGACGCATGCCCCATGACGCCAGGCTGGCGGCCAGGAGTTCGCGACTCTTGGCGTTGTCGTCCACGATCAGGATGCGGGCATTGCGCAGGGCGGAAGGCGCGGCGACTGCCGGCCGGTTCCGTTCGGCCCGGGTGCGCGCGCGCACTGTGAACCAGAACTCGGATCCCCTTCCCTCCTCGCTGCGTACGCCGATCTCGCCGCCCATCAGCTCGGCCAGCCGTCTCGATATGGCCAGGCCGAGCCCGGCGCCGCCGTATCGCCGCGTGCTCGAGGCATCGACCTGGCTGAACTTGTCGAAGATCAGTTCGATCTTGTCTCGCGATACTCCGATTCCCGTGTCGCTGACCGAGAACCGCAGCAGGACTTCGGCCCCGGTCTCCTCCACCAGCGAGACGCCGACCGACACCTCGCCCGCTTGAGTGAACTTGACGGCGTTGCCGACGAGGTTGGTGAGAACCTGGCGGAGGCGTCCGGGGTCTCCCCGCAGCAGTGTCGGGACCGCGGGGTCGATGGCGCAGAGCAGCTCCAGCCCCTTCTGGTCGGCCTGCCACGCCATCGCGGAGGCGAACTCGTCGAGCAGGCTCGACAGGTCGAAGTCCAGTGTCTCCAGTTCGAGCTTGTTCGCCTCGATCCTCGAGAAGTCGAGGATGTCGTTGATCAGGCCGAGCAGGGACTCCCCGCTGATGCGCACGACGTCGGCGAGGCGCCGCTGCTCTCCGTCCAGGCTGGTATCCAGCAGCAACCCGGTCATGCCGATGACCGCGTTCATCGGGGTCCGGATCTCGTGGCTCATGTTGGCCAGGAACTCGCTCTTGGCGACGTTGGCTGCTTCGGCCTGGGCTGCCAGCTGGTTGGCCCGGACGGTGGCCCTCTCGAGGCTCCGGTTGGTCTCCAGGAGCGCTTCCTCGGCCAGCTTGCGCTCGGTGACGTCCGAGATGATGCCGTGCCAGAGGGTGCCGCCGTCGGCCATCCGTTCCGGGTGGGCCTGGGACCAGCGCCAGCGGAGACCTTGCCGCGGGAGGACCACCCGGAACTCACAGTAGAAGGTCTGCAGGGTGCGGGCCGAATCCTGGATCGCGTGAGCGACGCGGTCGAGGTCTTTCGGATGCAACCGCCCGAAGACCGGGGTGGCATCCTCCTGCACTTCGCCGGGAGTTACCTCGTAGATGTCGTTCATGCCCGGGCTCGAGTACGGAAACGCGGAACGCCCGTCCGGGTAGAGCCGGTACTGGTAGACGACGCCCGGTACCAGCCGGGCGAGCTTCTCGAGCAGCTCGTGGCTCTGCTTGATCCGGGCCTCCGCCTCCTTGCGCTCGGTGACGACGTCGAACACGGCCACGAAGCGGCCGTTCCCCGGGCCGAACACGGAGACTGAGAACCACATCTGCAGCGCCTCGACCAGCATCTCGAACCTTTCCGGCCTGCCAGTCAAAGCGACCCTCGCGTAGGTGGCGAAGAGCTCCGGATCTGTCTTCCGGATGCTCGGGATGACGTCACTGACGCTCCGTCCGACCACGTCGCGGAGGCCGGTCAGCATCTCGAACGCGTGGTTCACGGCAAGATAGACAAAGTCAACGGGTTCGCCGTTCTCGAAGACCATCCTGCAGTAGGCATACCCTTCGGCCATGTTCTCAAATAGCCCGCGGTAGAGCGCCTCGCTCTCGACCAGTGCCTCCTCGGTCCGCTTGCGCATCAACGCGGCCCCGACGTGCGAGGCAAGTCCTTCCAGGAGTTGAACGACCTCGAGGGAGAGCCGTCCCCTGCGCCGGTCATTGAGCTGGATCAGGCCGACCAGGTCGTCCCCGGCCCGGATGGGCACCCAGGCCACGGACGCATAGCCGTGATGCACGCACTGGTTGCGGGGATGGTGCCGCGGGTCCTCGCCGGCCGGGATGTCCAGGAGCGCGGAGGATTCGTTGGTCCAGCAGCTTCCTCCCGGGGTGCAGAGCGGATTGGACGGGTCTGTCCTGCTGGAGAGGACGAGGCCACACGTGCATTCCAGGCTGAGGCGGCCGTTCTCGTCCCGGCAGGGCCCGCCCCCGGCCGCCGGCGCGACCAACGAGTTTTCCGTCTGCAGGAACTCCTCGGAGAACCCTTCCTGCGCGAAATAGGGGAAGTCATCCCCGTCCCGCAGGCGCACGCCCACGGCATCGAACCCGGTCCGTGCCTTCAGCACGGAGAGGACGCGCCGGATGGAGTGGCGGAGATCGCCGGGCTCGTTGAGTATCTGCAGCAGTTCGCGTGTCACTTCCCGTATCGCCTCGGCCTGTTTGCGCTCGGTGATGTCGACCGAGTTGCCACAGACCGCGTACATTCTCCCCTCGGTGTCAAACAGGGGAAACTTCGTGGAGAGGAAGGTCCGAACGGCATCCGGGGGCCCGGCTGTCTCCTCGACGCAGAGCGAAGACTGCCGGGCCATGACCGCGAGATCATTGGCCCGGTGCTGGTCAGCGATCGCTGACGGGAGGAACTCGTGACTCGTCCTCCCGAGGAGCGTCTCGGGCGGGTGGCCGAAAAGCGCGGCCAGCGAGCGGGATACCAGGATGAAGCGACCCTGGAGATCCTTGGCGTAGAAGAGGTTCAGGGTCTGGTCGATGACAGTCTGGAACGTTGCCTTGCTGCCCAGGCCCTGGGCCTCGGGCGGAAGCCCCGGGACGTCGGTCCGCCGGAGGCTGAAGACGGGGGGGCTGTCGGCCCGGTCGGCATCGCTATCCACTGCGCATGCTCGTTTCCTTCCAATTGGCATCCCCGCCCTGTGGGGACGCCGCGGACTGGATGACCGATCCTGCCGACTCTCCCAGTGGCATCGGCACATTCACGGTGATTCGGGACACTTTATGACAGTTGTCGTGTTCCGCCGGACGTCGGCACCCGCGACGGCGAGGGCCGGGCGCCGCAACGCGCGAGCAGCACGTCGATTGAGTAGTTGGCGCAAACACCCGCGCCGCGCCCCGGGGCCGGGTTTCGGGCCGGTTCCTGCGCCGGACCGGGGAGTTGCAGCATTTGACTCCCGCCCGGTTCTGAAGAAGGACTGGCCGTCCTGCCCCGGACCGCGTAGGAAGACGTTGTCGACGCACGCTTGGCCCCGAGGAGACGGGTGATCAGGCATCCCAGGCACCGCCTGCCCCGTTCGCAGACCGCTCGCTCCGCCCCCCCGCTCTTCCCCTGAGCGTCCACCACTGGCCCCTGAGAGAGCGGAGAACCGAGAGTTCCGCCGCCCGGGCGCCCGATCCGCCGCGTCTCCCCGGGCTACCCCGCGAACGGAGAGAGCTCCGAGAACCCGCCCACACCGAGTCTCCCCCGCAACACCCTGCGCCCCATCGCGATATACGGCCGCCGCGTCCGCTCTCGGATACGCCCCGACCGTCCACCACTCGGCCCCCGCAAGTTCGCAGCAGCGAAGAGCGGGTCCCCGAGCCGAACACGAACCTGGACCCCTCCGGTGAACGCCCATCGCCTGCAAACTCCTCCCCGCAAGAAGGCCAAGCACCGGCCGAGGGCTCGAAGCCTATTCTCCGCCCTGTGGGGCCGCCTCCACGCTGGGCGTAACCTCCGCCGCCACGGTGTCGGCCACCAGGCGCGCGCCCCAAGCCGGCCATCGAGCCGGAGACGCGCTTCCGCAGAAATGTGCGCCACTCCCGGCTCCCCATCCTCGCTGCAGCTTCCGGAACTCCCACCATGGTCCTGTTCAAGGAAACGCGGGAATGGCTCTGCGCATGAACTCGCTGAAGAGCGGGACGGTGAAAGCCATGTCTCCGTGCGCCGGGCTGTAGATCATCCCTTTGCGAATCAGATTCGACCGGGCTGGGCCAAGACTGGTGATCTTGACGTTCAGCGCCGTGGCAACGTCGGCGCTACGATGAGGGCCGGCGCCGAGCGACGCCATCGCGCGCAGAAAGTGCTTCTCGCCCGGGGTCAGCCGGTCGAAGCGCACCCGGAAGAAGTTCTGATCAAGTCGCTGGATCACCTTGGGCGTTGCGTCCTGAACGACTTGGATGGTGAACGATCTATAGTCATTTCTAGCATGTTATTTGATGATCGAGCAGTAAAATACTAGAAGTCCTTGCGCGGCCTCCGTAGTGCGCCAGAGGTGAGCCCCGAGCCGCCTGTTCCCGAGGCGAGAGTGTTTCCCACACCGGCACGAACGTCTCCATGGCGGCCGTCAACTCCGTCTCCTCTTCTGCGCATGGCCGCACACATAGTCCCGCTACCGGCGGTCGCCCTTCTGCGTGTACGTGTGATTCATCGCGGTCGGCGGGATAGACCGTGCCCCGATACCGGACCTTCCCGGCGAGCGTCCAGTTGCCCAGCGTGTACGCCAACTTCGCCTTGTCCCACGGCCCACCGCCGCGCTCGAGGCCTTTGCGTGTCGTCCACCGTGTCATTGCACGGCCCTCTACTCACACGTGAGTGGGCCATGGTGTCATTGACCCGGCCTTCTCTCACGTGTGAGTGCACCGTGGTGATTCCGTCACGACGATCCCGTTTGCGCTGCTCCCGTAGTACCAGAAAGACGCGAATGCCCTGCTGCCAATCAGGTTACGCGTTCCGCCCGCCCCTCCCGCCCACGCCGGCAGATGTCGAAAGAACGTCCCCGAGCGGCGGTTCAGACCCTCGGCGGTCTCCGCCGTCGTCGCGTTTGTGCCCGATCGCGACGAGTCCACACTGAAGCCCCCAGCCCGAAGCCCGAACCTACTCCGAATCTCAGACGCCCCGGTGTCATTTGCGTGGGGTTGGGTTCATGGACTATCCTCTCGCTTTCGCCGTGACCGGGCCCGGAGTCCGGGAACGACGGGGGGCAGGAGAAACCGAAGGGATCGACATGTCAACGATGCAAGCTCCAGGGACGGAAGGCTCTTCCGGCGACGGGGGGGGGGCGAGGGAAGGGTACGACCCGCAGCGGATCGAGGAGCGCTGGCAGGCCTATTGGGAAGCGCAGGGCCTCCACACGCCCGATCTGGCGGCCGCCCCGAACCCGTACTACACCCTCATGATGTTCCCCTACCCGTCGGCCGAGGGGCTCCATGTCGGGCATGTCTTTGCCTTCACCGGCGTCGACATCCAGGGGCGGTACCGCCGCTTGCTCGGACACGACGTCTTCGAGCCATTCGGCTTCGATGCCTTTGGAATCCACAGCGAGAACTTCGCCCTCAAGATGGGTACGCACCCGAAGAAGCTGATCCCGTCCAACATCGCGAATTTCCGACGCCAACTCAAACGCTGGGGCCTGATGCTGGACTGGAGCCGGGAGGTTTCCACGACGGAGCCGTCCTACTATCGGTGGACGCAGTGGATCTTCCTGAAGCTCTACGAGCGCGGACTGGCCTATCGGGGCAAGGCTCCGGTCAACTGGTGCCCCGCCTGCGCCACGGTCATTTCCGACGAGCAGGTGATCGACGGCTTCTGCGAGCGCCACCCCGAGGCGCGTGTCGAAAGACGCGACCTGGAGCAGTGGTTCTTCCGCATCACCGCCTACGCCCAGCGACTGCTTGACAACCTGTCCTGGATCGATTGGTCCGACACGACGAAGCGTGCCCAGGTGAACTGGATCGGGCGGAGCGACGGTGCCGAGTTGCGGTTTCCGGTGGCGAACGGGGGGGAACCGATCGCCGTTTTTACCACCCGCCCTGACACGGTATACGGCGCGACGTACATGGTCTTAGCCCCTGAGCACCCGCGTGTCGAAGACCTGGCGGACCCGGCGAGGCTGGAGGAGATCCGGTCCTACCGCGAGGCGGCCCGCCGCAAGGATACCGTGGAAAGGATGGACGCCACGCGCGAGAAGACCGGCGTCTTCATCGGCGCGCACGCGCTGAATCCTGCGACCGGTCTTGAGGTGCCGATCTGGATCTCCGACTATGTCCTGACCGGCTACGGCACCGGCGCGATCATGGCGGTGCCCGCGCACGACACGCGCGATCACGAGTTTGCGCGGAAGTTCGGCCTGCCGATCGTGGAGGTGATCCGTCGCCCCGAGATCTCCTCCGAGCCCGGCCGTACCGGGCATGCGGGTGCAGTCGCGAAGGGCGGTGGTACGGAAGAGGCGGGCGGTTCCAAGCAGGCCGGCGATGCCGAGAATGCAGGTGTTCTCATGGCCGGCGATGGCTCCGACTGTTGGACCGGCGAGGGGGTCATGGCGAACTCCGGGCCGTTCGACGGGCGGCCTTCGGCCGAGGCGTGGCAGGGGATCGTCGCGATGCTCGGCGAGAAGGGGTTGGGCGAGCCGCGTGTCCAGTTCCGTCTGCGCGACTGGTGCATTTCGCGGCAGCGCTACTGGGGCCCGCCGATCCCGATGATCCATTGCGATGCGTGTGGCATCGTGCCGGTGCCGGAGGGGGACCTGCCGGTGGTCCTACCCGATACCGACGACTTCCGGCCGCTGGGAACCGGGATTTCGCCGCTGGCGCGCGTGGAATCGTTCTACCACGTCCCCTGCCCGCGCTGCGCCTCGCCGGCCCGTCGCGACACGGATGTCAGTGACAACTTCCTCGACTCGGCCTGGTACTACCTGCGCTATCCCTCGGCCCACGATGATACGCAGGCGTGGGATCCGGAGCTGACGCGGAAGTGGCTGCCGGTGAACTTCTATATCGGCGGCAACGAACACGCGGTGCTGCATCTGATGTACACGCGATTCCTGTGCATGGCGCTCTACGACATGGGGCTCGTGCCGTTCGAGGAGCCGTTCCGGCGATTCCGGGCGCATGGGCTCCTCATCAAGGACGGAGCCAAGATCTCGAAGAGCCGGGGGAACGTCATCGACCCCGACGCCTATGTGCGCAAGCACGGAGCGGATGCGTTCCGGATGAACATGATGTTCCTTGGGCCCTACGAGGAAGGGGGCGATTTCCGCGACGCGGGGATCGTGGGTGTGCATCGATTTCTGGAGCGCGTGTGGCGGTGGTGCGCCGAGGAGCTGCCGCGCCATCCCGAGGGGGAGCTGCCGCGCCCGGTGCTGATCAAGCTCCATCAGGCGATCAGAAAGATCGGCCGCGACATGGAGAACCTTTCGTATAATACCATCGTGGCGGCGCTCATGGAGCTGCACAACACGCTCCGCGCCCAACCTGTGCGCGACCGTTTCGCCGCAGAGTCTTTCGTGATCATGCTGTCTCCGCTCGCCCCGCATCTGGCCGAGGAGGCCTGGTCGATGCTGGGGAACAAGCCGAGCGTCATCGATGCCCGCTGGCCGGTCTTCGACCCCGCGCTCTGCGTGGAAGACTCAGTCGAGGTGGCCGTTCAGGTGAACGGAAAGATGCGCGGCACCGTGACCGTAGCGCGCGATACCGCCGAGGACGAGGTGAAGGCCGCCGTGCTGGCGAACGAGAAGATCGCCGCCCATGTTGCCGGCAAGCAGATCCGCCGTGTGATCTTCGTGAAGAACCGGCTGATGAACCTGATCACGGGGTAGAGGGAGGGGCAGCGGATCGGGATAGGGGTGGTCAGCCGCCCCAACGCCACCCGTTGCTCACCGGATATCGCCGGTCCCGTCCGAACGACCGCGGGGTGATCTTGATCCCCGGCGGCGCTTGGCGGCGTTTGAACTCGTTGCCGTCGATCCAGCGATAGACGAGTTCCACCCACCGTTTCTCCAGTCCCCGCGCTACCAGAGCCGCGGGCGACTCCTCGCGCTCCATGCGTGCCTGCACGATCTCGTCTAAGATCTCGTAGGGGGGAAGCGTGTCCTGGTCGGTCTGGTTCTCGCGCAGTTCCGCCGAGGGAGGTCGTGTCAGGGTGTCCTGTGGAATGACCGGCGACCGCGAATTCCGGTACCGCGCGAGCCTGTAGACAGCCGTCTTCGGCACATCCTGGATCACCGCGAAACCACCCGCCATGTCGCCGTACAGGGTGCAATAGCCGACCGCCAGCTCGCTCTTGTTGCCGGTGGTGAGGAGAAGCGACCCCTCGGCGTTGCTCAGCGCCATGAGAAGCGTGCCGCGGATGCGCGCCTGGATGTTCTCGCTGGTGACGCCGCCGGTCCCGTTGCCCGTCACGTCGCGGAGCACGTCGCCGAGCACCGGCGACAAGGTCTCGAGATAAAGCTGATGGAGTGTTTCGATGGGCACTTCGCGGAAACAGATGCCGAGCTTTTCCGCCACTTCCCGCGCGCCGGTCCGGGACGTGGCGCTGTTGAACCGGGTCGGCAGGGAAACGCCGGTGACCTGCTTTGGTCCGAGCGCGTCGGCGGCGATCGCCGCGGTCAACGCCGAGTCGATGCCGCCGCTCAGGCCCAACACCACCGCGCGAAAGCGGTTCTTCGCGCAGTAGTCACGGAGTCCCAAGACCAGTGCTTCGTAGATCTCCGCCTCCGGGCCGAGCCGCTCCGTGATACCGCGATTCGAACCGGGGATGGGGATGCGGTCGTGCGGCGCAGCCGGGGGCGGAGGCTGTGCCGGTGGAGCGGAAGGGGCGAACGCAGGTGCTGGGCCGAACGCCGCCGCGAGCGATGCCGTCCCTCCGACCGCACGCAGATCCACCTGCTCGACGAAAAACTGCTCCTCCAAATCCTCGATCCACTCCGCCTGCGGTTCGCCGACGACGGCGACGAGATCGACGTTGCGTGACGTCCCCGGCCGCGCACCGACCGGTCCTTGTCCCGACCCGAGCCACTTGTCCTCGACATCCACGACCACC
This sequence comes from Candidatus Eiseniibacteriota bacterium, assembly GCA_903844735.1. Taxonomy (GTDB): domain Bacteria; phylum Eisenbacteria; class RBG-16-71-46; order CAIMUX01; family CAIMUX01; genus CAIMUX01. The sequence continues at coordinate 11,915 of CAIMUX010000084.1, forward strand.
AGAGCCTCGCGGAACTGCGGCCCGCGCGCCCGTACCGTCCCGGACGCGTCGACAAAAAGCGACTCGCCGTCGAAGACCAACTCGTCCTGACCGCCGACGATGTTGCAGTAGGCGATGGCGACCCCGTGAGCGCGTGCCCGGCGGCACAGAAGTGCCTCGCGCTCGAGTCCCTTCTCGGCGTGGTAGGGCGATGACGAAAGGTTCCAGAGCCAGCGGGCGCCGGCGCGGGCCTGCCGCTCGGGCACGCCGTGCGGCGCCCAAAGGTCCTCGCAGATGTTGACGCCAAAGGGCGGCCCGTCCCAGGCATAGACCGGGCAGCGCAAGCCCGGGCGGAAGTAGCGCTTTTCGTCGAAGACGCCGTAGTTGGGGAGTGTCCCCTTGGCATACGTGTCGACCCAGCGCCCGTCGGCGAGGACGGCGGCCGTGTTTCGCAGGTGCCCGTCGAAGACAAGCGGCACCCCGATCACGGCCAGAAGCCCGCGCGTCGCGGGAACCAGCAATTCGAGCTGCCGGCGGGTCGCGGCCACGAATTCCTCGTTCAGGAGCAGGTCTTCGGGGGGATAACCGGTGAGCACCAACTCGGGGAACAGGACCACGACAGCGTCCAGTTGACGGGCCTCTTCCAGCCGGGCGGCGATCCTCTTCCGATTCTCTTCGATCGCCCCCACCGCGGGGTTGATCTGCGCCAAGGCAAGGCGGATAGCGGTCATCATCTCCTCCTCCGTGCACGGTAGGCCCCATCCGGCGGACCGGTCAAGATCGCGTCGCCGCGTGCCGATAAACGGTCTTGGGGGGCTGGTCTAAGGATCTGGTGCGAGGAGCTGGTGCCGACCGGTCGGAAAGCCGGATGGACTGACGGGCCGGCCCGTCGGTCCCCGGGCCCGCTTGCCGGACCACGTTGGGGCAGGACGATGAACGTACGCCGCGCACATACAAGACGTCGACCCGGTCGGAACGCCGGATGGACCGAAGGGCCGGGCCGCCGATCCACGGGCCGGCTTGTCGGGCAACGATCCGGCGACGATTCCGAGCGCATCCGGCTGGTCGGCATGCTCTCGGTCGCGCTTCTCCTCGGCATCCTGGGCTGTGCCGGATGTAATCCGTCTCGTCGCGACACGGCCCAAGCTTCGGTGGAACACCCGGTCCCCGGCGGCACGCTCCGCATCCTCCAAGAGATGACCAGCAACCTCGACCCGGTGGCGCTGGATGACGCCTACGAGGCGACCGTGGTGGCCCAGATCTACGAGGGGCTGCTCCGTCTCGACAGTGATCTCGGCGTGAGTCCCTGCCTGGCGCGCACCTGGACGGTGGCCGAGGATGGACGACTCTACCGTCTCATCCTGCGCGAGGGGGTTCGCTTCCATGATGGCCGCCTACTTACGGCCGAGTGTGTGGTGCGGTCGTTCGAGCGCGCCCTTAATCCGCGCAAGGAGTTTCCCTGCCTGGCCGAGACCTACCTCCTTTGGATTGAGGGTGCGCGGGAGTTTGCCGCCGGCCGGGCCGCCCGTGTGCGCGGGCTACGCGCCGCCGGAGATACGGTGGAAATACGCCTGGCCGAACCGCTCGGGTACTTTCTCTCGGTGCTCTGCATGGATCCGGTGAGGGTTGTGCCGCTGCTGGGCCCCGGGGAGTCGCCGAACCGCAGTCCGGTCGGCACCGGCCCGTTCCGCTTCGTGGAACGCCGACGCGACGGCGACATCCTCCTGGCCCGCAACGAGGAGTACTGGGGGGAGCGGGCGCTGCCCGATTCACTGCGCTTCGTGGTACCCAAGGCCGACGCCACGCCCGCCGAAAAGGTGGCGATGCTGCTGCGCGGCAAGGTCAACGTCATTCCCCTCGCCGCCTCCCAGCGAAGGACGGTGGAGGATGTGGCCGGATACCGGATTCTTCGCTCACCGGACTTCAGCATCTCCTTCACCGGCTTGAACCGCAACCATCCGCCCCTCGACCGCGAGGAGGTGCGGCAGGCCATCGCCATGGCCATCGACCGGAACAAGTTGATCTCTCCAGCCGCCGCGGGGATGAACACCCCCGCCACAGGGGTTCTTCCCCCCCGCATGGCCGGCTACCGGCCCGAATCGAAAGTACTGCCGCTTGATCCCGACTCGGCGAGGATCCTTTTGGCGCGCGCGGGCTATGACTTCGGGCACCCGGTTCCACCTATCGACTACTACTCCACCGACGCCGACACCAGCCGCTACCTTCGCGAACTTCGCAGGCAGCTTGGGGAGATCGGAATCGAGCTGCGCACGCACCAGCTCAGTTGGTCCGCCTTCGACGCGCGCATCACACGAGGGGAGGCGCAGATGTTCGGACTCTCCTGGATCGCGGACATTCCCGACCCGGACGCCATCCTTTACTTCCTCTTTCGCTCCGGGGAACCGAATAACTTCTTCGACTTCCATGACGCGGCCGTCGACTCTCTTCTCGAGGCGGGGCGGCGCATGCGTCCCGGGGCGGAGCGGTTCGAGCTCTACCGGCAGATCGAGGCCGCCATCCTCGCCCGGGCACCCATGGTCCCCACATTCACCGGGATCAGCCTCTACGCCTGGGATCCGACGGTCCGCGGCGTGGATCCGAATCCCTTCGGTTTTTCCCTCACCCCCTTCGATCGGATCTGGTTCGCTCCCCCGGAAGCGGCCGGCGATCCGCTGACGGAGCGACTTCCTTGAAATCTCATCGCCGACTCGGCCTCGCGCGCCGGTTCACCCTGGTGTTCTCGCTGGTCATCCTTCTCGTGGTGGGGCTGCTCGCCGTGCTCGGGGAGGCCTGGATGTCGCGGATCCTGCACCGCCAAAGCGAACTGCGGGCGCGGTCGCTGGCGATCAGCCTGTCCGCCGTGGCGCGGCCGTATTTGCTCACGTACGACTACCTCACGCTGCAGCGGATGGCGGACGCCACCGTCCAGGAGCCCGACTTGGCCTACGTCGTGATCCTTGACAAGGAGGGAAAGGTCGCAGGGTACGGCGGCCACCGCGATCGGCAGGGGATCGAGCTCACCAGTCTGGCGAATGTGCGCGCCATTCAGGCCGAGTCGCCGCGCACCCAGCGGTTGACCTTCCCCTCGGCATCCGGAAAGGACGGCCCGGTGACCGAATGCTCAGCCCCGGTTCGTGTCGGCGGACCGGAGGGGGAACGCTGGGGCACGGTGCGTGTCGGTTTGTCGCTCGAGCCGGTGCGGCGCGAGATGATGGTGGCGCGAATTTCGCTGATCCTCGCGGTGATCTGCGGGATGGTCGCCGCGGTCTTCGCTTCGCACGCCCTCGCTCGCCGCATTACCCGGCCTCTGGCGCACCTCGTCAACGCCGCCACCGAAATGGAGCGCGGGCGCTGGAATCGCGAGTTCTCGATTCGCACGGGAGATGAGATCGAGGAGCTGGCGACCCGTTTTGCCCGTGCTGCCGCGTCACTGGATCGACAGAAAAAGGAGTTGCTCGCAGCCAAAGAGGAGCTGACCGCCCTCAACGCCACCCTTGAGGAGAAGGTGCAGCGGCGCACCGCGGAATTGGCCGACTCGCGTGAGAAATACCGGCTCCTCGTGGAGGGAAGCCCCGACGCCTTCGTGCTCTTGGAGCACGACCGGATCGCCTTCGCCAATCGCGCCTTCCTGAAGATTTTCCAGTACCCGGCCGACACGGGGGTGCTGGAAAACCTGCTCTGGACGCAGGTCATCCATTCCGATTTCCACCGCGCGGCTCGCGACCACATCCGGCGCGCGGAGGAGTCGCTGGGCGACTTCCACGTCGAACTGATCGGCCAGACCCGCGCCGGGCGGCCGGTGGAACTGGAGGCTCGCGGGCGCGGCGTGAAGTTCCGCGGTGGTACCGCCGTAGAGCTGGTCCTCGCTGATGTGGGAGAGAAGAAGCGGCTCTTGCGCCAGGTGGTCCAACACGAGCGGCTGCGGGCTATGGGCGAAATGACGACCATGGTGGCGCACAACTTCAACAACTTGCTGGCCGTGGTGCTGGGCCGCAGCCAGCTTCTCCTGCGCAGGACCGACGATGCCGAGGTACGCGAGGGACTGGAGCTGATCAAAACGCACGCGGTGCGCGCCGGCGACATGGTGCGGCATCTCCAGGACTACTTCGGCGAACAGGTCGACTTGCGCTTCACCGAGATCGACCTCAATGCCAGCGTCCGCGAGGTCACCGTTTATCTCGAGTCGCTCTGGCAGACTATCGGCGAGCCGGGCCGGCCGCCGGTGACGGTGAGTCTCGACCTGGCTCCGCTGCCGCCGGTCTACGGGGCAGAGCATCTCCTCCAGGATGTCTTCCGGCGGGTCATCACCAATGCCGCCGAGGCGATGCCGGGCGGAGGCGAGATCCGCGTGCGGACGCAGAGCGACGGGGCCGTGGTCTCGGTGGTGGTGCAGGACGACGGTCCCGGGCTGACTCCCGAGGTGCAGCGGCGAGCCTTTGACCCGTTCTTCACCACCAAAGGATCAAACACGCGAGGGCTGGGCCTCTCCACCTCCTTCGGGATCGTGCAGCGGCACGAGGGGCGGATCGAGATCCATCCAGGCCCGGATCAGGGAACCGAGGTTGTGGTGACCCTACCGGCGCAGTCGCGCGGAAGGCGCGTGGTACCGTTCGATGCCACGGCGGCGTTGCCTCCGGGTGGCTCGGCCGCGGCGGCCCCGGCCAACGGCGGCGGGCGTCTGGTCGGGGAGATATTCCGGCGGGCGCCGGTCACCGGGGAGGAGTGCGCGGGCACGGACGGCTAGACCGGACTATGCACGAAATCCTGCTGCGACGTCCGATCTGCCCGCATTTGCTGCGTTGCGCTAGCTCTCCCTCCTCGACGTACTGCATGGAGTACGCCTTCGTCGGTCGAGCGTCGCGCGCCTTGCAACTACGGGCATCTCCGTTGTCTCGCGACGGATTTCGTGGATAGTCCTGGCTAGCGCATGCAGGCATCCCCGTCGGGCCGACCGACCGGATCATCGGAGCTTCAACTCGGAAATCCGAGTTTTCCCCCGCGGGGGACACGCGGGACGGGCTGTCCTGATTCTGCCTCCTGAAACCTGTCTACCTGTCTGTCTGTCGACCTGTCTGTCTGTCTACCTGTCTACCTGTCCACATGAGCAGCAGATTCCGCCGGTCACACGGTCGTGCCGAGGCCGTAGCTACCCCACCGCCCAAGCATATTGCAGAGGCCATGGAACCGCATGTCCCAGTTCGCCCGCCGCCCGGACCGGCCAGTATGGATCGCGCAGGAACTCGCGCCCCAGGAGTACCAAGTCCGCGCGGCCGTCGTGGACGATCTCCGCCGCCATGACCGGCTCTGTAATCAATCCCACGGCAGCGGTCGGGACCTCCGCCTCGCGGCGGATCCGCTCCGCAAACGGCACCTGATAGCCGGGGCCCACCGGGACCTGCTGTTGCGGCACCAAGCCGCCCGACGAGCAGTCGACGAGATCGACCCCCAGCCGACGCATCGCGCGGCAGAAGGTCACCGACTGCTCCACGTCCCACCCGTCACGCATCCAGTCGGTGGCGGAAATCCGCACCAGCAAAGGCAATTCGTCGGGCCACGCGGCTCGCACCCGACGCACCACATCCAGCGGGAAGCGCATGCGATTCTCCAGCGACCCGCCCCACGCATCATCCCGTCGGTTGGAAAGCGGCGACAGGAATTGGTGGAGTAGATACCCATGGGCCGCGTGAATCTCGATGGCCTGAAAGCCGGCCGCATGCGCACGGAGGGCGGCAGCGGCAAACCCGGCCGCCAGCTCGTCCAGCTCCACTTCGTCCAGAACACGGGGTACGCGGTAGCCGTCGGCGAACGGTAGTGCCGAAGGTCCCACCGGCTCCCAGCTTCCTTCGTCGGCTGAGAGCGGTCCGCGTCCCGCGAACGGCGGCCGCGTGCCTGCCTTGCGCCCGGCGTGGGCGAGTTGGATCGCGGGGACTGCTCCCTGGGTCACGAGGAATCGAGTGATCGGCGCCCAGGCGGCAATGAAGGAGTCGTCCCAGAGGCCGCAGTCCGCCGGGCTGATGCGCCCGCGCGGCTCCACCGCCGTCGCCTCCGCGATGACCAGGCCCGCCCCGCCCGCAGCGCGCGAGCCGAGGTGCACGCGATGCCAGTCGTCGGGCCGGCCGTCGGAGGCGGAGTACATGCACATCGGGCTCAGGCCGATGCGGTTGCGCAGCGTTACGCCGCGAAGCAGGAGGGGATCGAAGATGTGCGACATGGCTCGGAGTCTACCCCGCGGACCGGACGGAAACCAGCGTGCCCTCGGCGCCTGAGATTCGGAGTACGAATCCGGCTTCGGGCTTCGGGCCTCGTACCCGAGACGTTGCCGAACAAGGCCGGAAGACACGGCTCACGATGGTCTGATGGGCGCGCCTGGGCAAACAACGGCTCCCGACGCCCCGCATCTGTCAACCCTGGCCCCACCAACGCCTGCACGTCAGTGCCCAAGGTGGGAGCCGGATGCGTAGTCCCGCTCGTCTGGTTCTGTGGAGCGGGCTATGGGTGACCATGGTTCCGAATCTCAGCTCGGCGCCTCAACCCCTCGCAGCGCCGCGTGGACGCCCGGAGCCGGTCCCCGACAGGGCGTAGCGACCTCCAGGCCGGCGCTCGACCCGGCCCAACAATTCCAGCCGGGCCAGCACGGCCTGGACCCGGCCGGGCTCGGAGGCACCGAGGTCGCGGATCATCCGGTCGAGGTCACGCACCCCGTTACGAAGCATCGCCAGCACCCGAGCATCGGTGATCTCACCGGGGTTCCCAGGGTTCCCAGAGTGGCCGGAAGCACCGGGAGCAGGAGCTCCCTGGCCGATCAGACCATCCACCCGACCTCCCGCACACCCGCGTGCCCCGGCGACTTCCCCTTCCCTTGCTTCCGCCCTCGCGCTCACCCTCGGCATCGCCTCCAGCGCTGCAAGGACACTCGCTGCCCCTAGCACCGGGGCCGCCCCGTCGCGGAGCAGACGGTTGGGCAGCACGCTCCCCGGAAGACAGATGTCCCGAGGGACCGCCATCAGCTCGCGTCCCTGGTCGAGCGCGAAGTCGGCGGTGGAGCGCGCCCCGCTTCGCTCACTCCCCTCGACGATGATCACCACGTCGCAAAGAGCGGCGAGGATCCGATTACGCCGCGGGAAGTGGAGCGGCCGCGGCGGTGTCCCCGGCGGGAATTCGGTCACGGTGCCGCCGCGATTGAGAATCCGCCGCATCAGGGCGCCGTGCTCCGACGGATAAGCGATGTCGGATCCGGTGCCGAGAACCGCGACGGTGCGGCCTCCTGCGTCGAGGGCGCCTACGTGCGCCTCCCCATCAATCCCACGCGCCATCCCGCTCACCACCGTCACGCCCGCGAGGGCAAGGTCGCGCCCCAGCGTGTAGGAGATTTCCCTCCCGGTCGCGCTAGCCGCTCGCGAGCCGACGATGCCGACACACCGAGAAGCGGGGGCGTCCAGCGGATCGCCCTGCAGGAAGAGGAGCGGTGGCGGGTCAACCATTTCCGAAACTCGGGCGGGCCAGCCGGCCGCCCCCTCGCGGAGCAGACGGACCCGATCACGCGCCATCGCCGCCGCAATCCGTTCCAGCGACTCGTCGTCCGGGATCCCGGCCAGGTCTGCAGCCAGGCGGTGCGCCAGCTCGGGTACCAACCGGGCCACATCTTCAGGAGTGCAGGGAAACGGCAAGGCACTGGCATGTGCCTGTTCGGCTAGCCGACGCAACAGGAGGGGCGGCATCTGCCAAAGAAAGGCGATCCGGAGATCGCGGAGATCGGGGAGATCGCAGGCGTCGCAGAGATCGCGGAGGTTGCGGGGATCGCGGAGGTCAGGCAAGGCCGGTGCGGGATGGGCCGTCTCCCGCACCAGAGGCAGGAGGGCGTCAGTCCCGACGGTCCATCCCCGTAGATGGGCCGTTCGAAGTCGATCCGTTCGCAGGGCCTCGGTCCGAAGTCGATCCGACTGCGGAGTTGTCGTCCGAAGTCGGTTCGCCCGCGGAACCCCCTTCCGAGGGTGATCCATCCTCGGGTGCGGGCCCGCCGATCTCCACCAGACGCCGTTGCGGCCAGGGATGCGGTCCGAGGGGCAACCGTCGGTCCACGCGGTCGGTGAAGAAGCGTACCTTGCGTCCACCACGATCTCTCCCTGTTTCCAGTGCCAAGTCCGTGGCGTCAGCGATGCCGCCATCCTCGCGCTCTTCGCCCTTCACGCCCTCTTCGCCCTCTTCGTCCTCTTCGTCGGCGAGCTCCCGGGCGAGCAGGGCCGCCGCCGTGGCCGGCTCCGCCTCGCGCAGTTCACGCAGTCTGGTGCCCAGGATCTCAAGCAGTTCCGGGATCCCAGCACCGGTCGAGGCAGAGATCCGCAGCGGCTCGGTACCGAGAAGCGGCGCCAACTCGCCCCCCTGAGCCAGGTCGGCCCGGCTGTAGGCCACGAGTCGTGGTCGCCTCCCCAGCGCCCGGCTGAACGCCGCCAGCTCGCCCAGAAGCGTGTCTAGATCCTCGGATGGATGCGGCGAGGCGGTATCGATCAGAAAGAGCAGGAGCCGCGTCCGCTCGATGTGCCGCAGGAAGCGCAATCCCAGCCCGCGGCCCTCGTGCGCCCCCTCCACCAACCCCGGCAGATCGGCCATCACGAACGAGTCGTACTCGCCGATCGCCACGATCCCCAGGTTCGGCTGCAAAGTCGTGAACGCATAGTCGCCGATCTTCGGCGTGGCGTTGGAAAGTCGCCGCAGCAGTGTCGACTTCCCGACATTCGGCAACCCGACGAGCCCGACATCCGCCAGCAACTTCAGCGCAAGACGAAGCTCCGATTCCTCACCCAAAGTACCGGGCGTGGCGATGCGTGGGGCGCGCCGAGTACTGCTCTTGAAATGGACGTTCCCCTTGCCGCCCCTTCCGCCCCGCGCCACCAGAACACGCTGCCCCGGCGTCACCAGGTCAGCCACCGGCCGGCCGGTCTGCCCTTCTTCGACCACGGTGCCCGCGGGTACCGCGATCACCGAGTCTCGCCCGCCCTCCCCGAACATCTGCTTTCCGGCCCCGTCCGCGCCGCTCCCGCCGGCGAAGAACCGTTCATGTCGGAATCGGAGCAGGGTGTGGATGTTTGGATCGACCACGAGCCAGACATCGCCGCCGTCGCCGCCGTCGCCGCCATCCGGCCCCCCCTTCGGCACGAATTTCTCGCGGCGGAAGCTGACACAGCCGTGACCTCCGTTGCCCGCCCGCACCTGGATGACAGCCTCGTCGATGAACATGGCCTCAGACCCGAACCGAGATGGTCGCTACACCACCGTCGGCGTCGCGCCACCCACCAGAGGAGAAGCCAATGTCATGCCACCCCAGCGGTCGCTGTCCTGTCACTTCGCGCCCTCCGTGGACTTGCCGTCCTTCTTCGCCGCAGGCCTGCGGCCTCCATCGGAGCCCCCGTCGGAGCCACCATCGGAGCCACCATCGGAGCCTCGTCCGGAAGGCTTCGGGCCATCCCTTTGGCCACCGTCTTGGCCCCCCTTCTGGCTACCGTTCTGGCCGCCCGTTTGACGATCCTTCGGGCCCTCCTTCGGCGCCGAGGCGGAGTCAGCCGCGGGCTTCGCCCCATCCGCCGTGCCCCCTGCGGGGGACGATTCCGCCTTGGCCTTCGCCTTATACTCCGAACTGCGGTAGTCGGTAATGTAGAAGCCGCTCCCCTTGAAGAGCAACCCGGCTCCCGCACCGATCAGCCGTTCTGTTTTCTTTCCACATTTCGGGCAGCGCTTCCGTGGCGGATCGCTCATCTTCTGCACCACCTCGTACTGGTGTTTGCAGGCCGTGCAGCGATAGTCGTACGTCGGCATCCAGGTCCTTTCTTCTCGTTCCTCGTTCCTCGTCCAACTCAGCGCAAGCGCGCCAGGACCGCAATCATGGAGCTGAGCCCCTCCTCTATAACCGTCTCGGCGCAGGCGAAGGAGATCCGCAAGTGCCGGTCCGAACCGAAAGCGTCCCCCGGCACCAACACCACGCGCGCCGTGTCGAGAAGGAACTCGGCCATGCCTTGCGACCCCGACACCGCCGTCCCCGTTCCGTCGAGCGAAAGGCCATAGTAGGCAGAGAAGTCGGGAAAGACATAGAAAGCGCCCTTCGGTGGCACCACACGCAGCTTGGACGCCTGCGCCAAGAGCTCCAGGACCCGCGTCCGCCGCCGCGCAAACGTCTCGGTCATCACGCGAACCGTTGCGTCGTCGCCGGTCAGCGCACAGAGCGTCGCTTCCTGCGAAATGCTGCACGGGTTCCCCGAAAGATGGCTCTGCATCGCCACGGCCGGATCGGCCCAGTCGCGCGGAGCCGCCAGGTACCCGATGCGCCAGCCGGTCATGGAGAATGCCTTGGAGACGCCGTTCACCACGGCCGTCATCTCGCGCAGGTTCGGACTCACGGCGGCCGGACTGACATGCACCGCGCCGTCGTAGAGGATCCGCTCGTAGATCTCATCGGTGATGAGATGCAGGCCGCGCTCGGCCAACACGCGACCGAGCGCCTCCAGCTCAGAGCGTTCGTAGACGCTTCCGGTGGGGTTCGACGGCGTGTTCAGGATGATGGCCACGGTGCGCGGGGTGATGGCCGCCGCTAGTTGCTCCGGAGTGATCTTGAAACCGGTCGACTCGTCGGTGGGCAGGATCACCGGCACGCCGTCGAGAAGCTGGATCATCTCAGGGTAGGAGACCCAGAACGGAGCGGGCACCAAGACCTCGTCCCCCCGGTCGATCAGCACGGCCAGCGCCATGTAGAGCGCCTGCTTGGCACCGGCAGAAACAACGATCTCGTCCGGCCCATACGTCAGCCCGTTGTCGCGCTCCAATTTGGCGCAAATCGCGCGCCTAAGTTCCACGGTCCCCTGCGGGCTGGTGTAGACGGTCTTGCCGTCCTTGATAGCCTGGATACCGGCGGCGGAGATCGCTTCCGGCGTGGGGAAATCCGGCTGGCCCGCGCCGAAACCCCACAGCTTCACCCCTGTGGCCTTGAGCTTCCGCGCCTTGTCGTCGATTGCCAGCGTAGTCGAGAACCGTGCTGTCTTGGCCCGATTGGAACGTTTCATGGTTTCCTCCTCCCCTTGCCTGCGCGCGGGCGCAACTCGGCGCCTGCGATCGTCGCTGCCGCCTCACGCATCCGCCGGAACTTGTCCTCCAGGCGGCGAGCGGTCTGTGGCGCGACCAGCCCCTGTACCGAACCGCGATTACGCGCCACTTCCTTCACCAGGGTGGCGTTTAGGTATGTGAACTTCTCGGTCGGCATCAGGTAGATCGTATCAATCTCCGGACAGAGCTTCTGGTTCATGAGCGCCATCTGGAACTCGAACTCGAAGTCCGACACGAAGCGAAGCCCGCGCACGATGCCGGTCACCTTCCTCGCGCGGGCGAAGTCGACCAGGAGCCCTTCGAAGGCCGTCACCTCGACGAGACCCGCCACGTCGGTGGGCAGCGCATCCCGAATCATCTCCATCCGCTCTTCGGCGGTGAACAGTGTCGCCTTGTGATGGCGATGCGCCACCGCCAGGATCATCCGGTCAAACAGATGCAGAGATCGCACGAGGATGTCGAGATGCCCCAGAGTCACCGGGTCGAAGGTCCCCGGGAATAGCCCGATGCGCTTCATTCCACCTCCTCCGCCTCTGACGGCCATGCCCCCTGTGAGGGCCGCGTTACCTCGGAGGGACGCGCCTCCGCCGAAGGTACGCCCGCGCCCCGTTCGTGAAACCAAAGCTCGGTCTCCCCCATGGTCCGAACCCGCGTGCAGGGAAGCACGCCGCCGAGGGCCTGGGGCGTGCCGGCCGGTACCTCAAGTACGAGGACGCCGCCCTCGGTCAGAACGAAAAAGCAGGCCTCCCGCAGCCACGCAGGAAGCGCCCCCGCCACCGCGTCGCTGTAGGGTGGGTCAGCGAGCACCAACGCAAACCGCACCGATTCTTCGGCCAGGCGCGTCAGGGCGCCCCGCACCGACAGACCGAGGACCCGTGCCCGCTCCCGTGCTCCCAGCATCTCGAGGTTACCCTCGAGCACAGCCAGAACCCGTCGTGCCGATTCCACGAAGACCCCCGACGGCGCGCCCCGGCTCATCGCCTCGATGCCCAGCGCTCCCGAACCGGCGTAAAGGTCCAACACCGGCCCCGCACGCGCCCGATCGCCCAGGATGTCGAAGAGCACCTGACGCACATGGTCCCGCGTGGGCCGGACCCCGGACGCAGGGACGCGAATGCGGCGGCCGCGCCATTCGCCGGCGACAATCCGGATTTCTCCGCCTCCGTCCCGTCCCCCCGGCGGCGACGGCCGGGGCTGCCGCGATGGGCACGACGGGTGCGCAGATTTCGCGGCGCGGGACGGAGTGCGCTCGCGGCGACCTCCTTCTCTCCTGCCCGGCAACGCTATACTTCGAACACGGGCAGCCCGAGCCGCAGCGTGATCTCCCGTGCGATCGCCTCCACCGTCCTGTTGTCGGTCTCCACCTCCAGATCGGCGCCCCGGTATAGCGGGTCGCGGATCGGCATCAGCCGCGCCACCGTTTCCTCCTGATCGAGCCCCTCAAGCAGGGGGCGTCGCGGGCTCCCGGGCTCCTCCAACCGCCGCAGTACCTCGTCGCGCGAGACGCGCAGCCACACAATGAGGCAACGGGCGGCCAGCAGGGCGCGGTTTTCGTCCACCAACACCGTCCCGCCGCCGCAGCCGATGATCGTCCCTGCCCCGCGGCAAAGATCGCCCAGCACCGCGGCCTCCATCCTCCGGAAATGCGACTCGCCCTTCTCGGCGAAAATGCGGTGAATCGGCATCCCCTCGAGTCCCTCCACGATCGCATCGACATCCACGAAGGCGAGTCCGGTGAGACGGGCCAAGGCCGCACCGACTTGCGTTTTTCCGGCCGTCATGAAGCCGACGAGGGCGAGGTTGCGATCCGCGGGAAGGCCCGGCCCGGCGGAGCGGAGAGGGTCGTACCCCACGGCAGCCGCTCAGCCCGCCAAACCCGGGCCAGGGCCCGGATCCGGTTTCAGCGCGATCTCCACGCCGCCGTCGGCCGCATCGCTCCCGCTAGGCACCCGGGTGACCGGGGCCGGCGCATCGGCAGGCGTCACCGCGGCGGCGGATTCCCCTGACGAGGCCCTCGGAAGGGCGCCGACGTCGGGGATGGGTCGCATCTCGGGCGCCGTCAACGAATCCGCGGCGTGACGCACATCGCGCTCGATGCCGGACAGCGCATCCCGGACGTCGCCCAAACCCTTCCCCAGCGCCCGCGCGACCTCGGGGATGCGCTTGGGTCCGAACAGAATGAGCACCGCAAACAGGATAATGAGCAGCTCTTTGCTCTCGACACCAAACATGGTCCGCCCGCGCCTCCGTCTCCGCGTGCGTTGGATGGTAGCAGATGCTCGGGCTGGGCGGTACCGGCGCGTCGGGTGGGCTGGATGGGTTAGCCCGGGCGGGAGAGGTTCGCCGCAGCGCAGAAGCCGCCCCCATCTACAGGAGAACCCCGGTTCTCCCTGCGGGAAAACCGGGGTTCGTGCTCTTGACGAATCCGGCGGTACGCCGGACGCGCCCTCGATCGCGCGCTAGAAGCTGAACTTCGCCGAGAAGGTGTGGAGATCGTCGAACCAGGTGTCGATCGATTGGAACGCGTAGTCGACCGTGATCCACGACCCGCTCACCGGGATGTTCACGCCGACCCCGAAGGTCGGCCCGTACATGTAGTCCGACTGCCCCGAGTAGGCATAGCCGCCCCGAAGCATGAAGATGTCGCGGTAGGAGTACTCCACCGCGCCGCGCCCCTCGTCGTCGCTGAAGTTGTTACTCTGGAAGCCGCCGTATGCGGTGACGATGTTGTCCCCCTGCTGCCATGCGCGGATCTCGCCGCCCATCTGGAAGTACGAGGGAAGCTCGAAATCGCTGGAGAGGGTGCTGACCGTGCGGTTCGAGGCCTGAGGATCATCCCCCGGGACGCGCAGCGAGTACTCGAAATCCGAGCCGCTGAACCGCATGTTCGGACCGAAGTTCTTCATGGCGATGCCGAACTTCATCCCCTGCCACCGGGAGTCGTAGTGGAGCCCGAGATCGAAGGCCAAGCCCCTGGCTGTGGCCGACAGCACGCTCTCGCTCACGTAATTCCCCGTCATGCCGAAGCTGATCTCATCGGTGACATAACGGGCATAACTCAAGCCCAGGGTGGCGAAGGTGATTCCCTTGACCTCACCCGTTCCCTCTGGCGCGTTGACGGTCGTCACATAGAGGTCGCCCACATCGAGAATCTTGGCGTTGATGCCCAACACACCGCCCCCTTGCCGCGCTGCGAGGGCAAAGTACCGAACCTTCATGTCGGCCAGGTAGTTGGTGTTGGAGAAGAGCACCTCGGTGCCCCGGGCCGCACCCAGCCCGGCCGGGTTGTAGTAGATCGACTCCACCCCATGGTTGCTGGCCACGGTGGCCCCCCCCAGGGCGAGCCCCCGCGTCCCCACCGGGATACGGAGTTCCTGCGCTCCCGCCGTCCCGATCCGCCGCGAGTTCCCGGCCTGCGCCGGAGCGACAAGGATCGCGACCGCCAGAAGGAGTGCGATGACTTGGATCGTTCGCTTCATGGTAGAAAAACCTCCCGCTTCCTGGATTCCCTTCCGGCGCTCGCCTAGAAGGTGTTCAGCCGCTCCTTCTCGACGAAGATCGCCATCCGGCCGGTGGTCGTTCCCATCGCGGCGCCGGCGGCGTTCTTTCCTTCGATGTGGTAGATGTACACGCCGCTGCCCACCGGCAACCGGCGATCGGTCTGTAGGTCCCATGCGAGGAACGAGCTGCTCGGGTTGTCCTTCTCGAGCGTGCGGACCAGGTCACCGGCGAGGTTGAAGATCCGCACCGTCGCCATCGGCGGCATGCGCGTGAACTTCACCACCCGCTCGAACTGGTTCATTTCGTAGGCGGAGTGCGCGAAATACGGATTCGGCACCACGCGGATGAGCGAGAGGTCGTTCTTCATCACCGAAGCGTCGAACTTCACGCCTCGGGTGGCGATGGTGAACTTGTCGAGCGGGGTGTTCGGCTTGGTGGTGGAAAATTGGATCACCGTCCCCGTCGCGGGCAAAACCGGCGGTCGCGCCTCGTTCACATCAGGCGTCTCCGGGTCATCCTCGATCTGCGCGGACCCGATGACCATGCGAGCGATCAGCTCGACACCGGCTTCGCCGGTCACGTCCACATCGATCACGCCGTTATCGCGGGCATCGGCGACAAAGTCCGCATAGGTGCCGGCGTTCGGATCAATGGTAAAGACGTAGATCCAATCGGTGATCAGGTACCCGAAGACCGCGTCGACATCCACGGAATCGGGGGCGAAGTCGAACACGCCCGGGGTATAGGTTCCGTTCATTACCGGGATCAGTCGGACATCTTCGCCATCGGCCGGATTGCGCTGGTAGAGCCCGAACGGCACGTGTGCGGCCTGACCATCATTGAATGACCACCAGGCGTAGTTATCCGGATCATCATCCCACTTCATGATGATGTCCCAACCGGAGTTGTTCGCTTCACTGCGCACGAAGCGGCTGATGGCGGAGGTCTCCGTCCCGTCACCACCCCCTACCGCTATGATGTACGTCCCGGTCGAACCGATGCTGAGGAAGAGGTCGTTGCCCGGGCCACCCCACTTGTCCGGTGGAACCGGCTGGGGGACCCCCAGGCTGTCCGGCGCCATGATCTCATCGACCATGGGACGAGGTCGCGTGTTCCGCTTGAACCCGGGAATCGCGCCCACGACCTTCCAGAGGATGCCGTCCGCCTCAGCGTAGACCTCGTCTCCTGTCTGATTGCGCTGATGAGCCAGGACGGTCCGCCCACCGGTGGTCTTGAGATCCCAGAAAGCGCCCACGGAATCCGCGTCGAAGGTGACCTCGTACGTCTCCCCGGTGGTCGCAGCCGGGTTGAGCAGGATCGGGTAGACTCTTCCGTCGCTCGTTCCCGCGTGGACGACGTTCAGCGTGTCGCCGGCCCCGCCGTCGCCCAGGATGGTCCCAGCCGATGGCTGCTGTGGCACGAGCTCGATCGGGTCGATGGAGTTCTCCAGGGTCTTGAGGCCGGCCGCGGCGGAGTCGCCGTACCCATAGGCTGTCACCCCGAAAAAGTAAGACCGGCCGTTCCGCAACGTGCCGCCACGGTTCTCGTCGGTCGTGATCATGACCCGGCGTCTGATCCCGCTGTCGGTGCCGAACTGCACCGGCTTGTTGATCACGACGCCCGTCTCGAGGTCGAACTGGTCGTCGAAGATGAACGCGAGATTGTCGCTCAGGTCGTAGGTGACGACCCGCTTCCACGGCCCGGCCACCGACTCTCCCATGTAGACGTTGTACCCCTCGAAAACGTAACCCGGTTCGTCGTACGTCGTTTCGGAGGTGTCGCCCCAGTACAGGACGATCTCGTTGTCGACGCGCGCCGCGTTCACGACGGGCCGGGGCGGCGGGCTGGGCAGGTCGAAGTTCGCGTCGAACGCGGCCTGCGCGAACTTGTCGTTGAATTTCAGGGCGGTGATGCTGGTCAACCGGTCCTTCCCCTGCCCTACGATCACGGCGCAGACCACCGTTTGCGTATCGCCCGGAGCCATGGTGAACGGGCCGGAGGAGAGCATCATGCGCCGGTCGGCCGGGTTGCTGTCCAGCCAACCGGTGGCCTTCGTCGGGTCGCCGGCGTGCATGAACTTGCTGGGAAGGTTGGTCGTGGGGTCGATGACCGTCGCCCCGTCGGCCGCGAGGCCTTGCTGGTAATAGTAGGCCTTCGCCGGCGAGTCGGGATCGGTCCCGTTGATGTACTTGTTGAAGGAGGTCATCGGCAGTTCTCTGCCGTCATCGCCGATGGGCCCCTGGAAGAAGTCGAACCCCACCGCGGGCGGAGTCGACGCGTATATATTGTCGGTGTTGGTGGCGTTATAGCAGTACCCGAGGGACAGCGTGGTGTCGCAGCCGACGAGGTCGTCCGACGAGCCGCCGAGGTCCGGGTCCGACCAGATCGACACATACGTGTCCACGAGAGTGTTGGCACCCTTGTTGATGATCAGGTACTTCATGAAGATCACGTCCCCGAGGGAGCCGGTCCGGTTGAAGGCGAACGTGGTCTGCTGGATCTCGACGCCCAGCCCGATGGCGCTAGCCGCGTTGTTGGCGACCCGGCTGGAGTCGTTGAAGACGCTCCAGATCGTCTGGTCACCGATCAGCCCGGGCAGACTGTCCGGCCCGACGACCGGCGCGCCGTCGGCACGCGGCCAGTTCGCGTAGTCGGCACTGGTCGGGCCGTCGCCGAGGGTGATCTTGTAGGCCTGGTACCGGGGGTTCGTCGGATCGGCCGGCCGGCCGTTGGGCAGGATCGGTCCGGGCCCGTAGGTGTTCGAGTACTCGGCCACCGAGGTGCGGACCTGGCCGTCTACCTTGGCGCCGATCCAGATCCCGGCCGCGTAGATCGCGGCCTTGTTCGTCCCCTTTGGGAAGATCAGTCCCGAGTTGCCGGTTCCGATGTTGTACGCAAACGACCCCTGGTTCGTCACGAACATGTCCAGGTTGTTGACGTCCATCCGGGTGTCCGTATCGTAGTCCTGGGGCACCGGGGTGGCCGTACGCACTTGCACGTCCGCCCCGGCCGCGCCGGCAACAAGAATCAGCCCAAGCAGGCACAGAACCGTTCCGGTCCGCACCCATCCTCTCCGCTTCATCTGCATCCTCCATAGTCCGGCCCGCATCGAGGCCGGTTCCCCGGGCATCCCGCCCGGTTTTCCCCGCCTAGAAGCTGGTCTTGAGGCCGAAGCGCACCATGCGCGGGATCCCGAAGTTGCTCGGGTTCGTTTCCTTCAGCTTAAACGCCGCGACGCCTGCGGCCCCAAAGTCCTGCGCCCACTTGCGGCCTTCCTCGGTCGCAAGCCAGCCGGTGGTTCGGGCCGACCCGCTCGACTGGTAGACATTGAGTTCGGAGACCGTGTCGAACAGATTGAGGATCCACACGAAGGCGTCGATCCCCATGCCGCCCGCGTTGAAACTCCGCGTCAGCTTGCCGTCGACCCGGTGCGTCCATGGGCCGTAGCGCGAGTTGATCGGGCCGGTCGGGGTGGTGCTGACCGCGGCCAGGGTGACCTCGTTCTGCGTCACGATCGGCGTATAAGGGAACCCGCTGGCCGCGTTGAAGAGGATGTTCAGGTTCAGCTTTTCCAACGGCCGGAAACCGGCCACCTGCGGCCCCATGTCTTCGTAGGTGCGATAGTCGAGGTTCAACGAGAGCTTGTGGCGCTGGTCGAACGACAGCGGCGAGGTCTGCTTGGGTGCTTCGGAGATCGTCCAGGCGATGTTTCCCTGGCTCGTAGAAATGGATCCGGTGCCGTTGGCGAAGGAGAGGCTGTAGGACGCGCTCCCCGACACACCCATCGTCTCCATCACCTGCACGTTCAAATCGACACCCTTGATGGTGCCGAAGTCGCTGTTCCGGAAAGAAGCGAAGTTGGCCGGGATGGATGGCTGGTTCTGGACTTGAACCAGGTTCTGCACGTCCTTGTAATAGGCGGTCGCGTCCACGCGGAGCTTCGAGCTCGGCGCGTGTGTGATGCCGACCTCGTAGGCCGTGGTCGTCTCCGGCTGCAGGTTCGGATTCCCGAAGGGGAAGTAGTAGCCGCCCATGCGGATCTTGTACTCGAGATAGCGGTAGCTGGTGTACAAGTCCTGCAGGTTCGGCTGCTGGAAGAACCTCCCGTAGTTGGCATGGAAGAGGGTCTTCTCGGAGACCGGGAAGCCGACGCCGAGCCGCGGGCTGATCTTGTTCTTCGCTTTGGAGGCCGTGAGGTCGGAGGGATCGAGGTTGGAGGCGTTGTCGCCCGCCAGCGGTCGGTTCGCGTTGACCAGCATCTGGGTCTTCGGATCGAGGTAGTCATACCGGATGCCCGCGTTCACGACGAAGTCGCTGTACTCGTACTTGTTCTGCACGTAGGCCGAGGCCGACAGGGGGTGTTTGGCCCCATCCTCGAACAGGCCTTCCTTTCCGTTGAGCTCCGTGGTTCCGAGGCGATCGTAACCGTAGTTGACCACGTCGTCGAGGCCGCCGCCGTCGACCCCGAGGTAGTAGGTGGCCGGGTAGAGGGCCTGGTAGAAGCGTAGGGTGTGGCGCTGCAGGTCGACGCCGAACTTGGCGGCGTTGTGCTCGCTCCACTTGTGGGTCATGTCTCCGGTAAGGCCGACGTAGGACGACTTCCGATGCTGATAGTCGTCCACGACCCGTCCCGGTGTGGAGTCGTGGTCGGCCGGCCAGAAGAGGCTGTAGAGGTCCATGCGGCGATTGCCGATATCCTCGACCCAGGTCGAGTCCGGTCCCTCGTGGCGCGTGCGGAGACGGCCGTAGGCGTTCAGGTTGTTGAAGAGGATGCCGTCCCCCGACTCGCGCTCGGTCATGAAGTAGTTACCGCTGAGGTTGAAGTAGGTGTCGGGATTGAGCTTGTCGGTAAAGGTGGCGAAGTAGGACGAGTTGCGGTCCTCGTACCGCGGCATGTGGGCGCCCGTGAATCGGTAGTTGTGAATGTACTCCTGCCAGTCGTCCCGGGAGCCGAGCGTCCCGGCCTTGAGGCCCATCCCAGGCGACAGCTTCCAGGCGACCTTGCCCTGCCACGTCCAGCCGGAGAGCTGGTTAAACGGCAGCGGTCCGTCGGCGAGGGAACGCGGCGAGCGGTCCTTCTGCCACCGGCGCTCACCGGAGGCGAAGAAGGTGACCTTGTCGTTGTCCGGCAGGAGCGGCCCGCCGAGCGACGCCCCGTAGATGTTGTAGTCGTATTTCTTGGCCCCGACCCACGCGCCGCCAATGTTGTCGGTGACCGCTTCGAGGGTTCCGAAGTACTTCGCGCCGCCCTCCTTGGTCACGACGTTCACCGCGCCGGACATGATGCGGCCGTACTCGGCGGCGAAGCCACCGGTCATGACGACGACCTGCTCCACCGCATTGGTGTTGATGCTGGTGGTCGAGTACCCGGTCAGCGGATCCTGCTGGGAGAAGCCGTCCACGAAGTAGGCGACCTCGTTGGCGCGTCCGCCGCGGATGAAGAGGATCGGATTGTTGGTCGTCTCGTTGCCCGCCAGGTCGACGGTCGTGGAGCCCTGACTGCTCACGACACCCGCCTGGATGGATGCGGCGTCCTGGTAACCGCGGGTGGGCAACGAGTTGTACTGCTTGCTGTCCAGGATACGGACGGTGGACGTGGCGTCGCGCTGGAAGACCGGACGCTGCGCCTCCACCTTGACCGCATCCAGCGTGGTGGCCACCGTCTGCTCCAAACTGAAGTTCAGCTCGGTGGTGAAGTCCGGCGCCACGAGGACATTCTGGATCAGGAGCGGTTTGTACCCGATCACCTGCGCCTGAACGTCGTACGTCCCGGCCCCCACGTTGAGGATGAAATAGTTGCCGTCCGGACCGGTCGATGCGCCCATCGTGGTCGTCACGATGATCACCGCCGCACTGGCGATCGGCTCGCCCGTGCCCGCATCCTTGACGACTCCGGAAATCTTGCCCACCGTGCCGGCGGAAGCCGCTGTCGCAACAACCCCCGCCAGCAGCAGGACAAGACCGGTGCGAATGAGAGTTCGTTCGTGGAACATAGGCCCCCCTTGCCTGGATCCTTAGGCCCTTAGATTCTTCTCCGGACCAGCCCCTCCCGGACGACCTCCCTGGTCCATCCTGGCCCGGTGCCGCGCAGCGCCCTCAGCCCGCAGACAGGCGTCCAAACGGGGTGGCGCGCCAAAGCACATGCGCATTCTCAGCGCCGCGCACGGCCTATACTCATGCCCGGCACGACGCTAGGTCCGATCTTCTGACCCTGTCAAGCATCAATATGAGTGGCGCAGGCCGACGATCGCACGGCCCGGTCCGAGAATCGGCCCTGACCTCGCCTGCCGAAGGCCGCGTCGCTTCACTTCCGACACACCGGAGCGTATCGGAACCAGGGCCATCCACCCGGTGGACAGCGAGCCCCTCGATCGCTGCTCACGGATCTGATTCCGACATCGGCTGCCGGGAGTCGGTGCCTTAGCGGCAAGTCGCACGATCAGAAGGGCGGTCTGCACCCCCCTGTTCCGTCCGGCCCGGCCGACTCCCCTCCGGTGGTGATCCGTAACGTCGCTCGCCCATGGGAGTTTGGGGTTACGAGACCCCGGCGGTTTGCCGATGAAGAAGAACGGCACGGCGCCTGCCATGCCATCCGGGGATCCCGCCTGTGGATGGCGGTCCGGATACGCATCTATCGGGAGGTTTGCGTGCATCGTCCTTGCGGAATGGGCAATCGGCGCCCCGGGCGAAATCGGGTCGAGAAGGGCCGAGCCCGCGGCACGGCGTCCGGGTCGGCGTTCGGGTCGGGTCCGCGGGCGGGCTTCACCCTCGTCGAGCTGATGATCGCACTGGTCCTGCTCAGTGTTGGGGTCATGGCGACGGCGCAGGTTTTCGCCATAGCCAACCTCCACACCTCCCACGCTCGAGAGGAGACGGCCGGGAACTGCCTCGCGCAGGAGATCCGCGAGAAGATCATGAGTGAGTCGTTCGCCGACATTCGTTCGATCTTCAACGCCATCGACACCAACGTGCCGGCCAGTGTGCCCGCTCCAGCCGCGACCTGGGCAGCCCACGTTACCGCCGAGTTGGGC
Organism: Candidatus Eiseniibacteriota bacterium; assembly: GCA_903844735.1. Lineage (GTDB taxonomy): Bacteria > Eisenbacteria > RBG-16-71-46 > CAIMUX01 > CAIMUX01 > CAIMUX01. The sequence goes on from CAIMUX010000084.1 coordinate 33,514, forward strand.
CCCCAAGGACGGGGCACGGTGTTGGTCAACACTCCGACCCAGGATGCGACGATACCCAATGGCATGATCGCAGTCACGGTCACGATGTCCTGGCGGGAAGGTTCACGCACGGTCAGCCTGCCGCTTCGCTTCAACGTGGCCAAGACAAGTCCCTAACGGAGGCCCACTCATGGACGCCGCCATCCGACGCTCCTCCCGGGAGGAGGGAAGCGCGCTTCTCTTAGCGCTCCTCGTCCTCGCCGCGCTTTCCATCCTGGCCACGACCGCCATCGTGACCTCGATGGGAGAGCGCAACCTCTCCCGGTACGAGAGCGGCTCGGTGCAGGCCCTGGGTGTCGCCGAAACCGGCATCGCCTATGCCAAGCGGGCCATCGTTGACCGGACCGTCACCATGACCGACGCCGACGGCGACGGCCGCCCCGAATTCGAGCTCACGGACAGCCTGGCCTGGGGCGGCACGTACCATGTGATCGCCGAAGCCTCCGACGTCAAGGGGCTGGGGATCTCGGCCTACCAGTCGAACGGGTTCGCCATCGTCTCGGAGGGCGAGTTCCACGGAGCGCGCCGGCGGGTCAAGGTGGAGATCGTCCACGACAGCTTCCTCAAGTTTGCGCGTTTCGTTTCCGCCGGTACCCTGACCTACGGCTGCGATGCCCTCATCACCGGCGAGATCTATACCGGGGAAGACCTCGACATTGCGTGCGGCTGCAGCGCCAACCGGGAAGACAGGTTCTTGGAGAGCGTCTTCGTGGTAGGAGACATCCCCGACGCAGCCTGCGGCACCTTCTATCGTGGGTATGTCACCGACGCCGACACCATCGACCTGAGCAACTCCTTCAACTGGGCCGACATGGAGGCCAAAGCCAAGGGGACAGCTACCGGCGGCAGCGCCTGCGAGCGGCGGGGAAGCGTGGGGATCTACATCGACCTCCCCGCCGTCCATGTGTTTAAGGATCCGCTCGGGCTCAACGCGCAGGCCGCCCCCAACGCCGGCGTGCTGCTCTTCGACCGGTTTGACTTCCACAACGCGACGCTGGACGCGCCGGATACCGTCATCACCTACAACGGAAACCCGGTGTTCAACACGGTCACCGGGCTGCACCTGCGCGCATCGCAGTTCAACGGTATCGTCTTCTTCGAGAGGGACGCCAATGTGAAGGGGGCGTTGACGTTGGGGAACAAGATCGACGGGGTGAGCGCGCGCAACCTCACCGTCTTCGCCACCCGCTACATCATCGTTCGGGGGGACATCATCACCGGCCATACCGGGTTCGATCCAGTGACCCGGGCTGCCAACCAGTCCGGTGATCCTGCCAACATCGGGCTGGTGGCGGAAAGCCAGATCCAAATCCCCGCGGGTGTCCGCCGCGTGCTGCGCATCGACGCGGCCCTGCTCTCCCGGACCAGCAACTGGGCAGCCTTCGGGGACCAAACCACCAGCGCAACCACCGGCCACCCCTCGGCGGCGCCGGGCCCGCTCGACCTCGACCTGGACGAACTCATCGAGACCCCGTACAACAACGACCCCGCAGCAGGGGAAGGCTGGGACGAACAGACCATCACCCTCAACACCTGGGTGTTGAATATCACCGGGCCGATCATCACCAACGTCGGCGGAAGTGCCGGCCCATGGGTCGGCACCCCCAGCCCGCTCGGGCCGACCCGCCGCTACAACTACGACATGGATATGACCGAGTTTCCGCCGCCGTGCTTCCCCGTCCCGCTGAACCTGTACAAGGATGTCTCCTGGACCGAGATCTTCGAGGTGCGCACGCCGTTGGCGAGCTGCCTCCCTAACTAACCCTCGAATAAGCGAGGATTTTCCCGAAGTATGAAGAACGAGCTTGCAAAGAGACGCCTCCTTCCTGCATTTCAGAGTTGTGTGAAAGCAGAGGCTCTGGAACCGAAAGGAGGCGTTTCAAGTGCAGACTACTCG
>CAIMUX010000085.1 GCA_903844735.1 Candidatus Eiseniibacteriota bacterium
TGATGGACATGCAGATGCCCGGGATGGATGGACTGGAGGCCACCCGGAAGATCCGCCATCCGCAATCCGCGGTCCGCAATCGCGAGGGTCCGATCATCGCGATGACCGCAAATGCCATGCTGGGCGACCGCGAGCGCTGCTTAGAAGCGGGCATGGACGACTACGTGTCCAAGCCGGTTTCCCTCCGAGCCCTGGCGGAAGCGCTGGACAGATGGCTGCCGAAAGAAATCGCGGCCACCGAGGGCGAGAGTAGCCAAAGGAAAGCTGCGTGAAGAGTCATGTCGGTCATAACCGGTCCTCCTGCGCGCCTGGGCCCGGGAGGAAGAAACGTCGGGGACCTCAGCCCATGAAGCCAGCGATGCGAAACACCGAAGCCTCGGAGCACGAGACAACAGGTTTGCACGTGGGGAAACACCCGCGCCTGACGACGGCGGCGATGCTTCTGGCCATTCTCGCCGCTGGGTCCGCCCTGGCTTGGTGGGCGGCGGCGCGAACCGACCGCGAGATGCGCTCCGACCTGCTCCAGCGGACGCAGATGGTGGCGCAGGCGGTGAATGTCGAGCGCATCCAGTCGCTCACGGGCACCGAAGCCGATCTGGCGAGCCCCGAGTACCAGAGGCTCAAGGAACAGCTCGCCGCCGTTCGTTCGACAAGTCCGCAGTGCCGGTTCCTTTCTCTCCTGGGTCGCAAGGCGGATGGATCGGTGTTCTTCTTCGTGGACAACGAGCCGACCGGCTCGAAGGACTACTCCCCGCCTGGGCAGGTCTATGCGGAGGCCCCCGCGGGTGTCCACCGCGTGTTCGCCACGAGTGTCGCCGCCGTCGAAGGCCCGGTCTCCGACCGCTGGGGCACGTGGGTCATGGGGCTGGAACCGATCTGTGACAAGGGAACCGGGGCCACGATCGCCGTGCTGGACATGGACACCGACGCCCACGCCTGGAACGGGATCCGGGCCCGCGCGGCGTTGCCGCCGGTGTTGTTCACGCTCGCGTTGGCGGCGATGCTGTGGCTCGGTCGGGCGCTGTTGGCCAGGCGATCCCGAATCGCCGGCGCGCCGCCACGCTGGACGTGGCGCATCGAGCCGGGCCTGGTGGTCGCGGTCGGACTGGCTCTGACCGTGTTTGCGACGTGGATGGCCCACACGGCCGAGTCCCGCAGCCGCGGCGAAGCTTTCGCGACACTCGCGGCAAGCCGGACCGAGCCGATTGCCGAAAGGCTGCGCGACATCCGCGATATCCAACTGGAGGGTTTAGGGCGCTTCTACGAGAGCGACGAGCAGGTCACTCTAGAGGAGTTCCGGCAGTTCACAGCCTATCTGACGAAGAATCTGGCGGTTTCAGCCTGGGAATGGATTCCGACCGTGCCCGCGGCGGATAAGTCCCGCATGGAAGAGGCGGCCCGCGCCGGGGGCCTCACGGGGTTCGAGATCTGGCAGAAGGACGCGCTAGGAAAGCGTGTGCCGGCCACCGAACGCGCCGTGTACTACCCGGTCTTCCGAGTGGCGCCCCTCGCGGGCGACGAACGCGCCCCGGGCTACGACCTCGGCTCGGAGCCGCTGCGCGCCGCGGCGCTGGAAGAAGCGACGCGCACCGGCCTGACCACCGGCACCGATCCGATTACTTTGGTGCAGGAATCGGGCAGCCAGAAGGGGATGCTGATCTTTCGGCCCGTCTTTGACGGTGATGATCCCCAGAGCCTGCGCGGCTTCGCCGTGGCCGTGCTGCGCATGGGAACCGTGCTGAAGACCGGGGCTTCGGACAACGCGGTGCGCATGGAGCTTTCGCTCCAGCGCACGAACGAAGTGAACGAACGGCTCGCCACGACCTGGGATACCGACAGCCCCGCGGCTACGGGGCCTTCCGCTGGGCCTTCCGCTGGGATTCCCGCAGGGCTCTCTGCGGCGCTTTCCGCGACGCGACCTGTCTTCGCCTTCGGCAAGGCCTTCACCCTGATCGCCCACGCGGGGCCGGAGTTTCTGCGCATGCATCCGATGCGAGCCGGCTGGCTGACGTTCCTGGTCGGTTTGGTACTTACGGCCGGGGTCAGTCTCGTCACCGGCATGACGTTGCGTCGGCGCGAGGAGCTGGAGCGACGGGTCGCCGAACAGACCCTCACACTGCGGGAAAGCGAGCAGTCCTATCGCAATCAGTTCGCCGGCAACTCAGCGGTGATGCTGCTGATCGATCCCGCCGATGGAGCGATCCTTGACGCCAATGCCGCCGCGGTGAGCTTCTACGGCTATCCGCGGGAGCGGCTGCTGGCCATGTACATCACCGACATCAACGTCCTGCCCGCTTCCGAAATCAGGCAGGAGATGGCCTCCGTCACACCGGGGTCAGGCAAGCGATTCGAGTTCCAGCACCGTTTGGCGGATGGCTCGTTGCGGGATGTCGAAGTGTCAGCAAGCAGCATTCAATTCGGCGGGCGCACCGTTCTGCACTCGATTGTCTATGACATCACGGCGCGCAAGCGGGCAGAAGAGGCGCCGGCGCAGATCGCCGACCGCCTATCGCTGGCGGCGCGTGCCGGCGGCGTGGGCATCTGGGACTACGACACGGTCAACAACCGGCTGATCTGGGACGACCAGATGTATCGGCTCTACGGAATCACGGCGGATCAGTTCGGTGGCGCGTATGAGAGTTGGCGGGCCGGCGTCCACCCGGACGACCTGGTGCAGGGGGATGCCGAGATCCAGATGGCGCTTCGCGGGGAGAAGGAGTTCAACACCGAGTTCCGCGTGGTCTGGCCGGACGGAAGCATCCATAGCATCCGTGCTCTCGCCCTCGTGCGACGCGACTCCTCCGGTCAACCCCTGCAGATGATCGGCACCAATTGGGACATCACCGCCCAGAAGCAGGCGGAGAGTGCGCTGCGGGAAAGCGAAGCCAATTTCCGCACCTTCTTCGAGTCCATGACCGACCTGATCATCGTGGGCACGCCGGACGGACGGCTGCTCTTCACCAACGCCGCCGTCACGCGAACGCTGGGCTACAGCGTGGAAGAACTCGCTACCATGCATGTGCTGGACGTGCATCCAAAGGACAAGCGGCGGGAAGCCGAGGAGATCTTCGCCGCCATGTTTCGGGGCGAGCGGGAAAGCTGTCCCCTGCCGCTGGCCGCCAAGAGCGGGGCCCTCGTTCCCGTGGAAACGCGCGCCTGGTTCGGACGATGGGACGGCGCGGAATGCATCTTCGGCCTCTCCAAGAACCTGACCTCCGAACAGGAAGCGCAGCAACGGTTCGAACGGCTGTTTCGCAACAACCCGGCACTGATGGCGCTCTCCACTCTGCCGGACCAGCGATTCACGGATGTCAACGACGCCTTCCTGAAAACGCTCCAGTATTCCAGGGAAGACATCCTCGGCAAGACCGCGGTCGAGGCCGGTCTGTTCTCGGACCGGGCGCAGCGGGCCGCAGCGGCCGACCGGTTGCGGGCCAACGAGCGCTTCAGTGACATCGAGCTGCAAGTCCGGCGCAAAGATGGGACGATTATCGACGGCCTGTTTTCGGGAGAGATCATCCACACCCAGGGGCGTCAGTACATCCTGACCGTGATGATCGACATGACCGAGCGCAAGCGGGCCGAGGCGAATCTCCGAGAGACCAATCGGTCTCTCGAGGAGGCCACAGCCCGGGCCACCGAAATGGCCGCCGAGGCGTTTGTGGCCACGGCCCGGGCCAATGCCATGACCGCCAAGGCGGAGGAGGCCACCGCCCGGGCCAACGCCATGTCCGCCGCGGCGGATAGCGCCAACGCCGCCAAGAGCGACTTCCTGGCCAACATGAGCCACGAGATCCGCACGCCGATGAACGGCGTCATCGGCATGACCGGCCTGCTGCTGGATACGGAGCTGAACGAAGAGCAGCGGCGCTACGCCGGCATCGTGCGCAGCAGCGGCGAGGCTCTGCTGTCGCTCCTGAACGACATCCTGGACTTCTCCAAAATCGAGGCTGGCAAGCTCGACATAGAGACGCTGGACTTCGATCTGCGCGCGCTGCTGGACGACTTCGCCGCCACGGTGGCCCTGCGCGTCCAGGAGAAGGGGATCGAGTTCATCTGCGCCGCCGCGCCGGACGTACCGGCGTATCTCCGCGGCGACCCCGGTCGTCTGCGCCAGGTGCTGACCAACCTGACAGGCAACGCGATCAAGTTCACTCAGAAAGGCGAGATTGCCGTGCGCGCCGGCCTGTTGTCGGAGACCGACGACGAAGCCTTCGTGCGCTTTTCGATCAAGGACACCGGCATCGGTATAGCGCCGGAGAAGCAGGCACTTCTGTTCCAGAAGTTCACCCAGGCTGACGCGTCGACCACGCGCAAGTACGGGGGCACCGGCCTGGGGCTGGCCATCTCGAAGCAGCTCGCCGCGATGATGGGAGGCGAGATCGGCATCACGAGCGAAGAAGGGCACGGCTCGGAGTTTTGGTTCACCGCACGGTTTACCAAACAGACCGAGAGGGCGCAGACGGAGGGCCTCCCGCTCGCCGACATTCGCGGGACACATCTGTTGATCGTGGACGACAACGCCACCCATCGTGAGGTGCTCATGGCCCAGCTCCGGGCCTGGGGCGTGCGATCGGAAGAGGCCTCGGATGGCGCCTTGGCCTTGCGGGAGCTCCATCGGGCCAAGGACGCGGGCGATCCGTTCCAGGTGGCCATCGTGGACATGCAGATGCCCGTCATGGACGGAGCGGCGCTGGCCCGCTCTGTCAAGGCCGAGAAGACCCTTCAGGATACCCGCCTCGTGTTGCTGACCTCGATGGGCCA